>JBAWEZ010000001.1:0-64630 GCA_049591475.1 Candidatus Acidiferrales bacterium
CGCAAATCTGACGCGCAATCCGCAGCGCCTCGTCACTGGGAATGGGCCCTTGCTTGATGCGGTCGGCGAGCGTCGGCCCTTCCACCAATTGCATGACCAGCGCACGCGTGCCGCTGGAATCTTCCAAGCCGTAAATGGAAGCGATGTTGGGGTGATCGAGAGACGCGAGGACTTTCGCTTCGCGCTCGAACCGCGCCATGCGGTCGGGGTCGCGCGCGAAGGCCTCGGGCAAAACTTTGATGGCTACATCGCGCCCGAGCTTCGAGTCGCGGGCGCGGTACACTTCCCCCATCCCGCCCGCACCGAGTGGGGAAAGAATTTCGTAGGAACCGAGGCGAGAACCTGTTGATATAGGCATATCGTAACGGCGGATTCTACCTCAGAAACAATAAATCGGCTCGCAACATCGGCGGAGTCTGAATGGGCGGGAGAATGTTTCCGCGCTTCCCGGTGCACACCACTAGGCCCGGTGTCTGGACTCCGGTGGAGTCCACCGGACTCCTAAAACCGGAGACGCAAACAGCGCGAAAGCGCGGCGCTACGAAACCGGCGGTTTGCGTTCGTTTGGCAAGAAGGCTGAATCAGCGGGCGGCGCGGAAGCCGTCGAGCGTCCAGCGGTCCTGGCCCTCGTCGTGGCGCAGGACGTAATAGTTGCCGTCGTTGGCGCGCACGCGGAAATAGGTGGCGTCGGGTGAGTGCCACTGGCCATCGAGTTCGCTGACCGAGTACTCATGTCCTCGAAGGACGAAACGAAGCGGGCGCTCGTCCGCACGGTGACCGGCGTAGCATTCAACGCGCATGTCGTTCATCGCGCCTCCTATGCGGATGAAAAGAACCGCAGCGGAGCCTGATCGATTGCCGCAGAGCTCAGTTTACCAGAGTTAAGGAGAGGCGGATTGTGCGGGGGCCGAAGCGTCGCGCGAGCGGATCAGCGCGAAGTTTGTTGACTCGGAGACTCTTTCTTGGGAACTCGCGGGCGCAACTAGGCAACACCCACGCGTTTCGGGCGCCTGACGCGGGCTGTCGCGTGTTCGCGCACTTGCGCGTTATAAGCGGCGCCATAAAGGACGATCATGGCGGTGAGGAACATCCAGACCATCATGCCGATTGCCGAGGCCAATCCACGGTAGACCACGCCATAAGGAATTTTGCGAACGTAGAAACCGAAGCCTATGTCGACGGCCCACCACAACACGGTCGCAACGGCCGTGCCGGGCAAGAGGCACCGCAATCCCGGGTGGCCGGGGCGTCCGATGCGATACAGAATGACCAGCACGCCCATCGCGAGGACGAAAACGACGGCGGCGTAGAACGCCAGCTCGAGCTCGTTGGTCAGCAGCACGGAGCGGGTGCGCAGCATCAGCCACTCGCGGGTCTGCTTGCCGAATACCGTGAGCGCCACCATGGTGAGCATGGGCACGATGGTGAGGCACAGCAGCACGAGCGCGCGAATCTGTCTGCGCCAGTAGGGCTGGCGCGATAGATCTCCTTCGATGGAGCGGAAACCCTCCATGTAGCCGACCATCACTTGCGTGCCGGCGATCAGCGTGCCGCCGAGTCCAAGCCAAATCCAGCGGCCGGGATGGGCGACCGCGCGGCGCACGAAGTAGTCGTTCAAAACCCCCGAACTGCCCGGAGGGAGGATCAAATCCAGGCCGCGGGGAATTTCGCGAAGAGCGTCGTGAAAAAGACGCGTGCCACCGAGCAAGCCTAAAGCAAGCAGAAGCAGAGGGAAAAACGCCAGAAACATATTGAAGGCGATGGCCTGGCTGAGCGTAATGCAGTCCGGAAAAAGCCGCCGAAGAGCTCCCGCAAGGTTCTTCAGGAAGACTGCCATGTTTTGCCGGGATTATACGGGAACTTGGCCCATTCGCATCCGCCCTTTATCCGCCACTGACCGCGCCGCAGCTCGCTTTTCGTAGCGCCGGCGTCTCGCCGGCGGTTTGGCCGTTGTGGGTGCAGCTTCCTTCGCGGTGTTTGCTAAGGGATGCGGATCTTTGTCTACCGCCGAACCTCACCGAGAATTTAGTTCCGGCGGCGGGGGAGGGATCGTGTCCACCTCAGCTTTGCCGCTGCTGGTCACAGAGTTACGGTTGTTCTGCTGGCAGATGTATTCGTCGATCGTCCAATTCCGATAACGGTTCATGATTCGCGTAGTCGTGTACGGGCCGGTCAAAGCCACGGGATCGATAATCGTCGTCTTGATCTGCATGGTGTTGGGATCGAGAAGCTGAAAACGCTCGATGATTTTCATCTTGTTGCTGTGCGGGACGGCCACCACGTCATGGCCCGTCACAGGCGGCGTCGATACCATCAGCGTTTGCGGAGAGAAGCCCACGGTCTCGACCACCAGAGTGTTGCCTTCCCAATGACCAACCGACGTACCCCAAAAGGTCGGATCGGGGTCTTTGGGAAGCGCGCGCCCATCGGTGTAGATATGACGAATCATCCGTTCTTCCTCACCGATGATGGTCACCTGGCCCGGAGTCAGCAAGAATTCGTACGGATACGGCATGGTCATGATTGTCGGCATGCCGTACGGTAGGCAGTTCGCCTGGGCGTTGTCCTGCGCAGCGTGGGTTTCCAGGTATTTCGCTTTGGCGGCCCATGCAGGCGTCAGAGGCAGAGTTGGCTGCACCGACGAAGCGGGAAATTTAGAGTGGGCCGTCGTTTTCGCGTGATCCTGTTTAGCCTCTGCAGGTGTCACAACGAGGTGAGTGGATCCCAGCGGCTCTTCCCACACGCCCGTGAAGTCCGGCAATTTGGCCATGGCAGACCATTCCGTAGCGGTGGGCGCCGGGCGCGCAAAGTTTAGCCAAGTTTGGGCTGGAGTCGCGGAAACCCACAACGCCGATGCCAGCGCGACGACAATGAATCGCCCGAAATGATTGCTTAGTTGCGGAGCCATTCGCGCCTCCCTTGCCCGATTACCCAGGCGACTGCCTTAAATGCACAAATGCCCTTTGAATATGTTGTACGCCCGGACTGAATGTATGTCCGGTTAGAGGGCGTGTCAATCAATCGGTATCCCGTTCACGAATCCGTTGCTTTTTGCCTTCGTCCGCAACACTCCGCTTTTCTGACGACGGGAAGGCTGGACAGCCGGGAGATGCGGACGTTAGTCCGGATTTGCGGGAGCCTGCGGCGTCAAGACGACCTCGCAAAAATCAGTTTTGCCGGCGCGCTGACCCGGGCGAGCGGTGGGTTCGAGCGGCAGGATCGGGCCGGCGAATCGGAAAAGTAGAAGTTGGGGTTCGGAGGAAGGGCGCACCGTTGTACGGCAACGGTGCGGCACCCACACATCTTAACGCGGAAGCCTTAGGCGGCGTGTTGTGTGGTGATCGTCGTCCGGCGTCAATTCCGAGGTGTTAACAGCGTGCGCCACCGGCCCGTGGTACAAAACTCGGTCCGGTCAATGTCGACGCTGGCGTATCCGGAATCCTCACGATAGATATGGAATCCAATAAGCAGGAGATGATAGAGGCCATAGCGAGCAGGAGGCTACCATGATGAAATGGGTTTTAGTTGCGTGTGTTACTTTTGCGATGGCTTTGGCCGCCCCTGCGGCGTCGGCTCAGGACCAGCAAGATCTGGGTCCGATGGATCCAACGATGATGTTCGCTCCGCCGCCCACTTTCATCACCCCAGCGGAAGTACTGAAGATGATGAAGGACCACAATACAACGTTTCAGCTGGTCGATACGCAACCGGCCATGGCTTATGCCGTGTCCCATATTACAGGCGCAATCAACTATCCGTTCCAAACGCACTTGACGCCGCCTATTCCGTTGCCGCGCGATAAGACGTTGATCATCTATTGTCCATGCACGGAGGACCAGGATTCGATCAGCCTGGCTAAGGAGTTGGCAGAATTTGGGTACTACAACGTCAAAATCCTCAAGGGCGGCTGGTATAAGTGGGTGGCTCTGAAGTACCCCGTGTTCGGAAACCCCGAAGGAAATGTAGCTCCAGCTGCATCAGAGTCCGCTGCTTCGACGTCACAGGCCACTGCTTCAACCGATACAGCGAGCACCGATTCAAGCGCTCCACTCACATCTGGACGTCCGGTCGGCGCGATGACGCCTTCGTTCCGCGTGATTGATGTCACCGGCCAGTACAAGGGGCAGCAGACTTGTTACGTGTGCGAATACGGTGCGGCTCCAACGGTCATCGCCTTCTTCAAGGGCCCCAGCGATCAGGCAGCTGATTTAATTGTAAAGCTCAACAAATTGGTGACCGCAAATTCCCAGAAGAACCTCAAGGCTTTCGTCGTGATGGTCAATGGCAAGGAGTCAAAGCCATGGCTCGAAAAGTTGGCGGCCGATAAGGGAATCAAGATCCCGATGGTGTACTTGCTCAATGGACCGAAGGACGTGAGTGCCCGCCTTTATCACATCAACGACCAAGCGGACAACACCTTCCTCGTAGACAACAAGCGCGAGGTGAGGACCAATCTCGTAAACGTGACAGGTAACTCCTTCAATGAGGTTACCCAGGCCACCACTCAGATGCTCGGAGCGGTCGAGGGAGAGCGAGGCTGATAATGGCAACTTCATTCTGGCGAGTGGCAGGCCGTTTGTTGGCGGGTGGCGCTGCCTGTAACTCCTTCAACTATCGCCGCGCGGCACCGGCTACACAACACGTCGCATGAGGCTGCCGAGTAAAAATTGTGTGGGTGCCGCGCTCTTGGGTTATAAGGGTGCGTGCTTCCGCTGTTATCTCCCCCAGCGCTGTATAGCGCCGCCGCGATTGACCTGTCAACTCGGCGAAGCAAGTTTCCGGCAAATCCGTTCGCAAGGGGCTACCGTAACGGCTCTACTGCTTGTCGAACACTAGGAGCACTTCAAAAGGTCTGCCCTGCGAGTTCTTGCCTTTGACTGTTTCGTGAGTTGTCCTGCCGTCTTTGCTGATAACGATGTGATCGACCTGCTGCTGCTTACCATCTTTCAGAATCGTTCCGTATAACTCGTACGGCGTGATTACTGTGGCGATTGTAGTGCTGTCGGCGGGACCAAGCGGAGGAACGACCCACTTTACCACTCCTCCTTCTTGGGGATAAGTAGCCTTGGTGGAAATAGGCGATCCGCTCGCATTTGTTCCCGTAAGTACCCACTCGATCTGGTCGCCGACCGCCTGAAAAACGAACGTTAGTTCCTTTGGAGCAGGATAACTTGGCGAAAATTTTGACTGAGCGATATTGAGCTTCCAAGTGCCCAACTGCGGGGTCGCCGCCCACAGTGAACCTGCCAGCCCGAGGATCGCGAGCAGAAGCATTGCTTTGCGCATGTAAATCCTCCCTCGTCGTGTAACTAAGTACGTTGAAACGAGAATTTCCGTATGATCTCCCCGATAGTCCGTTTTGTAGGGGGGTGGCGCAGCCTGTAACGCCTTCACCTATCGCCGCGCGGCACCGGCCACACAACACGTCGCATAAGGCTGCCGAGTAAAAACTGTGTGGGTGCCGCGCCCTTGGGTTATAAGGGTGCGTGCTTCCGCCGTTATCCCAGAATGGCTGATTCAAAATTCAAACTGACCCAGCACCCCAATTTACATTCCGTTGACGCATTCCGGGTTTCCCGATTACCCAAGCCGAACGCCTTATATGTACAAATGCCCTTTGAATGTGTCGCACGCCCGGACTGAATGTATGTCCGGTTAAGGGACCTGTCAATCGTTCGGCATCCCGTTCACGTGTGTTGAACTAGGTTTAAACGTAGCGCCGGGGCCTTTCGCGGCTTTTGCGTCTCCGGCTTTAGGAGTCCGGTGGACTCCACCGAAGTCCAGACACCGGACCCGGTTGTTTGTACCGGGAAGCCCGGCATGCTTCTCGTAGACCTTGCGGGTGCCCCGCGCCCTCGTCGCGCGCCCTCGGGTTTCGTAGCGCCGGCCTCTGGCCGGCGGTTTTGCCTTTGCGGGTGCCGCATCCTTAGCGACTTTTGCTAAGGGTGCGGATCTTGGCGTTCACCCCGATCGAGAGTACCCACCTCCTCCTTTCGCAGCGTCAGTTCGAGGTGTTGACAGGCTGCTCCACCCGCCCCTAATCTCTTCCAAACACCGAGAGGCTGCTATAACGCATCTATGCCCGTCGACTTGAAGCCGGTATCCACAACCCAACGAGTTCGGAATTCCTCGGCTTCCTCCAATTCCGAGGTCTCCCAGAATTATTGGGCTCTGATGGCAAACCCCGAGATGTACCGCATTCAGCTGGCAGTTGAAGAACTCACTAAGGATGACTGGTTCGTTGACGGTAGCGATGTAAAGAAGGGCGACCGGGTCGCGATCTGGAAAGCCAAGGGGAGAGGCAAACAAAGAGGCGTTGTTGCATTTGGTGAAGTGCTTACGAACCCGGCTATGATGCCGCCACGGCCTCACAGCAAGAAATACTATCCCAAAGGTAAGCCGGTGCAGGAGGAAGCCGAGCCGCGCGTCGACGTGAGGTACCTGCGTCCTTCTCGCGTTCCACTTTGGTTGGAAAATGACGATTCCGGTGTTCTGGGAGACCTCTCCGTTGCGCGCGCGAGGGGTCGTACAGTTTTCAAAATTCGGCCCGATCAATGGGGCAAGCTGGTTGCAGCTTTGGGTGGCTGGCCGCTGGTCTCCCAGGCTCATGCCGAGGATGCGGCTGCTGAGGCTGCCGACGCTGTAGACGCCTTGCGGTCGAGGGATCAAGGTTTTCAATCCGACTCTGTAGTCAGACGGGCAGTGGAACAGTATGCGGTGGAACGGGCTGTCAGCCACTTCAAAGGCCTAGGCTACGCGGTTGAGACCGTCGGAAAACCCTACGATCTTAAGTGCACGAGAAAAAGGTCTGTTCTCTATGTCGAGGTCAAGGGTACGCAGACGAAAGGTGCTGAAATCCTGCTAACGCCTGGGGAAGTAAAGTTCGCCAAGGCGCACGAGGGTGAAATCGCGCTCTTCGTTTTGCACGATGTTACCGTCTCGCGGGTTGGCGGGAATGTCAGCGCATCTGGGGGAACGGTCCATCCTGAGCCGAACTGGATAATAAACTCATCAAGACTCTCACCCTTGGGATACAGTTACTTGCTGTCGGAACGACAAAAGGGGTCGGAGTAAGTATCGGCGCGTTCCCCGGCGCAGCCTCGGGAACTTGGCGGGGGGCAGGCCCTTTGTCGCGCTCCCATCTAATGAACTGTCGCACAACACGTTAGCTATGGTCTCCTGAGCAAACCTGCTGGGCATCGCACGCCTTGAGCTACAGGCGTGCGCTCTTCATCATTCATTTGTCTCGCGGGTGCGGGTTTCCATTGACGATTCGGCGGACACAGCACCGGCTCGCCTATCGTGCGAAAGCGATCGCTGCTCCGCCGCCAGATTTCGCGCCAACCAGCTCCCCATCGCACCCGTCCCTCCACTCGATTGCCGAATCGGGAAAGTTGGCGCCGCCGTCAAACTGGGGACTTACATACTTAACTCCCTACGACGACTCAGAGCAAATCTAGGGCCCCTCTTCAGGACAACGGGATTACACTCCCGTCATGCGAAAAATACTCCGAAAGCTTTTTTATGTCTTCGGAAGTGTTTCCCTATTTCAGATCATCGTTGGAATCGTTGATTGGTCTGGAAGGTGGGATTGGCTAAAAATATTTACGCTGACCCACCCTTCTGTCGCTTGGTTCTTTCACTCTCCCTTTGCTTATCTCGCCCGTTTCCTCATTTTGATTTTGGAGCAATCGGAGGATCAAATTGGCGGGTGGCAGGCCCTTTGTCGCGCTTCTGCCTTGTGGACAGTGATGATGTCGCACAACGCGTCAGCTACCATCTCGTGAGAAAACCCACTGGGTGCCGCGCGCCTTGAGTTATAGGCGTGCGCTCTTCATTCTTCATTTGCCTCGCGGGCGCGCGTTTCCACTGACGAATCCGCGGACTCAACACCGGCTCGCAGATCGTACGAAAGCGCGCGCTGCTTCACGGCCAGATTTCGATAGGCGACCAATCCCCGTCGCACCCGTCCATCAACGGATTCCCGAAACGGGAAATTGGTACTGCCGTCAAACTGAACCTCGACGTCGCTCCGTACCCGTGCTACCGTGGCTTGTTTTTGTTGCTCGCCTCGAAGCGGCTGAGGGAGGGCAAGAGAGAGGAGGGGACGCGATGAACTTGGCGATAAGCGCTACAGCACCGAGCTCGCCGGATCTCGTCCACTCTTCGCCGTTCGTTCTCCTGAAGCCACCAGCTTCCAGCCTCCACCTTCTCGCGCTCACCCGGAACTGTCATTCGAGTGGAACCGCATCTAAGTCGTTGAAAACAAAAGATCGGGAACCGCTCCACCCGGAACGTCCCGGCGCATGGCAAATGCGCATTTTCGGCGTGGAATTCTTCGCGGAACCGCGAGCCGTTCGCTACAATCCGGTAATCGAGTCCTGGGAACCACATTCATGACGCCGCCAAAAGCCACAAACACAAGCGACACGAGATTGAACGTAACTACGACTCGTAGCGACGAGGTGGTGCGCAAGCACCGCGAATACCTGTGGCCTGCGGTCGCAAACTACTACCAGCAGCCGCTGGTGGCCGAGCGCGCTTCGATGCAGTATTTGTGGGACGTTGAAGGCAACCGCTACCTCGATTTTTTCGGCGGCATTCTCACCATCGGAGTGGGCCACTGCAATCCGAAGGTGACGGCTAAGATTCAAGCGCAGGCGGGCAAGCTGCAGCACAGTTCCACGCTCTATCCCAACGAAGCGATCGTCGATTTGGCTGAAAAGCTGGCGCAAATTACTCCCGGAAAGTTGCAAAAGAGTTTTTTCACCAATTCCGGCACGGAGGCGAACGAAGCCGCGATCTTGCTGGCGCGCATGGCTGGGTCGAGCTACGACGTAGTCGCTCTGCGACACGCCTATTCGGGATCGTCGTCCCTGACCAAGGGCGTCACCGGGCAGGCTCCGTGGCGCAAAGCAGGCGTCGTCAGCGTGGGCGTGGCGCACGCCCTGAGCCCGTACTGCTATCGGTGTCCGCTTCACCTGAAATATCCGGATTGCGGCGTGGCTTGCGCGAACGACGTGGAGAACGTGATTCAAACCACGACGAGCGGGTCAATCGCCGCGTTCATCGCCGAGCCGATTCAAGGCGTGGGCGGGTTCATTACGCCGCCGCCGGAATATTTCAAGATCGTATTTCGCATCGTGAAAAATTACGGTGGCCTCTTCATCTCCGACGAAGTGCAGACTGGTTTCGGGCGCACCGGCCGCAAATGGTTCGGCATCGAACAATGGGAAGTGACGCCGGATGTGATCACCTGCGCGAAAAGCATGGCCAACGGAGTGCCGGTCGGCGCGACGATCACCACCGCCGAGCTGGCCGGTAAATTTCAAGGGCTCACGATTTCTACGTTCGGCGGGAATCCGGTGACGTCCGTGGCGGCCCGCGCGGTGATCGATGTGATCGAGGAGGAAAACCTGCTCGAAAATTGCCACGTTGTCGGCAATTACTTCCGGCGAAAGCTGGAAGAGTTGCAGGAGAAGTTTCCGCTGATTGGCGACGTCCGCGGCATGGGACTGATGCAAGGAATGGAGCTTGTCCGCGACCGCCAGACCAAGGAACCCGCACCCGCCGAGACCAATGAACTCATGGAGCGCGCTCGCGCCAACGGGCTGCTGATCGGCAAGGGCGGTCTCTACGGAAATGTGATTCGCTTGGCGCCGCCGCTCAATATTTCCAACCATGATGTGGACGAGGCGATTCGCATCCTCGATAAGTCGTTCACTGAGGTCCGCGTTCGCTAGGCCCCAACGGCGTACTCCTGCGCAAGGAAGAAATTTCGGCTCGAAAAAGCCGCCGCCAGTATACAATCCGCGCGCAGCGTTAGGGGAGCGCATACGCCCGGCCTTTTCGATCGAGAAATTTATTTAGATATTGAAACGCTTCGGCTCTCGCACGAAGTGGAGGGCGGCTGGAGCAATATCCGTGCGTTCGGTTTGGCGGTCGCGGTCACTTGGGATCGCGAGAAGAATTTCCGCAGATGGTTCGAACCGGATGCGTGCGCGCTGGTCACCGAACTGGAAACTTTCACGCGCGTGGTGACGTACAACGGCAACCGGTTCGACCTGGAAGTGCTGCGGGCTTACGCGCCGATCGACCGGCTGAAGCTGCTGTCGTTCGATGTGCACGAAAAGCTGCACAAGCAGCTTGGGCATCGCATCAAGCTGGACCAACTGGCGAAAGATACGCTGCAAGCCGCTAAATCGGGCGACGGGCTGAAAGCGGTGGAATGGTGGCGCGCAGGTGAGCGCGACCGGGTCGCGTCCTACTGCGAGCAGGATGTGGCGATCCTGCGGGATATCGTCGAGCACGCTCGCGCCAAAGGGCACGTGGTGGTCTCGTCACGGCAAGTGCACGTCGCCTGGGATTAAGCGTTCTCTCCAGAAATTTCGCGGCTGATGTATTCTGTTCGTATCGTGACATTAGGTTTAGCGCTTCAGATTCCTCGGAAAATTTGCCGGCAGTGTGCGATAGGGACCGCTCTCTTCGCGCTGGCGATATCGCTGTTTGCATTCATGGTTGTGCCGCGCGCGTGCCGTGCGGGCGAGCCGGCGAGCATTCATTGGGGCTCGGTGAGCGAAGCGCAGGTGAAAATCGATCAGACGACGCCGCTCACGTGGGGCGTTTATCAGGCGGAAAAGAAAGGTAAGCCGGACAAGAAACTCTCGGATCTGGCGCTCGTGCTTCTTGGGCACCGGTATCTGCTGATCGATCTGAAGAACAAGCAGGTTTACGAAGTACCGCTGAAGGAAGTTCACACGCAAAACGATGGAGTCGATAGCGGTGATCTGCTGGCGTCCTCTCGTTTGCTGCCAACCTCCGACTGGATTTGGCGAAATGTGGGTCCGGCGGAGCTTTATCGCGTCACGCTGGGCGACTACGGCCTCATGCTGCAGCTTACGCTGCCGCATCCGTATCTGATTAGCCCATATTACTGACCGCGAACCGCTCTGCCCAACTATTTCATCTTGTCGGGACATTGCGAAGGGGCCGCCAGTGCGCGCGGTTGTCAACAGCCGCTCATAGCGCCATAATGAACTCATGACCGCGACAACTGCATCTGCACAAGGGCAATTCGCCAAAACTCCCGAATTTGAAAAAAAACTTGACCGGCTCGCGGAAGTTGCCGTGCGCGTGGGCCTGGGCATCGCATCCGGACAGGAACTGCTGATGACCGCGACGATCGACGCGCTGCCGCTGGCTCGCCGCATCACTGAGCATGCGTATAAAGCAGGCGCGTCGCTCGTGACCACGCTTTTTGCCGACGAAGAATCAGCGCTGATTCGCTTCCACTACGCATCAGATGCCAGCTTCGACGCGGCTCCCTCGTGGCTCTACCAGGCAATGGCTAACGCGTATCGCAGCGGCGCGGCCAGACTGGCTATCGCCGGCGGCGATCCCTCGCTTCTATCGCGCGAGGATCCCGAAAAAGTGAGCCGCGCGAATCGCGCTACTTCGAAGGCGTACCGCCCGGCGCTGGAATTAATCTCACGGCATGAAATTAACTGGACGATTGTTTCGTGCGCTACTCGGGCATGGGCCGCCGCCGTTTTCCCGAATTTGCCGCCGGAAGATGCGCTCACGAAGCTTTGGGACGCCATCTTTGCCGCGTCATGCGTGGACCAGCCCGATCCGATCGCTGCGTGGAAAGCGCACGATGCGAAGCTACATGCTTGGTCCGAACGCCTGAACGCAAAGCGCTTTTCCACTCTGCACTTCCGCGGCCCCAGCACGGACCTCCGTGTGGGCCTCGCCGACGATCATCTGTGGCTCGGCGGCGGCACGACCGCGATCAACGGAATTTATTGCATTCCCAACATGCCCACCGAGGAAGTGTTCACCACGCCGCACAAAGATCGCGTCGATGGACACGTGACGGCGACGAAGCCGCTTTCGCATCAAGGCACGCTGATCGAGGGAATCTCGGTGCAATTCGAGGGCGGCAAAATCGTGAAGGCGCACGCAGCGAAGGGTGAACAGGTGCTGCAGCGCATGATCGAAACCGACGAAGGCGCGCGCCGGCTGGGAGAAGTTTCGCTCGTTCCGCACTCTTCACCAATTGCTTCGAGCGGACTGCTATTCATGAACACGCTGTTCGACGAGAACGCAGCGTGCCATATAGCGTTGGGGCAGGCGTATGCCAATTGCGTGAAAAATGGCGACAGCCTTACGCCCGAACAGCTCGCCGCGAAGGGCGCGAACACCAGCCTGATTCACGTCGACTGGATGATTGGGTCGAATCACATTGATGTGGATGGAATCAGCGCCAGTGGCGCCGCAGAACCGGTGATGCGCGCGGGCGAGTGGGTCTAGACTTCGAGCTCAACGGGCCGCGCGAGAACCGCAGGGAAGGAGCACTGCGCTCGCTACTCCGCGGCGGCGCTGGCCATGTCGCGCCGAAGATATTGCGCCGCAGCGACGAACAGAAGGCCGCCGATGAGGGTAGTGAGCGCGGCGGGAAACATCGTATAGCGAATTACGCCAACGCCAAACTGCTTTTGGAAATGATCGTTGAATACGCCGATCAGAAACGGGCCCGCGCCAAGCCCCAGCAGCTCTGAAACTAGATAGATCAGCGCTGTTGCAAAGGCGCGCATTCCCACCTTCACAACCGAATGCGAAACGGCCACCATCGGGCCGACATGAACCGGGGACAGCGCCTGGACGATGACAAATCCCACCAGGCATTCCGTCAGGCTATGCGAAAACACAAACAGAAGGACTCCCGCCGCCGCGCAGATCGAACAGATCGCCGGAACGTAAATTTTCCACTCGATTTTTCGGCGTCCCGCCCAATCGGAAAGATACCCGCCGATCAATGTTCCGGCGACGCTGGCAACGATGGTGATGGTGCCCATGTAGGTACCGATTTGCGCGGTGTTGAGGTGATAGATGCGGCCCAGAAACGGCGCGACCCAGGTGCCGAAGCCGAATTGGGTGAAAGTGGTAAAGCAAAATCCGATCAAGATCAGCACGTAGCAGGTCTGACCCGACATATAGCGCATCGTCTCGCCGAGCTTCTGCTGGCTGGTGTCTACTTTCTTTTTTTCGACGAGGCCGCGCTTGGGTTCTTTCACCGTAAATCGAAAAAGCAGCGCCACCAGTATGCCCGGGACACCGGCCACGAAAAACGCGCGGTGCCAGCCGTAATAGTGGTTCACCCAGCCGCCGACGAACGAGCCGAAAAAGATTCCAAACGCCGGGCCTAGCTGGTAGACAGCCATCGCCGTGGAGCGCCGCTCGCCGGGATACAAATCGGAGATCATCGAAGTGGACGGCGCGGTGCCCGCCGCTTCGCCGATGCCCACACCGAAGCGCGTAAGGGTCAGTTGCAGAGCGTTGCGCGCTACGCCACCGAGCGCGGTCATGCCACTCCAGATCACGAGTCCGTAGGTGATGATGTTCCGGCGGTTGCTGCGATCGGCCCAACGCGCCACCGGCGCGGCCAGGATTGAATATAAGAGCACAAAACCAAAGCCGCTGATGAAGCCCATGGTCGCGTCGGAAACGTGGTAGGTGTGCTTGATTGGATCGATGAGGATATTGATGACGGTGCGATCGAGGAAATTCAACGAGTAGATTGCTGTCAGGAGGGCCAGCGCGTACATCGCGGGCGCGGAGATCGGAACTTTCGCGGCGCCAATCTTCTGGCCCGCATCGGACGTGTTGCTAACGACGTCCAAATCCACCCCCAACTACTATTCAAAGCGCCGGGACGTGCTTATTTCCAGCCGGACGGCATTCCGAAAGGAACGGGCCACGACAGGCCTTCAACCACGCGAATTTTGCCGGCTTCGATCTTGAAGAGCTGCGGCTTCAAGAAGGTGATCGGCCGCAGGAAATTCCGCGGCACGGCCACCGCTCCCACTCCCTGCACATCGACCGATTTTACGTTGCCTTCGTTATCGAAAAGTGCCAGGTCCAGCACCAGCCCTTGCCACTCGTCCACCACTAGAGTCCGCTCGCCACGAGGCTTTTCGATGCCCGCGAAATATCCCTGATTGAGTTCCTCCGCGCAACTGCCACCGAACGCGTGAAAATCAGGCTTCGCCGGGTCCATCATCGGCCCGTTCGGGTTGCTCGTCGTAGCCAGTCCGTTTTCCCGCTCGCCGCATTCGCTCGCGAACGGAACTTCCGATCCATTCTTCTCCAAATAGCCCCGATAATACTTTTGCGTTGCCGCGATCATTTCCGCGCGCGGCGTTTGCTCGTCTTTCGATAGCGGCGCGAGCAGCGCCACGTCCGGTGAAATGAAATCGGCGGGATCAGGCTCGTCGATCAGGAGCGGCGTCATAATTCCAGCCGTGTTGTCGCCCAAGCCGCCTTTGGGCCGCAGTTCCTGACGCGCCATGACCACTTCCACTTCGGTAATCTCGTGGTTCTCGACCCGCAGCCGCAAGGCCATCACGCCCTGCAGCCGGCCGAATTCCGTGTAGCTGCCGTAATAGCCTGCTTCGCCCGTTTCCGGATCAGCCAGATACACGCGATACGTGCCCAAGCCCGTGAACGTGTTCCAGATTCCCTGGCCCGGATCAACCAACTGCCCGTTTTCCGTGTACTTTACCTTGGCAGCCAACGCCAGCCCGCGCGGATTGCGCTCCTGCATGGCCTTGAAATAACTGTCCACTACTCCCACCAGGCAAGTGTAGTCGCACGGGCCCGGGATCGCCTTCGTCACCGGCTTCGGCAGGTGCGTCAGATTCTTGCCCTGATCGGGCGACGCCATCGCATTGCGAGAGATGCTGGGCGAAACCACCGCCCACGCTGCGAGCATGATTGCGGCAACCGTGATTCCGCGCAAAAGTTTCGACAAGGGTCTTCTCCGATTTTTATGGAAACGCCGGCTTCATGTTGAACGGAATTTCGTACATGGTCATTTCGATGCGGCTGATGCTGCCCTTTTCAATGCGATACGCCTCGTTGGCGATATTCGTCCGCGGCGTCATGAAATACGGCGGCACCTTCCAAATCTCTCCGTCGGTCAGGTGGATCGACGTCACCGTCCCATCGAAATCCAGATAGGACGAGGCCAGCACCGCGCCGTACTCCACATCCGTCACCAGGAACCGACGGTCGCGCACACTTGTGGTGAATCCCAGAAAGCCCAGCTTGTATTGGTCCGTGCAATTCATCATCGTGAAATTCTTGACGTTCTCGTCGGAATGCCCGTAGTTCTGCGGACGCGGACGGTTGGTGGTATAGGTCCCATCCTCGGTGCGCTGGCAGTCCGGCGTGAAGGCATACACGCCCTGCCCATCGTTCAGTTGCAACCCTTCAAGGTACATATAGGCCGCTTGATCGAGCGCCGCGCGGGTTTCCCGCTGATCGGCAGGAATGGGCACCAGCCAGCGCGGATCGGGCTTACCCATTTTCTCGTACACCGACGCGCCGTAGGGATCGTGGGCCACGAACTGCTCGGCTTGGGTGATCTGGTGGTTCTCAACTTTCAGCCGCACAATCAAAATCGCGCCCACGCCGTTTTCGTACACCACGGTGATGATGCCCAGATCGCCGCGCTCGGGATCGCAGTAATAGTGGCGATAATGGCCGAGTCCACTGGCGGTGGCCCACAGCGCTTGGCCGATTTTCAGGCGCACGTTATCCTGCGCATACTCCACGTTGGGCGCCAGCGGCGCTTTCGAAGGATCGTGCGCCGCCATCGCTTCCAAATATTGATTGCCAATCCCTTCCAGGCAGGCGCGGTCGCACGATGCCGAATCGGCATGACCGGCGGCTGACGCTTTCGTCGGCGTTGGAGCCTTCGCCAGCACCGGCGATACACAAATGCCTGCGATCGCGAGCGCCGCAATTGCCAGCAGCGCCGATCGAGACGACAGCCTAGAAATTGTTCTCAATGTAATCTCCCGCGATGAAATGCGCTGCAGCCGTGCCCGTTGCCTGTGGTTGCCGCGCGAACAGACCTTGCGGATAGCTGCTTTACGACGCCCAATTGCGAATCGCGCAACGCAAAAGCGCGTGCACTATATACCACAGCGCCGCCGTCCGTCGATGGTTTTCGGAACGTTTAGAAAGAGTGATTCCCGCGCCGTGTCCCGCGAATGAGGAGCCGCTGGGCCCGCCTGCGGCGAACCGCGGCGTGATGAGAGCCTCGATGAGCTTCGCGAGACAGAGATTGAATGCAACCGTGACTTAGTCGAGAGCCTCGAAAAGTTCGGCCGTCTTTGCGAACTCCGGGTCTCCGACTCGAATGGTTTCTCCGCTGGCGGACTTGAACGGCTCCTCTGTGGGAATGCGATCAAGCCATCGCTGGTGAGAAAGCTTTTCGTGGTCGGAAAAATCGAGGCGCAGGAGCAACCGCACTTTGCCGTTCGACGCGGGCGTTTCGCTGTGCTCCGGCTCTTCCGCTGCCTTGGCATCCGCTTTGCCGCCGGATTTCGTAGCAGCCTTGGCCGTCGATTTTTTCTTGCCGTGTTTCGGTGAGGTGGCAGCCGTTTTCGGCGACTCGGCATCGTCGGCAGCTTCCACTTCTTCGGCTGCGGGCTGTTCAGCCGCAGACTCTTCTCGTTCAAATTTCAGGAGCATCTTGTTGCCCAGCCGGAAGCCCTGCTTCCAGGCTTCGACTTTATGCTTCGCCTGCTGCGCTGCATCTTCGTTCGCGCCAAAATCAAACACCAGAATAGATTGAGCCATACCTCATTCTATATCGGCCCGGATATGCATGTGTCAAGATACAGAAGTTGGCGGCGCTTCGTGGAGTCAACTGGATAGGTCAGGTTCTCGGTCGCGGTTACCCACAAATGCATCGGTCACGGCAGGTTTTTCCGAGCGATCGCGAATTCCAATGTTAGAATTGGGCGGACGCCGAGGTAGCTCAGTTGGTAGAGCAGCCGATTCGTAATCGGCAGGTCCCCGGTTCAAGTCCGGGCCTCGGCTCCATCCCTTTCAATTTAACAGCGGGTGCCTACCGGAGCTGTGAAAACCGACGATTTGGTTCCGTTTGGTTCCAACTGAACTGCCAGCGATCACCGCAAACCAGAGGAGTCCGACAACTCCGATGGCACTCGCTCTCGCGGAAACCGTTCTATTTATGCCCTTGCTCTGGGGCGCACGGTTGCTGCTGGGTTGGACGCTAACTCGATTTCTCCCCGATCTCCGGACCCTGCACATCGCGTTGCTCATCTACGCCATCGCCATCGAGTACGTTCCTTGGCTGCAGTGCCCGCTCACCGTCGCGGAGTCGTGACTGCGGGCTCGCGCAGGCATCGAACTTTCTTGTGGACCTCTCCCGTTCATATTCTCGACGCCGCGGCGTATCGGAATTTCGCTGTGCGGCTCGTCGTGGGCGGCGGGGTGTTGGTTTGTGCTTAAATCCTAGGGGTGTATCTGAATCTTCACCGCAGTGCGGACAGTCAATGTTTTATCGAACGATATTGAGCCGCCCACCGTCGTAGGAGATGCGTTGTCTCGGCACCGGGAAAAGCGTACGATGCGCGAGCTAGAGGTGAATGCCGCCGTGACTTCCCATCCTTCGCACGCGCACGAACACGCGCATCAGGGTATCCCTTCGGACCCCGCTCTGCGCGTCAAGGCGCTCGAATCGCTCCTGGTCGAAAAGGGACTCGTCGATAGCGCGGCTCTCGACGCCTTGATTGATACGTACGAGCACAAGATCGGCCCGCGCAATGGCGCGCGAGTGGTGGCTCGCGCCTGGGTGGATCCGGCTTACAAACAACGACTGCTGACCAATGCCGACCATGCCATCGCCGAACTGGGTTACGGTGGAATGCAAGGCGAGCAGATGGTGGCGGTGGAGAACACTCCCGAGGTTCATAACCTAGTCGTCTGCACGCTGTGTTCGTGTTATCCGTGGGCACTTCTCGGCTTGCCGCCGGTCTGGTACAAGTCCGCACCCTACCGGTCGCGCTCGGTGCTGGACCCGCGCGGCGTGCTGCGCGAGTTTGGACTGGAATTGGCTGACGGGGCGGAAGTGCGTGTTTGGGACAGCACCGCGGACCTGCGTTACCTCGTGCTGCCCGAGCGGCCCGCCGGAACCGACCGGCTTAGCGAAGAGGATCTCGCGGCGCTCGTTACGCGCGACTCCATGATCGGCGTAGCGAAAGTTCCGGCGCCCGTTCAGGAGCAACACTCTTGAACGGCGTGCACGACATGGGCGGCATGCACGGGATGGGCCCGATCCAGCACGAGACGAACGAGCCTGTGTTCCACGAGCGCTGGGAGGCGCGCGCATACGGCCTGTCGCTGGCGATGGGTTGCTTCGGGAAGTGGACCTTGGACGCGCTGCGTCATCAGATCGAACAGATTCCCCCTGCGGACTATCTGAGCATGAGCTATTACGAGAAATGGATCGCCGCGCTCGTGGAGCTGATGGTGAAAACCAACCTGGTAACGCGCGCGGAGTCCGAAACTGGAAAGGCCGCGCCAGGCTCGCCCAAGATGATCCCGGCGCTGACGCCTGACGGAGTGAGCCCCATGGTCAGAAACGGCGCACCCGCCAACCGCGACACGCCGGCCACTCCGCGCTTCCAACGAGGCCAACGCGTGCGCGCCCGCAACCTGAATCCGGCAGGCCACACGCGGCTGCCGCGCTACGCTCGCGGAAAATCCGGCGCGATTGAGCGCGATTACGGCGTCTTCGTTTTTCCGGACACCAACGCCCACGAGCGCGGCGAAAATCCGCAGCATGTTTATTCAGTACGGTTCGCGGCGCGCGAACTTTGGGGCGAGCAGGTCCCGGCGAAGGATTCGGTGTACGTCGATATGTGGGAGAGCTATCTTGAGCCAGCCTGATAGCACGCCGCCGGAAGCGCTCGCGGCGCTTCCGCACATTCCGCGCGACGAGTCTGGACCCGTATTCGCGGAGCCGTGGCAAGCGCAGGCATTCGCGCTCGCCGTCAAGCTCTCCGAGCAAGGGCATTTCACGTGGAAAGAGTGGGCTGCAACTCTGGCGGACGAAATCAAAGCCGCGGCCAATCGAGGTGAGCCAGATGACAGCTCGCGTTATTACCACCGCTGGCTCGCTGCGCTGGAGCGCCTCGTGACGGCCAGGCATCTATCCGACCCGGCAGCGATGCTGGCGCGCAAGGAGGCATGGGCCGAAGCTTATCGGCGCACGCCACACGGCAAGCCTGTGGAGTTGAACAAGAGCACTTAGCTCTTTCGTACGACGCGGACACCGACCTTGTAGATCGAATTGCGGGCTCCTGCTTTCGGCTGCGTGGCACCTTCCGAATCCGTGGCGCGGGATGCCAGCGCAACCGGACCTTCCACGTCCGGAACCCAATTGTAAGAAAAGCGTTGCCAAGACCAATTCCGCCGCGGCGCAACGCTGGCGGAATCATAGGTTGCGCCGCCATCGTAGCTGACGCCCACGTTCGCGACGCCTCGCGAAGACCATGCCCATCCCCAGATCTCGATTGGCAGGCCGGCGAGCAGTTCCGCTCCCGGCGCTGGACTGACAATCACTGATTCCGGCGCGATCTCCCAAACTGGCCGGGGCGCCGCGTGGCAGTTTGCAGTCCGCGAGCGCCGCGGCGCATCGTTGTAGAATACAGTCGTCATGGGCCCATCCGCGCGGCGGTCCGCGACTGTGATCCTTCGCAGCCATTTGACGCAGTTCGTGCCGTAGTAGCCGGGAATGAAGAGTCGGATCGGTGAACCATGTTCGAGCGTCAACGGCTGGCCATTCATCTGATAAGCAAGAGTCACGCCACCCGCGGCCACGCGCTCAATCGGCAAATCCTTCCAATAAAATTCGCTCCGGATTTTGCCGAATTCGCCGTGGTCCACGCCGTAGGACCAAATGAAGCGCGCAGCCGGATCGACGCCTGCTTCGTCTAGAATTTCTTTGATGTCGACTCCACTCCAAGAAACATTGGCGACTCCGCGCGCAGCCTGCTTTTGCTTGAAAGGATTACCCGCACATTCATGGACCGAGACCACCGTTCGCTTCGGCCGCCGCAATAGATCGCTTAGCGTAAGCCGGATGGGGTGGCGCACCATGCCATCAATTTCGATTGTCCAATCGCCCATCGATCCGCCAATATCGATATCCGGAATGCCGTAGTGAGCTAATGTAAAAATCCCGTCGAGTGGTGTGGTCGCTTCGACCAACTCGTGCGGCCTGCGCGGAAATTTGATTACGAGCCCTGTGTGGCGCATCAGCGGACGGTCTGCCATCGCGTTCATGATTCCTGACGCTCCCGTTAGACTTCGATCTACAGCTTTAATGTTAGAGCAAAAGGCATAGTATGCTTCCTGGAATTGAAATAGGAATCCCTTGTGAGCTGTGGCCTGACACCGTCCGCAGCGCAGGCCTAGGAGCCTTGCTTCTCGATACCGCTCATGCCGCTTTACTTCACGACAACATACGCAAGGTTAGGTCTATTCGTGATAGGTAGGTCTCCGTTCAAGTCCGGCCTCGGCTCCACTCGTCCCTCGTTTCTCCAAACCTTCGCGACGTAGCTGTGTTCGTGAACTTCGCACTTTGGGCCTCGGCTCAGCGGGAGGCACATCCGTGGGAGATGGTTCGGATTGAGGCGGCTCGGCCCCGGCCTGCTCGTGGACGGCGATATCCATGGTTTGTGACGCGATTTGAATATCGGTGCGCGCGCGAACACGCTCGAACACATTGCGGAAAATAAAGTTGCTGGCTGCTCGGCGCTTTCTGGCGTCGACGATGTAGCGTAGCGAGCACTCCAACCAATTGCTGGTCACTTTCACATATACCACCGGGCCCAGTTGAAAGTTTGGCACCAGGAAGTCGCGTCCCATCTGATCGAGTTCCTGTTCCGCCCCGGCGAGGAATTCTTTCGTGTATTCGCCGCCCACACTTAATAGAATTTCGTTCGCGGCCTTCAAATCGCTCGCATAGGTGATCGGAAGCTTGATCTCGTCCCAGATGTATTCGAAACGGTTCGTGTAGTTAAAAATCGTTTCGCCAAATACTTTGGAGTTTGAAAACTGCGCGGTGCGCCCGGTGGCCATATCCCCACCGATCCAATTCCCAATTTCCATCATGCGCGTGTACATGAATCCCACGTCGATCACATCGCCCTTCAGTTGTCCGATTTCCACGCGATCTCCGACGTTGTACATGCCTCCGGCGAGAATAGCCAGGCGGCCGAATATACTGAGAAGTGGATCCTTCAGCGCGATGGCGATACCGGCCCCAACCAGTCCCAGAAATACGCCGGTATTTCGCAGCGGAGCAGCCCACAGAATCACCAATACGATCGTGATTGCAATCAGAAGGACGGTGCCAAGCAGCTTCCGCCGCGAGTAGCGATCCTGATCTTTCACGATGCGCCGGGAGATGTACGACGCGCCAATCCGATGGACTAGCCAGGCGCAAAGAAACGTCGCAATGGTGCCAAACAGTTCCCGGGAATAGGGGATGTATCTCATCGGCTCTCGACCGGCAATTGCCCCGGCGAACAGCGCTGCCGAGTTGCTTGGGGCCAAACATCATGAGGCCTAACAACTACAAGTGCCTATCGTACGCGCGTCCAGGCGCGCCATGTCAATCCGGCGCTCACCGTCTATTCCCTGCTGCGGTTCACCCCAATCGGGCGCCGGCGTGGCCTCTCGTCTGAGTGCTTTGCACTTCCCTGCACTCGCGGTATGCTGTGGTTCAAATCGCACCGTTATTTCAATCACCGTGGAGAACCCTATGGATCTCAGCATCGTAACTCGCCCGAATGGAATTGCCACTATTGTGGACGTCAAGGGCGAAGTCACTCTACGAAACGCTCCAGTCTTGCTGAAAATTTTGATGGACCTGCTTAAGGTGAAAAGAACGCCGCGCGTGATCGTGAATCTGACCGACGTAAAGTACATTGACAGCGCTGGAGTGGCCTGCCTGGTGGAAGCGCTGAAAGCATCGCGCGACTTGAAGCTCAGCTTTGCCCTCTTCGGACTCACGAGCGTTGCCAAGGAAGTCTTCCATCTGACGCGCTTGATTACCATCTTCGAAGTGCACGCCACCGAGGAGGAGGCGCTCCGCGGGGCGCAGCCCGCATCTTCCGGCGCTTCAGCCTGAGACGCTAAACGTGTCCGTCACGGAAAACGCCGGGCAAGCGACAATTGACGGGATGGCTTATGTCGGCGACTTGGCCATCCTGATCGGCCGCTCGCTTCGCGCGATTTTTGTGGCGCCCTTCCAAGGCGAACGGCTGCGCGTGCGGCGCGCGATTCATCAGGCAATGGCCGTGGGCGTCGGCGCAATCCCCATTCTTTCTTTGATCTCGTTTTTCGTCGGCACGATCATGGCACTGCAGTCCGCATACGAATTGCGGAGGCTCGGCGCCATGGGGTTGGTCGCCGCCACCGTGGCGATTTCCGTGACGCGCGAACTTGCACCGCTAATCACAGCGATTGTGGTAATCGGGCGCTCCGGCTCGGCGTTCGCCGCGGAAATTGGCTCTATGAAGGTGAATGACGAAATCGACGCGTTGGAAACGATGGCGATCGATCCCGTCCACTTTCTGGTTGCGCCCAAGCTGCTGGCAATGGCTGTGATGTTGCCTTGCCTCACCACCTGGTCGGACTTCATGGGCATTCTTGGCGGCGCGACTTTCGGCGTCAGCGCGGCAGGATTCACTTTCGGCTCGTACATTCAAGCAACCCTCAGCGCGCTGCTGAGCCGGGATATCGTGACCGGCCTGATCAAGAGCGTGATGTTCGGCGTGGTGATTACTGCCGTGGGATGCCAGGAGGGGCTATCCACCGGATTGGGAGCTGAGCAGGTGGGCCGCTCAACCACGTCCGCTGTGGTCAAGTCGATTTTCATGGTAGTGGCGGTGGATCTGGTTTTTACGTTGCTTTTCTACTTCACGGCTTCGCGCTAGCACGATTGACGTTGGTAGTTCGCTGGTGTCAAGACGTGACATGAAAACATAGAAGGGACAGAAGAGAGTGGCGGACCAAGACGCATCCGATTATCCAGTCCGCGCTGGCGTCGCGATAGGCGTTCGCGACTTGCGCGTCAATTACGGCGAACACGAAATTCTTCACGGGATTAGCTTTGACGTGAAAGCCGGCGAGACCATGGCCATCCTCGGCGGTTCGGGTTCCGGCAAGACCACGCTGCTGCGCTCCCTGATGGGACTGGAAAAGCCGGTGAGCGGCCAAATCTGGATTCACGGAAACGATCTATGCTGCATTTCCGCACGCGACCTCGCCGAGATGCGGAAAAAGATTGGAGTGTCGTTTCAGGGCGGCGCCCTCTTCGGCTCGATGTCCGTGGGAGAAAATGTGGCGCTGCCGCTTCGCGAGCACACTGAGTTGGACGATTCCACGATCGAGGTGTTAGTGCGCCTCAAACTCGAACAGGTAGGGCTGGCGGGTTATGAAAACTACAATCCAGCGCAATTGAGCGGCGGTATGAAAAAGCGCGCAGCTGTGGCTCGAGCCCTGACCCTGGATCCGGAGATCCTGATGTTCGACGAGCCATCCGCCGGGCTCGACCCCATCATCGCCGCCGGAATCGATGACTTAATTCTGAAATTGAAGCGCGCGTTTCGGATGACGATTGTCGTTGTCACGCACGAGTTGGCCAGCGCCTTCCTGATTGCCGACCGCATGATACTGATCGACCAGGGAAACATCATCGCGATGGGTACTCCGGACGAGTTGAAGTCCAGCCAACATCCTCGCGTTCGGCAGTTCCTCGATCGCGTTCCGAATCCGGAAATTTCCGCGGACGAGGATTATTTCGACCGTTTGACCCGTGATTTGCGCCTTTAGGGAAGAGCGCGCAATCGGGCGCGAGACGCTCGCGCAAACCCTCGAAAAGTCGAGGTGGTGCTATACTCCCGGTCCAAGCGCCCGCACCTGCGGGCGGTTCAATTTTCGCGGAGATTATCGGTGCGAACTAAGCGCGAGAGCGCGTTCGTGGGTCTGTTCGTCTTGGTGGCAGCGGGCCTTCTGATACTGACCCTTTTCTCGCTGTCCGGAGTTTTCGGGCGCGGCGAACCGGTTTACCGCGCGTATTTCAACAATGCGGGTGGCCTTGCACCGGGGTCGGAAGTGCGCTACGCCGGAGGACCTCCGGTTGGCCGCGTGGTATCCGTGCGCAGCGATCCGCAAAATCCCACGCGCATGGAAGTGCGGTTTCGCATCAACCCCGAAGTTCCCGTCAAAACCGACAGCAAGGTGAAGATCGCGAGCCTGAGCGCGCTGGGCGACAATTTTCTCGGCGTCATTCCCGGCACCGTGGCAGCTCGGCGAGCTAAATCCGGAACGGTGCTCACGGCCCTGAACTACACTGGCTTCGACGATCTCGAAACGAGCATCAGTGATATGGCTCCGCACGCCACCGTGCTTCTGGAAAATCTGAACGCGCGCGTCACCGAGTTGCAGGAAACAATCCGCCGCGTGAATGGCCTGCTCGACGCGAACAATCGCGCCAATCTTGCCGCGAGCCTGGCGAGCGCGCGAGGCATGCTGGAGGAAAACCGCCCGGCGCTGCATTCCACGCTGAATAATCTGAATGCCGGCAGCGCCAAACTCGCGCCGGTCATCGACGATTTCAAGAAGACGGTCGATCAAGCGAATACCGTGTTGTCGCACGTGGACGGCACGGTGATGGAAAATCGCCCCGATCTGCGCGAGGCCGTCACCGAGATGCGCACCACTCTCGCGTCCGCTTCAACTCTCATCGATCAGCTCAACGCGCTCCTGAACTCAAACAACGGCAATCTGGATATCGTGATCGGCAACATGCGGGAGATAACCGAGAACCTGAGAGAGTTCACTGCCTCGATTGAATCGCGGCCCTCCGAACTGATTCGCAGCGCGGCTCCGCGGGAACATGTTCCTGGGCAAGTGCCCAAGCATTCGGACTGAGGACGAAAATGCGCGTCGACGGAAGAAAAATATTGCGCGTTCTTGCCGCCCTGCTATCCGGCGCCGCGCTTTTGGTGACTGCAAACTGCGGCGCCACGCACGCCGTTAAATACTACACGCTCGATCCGGCGCCCATGCCCGAAGCGTCCGCCGCGCCAACAGGTAACGAACTGCTGCCGGTCTCGATTCTGGTGGGGCGCATTACCGCTCCCCAACTCTATCTCGAACACCCCATCGTCTACAGTACCGGGGGCGTGGAGCTCGGCGCTTACGAATATCACCAGTGGGCCGAGATTCCCACTGAAACGCTGGAGTTGATGCTTGCTGATTCTTTGCGAACAAAGGGGCAATTCCGCTCTGTCGCACGAATCGGCCGCGCCGCCAAAGGCGATTACATTGTGCGCGGACATTTGTACGCACTTGAGGAAATCGATTCGCCGTCGCTGGCGGCGCGTTTTTCTCTCGAACTGGAGCTGTTCCAGCCGAGCACCGGCAGCGTCGTCTGGACGCAATCGTACAGCCACGATGAACCCGTCAGCCAGAAGAGCGTGGCGGCGGTGGTGAAGGCGCTCCATCAAGAAGTGCTCGCAGGTATGGACCAGCTCACCACCGGCCTCGATGCATACGTCGCTGGCCTTTCTCGGCGATGACGATGTTGCCTCCGACGTAAGTAATAGTTGTTCTGCGCCGCGCTCAGTCCGATGGCGCAAAGGCGTCCCGCGAAACCGATTCAACGCATCGCTCCAGATATCCGCACGAATCTTGCTCGCTCGTCTCACCGCCAATATGCTCCAGCCCCCATTCAAACGGCAGCTTTGCCCGCAACGGCTCCTGATCGAACCGCATCTTCTCGTGAGCGCGCACCTTCCGCTCGATCCACGTTTTCACATTCACGGAAAATATACGTAACGCTCTCCGCCGCCGCTCGCACGTGGGCAGAAGCGGCGCTCGACGGTGCGGATTTCTCTTGGCGGGCTGATCGCGTGCTGCCAAAATGCAGCCCCAGGAAGCTTCCATGACACACTCACTCCGCAAAATTCTGGCCGATTCTCACGTTGCAGCAATCGCAGCCGCTGTCCTAATCGTATGGTCGGCGTATTGGCTGGCATTCGCCATTCCCTGGACAATCGAGTCGTCGCTCGACCCAATCGCCAGCATTGCAAATTATTTGGCCACTGCAGTTGCGATCCGCGGCGTTCCGGCCTCGCCGATCATCAGTTCTCCGGATAACTGGGATCGTTTGCAGTTGGCGATAATACTCGGATCCCTCTTCAAGGCTCTGTTCTCGTTTGCCGGTGCATCGATTCTCACACGCTGCGTGTATGGCGCGGGTCCGCTTCGGGCTCTAAAGTCTCACCTCTTTATTTTCCGGAGGCAGCATGTTTAAACGATTCAGGCGCCTTCTGGTGGAAAGCTACATCGGCGCGATAGCGCTTGGCATCGTATTGGCCGATGCCATTAGGGCATTCACAGACATTTTCGTTGCTCCGATTTCGGGCTGGGCCGTTGAAACCCGTTTGCAGCGCGCTCTGCCAAATGCCCCGCGCGGTCTGCAGCTTAACCTGTCGTTACCCTACCTCGAAGAGTGCGTTCTGCTGATCCTCGTTTGGTACCTTCTGTTGCTCTGGCTCTACTCCAAGCCCCTCGATACCTCAACTCTCGCCGAGTCTCCGGCAGAGTCCAGTCAAGGCACATAGAAGATATGTTGTAAGCCGGCTGCGGCGGCGGGAATTCGTAGGGTACAGGCGCGTTGAACCTGTACTTAAGCTGTACTTCCGGCCAGTTCTCTTTTTCCTAACAAACTTGCTACCGTCGATCTGTGGCTATGTGCGCACACGAAAAACCCGCCACCGAACGGAGCGGCTCCAGCCGCCGACAGGGCCCCGTCTCGCTTAGCGCCTCCGCGCGGCGCACTACAGACGGGCGTACCTTCCCGCATTATGTGCGGCCGAGTTTCGCCTCGCGGCTACCAGCCATCACGCGTTGGCCACCGGCTTTCCAAGGGCGGAACAGTCAATCGACCTCAAACACACGTAAGTTATTGAAAACAAAAGATCGGGTGCACCGGAGGGCGGAACGTCCCGGTGCATCTCGTTTGCTCGTATTTGCCTCGCCGGTTAGCCACTCGGACACGCCTGCCGCGCCGCTCCTTGAGCCGCTGCCGACCAATCTGGCAAACTCGGATGGTGCTCCCAGCGTGGTTCATAGCCGCCGCCGTGTTCTGCCTTGGCTTGGTCATAGGCAGTTTTCTGAACGTCTGCATCGTGCGGATTCCGAGCGGCAAATCGATCGTCTCACCGCCGTCGGCCTGCCCGAAGTGCGGCGCTCAGATTCGACCCTACGACAACATTCCGGTGATCAGCTGGCTGGTGCTGCGCGGCAAATGCCGCGGCTGCAAGGCAAAAATATCCGCCATTTATCCGGCGGTCGAACTGCTCACAGCTCTGCTCTTCCTTGCCTGCTTTCTGGCCTTTGGCCTCACCATCGACGCGCTGAAATGGGGCATCTTTTCCGCTCTGATGATTGTCCTGATTTTCACCGATCTTCGCGAACGCATTCTGCCGGACGTCGTGAACTTCACTGGATTCGCCATTGGCCTGGTGCTCAGCTTTTTCACCATGCCGTCGGATGGCGCGACCCTCTGGCTCGCCCATCGCGTGTTCTCGCATCCGCTTCCACTACCGGTGCTCTCCTTTATCGACGCGCTCCTCGGCGCTGCGATTGGCAGCGGATTGCTATGGCTGGTTTCCGAGGCGTACTTCCGTCTGCGCCATCGCGAAGGGATGGGCCTGGGCGACGTGAAGATGATGCTTCTCATCGGAGCATTTCTAGGACCCAAGCTCACGCTGCTCACGATTCTTGCGGGTTCGCTGCTGGGCAGCATTCTGGGAGTGGCGTTCATCCTGGCCAGCCGCAAGGACCGGGACTACGAGCTTCCTTTCGGCACTTTTCTGGGAATTGCCGCCGTGCTGGTGATGTTTTTCGGCAGTCCGATTATGCAGTGGTATCAATCGCTGCTGATGGTGCGCTGATGCATCCTACTCATTCGGAGCGTGCGGCATGAAACCGATGCTTCCCATTCCGCACGCGCTGATCTCGCCGACCGATCTCATCTTCGCGGGCATCACCCTATTCGTCCTGATCGTGGTGACTCTCGCGCTGGTGATTCTGGCGCGCAAATATCTCCGGCACAGCCCGACTGCCGCGTCACAGGAAGATTGGGCCAGCCCGCAGCCCGCTGCTGATAACGCCTCCGCGTTCATGACCGCCTCCATGCAAGGCGTGATCGAAAAATTGCGCGCCCAGGAAAAGGAACTCGCTCGCCTGCATCTTGTGGCCCAGGAACGGGCCCAGGAATCCGAACGCCTTACTGAAGAAGTCACGCGCAACATGCCCACGGGCTTGCTAGTCGTCAGCGCCACGGGCGCCATCGGCTCCTCCAATCCCGCCGCCGAGCAAGCACTCGGTTCGCGCGGGCTGCGCTACCGCTCCTACAAGGACATCCTGGGCTCGGATTCGGATCTCGCGCGCATGTTGGAGGAATGCCTTCACAAAGGGAAAACGTTCCAGCGCGCCGAAGTAGAACATTTCACTCCGGACGGCGAATGCCGCCGGCTCGGCGTCACCATTTCTCCGATTTATAGCGGCGGCCGCAAGATCGTCCGCGCCCGCGCCGAAGATCCCGAAATCGCGCCAGAGTCCAAGGCCAGCGGCGCGCTCTGCCTGCTGAGCGACCTGACCGAACTGGTCGCCTTGCAGAAGCAGATCCGCTGGAAGGAGAATCTCGCCAATCTCGGCGAAATGTCCGCAGGCATCGCTCACGAATTCAAAAACGCGTTGGCCACTGTTTCCGGCTACGCACAGATGATCCGCAGTGAAGCTCCGGCGGGCGACACCCGGGAATCCGCGGAGCGCATTCTGGACCAGACGCGCGCGCTCACCCATGTGGTCACGGAATTTCTCCGCTTCGCGAAGCCGCTCGAAATCTCCTACGAAACCGTTCCCATCCAATCCATTGTCGAGCGTGTCGCGAGCGAACTGCAGGAGGCGACACCGCAAGCCACGGTAGCCGCCGAAGGCATATTTACGGACCTGCCCGGCGATGAGGCGCTCCTGCGGCAGGCGCTAATCAATCTGGTTCGCAACGGAATCGAAGCCGCCCGAGCGTCTGGCGCCTCGCCCCACGTGATGATTTCGGGAACAATGGAAGAGCTCGGCGGGCACAGTTGGCAACGTATCCGCGTGGCGGACAATGGCCCGGGGATTCCCGATCACGATCTGCCCAAGATCTTTCTGCCGTTTTACACCACCAAATCGGAGGGCACGGGCCTGGGTCTGGCGGTGGTTCAGAAAATCGCGCTACAGCACGGAGGCAGTATCGAGGCACGTAATCAGGCGGGCGGGGGAGCCGAATTCTTGCTCTGGTTACCTTTGCGGCAGGAGCCCTCACCGGCTCTATTCCCCTCGCGAGCAGCTAGCATCTAAACTGTTAAATGGGGACGCTCTAGGAGGCATCACATGCGAAAAACTTTATGGATCGCGCTGGCGGCATTATGCATCGCTCCCGTCGGGCTCCGCGCACAGCAAAGCTCGCAGCAATCAGCCACCGCGCAATCCTCGAAATCAAGTTCGGCGTCCCAGAGTAGCACCTCGTCCTCGCAGCAGGAGGACCCCTTGGTAATCGCGGCCCGCAAAGCGCGGGAACAGCGCAAGGACCGGCCGCAAGCGGCCAAAGTTTTCGATAATGACAATCTGCCCACCAGCGGCGGCATTTCGACCGTCGGTGGGACGTCCGCTCCCGCCGCAAACGACAAGAATCAAAAGAATCAGAAAACGCAGTCCGCTTCTTCGAATCCGAACGGCAATGACGCCGACGCTTGGCGCTCGAAATTCGCCGACCTGCGCCAGAAGCTACAACAGGACCAGAGCGAGCTCAGCGTGATGCAGCGCGAACTGGGTCAGGATGCCCTCCAATACTATAACGGTGACCCACAGAAGGCAGCGCAGGACCAAGCTAGCGGCCATCCCATGGGCGAAGAGTACGACAAGAAACAGGCTGCGATAAACGCCAAGCAAAAGCAGGTAGACGCGGACCAGCAAGCCATCTCCGACGCGGAGGACGCGCTTCGCCGGGCTGGCGGCGACCCCGGCTGGGCGCGCTAGTAAACATTCGACATGGAACCCGTGCTCCTCGTCGAAGACAAGACTGAGCTACGGGCCATGCTCCGTAAGGCGCTGGAGCGATTCGGTTATACCGTCGACGAGGCACCGGACGGCAGCGTCGCGATTGAAAAGGCCCAAACCCGCCGCTACCAACTGATCCTTTCCGATCTGAAGCTTCCCGGTCATTCGGGAATCGATGTGCTGCGTGAAGCAAGACGCGCTGAACCCACCATCCCCGTTATTTTGGTGACCGCTTACGGATCGGTTGAGGAAGCGGTGACGGCGATGAAGGAAGGCGCCTATGACTTCATCCAGAAGCCTGTCGATCTGGAACACCTGAAGCTGCTTCTGCAGCGCGCCACGCGCGAACAAGAACTTCTGCGCGAGAACCTGCTGCTGCGCGAAGAATATTCCGCGCGGTACGGTTTTCCGCGCATCGTGGCCGAACATCCAGCGATGAAAGAAGCCAGCCAGATGACGCAACGCGTTGCGGCGGCTGATTCCACGGTGCTGCTTCTGGGCGAAAGCGGCACCGGCAAGGAACTCTTTGCCCGTGCGGTTCATTATCTGAGTCCGCGAGCCGAGTGCCCGTTCGTGGCGCTGAATTGCGCGGCGATTCCAGAAGGGCTGGTCGAAAACGAACTGTTCGGCCACGAGCGGGGCGCCTACACCGGAGCGGGCGCGCGCAAAATGGGCAAGCTGGAACTGGCGCATCGCGGCACTCTGTTTCTCGACGAAATCGGCGAACTGCCTCTGGCGATGCAAAGCAAACTGCTGCGCGTGCTGGAGGAAAAGCGATTCGAACGAGTCGGCGGCACGCTGGAAATCGAAGTGAACGTCCGCATTCTCGCGGCCACCAACAAAGATCTGCGCGCCGCGGTGGCGGACAAGACGTTTCGCGACGATCTATATTTTCGCATCGCCGCCGTTCCCATCACCATTCCCGCGTTGCGTGACCGAGGAGACGACGTGCTGCTGCTTGCCGATCATTTTCTCGAACGATTCAAGCGCGAGTTTCGCAAGCCATCGCTGACGCTGACCGAAGACGCGCGCTCACGCCTGCTTTCGTATCCATGGCCGGGGAACGTGCGCGAACTGCAGAACACCATCGAGCGTGCGGCGATCTTGGCCAACGGATCGGAAATCGATGCGGATGCGCTGCAGTTGCCGTCGCCGAAGCCGGCCCCGGAGGAACTGCCTGAAGGAATGCTGGCCGGCCAATTCTTGTGGGATGGACCGCTCGAAGAAGTTTCGCAACGCGCCGTGGCGCACGTGGAACGATTCAAGATTCAAAATGCGCTTCGCGAAACGAAATGGAATAAGACTCGCGCTGCCGAGAAACTCGGCGTCTCCTACAAAACCCTACTTACGAAAATCCGCAATCTCGGCCTGGAAAATTGAGCGGGCGAACTTTTTCAGCCCCCGTGGCAGCCCGGTGGGACGCGTCACTGCGGTCGCTTCAGCGCCGTTTGCCAGTTCAGCACCACCGTGAAGGGAGCTTGCGCTTGGCCGGCTTTTCCCGTCGGCGCGAAGAACAGAAACTTCTTGCCGTCTATCGTATAGTCCCCGTACGTGTCGGCCCCTTGCGGTGCCTGGAAGAGAAGTTTGGGCGTTCCTGCCTGGAAAGTGGGGCTTGTCGTGACGTCAACCTCCATCACCTTCCAATCGAGCGTCAAGTAATACAATTTCTTGCCGTCCGCGCTCCATTGTGGTGTGTCACCACCGCTGTAGGACACTTGCCATTTGGCACCCGCGCCGGAAGCATCTGTCCCACGCGAATCTGGCGAGAAAGGCCGGACGTAAACTTCGTCGTGGCCGGATTCGTCCGAAGTGTACGCCACCCAATGCCCGTCCGGCGAGAAGTGGGCATTCGATTCATTGAAGTCCGTTCTTAGGAATGGAAACGGCTTCCGATCTTCCTGAAGCGGGAGCACCCATATATCGGTTGCCGTTTTGGGATCGACGCTTTCATAAAGCAAGTATCGGCCGTCGCGGGACGCGTCCGTGGCAACCTTACTGTCGCTCGATTTCAACAGCAGTTTCTCGCCGGACGCGCCGTCGGCTAGCTTCTGGTATAGATCGAATATGCCGTTGGGGTTGGAATCAAAGATCAGGCTTTTCCCATCCGCAGACCAGACGGGCTCCTCGCCGGGCGAACCGAATGTAAGCCGTGTGCTGGTACCGCGCATAAAATCGATCAGCCAGACGGACTCTTCTGCACCTGCCTTAAATTGCGTGAAGGCTGCCTTGGTGCCGTCGGGGGAGAGAGTCGCTTGCCCGTATACGCCCGGTTTTCCCGCTGTCCCCAGGACTTTTCCTTGCTGGTTAAACCATGTGAGTTGCACGGCTGTCGCGGCACCATTGCCGGCCCTGTAAATCAAAATGCCGTTGGCCGAAAGTGAGAAGAATCCGTCGTTCTGAAACGACCCAACGTTTTCAGCCACGGCGACCGGCTCACCTGACAATTTCCGCGTCCGCGCGTCGAAGGGCTGCGCCATCAACAACCCACTGCGCATGAATAGCAACTGCCCGAGGTCCGGATCGGCGGAAGGCACGTAGGCCGCCGACGAATCCATCGCCATCAGCGGCGTCAAATCTTGATCGCCGGCTTTGGTGTCGATCGAGCCAATGTAAACTCCGCTGCTGCCTGCTTTGCTGGAAACGCGCTGATAGATGAAATGCCGTCCGTCAGGGAGAAAAGACGGCATCCCGTGATAGATCTCCTGGCGCGACGGGTCGAGAGCTGTGACCGGCGTCGCCGTCCCGCCGCTGGCGGATACTCGCATGATGCTACCGGGAAACGAGCCGAAGATGATGGTTCCGTCTCGATTCCAAGAGCCGCCGATAACAAGCCCCGGTGCGCCACAAAGAATTTCCACCGTGCCGCTGGCCACGTCGACTGTCTTGAGCTTTCCGTCCGCCCCAAACGCGATGGAGCGGCTGTCGGACGACCAGAAGAACGGCGGGAACGTAGATGCCTCCGTGCCGGGCAGCGGGCGCGCCCCCAGCGAATCGAGAGGCCGCACCCACAACCGCGAAGTCCCGTCCGAACCGGTCGCCGCGAATGCCAATTGCCGCCCATCCGGTGAAATAGCAAACCTTCCGCCGCCCTGTGCAAGCGCGGACGTGATTGGAATCTGAAAACGCATTGCATTGCCTGCCGGGGCGCGACCGGGCGTGGACGACTGCCAAACGATCGCAACGGCGATCAGCGCTGCCGCAAGGCACGCTGCAATCGCCCACGGCAGCGCACGGCGCCATAAAGGCTGTGGAGCTGGCATAGCAGCGGTGCCAACTAACGGCTCTGGAGCGCCGGAGAGGGCTCCTTCAAGCGAAATGCGCGCTTCGCCAATGGCTTGCAGCCGCTGCTTAACGTCTTTTTGCAGGCAGCGTTGCAAAAGCACGCGCACCCGCGCAGGTGTTGCAGGAGGAAGCAGCGCCCAATCGGGATCTTTCATAACGACCGCTGCCAGAGTATCGGTGACCGTCTCGCCGGTGAAGGCCATTTTGCCCGTCAGCATTTCGTACAGCACGCAGCCGAACGCCCAAATGTCCGCCCGCCGGTCCACCGGCCTGCCCTTCGCTTGCCCCGGCGACATGTACGCAGCCGTTCCCAACAGCACGCCTGCCTGCGTAGCTAGCCGGCTGATTGTTGGAGAGTTGGCGATGTCCATCGACGATGCGTCGCCCTCAATCGCTTTCGCCAAGCCGAAATCGAGGACTTTCACCGCATCGTCGCGCGTCACCTTTACGTTTGCCGGTTTCAAATCGCGGTGAACGATCCCGCGCTCGTGCGCGTACTCCAGCGCTTCACAGATTTGCTTCGCGATGCGCAGCGCTTCATCGACGGGAATCGGCCCTTGCTTGATCCGGTCGGCCAGCGTGGGTCCTTCGACCAGTTCCATCACCAGCGCGTGAGCGGCGCCAGAAACCTCGAAGCCGTAAATCGCAGCGATGTTCGGATGGTTGAGCGAAGCGAGGACTTTCGCTTCGCGCTGGAACCTCGCCATGCGCTCGGCATCGCGCGCGAAAGCCTCAGGCAAAACTTTGATCGCGACGTCGCGTCCGAGTCTCGTATCCCGCGCGCGATACACCTCACCCATTCCGCCCGCGCCAATCGGGCCGATAATTGCGTAAGAACCCAAATGATTGCCGGAAGCCAGCGCCATCAGGGACAAGATTATATCCCGTCGCCCTATTTGCGTATCAGACTACTTCGTCCGAGAAGACGCTAGCTCGCATGGATCGAACGCGACCGGCATCCGGCATCGAAACCGATCGATCAGCCGAGCAGCTCTAGCAGGATTTCACTCGAAATCGTGAGTTTCTCCGGCGGGATGCGCACGAACGTGCCGTCGAATTCCAGCATCCCGTGCGTCTGCAAGGTTTCGATGCGCTGCCGGAGCGTCAGGAGCCGGTCGCGCAGCGGTTCTTCCTCGGAATACTCGCGCTCGATGCGCGCGAAATCCGCGCCGCGCAGTTGCCGCAATCCCAAAAACATGTCTTCCGAGAGAGCGAGGAATGGCGTGACCGGTTCGATCTGCTCGCGCGGAGAAGTACCCTGCTCAATCATTCGCGCGTAGCGGTCCGATTCGTGCACGTTGGCCCAGCGCAAGAAGCCATCGAACGAATGCGCGCCCGCGCCGAATCCGAGGTACGGATCGCGCCGCCAGTATTTCAGATTGTGCCGCGATGCCTTGCCAGGCAGTCCCCAGTTGGAAAGTTCATAATGATCGTAGCCCGCGGATTTCAGGCGCAGGCGCGCTGAGTCGTAAAAATCGGCCGTATCGTCGTCGCTCGGAAGAGCATCCGCGCCATAACGCGCGCCGCCTGCCAGCGCTTCCCTTCCCAGCCTGCTGGCGTCGTCGATTTCCAGCATGTAGATAGAAACGTGCTCGGGATAAATGCGCAGAAGTTGGCTCATGGACTCTTCCCAGGATTGGCGCGTTTGGTGCGGCAGTCCGGCGATCAAGTCCATGCTGATGTTGCGGAAACCCGCGCCGCGCAGCAGATCGGAGGCGCGAAAAATATCTTCGCGGCGGTGCATGCGGCCGGCGGCTTTGAGTTCCTCATCTTGAAACGATTGCGATCCCAGGCTGATGCGATTGATGCCCGCGCGATGCCATTGCGCTGCTTTTTCGGGCGTCACCGTTTCTGGATCGGCCTCGAGAGTCACTTCTTCAGGTTCCGCAACAAACGTCCGTCGCAAATGATCCAGAATTTTCGCCAGCGCCGCGGGTTCGAGCAGGCTGGGAGTGCCGCCGCCGATGTAGACGGTGTCCGCGTCTTTCGCGGCGCCCTCCGTCTGCGCGATTTCGCGGCAGACTGCGTCTACGTATGGCAGATACCGGTCGCGCGAAACGACGCCGGTATGAAAATTGCAATAGGTGCATCTCGTCTGGCAGAAAGGCACCTGCACGTAAATTCCAGTAGCCATCGGTATCTAAAATTTAACACAGCCGCGCGATCAGCTGCGAATGCGCAGCGCAAAAGAGCAGGCCTTGCGATCTGCTAATATGATTCTCGGAGCCCATTCGACATGCGAACGCTACTCCTGGAAGAACATCAAGCAGAGAACTCCCATATTGCCGAATTCAGCGGTTGCGAATTGCCGGAAAGCTTTGCAGGCTTCGAGGCGGAATATCGCGCCGCGCGAGACAACGTTGCGGTCTTCGATACGAGCTGGAATGCGATTTGGATGATCGGAGGACGCGATCGCGTTCAGTACTTCCACAACGTCACCTCCAACGACGTCAAATCGCTGGCCGAAGGACGGGGAACGCTGGCGCTGCTGCTCAATCCGCAGGGCCGCATTCTTGCCGAGCTCGAAATTTACGCCCTGGCGGAAAAGCTGCTGGTTCGTTCGCATGCCTCGTTGCGGGAACAAACGCTCGCGACGCTGAAGAAATACATCATCGGATCAAAGGTGGAGATCGACGATGCGACCGAGCGGCTGGGAAGTTTCGCCATCGAAGGCCCAAAAGCAGCGAACGTGGTGCAGCAACTTTGCGGCGTAGCAATTGACTCCATGGCGAATCTGGGCATTCAGGAAATCAACATCGACGGAAGTACCTGCTGGTTGCTGCGGCGTTCGCACTTTGGCGCGCCCGGAGCTGAATTGATCGCGTCACGCGAACATCTTCCGGCACTCTGGCGCAAAGCATTGGTTATTGTGCGGCAGACGGGCGGCGCCCCGATCGGAATGGTGGCGCTAAATGCCCTTCGGCTGGAATCGGGCGTTCCCTGGTTCCCCGCTGATTTCAATGACGCGATGATCCCGCACGAAGCAGCGCTCGAAAATACACACATCAGCTTCAACAAGGGCTGTTACACGGGGCAAGAGATCGTCGAACGGGTTCGAACGCGCGGACACGTGAACCGCAAGCGCGTGTCGCTAAAGTTTTCGACCAGCGCTCCGCCCGCTGTTGGGACTAAGCTCCGCGCCGGCGAAGCGGAAGTCGGATTCGTCACCAGCACGGCGTTTTCGCCAGCCGCGGGCGCTGCTATCGGCATGGGCTACGCACGACGCGAGCACTTTGCGCCAGGCAGTATTGTGGACTTCGACGGTGGCACGGCCGAAGTGAAATAGCCGACCCGAAATGAAAAAGGCGAGCCGAAAACCCCGACTCGCCCCTGGAAAGCATTCGTGCTTGCGCCAATCGTCTAGCGGTGCTGCTGGCCGTTGCCGGCTTGGGCGCGGGCCATCTGCTCCTGCCGAGCACGCGTCAGATGCGGCACGACTCCGATCATCCGCTGAATCGTCATCAATTGCCCGCGGTGATGCATTTCGTGCTCTTTCGGCGAAAGAAGCATGTCGAAGCGCGTTTTGCTGGCCGGATCGGCGCCGGGCGGCATCGAAACGCGCTCGGAAAGCAGCGACTCTGGCAGGTTTTCAAGGAACACCGCGAATTTCTCTCCGTTGGACTTCAAGGCTGCAAGAATTTCGGACTTGGTGTGCAACTTCGATTCTTCCGTCATGTTCTTCTGCATCATTTCAGGGAAATTCAGTTTCGCGAGGCTATCGACGCGCTCACCATGAAGGTACTGCGCGAAGTTCGTTCCGCAGGCGATGTGCGCCAGAGTTTGCGCCACAGTTCTGGACTCCGGTGCCGGCTTGAAGTCGTAACGGTCCTCCGGAATGTCCTGTGCCACCTGGACGGTGTTGTTGCGCACGGTGCGAAATGCCGCTGCCAGTTCCTTGCCGCCGTAATAGTTCATTTTTCTCCTTCGCTTGAACGATGATTTTTTTGGATATGAACCGCAACCCATCGCGTCCGGGCGCAACTCGCGCCCGTTCGCGCACAGCCACTTACACACAGATCGAAATCGTGAACTGCCGAAGCACGTCAGCTCTTGCCGAGATTGAGAGAACGCAGAAAACTGCCGCGCTCGTTGTCGATCTTCTTCTGCAACTGGAAAATCGCGTAGAGCAGCGCTTCCGGGCGCGGAGGGCAGCCCGGAACGTACACGTCAATCGGAATCACTTGATTGACGCCCTGCACGATCGCGTAGTTATTGAACACTCCGCCGGAAGTGGCGCAGGCGCCCATTGAGATTGCCCATTTTGGCTCGGGCATTTGTGCATACAGCTGCCTGATGACCGGCGCCATTTTCTGCGAGACGCGCCCGGCGATAATCATCAGGTCCGATTGGCGCGGTGAACCGCGAAACACTTCAGCGCCAAAGCGCGAAATATCGTAGCGAGAAGCCGCCATGGACATCATTTCGATGGCGCAACACGCCAATCCGAACGACATCGGCCAGATAGAACTGCGGCGCGCCCAGTTGACGACCTTATCGAGCGAGGCGAAGAGAATGCCTTCGTCCTTCAGAAAGTCGCCGTCGTCGCCTGGCTTTGCAAGAGTTACGCCCTTTGCGATCTCAACGGCCATATCGGGTAATAGCCTCCGTGGACAACTCTATTATGCGCCCGATTTAAGGCCTCCGCAACGGCGTGCGCGAGGCTACGTTCGATTGGCAGCTGCAATTTTTATCATGCAGCGCGCAAACTGGAAACACTAACGGACTTCGAGCTTGGTGGTAGTGGACTTGGTGTGGCCGGCGGCGTCAGCGATAGTAATCGTGTAGGTGGTGGTTTTGCGCGGGGTGACGCTGACGCAATGGTCGAAGGCAGGCCAGACATCGCCCACCGGTGGCGTGATGGAGACCGTCTTGGCGTTGGAAACGCTGTAGCAGAGTTCCGATTCGTCACCGCGACTGATGGCAGGAGGAGAGGCGAAGAAGCTCATTATCGAGAAGCTGTTCCCGCCCATGCCCTGAAATGCCTGCTCGTCGCGGGAGCGCTGCTGGGCGGCTTGGGCCGCAGCGCGCTGCCGGAATGCGCGATTTTGCTGCGCGCGCGACCAGAAGACCCAGCCAACGTAGCCCAATGCTAGGACCAGTATAACGGCGGAGATGCGCAAGTAGGTTTTCATCGCTGGGCGAGGTGGACGCGTTTATTGCGTTGGCGAGAAATCTTACGTGAGCCGTTCATTAACACGCCCCAGGCGAAAATTTACTGCGGCGAACTCTGTTACTGCGCGTCCGGCGGAGACTGGCCAGCTGCCGGATTGCCGGGCGGGGCCGCTGACGTACTTGGCGCCGTGCCAGAGGTGCCTGTGCCCGCGGTGGGCGTGTTTCCTGGCCCGGTGAGTCCGGAAGGCAATCCAGGCAAACTCGTGGAGCCTGGAAGCAAGCCGTTGGTGGAGCCCCCGGTTTGCTGCTGCATGGCGCGCGCTTGGTCTTCGATGGGATTCCAGATGAACTCCCAATCGAGATATTTTTTTCCGCCTTTGTAAACGATCAGTGATTTCGCATCTGTTTTGCCGCCTACGCCAGTGAGAAATGCGCCGAGAACGGGGCCATCGACCGGGCCGGTAGGTTTCAGAGCCGCCAGTGGGTTTTCAGGCTGGCCAAGCCCGTCTGAAGTACCAGACTGCTGCGATTGCGATCCATTCTGCGCGGATTGGCCGATGCCGGAAGCCAAGCTGGAAGCGGAAACGGCGCCCGCCGTGACCGGAGGAATTTTGCCGTGATTCAAATCCATGATGGCCATCTGCTGCAGCGTGGCATATTTCACGCTGCCGATGATCTGACCGGCGGCATTTACGTAGATGAAGCGCCAGGCGCCGTCGGTTTTGTTCATTGGATTTTTTATCGCTTCGGCGCGCACGAAATGCAGTTCCGGAAGGCCGGTTTGTAAATCGTCGAAGGTCTGCGGGTAATGGCCGGTCTTGTGGTAGTAAAGGCGGATGGCACGCTCAATTTGTTCGCCGCGCCAGATGGTCTGCTGCTCGCGCATACGACGGCCTTGGGTGGCGAGATTTTCCATCAGCTCCTGCGACGTGATGATCAGGGCCATAACCATGAAAAGCGCGAGTAGATAGCCATAGCCGGACTCCCTGGACCGGCGTACGCGAGTGCGAGATTTTCTGTTCGCGAAATGAAATTGCGAGAGGCGACGGTTGGCCATGGCGCTCAGTGGGTTACCTGTCCGGGCGGCTGCGTGATCGGCAGCGTGGTGCGGCGGCCACTGGAGATTTCCATCACTTCCGCCGATTCGTTGGTAAGGCTGAGCAGGCGAAAGCGGTCCAGGAACGTGTCGCCCTGCGCGAGCACCAGCACGTCGTCGCCGCTGGCAAAGAATCCGACGCGACGGCCGCTGGACGGTTCCGAAGCATAACCGAAGAATTGCACCGGCACCTGCAATGGCGGAGGGGGCGGCGGAATGCGCGGGCCCACAAACTTGCCTGATTTTGCCTGCTGAAACTTCGACTGCGGCGGAGGAATCGGCTCAGCGGAGAAAATATTCCGGTGCGTTCCGGAGTATTCGGTCTTGCGAATGTTATCGAGCAGATCGAGGTGAAGCTGCGGCTCCTGAATGTCAAGCGGCTGAAACTTCGCATCGCCCGCCACTACACCTGTGACGCTGTCTCCAGCAGGAAAAAAGGTGCGGTACCCAACGTAGCAAAGCACCACAATCAACGCCGCAAAAACGTAGATTTCGACGCGCCGAGACATGTCTATGTCCTGAAATAGGTGTGCAGGCTCAGATCCAGATCAACGAGCCCGGACTGGGATGAGTGCAATGCCAGGCCGTCAAGCAAATAGAAATCCTGGGAACGCTCGATGCCGTTGATAAAGTGGATCAACGAGGGATAATCGGCCGTGACCCGAGTACTGACATCGACCTCCGTCACGCCACGGCCCTTGACCTCTCTTTGCTTGAACTTCAGCCCGGACGTCTGAACGCCCGCGTCTTTGCTAATGGAATTCAGATCCGCCTCGATCTGCGAATATCCGGTGGTGGAGTCGAAAAAGGCTCTGTTGTAAAACGCGTCGCATTCCTGGCCAGCCTTGGGCATCGAGGCGCGAATCCTTCGGCCGCGCGTCACGTCTGCGCGCAGCAACTTCGATTCTTCGGTCAAGCGCATCATACGCGCACGCATGGCTTGCGGGCCTTCGCGCCCGATTTGCCAAAGCACAACGATCAATGCCAAGTCCGCCGCGACGAGCAGGCAAAGCACGATGGCAAACCCTTTTTTCCAAGCTGGCCAGAGGGAAATCTTCATGTGGTGGAATACCAAACCGTGAGATCAATCAGGAAGTCATCGTTGGCGCCAGGGCCTTGGGCCTGTTTTTCGGCTTGTTTTATATCCTTGACCACAAGCCCAGAGAAAACCTTTGAGGTTTCCATGGCCCTGAGAAATTGAACCTCGCTTGCGCCTGTCTGCGCGCCAACCTGCAGCGACACCTCGGCGCGGCCGTTATGGAGACTCGGAGAAATGCTCACGACGCGCACTCCGGCAGGCAGCGTGTGCTCCAAGTCGGTGAAGATCCTGGTCCAAGGGAAGCTGCGCTCGTCAATCAAAGAGTTCAGAAATTCCGAGCGGTCGAGGACACGTTTCGCCCGCGGGCTGCGAAAGTAGGCCGCAAGCAGTTGCTGCTGCGTCTGGCTTTCGCGAATTTGCGACTGCAAAGCGCTATTTTCGGCGCGCAGCTCTCGCTGGTCCTGCCACGAAGAATAGGCCGCGTGCGCCAGCAGTAGCAGAGCGATCAACGCGGCGGCGCCTCCAAGCAGCGTACCCGCCACGAATGGGCGGTTATTGGACTGCGGGGAAGTCGCGAGATTGAGGCGTAGATTCATGTTGCTAGCCGCTCGGTTACGCGCCTCCGTTCATGGCCCAGCCGGCGAGCCCATCGAGACCCTGGTGAAGCAAGTCTTTGCCTCGCGAATCCAACCCATCCGATCGAGGCGCCTTTGAGATAGATTCGACGGTTATATTTAGCTCGCGGCCCAAGGCGTCGCGAAACAGATTGCCGCTCTCGCCAAAGCCGGCCAGATACGCGCGATCAATTTCGCGGCGCCAGGTGTCCTGGAAATAGGCGGCGGCGGGAAATACCTCGTTGAGCACGGCCTGCGGATCGAATTGCCGCGTCGCGGCCATCAGCTCCGTGGAACGATACACGCACAGCGACTCACCGAAAACCACCGTAGTCGTGAGCGTTGTGCCACAGAGGCGCGCGAGAAGCGTGGCGCCCGATGATCCCAGAAGAGGCAACACGGCAAGCGTGGAACTTAGCACCACGCCGGGGTGCACATCGACGGATTCCAAAAGCTCTTCGTATTCGCGCACAATGCGATGGCGGGCGATGGCAGCGACTACTTCAAGACTGCCGTCTCGGCCGGCCTGCCGCATCCACGAAACCGTGGTTTCATCCACATCGAAAGGCACGCTTTTTTTCAGCCGCCAGCGAAGCAGCGGAAGAGCGTCGTCGGCTTTCCGGGGCAAGTCCTCTAACGGCAACACGAAAACACGCAACGCGGGATCGGGAATCAGTAGCGCCAGCGGCGCGCCGCGATGCGCTACTTTATTGAAAGTGCGGCGCAGCGCCTGGCGCACAGCTTCCGGCTGCGTGATGTTCGCCTCAACCGGCGATGGCATCACGCTCCCCGCCGGCAAGGTTTCCACGGCGAAGGCTTCGAGAGCGCCGCCCGATGATCCCCAGCGCGCCGCCGCTACGTGGCCAGACGCGATTTCCGCAACCAGCGACGGATGCGGCATGGCATGGAGCCAGTTATCGAGTTTGGCGAAAAAGCCCGGACGAGACAGCGTCCCGAGGACTGCTGTGGGTGCCGCGCTAGTCAAGGAACGTCACCTTATTGATTTCGCGCAGCGTGGTGGCGCCAAGACGAACTTTCTTCAGCGCGGATTCGCGCAAGAAGGTCATGCCCTCAGCGCGGGCGGAGCGCTTGATTTCCGACGTCGGGCGGCGGTCGATAATCATTTCGCGGATGCGATCGGATAGGTCGAGGAGCTCGGTGATCGCCGTGCGGCCACGATATCCGCTGCCGGAGCATTCCAGGCATCCAGCGCCTTCGTAGAAAGGGATTTTGCCCCATTCGGCGGGATCGAGCCCGGACTCCTGGAGTTCCTCCGGGGAATACGAAACCCGCTTTTTGCAGTTATCGCAGATCACACGGACTAGGCGCTGCGCCATGATGCAGTTGAGCGCGGAAACGAAGTTGTAGGGCTCAACGCCCATGTTAATGAAGCGGCCAATCACGTCGGTCACGTTGTTGGCATGAACCGTGGTGAAAACAAGGTGTCCGGTGAGCGCCGAATTGATGGCGATCTGCGCCGTTTCCTGGTCGCGAATTTCGCCTACCATGATTTTGTCCGGATCGTGGCGAAGAATAGAGCGAAGCCCGCGAGCAAAGGTGAGACCCTTCTTCTCGTTCACTGGAATCTGGGTAATGCCGCGCACTTGATATTCGACCGGATCTTCGATGGTGATGATTTTGTCTTCGTCGTTCTTGATTTCGTTAATGGCCGCGTAGAGCGTAGTGGTTTTGCCGGAACCGGTGGGGCCAGTGACCAACACCATTCCGTACGGTTCGTGAATGTAACGGCGAAAGCGCGCGACTTCGTCCGGCTCAAATCCAACCACATCGAGCGTGAGGTTGCGGAATTTTTCGCTTAGCGTCTCCTTGTCCAGAATGCGCAGCACTGCATCCTCGCCGTGAACCGAGGGCATGATCGACACGCGAAAATCGACGTCGCGGCCTTTGTAGCCGACGCGAAAACGTCCGTCCTGCGGCACGCGACGCTCGGCTATATCGAGTTCGCTCATCACCTTTACGCGCGAAAGAATAGTGGCGTGCCATTCCTTATCGAGCGGCTTCATGGCGTATTGGAGCACGCCGTCAATGCGGTACTTGACCACTACTTCGGAATTGCGTGTTTCGATGTGAATGTCGCTGGCGCGGCGCTCGAGCGCGGTAAAGATAATCGTATCCACCAGGCGGACGACGGGACTCACGCCCGCTTCGCCGGTCAGTTTTTCGACGGTGATGTCCTCGTCGCTCTCTTCGTCGTGGACTACTTGCAGCGTGAAGCCCTCGGTGGCCTGATCGAGCACGCGTTGCGACTGCTCGGTGCGCTTCAGCAGGTCGCCAATCTGCGAAGCCGTTGCCACTTTGATTTGAAGGCGTTTGTCGAGAAGCAGCGAAAGTTCGTCAATCATCGGTAACTGGCTGGGATCGACTAGGGCCACCACTAGCGTGGAATCATTCGATTCGAGCGGAACGAAGTTATAGCGGAACATCATTTCCGCCGGGATTTTCCGGAAAAGCTCCGGGTCGATTCGCTGCTCGCGAAGATCGACGAACGGGCAGCGATAGCGCTCAGCCAGGCGCCGAGCTTGATCGCGCTCAGCCGCTTGATTGGCGTCGCCGGGTATGGGCGGATTATTAGAGACAGTTGCCATACCGATTTAGCCTCCACCGACGTTGAGGGAGAACATGGGCAGGTAGAGCGAGATCAAAATGAAGCCTACCACAATGGCCATCACCAGCAAAACGACGATGGGAATCCAGGTAAGGATTCGCTGCAGGCTGGTACCCACTTCTTCCTCGTAAAATTCGGCAACGCTGGTGAGCATGGGTGAAAGAGATCCAGAGGCCTCGCCGACTTCGATCATTTCGAGAGCCAGCTCCGGCATCAACTGCGTCTGGGCGAGGCTCTCGTGGAGCGACTGCCCTTGCCTAATCCGTTCGGCCGCTTGCCCGACCGCGCCGGCGAAAAGCTTGCTGTTGATTGCCGACGCGGATGTGATCAAAGCGGGAACCAGCGGCGTTCCACCGGTCAGCAGTGTGGAAAGCGTGCGCAGCAACTGAGAAACCTGCGTCTTCACCCACACGCCGCCAACCACGGGGATATGCGGCTTCACCCGCTCAATGGCCATCGCCCCGCGTTCCGAGCGCGACCACAGAAACGCCAGAACCACAACTACGCCCAGGACAGCAAGAAGAACTAAAAAATAGTGGCGGAGAGGCAGAGCCAACCCAAGCAAAATCCGCGTCGGCGTGGGCAACGGTACATCGAGATCTTTGTATAGGGCGGCGAATTGTGGCATCGCCGAGGTGACCACGTAGGTGACTACCAGAAGCGCCGTGATCACCAGCACGGCCGGGTAAATCAGCGTGGTGATCAGGCGGCTGCGGAAGCCGGTACTGACGCGCAGATAGGTAATGTATTGATCGAGAACACCGCTCAGATCTCCGCTGCGCTCGCCGGCGGTGATAACGGTCACGTACACCGGCGGAAACGAACCTTGCTGGGTAAGCGCTTCAGAAAGCAAGGCCCCTTCGCGAACTCTTTTGCGCACGTCCGCCAGTATGGGCCGCAAACGCTTAGCAGCGGCGCGCTCCGCAAGCAAATCGAGGGCTTTCAAAATAGGCAGACCGGCTTTGATGAGCGTGTTGAACTGCTGATTGAATATAAGGAAGTCATTCGACCGGATCGCGCGCTCGGGTCTGGCGCGCCCCATCAAAGCTTGTACGTTGAGATGACTGTGGACGGAGAAAACGTACAGGCCGCGATCGATCAGCTTCTGCTTGACTTCTTCTTCCGATTGGGCAGACTCGCGTTGCTCGAAAACGCGTCCTGCTGTGTCGCCCACTTTGCAAACAAATTCAGCCATATTCTCAAACTTCCGGCATTCTTTTAGTAGCAGCCGCCTGGGTAGAGACTAGCATACGCCTCTTCCTCGCTTGACGAGCGCGCGCGAAACAAGCCGTGAACAGCATGTTACAACGAGGCGCACGCTGCTGGCCGTCGCTTCCCTGCTCCTCTATCGAATGCGACAACCACCGGCCATCGCTGCGACTGGGGGTCGCGAGTCGTGTGATAAAGTCGCCGGTGCCTCTAGGCTCAGCCACGGAGCGAGGGCTCGCAGACAACATATGGAACCAATTTCCCACTTCTTCTATTCCGACCGCCTGAAACTGCAATTCTGGGATTACGGAGAGAACTCCAAACCGGCGCTCGTGCTGGTTCACGGCGGGCTCGATCACGCCCGAAACTGGGACTGGGTGGCGCGGACGCTTCGAGAGCACTATCGCGTTTACGCCCTGGATCTGCGCGGACACGGAAATAGCGCATGGGCGCCCGGGGCGATGTACAGCGTTGCGGAACATGTATTGGATTTATCCGCGCTGCTAGACATCATTGATGACTTTCCCATCCGGTTGGTTGGCCACTCGCTGGGCGGAGGAATCGTCCTGCACTATGCGGGCGTTTATCCGGAACGCGTGCATAAGGCTGTGTCGATCGAAGGACTCGGTTTCACCATCGGCCACGCCGTGCACGATCCGCAATCGCATCGCATTCGCGCGTGGATTGAGTCCGTGCGCGACGCGGAAAAGCGGCAAGTGAAGAGCTATCCCGATATTGGCTCGGCGGTAGCGCGCATGAAAGAGGCGAACCCGCACCTATCGGACGAAGTGGCGCAGCATTTGACCTTGCACGGCACGAACTGGGAATCGGACGGCTCGCTGGTCTGGAAGTTCGACAATTTCGCGCGCCTGTTTCCGCCGTACGGCCATCGAGTGGAAGACACGACCGAGGTCTATGGGCAGATTTCGTGCCCGGTGCTATTTTTCTGGGGACTGGAGAGCTTTTTCCCGGTCCCGGATAATGATCCGCGGCGCCTCGCGATTCGCAGTAATCGGCTGGTGCGCGTGCCGGGCGCAGGTCATTGGGTGCATCACGACCAACTGGAGATATTCTTGCGCGAAGCGACCGCGTTTCTGCGCGACTAGCTCGTGACTAATTGGCTTACACGTCCGCTATTCAGCGTCTCGCGGAAATGGGCGCGAGTACTTGTGGCTGTTCTTGTGGTTGCGGCGTTTCTACTTTTTATTTCACCGACGATATTTACATTGGGCTGGCATGTCGTTCACGGGAACACCGTCGAGTTCAAAGACCACACCGTCGCCGTCCCGCTTCGGTGGACTGCTGAGTCGGAGGGCCAGTTGAGTCTTTCCATGACCAAGTATCCGGCAACCGCAGTTGATGGCGTTCGATTCACCGCGACGTTATGGATTTCCCCAACCCTTCCGAGTTCGAACGAAAACCCGCGAGCCGATTACAGATTCTGGGAAAAGACGTTCTGGAACACCGCCCTTTCCGGCCAAGCTGTGAAGGGTCCCATTGTCATGGGTTCCGGCCGACATGAAGTCATTTGCATGGAGGCCATCGACGCCAAGGAGGTTGCACTGCAATCGGCATCGTGTCTAATGCTCAATGGTACGTGGGAGGCCAATTACCTGGGCAATGCGGACGAGCTGGGGAGGTTTTTTAAGATGGTACGGGACTTCAATTGACCCAGCCCTGTCTCAATAGACCTGGTCGGCAAGGGCAGACTGATCGACCACCGAAACGCCCGGCGGCGGCTGGAAATGAAACAGGTTTTCCGCGAGGGGAATATTTTCTTTCCAATCGCCGAAGCGAAATTCGGTGACTGCATTCCCCGATTCGTGAATCACCACGCGCACGAGCTGCGCTTGCGGATCCGTCTCCAAAAAGACCACCTGGGCCGCGCTGCCTTCGCTGTCTGATTCGCCGCGCGGGACGCATCGCAATACATTGTCCCCCGAAACAGGCTGGAAGCCCTCGGAATCCGCGTATTTTCCGCGCGGCTCAACAAGCTGAAGGTTACTGCACAGTTGGGAGAGGTTCGCTTTTCCAACGAGCAGAGCGAGCGGCGTGCGCCAGTCGGAACTTTGTTTCATTTTTGCGCGGCTCACGGTGCGATCGGCGGGAACGTAAAACCAGACGTGCTTGCCGTCCACGAGGAAGAGCTTTTTCTGCGGTGATTCGTAATCCCAGCGCATGCGTCCGGGCCGCGAGAAATAAACGGTGCCGGATTCCGCCGCCACGCCGCCGCTGCCGTCGCTATACCGCTCGTAGAAAAAAGCCTTCAGCGTTCGCGCCGCCCGGTACCGCGATTCCAGGGCACGTTCCAACGTTTTTGCTGCGCGTGCAGTCGCTCTCGTGTCAACAGCATCTTTGACCACACCGGATTGGAATGTCTGCGCAGGAAATGCCGTGGCTAACACCAGAATAAACAGAATTCGCAACACCGCTGTATCCTATCAATGTTGAAGAGAATCCTACAGTGCCTGAACAAGCGGAAACGCACAACACAGTACGCTAAAGTGTCGGAAGGGCGTCGCAGCCGTCTTCACTTGTGATCGGCGAGCCGCTGATGTCGAAGTGGATCACGCCCGGCGTGAAACTGCAGTAGCTATTGTTTCCGGTTTTGCCGACTGTTTCCGGCGTGGTGGAAACGAGATATCCGTTGAAACCGGGAGAACTACAGTCCGCGGGCATGTCAGAAATCGTTCCTTCTTCACCGGTATAGGCAAACACGTAGCCGCTCTTGGTGTTGGGGGAGGTAGTGATGATCTCGTCCATGAGAATGGACTGATCGCAAGATGCGGTACCGGTGGACGGGCCGCCCAACGCCGCAAGGCTGGGAGGATAGCCGTTGGCCCATGTGGACTGGTACACCACCGACGCCGTTGTAATGGTCCGTACGCTTTCCACCGCCGCCGCTTGATTCGCTGCCATGCGGGAACGAAGAAAGTTTGGAATTGCTATCGCGGCAATGACCAGAATGATTGCTACCACGATCAGAAGTTCTATCAACGTGAAACCACGCTCACTGCAACGGCGAACTAGCGACCCTGGGATGCACTGTTGCGAAGTGGATTCGTTTTTGTGTCGCATACATTCGCCCTCGGCTCTCCGCTCAAATTGTTGCCTGAAAACAATTGAAGCCGGGGAAAGACGAGTCCTTCCCCGGCCTCGGGTACCGCGAAGCTATTACTGAAGCGCCGGGCTGGCAGCCGTCGGCGTGGTGCCATCGGTCGTATAGCGAATCACGCCCGAGTCGTCGATGAAATAACCGTTCTGTCCAGTCGAGGTGTTCACCGGAATACCAGAAGCAGTGAAGTTCTCATCGCCCGCGGCCGTGCATCCGGTAGGCAGCGTTCCAGTGAACGGATTGACTCCGGTGTATGTGAACGTGTAGCCGCTCTTCATGATTGGTGTCCCAGTCGAAAGCGTGGGGTCGATCAGCAGAGCTGCATCACAAGTAGCGGTAGGGGCACTTGGGCCGCCCAGAACGACCAGGCTGGGTGCGAAACCAACGCCATACGTCGAACTGTACGTCACGTCCGCAGTGCCAATCGTACGCAGGGAGCCTACCGCTGAAGCCTGGTTGGCCGCCATGCGCGAACGCATGAGGTTCGGGATTGCGATGGCCGCGATGATCAAAATGATCGCCACGACGATCAGCAACTCAATTAAGGTAAAACCCTTCTGTCGCTTGTTCATTCTTTTCTCCTAGGAGCTGTGCTCCTGAATCTCTGTTTGTACGCCCTGGCGGGGTACGCCCGGATATCTCGCAATGTGGATGCCAGGCAGCGGCTGGAGGTTAACCGGTACAACACATCGGGATTATACCTTGACTGCTCAATCACTTGCAGCCTCGATCGAGCGCCCTTCCAGCCAGCTTCCTCACGTTCGTATCATTCCGCGCTTCGAATCCTGACACTTTTTGACAGCCCTAGATGACCGAGCGTGCCCGCTCCTCGCTGATGAGTCGAGGGCATTAATTAGCCTCAGCCATTAAAACAGCGGACTCCGCGGACGTTTCTCCGTGCGCGTCTACGGCCCGTCGCAATTCGGTGCGTCGAAGCTCCACCAGCACGATTGTAGCCGCGACGACTGCCCACGGGATGATGGGCGACGCCCAGAAAACCCGGTTCGCAAATCGAAGGGCCGCGAACCACAGAAACACCCCGCCAAGTCCAAAACCGATCGCTTGCAAACGCGGTGAGTCAGTCCACGGAACCTCGTAGGCACAAACCGCCTGAACCAGCAGTGCGAACGGGAAAGCGACAATCAGATCAACGAAGTAGTGCTCGCCGGTACCGAGAGTAGCAAGAACAGTGAACGCCAGAAACGTGAACGCAATCGCCCGCTCCAGCCAGCTTAGGCCGCGCGAATACCACCATGCAAGAAGCGTCCACGCCATGTGGAGCGACGGGATCGCATTGCGGGCGCCCACAATCGCGATTGGTTCCAGCAGAAGCCGCGAAGTGTCTGCAATCGAGAGTGGATGAAATGGGAAGTAGCCATGCGCCATGTGCGCAGGTCCACACGCGGGGAAAACGCCATAGAGCAAAATTCCGGCCGGCCCGGTAATTAGAAACGCGAGCATGGTGGACGAAGCTTTCGTTCCCAGTCGCGCCAGCCTGCCCGCGTAAACCAAAGTAATCGGAATCGCAAGACCCGAGTAGAAAAATAGACCAGCCTCTCGCAGCCAAGGCACCGAAGCAAATACGCGGCCCATGACGAAACTCAGTTGCACGTGCAGGCTGGCATCGAATGACAGCAGGTATAAATCGAGGGTTTTGGGATGAATCTCCGAAACCCAGGCGAGCATGTTCGTAGCAAACCAGTCAGACGTTAGAAACAGGAATGCAGGAATCCATGCGTAGAGGAGCAGCTTGCGATGTTTACTGTCCGCCAGCGCGCACGCAACACCGAGCACCAGCAAGCTGCTCACTCCGAAAAACGAAAGCCACGCCATCAGAGCGGGCGCGTAATGAAGCACGCGAAAATCGATGAATGCGAGTATTAGGGTGCTCGTGCCAACCAGAATTCCGTCCAACAAACGAGGCCTGACGCGAAAATGAAGAATCAAAACGCTAGCGAGCGCGAGTGCAAAAAACGGGTCGACGAGCGCCTCCGTGTAAAACTCCCGGCGAGTGGCGAACGCAACAGCACACCCGACCAACAACGCGATAACAACCGTCCTGGCCGTTCGATTCCCCGCACTCATTATTCGCACTCCAACCCTCAAAAGTTTTTACGCAGATCTTATCTTGCAGTCCCGCTCCCCCGAGCGGGTTAGTACCTCCCGATTGTTATACGCCGTATTTTTTGGCGTAATGCCGAAATGAACGGTAGGACATCCGCAGCAAGTCCGCTGCGCGAGTTCGGACGCCCCCAGAGCGCTCCAGTGCCGCCAGCAAGTACGAACGCTCAAGTTTCGCGATGTATTCTTCCAGATTAAGTCCATCCTGCGGCAAGCAGAGCCCATTTCCGTTGTGAGCCATTTTCGGCACCAATTCTTGTGCATGAGTGCGAACGCGTTCCGGCAGCGCATCCGACGATATCCGGCGTCCGCTTTCGAGCGCCATAGCGCGTTCGATCGTATTCTCGAGCTCCCGTACGTTCCCAGGCCAGTCGTACACTTCCAGCAACCGCATCGCTTCAGGCTCGATGCCGTCCACGCTCTTGTTCATTGTCTTCGAAAAGCGGCCGAGGAATTCTCGCGCCAGCAGAGGAATATCGTCGCGACGTTCGCGCAATGGCGGCAAATGAATCGGGATCACGCTTAGCCGATAGTACAAGTCCTCGCGAAAACGCTCTTCGGCGATTTCTTTTTCCAAGTCTTTATTCGTGGCGGCAATCACGCGCACGTCCACATCGGATTCTTCTGTGCTGCCGATCGGGCGTACCTTGCCTTCCTGGAGCACGCGGTAGAGCTTCACCTGCATGGTGACGCTCATGTTGCCGATCTCGTCCATAAACAGCGTGCCGCCATGCGCGGCCTGAAAGAGCCCGCGCCGGTTTTCGTTCGCCCCGGTAAAGGCGCCTTTCATGTATCCAAACAGTTCGGATTCGAGCAGAGTCTCCGGAAACGCGCCGCAATTGATGGTGACAAACGGATTCTTCGCGCGCGTACTGTTCTCATGGATGGCTCGCGCGACGAGCTCTTTTCCGGTGCCACTTTCGCCAGTGATCAGCACGCGACTCGATTGCGGCGCGATATTCTGGATCAGCTCGAAAATTTCGCGCATCTTCGGGCTGGTGCCGATCATGCGATCGAGGCCGGTAAGCCTGCGCAGTTCGCGGCGCAGGTATCCCGCTTCTTTTTTTAACTCCAGGCTAGCCGCGACCGATTGGACGGCCGGCCGCAGTTCATCCAGTAGCCGGTCGCCTTTAATTACGTAGCGGTCCGCGCCGAAATTGACCGCATCGATGGCCGTGTCGATGGTCGGGACGCCGGTAATAAGTATGAATACGGTGGCGGGAGAAATCTCCTTGCAGTAGCGCAGCAATTCCACGCCGTCCATATCCGGCATGCAAATGTCGGACACAACGATGTCGAAAATCTGCGACGCTAGTTTTCGCTTCGCGGCCTCGCCATTCGAGGCCATTTCCACTTTGTGGCCCTGTTTGCGAAAGCTGATTTCCAGCAACTCGCAAATCGAACTCTCGTCGTCAACGATGAGTAAATGGGCCATGAACTCTGTTATCCCCTCACGCCGGCGTGCGATAGCTCGGCGTCTCCACGCACTCGATGCCGTGCAACCGTGCGCCCGGCGCTTCGCGGTATTTCCACTACGAATGTGGCGCCATTCGATTTCTCGGAGTCCACGCGCACGCGCCCGCTGTGCGCCTGCATGATCCGGTACACGATCGCAAGGCCCAGTCCCGTCCCGCCCGGAAAGCCGGATTGGAAGGGCTCAAAGATATGCGCCGACTCGCCCGCGTCGAGGCCGATCCCCGTATCGCTGATCGAAATGCACAAGCACTCTTCGTCGGCGTCCAGACTCACTTTCAAAGCTCCGCCGTCGGGCATGGCCCGCAGAGCGTTGTTGCATAGGTTCCAAAACACCTGTTTGATCGCGTCGCGATCGGCCCGTGCGCGAATTCCTCGCGCATTGAAATTCTTCTCCACCCGATACTTGCCGGAGTTTCCCGCGCCGCGCTCAAGCAACAGCAACGTTTCATCAAGCAACGCGGCGACATCCACGTCCGCAAATGAAAACTTACGCTCGCGCGAGTAGTCCAGAAAATCGCCGATGATCTGGTTCAACCGCTGCGATTCACGGCTTACGATCTGTACCAGTCGCTTATCGTCGTCATCCAGCGGTGCAAGCCGCGCCAGCTCCTTGAGCGCACCCGTCATAGCTGTCAAGGGCTGGCGAATTTCATGTGCAATTGCCGCCGAGAGGCGCCCCAGGGCCGCCATGCGTTCCTTGGTCACCACTTCCCTTTCCAAACGTTTCAGTTCCGTCAGATCCTGGAAATTGAAGACGTAGCCGCTCGTCTCGTTTTGCCCAGTGCGCAGAGGCGAAATAGAGAATCCCAGGTACCGCGTTGCGCCGCCTGGAGTCGCAAATTCGATTTCCTTGCGAAGGGCCAACGGAACTCCTTGGTCGTCGATCTCGATCGGCCAGAGCTCTGTGAAAATTTCCGCGATGCTTTCATTCCTCAACAGTCCGAAGCCACGGCCCATGATTTCCGTGCCTGCACGATTCACAAGCAGGATGCGGCCCTGCAGGTCGGTGGTCAGCAGCCCGCCACGCATGGACTCAATGATGTCTCTGTTAAACGCTTGTAGGTCCCGCAGCTCTTCGCTCTTTTCGCGAAGTTCCGCTCCCTTCCGGTGAACCGTCTGCGCCAGCAGGCTGCCCAAATAAGCGACTGCGAAAAATGCAAACGCGTTGCTGGCCAGCCAGGATTCGAGCGTGCGGGCTTCGGGCAGTGGTCCGGGGCCGCGCGGAATCAATCCGTAGTAACTCAGTTCCACGATGCATGCCAGAAGAATGAAACTGGAGCCGGCTACAGCGAACACACCGCGGCGCGAGAACAACACGCTGCCCATTAAAATGACCAGCACGTACAGCGAAATGAAATAGCTGTCCCAGGCGCCGCTGGCGTACACCATCGCAGTGATTACCGCCAGGTCGAGGGCCACCTGCAGCGGCTGCAGCCAGGGGGCCTTCGGGCAGCCGCGATTGAGCATCAGGCAGGCTGTCGCGAGCGCATACCAGACGGCCGCCAGCAAGAAGAGCGTGCCCACAGGAATGGCTACGGGCGTCCACTGCCGAAGCGCGATCACAACGGCTAATAGGAAAGTGATGACCAGAAAGCGGACACGTCCTAGCCAGGGAAGCCATTCACTCGTACTGGATTCGAATTCCATTTATGCGAGCCGTCAATCGGATTGAACCGGGACCACCGGAAGCCGTGTTGCAAGTATGCGGGTCTCCCGGCCAGCCCGCTTAGCTCCGGACGCAAGATGGGCCGGCCGCAACGTATTCACAGTCGCTAGCTCTGTCCCGCTACTTCGACAATTGCCCAATCAGGCTGAACATCGGCATGTACATTGAAATCACGACGCCGCCAACGACGACGCCGAGGAACACGATCATGATCGGCTCGATTGCCGTCAACATGTCTTTTACGGCGACATCTACTTCGTCCTCGTAAAAGTCGGCAACTTTCGAGAGCATGGCATCCATCGCGCCAGTTTGCTCGCCGACGCCGATCATTTGGGTGACCATACCGGGGAACACGTCTGTTTCTTTGAGCGGGTCAACCAGCGAGCGTCCCGCCTCGACAGCCTTGCGCGTCTGCGCGATGGCTCTTTCAACCACCGCGTTGCCGGCCGTGCGAGACGTGATGTCCAGCCCTTCAAGAATCGGCACACCGCTGGAGATCAGCGTTCCCAGCGTGCGCGTGAAACGAGCCACGGCGATCTTGCGCAGCACCATGCCCACGACAGGCGCTTTCAAAAGCACCGCGTCAATCGCGTAACGACCCTGCGGCGTTTTGTACCAAAAATGGATCGCGACTCCACTTCCAACGCCAAACACGACGATCAATAAACCATAAATGCTTCCGACGAACGCACTCAGCCCCATCACGATTCGCGTGGGGAGCGGCAACTGGGCGCCTAAGCCGGCAAACAACGTCCCGAAGATCGGCACCACCTTCCAAAGCAGCAAGCCGACTACGGCAATCGCGATGCCCATTACCGAAACCGGATAGATCATCGCTGACTTCACCGCGCGCTTTAGCTTGACATTCTTTTCGATATAGGTGGAAAGGCGCTGCAGAATGGTGTCCAAGATACCGCCGGTCTCGCCCGCGTCCACCATGTTGTAGTACAGCGGATCGAATACCTTTTCGTGCTGCTTCAGCGAGGCCGAAAGCGTGGCCCCGCCTTCCACCGAGGCACGGACGCTCGTCAATATCTTCTGGAACGTCTTGTTCTCCTGCTGGCCCGCAAGGATCTCCAAGCATTGCACCAGAGGCAACCCAGCGTCGATCATCACCGAGAACTGGCGCGTGAAGACAGCCAATTCCTTGGCCTCCACGCCGGTGCCAAATGTCGGGATATTGAATTCCTTGCCCTTTTCGGAGAGCTTGTTGACGTTGATCTGCTCGCGGCGTAGCGCCGCTTGCAGCGCGGCCTTGCTATCCGCCGCACGCTCCCCGGAAACCTTCGTTCCAGCCCGATTAACTCCCTTATATGTGAATACCGGCATGTGCTTTGCCTCCCTGTTCGCTTACCGACGCGCTGGAGCCCGGCCGCTGGCCTGCGGCGCGTTTACGCCTCGGTTGATTAAATCCTGCAACTCGTCTGGATGAGACGAACGCGAGAGCGCCGTTTCCAAGGTGATCAATTTCTGGAAATACGCAACCGCTAGGCTCTGGTTGAACGTCTGCATCCCCGTGGTTCCCGTACCCGTCTGCATCGCTGAATAAATCTGGTGGATTTTGTCTTCGCGTATCAGGTTTCGGATCGCCGCATTGGGAATCAGGACTTCCAGCACCATGGCGCGGCCCCGTCCGTCGATGCGCGGAAGCAGCGACTGGCACAAGATTCCTTCCAGCACCATCGAAAGCTGGGCGCGAACTTGCGGCTGCTGGTGCGCCGGAAACACGTCGACCACGCGGTTGATGGTGGAAACTGCCGAATTCGTGTGCAGGGTCGCGAATGTCAAGTGTCCAGTTTCGGCGATTCGCAAAGCCGATTCGATCGTCTCCAGGTCGCGCATTTCGCCGATGAGCACCACGTCGGGATCTTCGCGCAGCGCTGCGCGCAGCGAATTCGCAAACGAGTGGGTATCCGAGTGCACCTCGCGCTGGTTCACTAAACACTTTTTATGGTTGTGCAGGAACTCGATGGGGTCCTCGATGGTGATCATGTGCTCTTCACGCTCGTTGTTGATCTTGTCGAGCATCGCTGCGAGCGTGGTTGATTTTCCCGAACCGGTCGGCCCTGTCACCAGCACCAGGCCGCGCGGCTTGTCGCACAAACCGCGGACTACAGCCGGCAATCCGAGTTGATCGAATCCCTTGAGTTCCCACGGAATCGTCCGGAATACTGCCGCGACCGCCCCTCGCTGATGGAAGATGTTGCCTCGAAAACGCGCAAGGCTCTTCAACCCGAACGAAAAGTCGAGCTCCAGATTTTCTTCTAGACGGTGTTTCTGCACGTCCGTAAGGACGCTATAGGCCAGCGCTTTCGTATCTGCCGCCGTCAACGGCGGCATTTCCAGCGGACGGAGCTTTCCATGAACGCGCACTCGCGGCGCGCTATTCGTGGAAAGGTGCAGATCGCTCCCCCCCATTTCAATCATGGTCTTCAGCAGTTCGCTAAGCGTGATACCCGGCATTCTATTCCTCCGCTACAGAACCGTTTCCCGCAGTACTTCTTCCATGGTCGTCTGTCCTGTGGCGACCTTCGTCAAACCGCTTCGCCGGAGCGTGATCATGCCCAACTCGAGAGCCTTCTTCTTCAGCTCCAGCGCCGACGCGCCCACCAAAACCAGTTCGCGCAGTTCGTCGGACAATTCCATTACCTCGTAAAGTCCCACACGGCCCTTATAACCCGTGTTGTTACAGGTGCCGCAGCCCTTCCCCGCATAGACGGTCGTCTTCGCCGCTTCATCCGGCGTGTAGCCGGCCTCGATCAGCGCCTGGGGCTGCAGTTGCAACGGTTCTTTGCATTGCACGCAGATTCTGCGCACCAAGCGTTGAGCGCAGATCAAGTTCACGGAGGTCGCCACCAGGAATGGCTCGATGCCCATGTTCATCAAGCGGCTGATCGTGGAAGGCGCGTCATTAGTGTGCAGAGTCGAGAGAACCAAGTGCCCTGTCAGAGCCGCTTTCACGGCAATTTCCGCCGTTTCGAAGTCTCGAATCTCGCCGACCAAAATGATGTTGGGGTCTTGCCGCAAGAAAGCGCGCAGCGCGGACGCGAAGTTCAGCCCGATTTGCTCCTTCATCTGCACCTGGTTGATGCCGGGCAGCTGAAATTCAACGGGGTCTTCGGCGGTCATGATATTTGTATCGGCGGTGTTCAGCCGCGCTACCGACGAATACAACGTGTTCGTTTTCCCAGATCCGGTTGGCCCGGTGACCAGCACCATTCCGTACGGCTTCAAAATCTGGCGCTCGAATTTATGCAGTGATTCCTGCTCGAATCCAAGCTTGGTCATATCCAGCCGCAGGTTTTCCTTGTCCAGTAGCCGGAGCACGATCTTTTCGCCAAATAGCGTCGGGACCGTTGACACGCGGAAATCGAGTTCTTTTTTCTTCCCGTCCTTCAGATACTTGATCATGATGCGGCCGTCTTGCGGCAGCCGCTTTTCGCTAATGTCCAGCTTGGACATGATCTTGATGCGGCTGGTGATCGCGTCCCGCAGTTTTAGCGGAGGCGCCATCACGTTCTGCAGGATGCCGTCAATGCGGAACCGCACGCGGTATTCCTTCTCATATGGCTCCACGTGAATGTCGCTCGCCCCACGCTTCATTGCGTCGGTCAGGATCAGGTTGCAAAGTTTGATGATCGGAGCTTCTTCGGCCGCTTTTTCGAGCGAAGCCAGGTCCATCTCGGCTTCTTCGGCGGTCAGCTCGAGCGCGTCGCCGTCTTCGCCGGTAAGGTCTTTCATCACCTTATCCAGCTCTTCGACGCTTTCCACCGCTCCGTAGAATTTGCTGATGGCTTCGCTGATGGCCGTTTCGGATGCCACCACCGGCTCCACGTTGAAGCCGGTCATGAACTTGATGTCGTCCATCGCGAAGACGTTCGTCGGATCGGTCATCGCGATCGTCAGCGTTGAGCCGACGCGCGAAAGCGGCACGATCTGGTAGCGAACCGCCGTTTCCTGCGGCACCAACTTGATCACCGAAGGATCGACTTCATAAAATTTCAGGTTGATCGACGGAACGCCGTACTGCCTCGAAAGGACCGCAGTGATGTCGTCGTCACTGACCAGCCCCATTTTCACGAGACAGGTACCCAGCCGCCCGCCGTTCTTCTTCTGATAGTCGAGCGCCTGCTTCAACTGATCGCCGGAGATCAGGCTGTCTTTAACTAGGATTTCGCCGAGGCGCGAAGACATAGGTGTTTGCGCACGGTACTAGAACCGTGCGAATTGGAAGCGTAGCATGCTGCAAAGCTGGCCATTGGTCCTGCTGCTGGCTCGGTAGTGAATCTGCTAACATCCGTTGCGACGCACTGCGACCTGTACGTCCGTACAGGGCAATTTTCTGCTCCTGTCCTTTGGTACAGGTGCGCTGCGTGGCGACACAAAATGGCAAGCCTCGCGCAGCCCTCTCGTAAATTGATCGGAAACTAGCCCGGCGGACTTCACTGGCGCGGTCGTTCTGGTGCGGAAAACGCCACCGCCGCAATTTTCTGCGGGAATTTAGACGGGATCGAAGAGCGCTTCAGATGCCGGCAGCGACGCGAAGAGAGGATTCTCGCCCGTAGCCCTAGCCGGAAACGCTCCGGTTCTGTTACGATTGCGTCCTGGGGCGGTTAGCTCAGCGGTTAGAGCATCCGGTTTACACCCGGAAGGTCCAGCGTTCAAATCGCTGACCGCCCACCAGTAAGTCAGTTCCACCATCGCGGGGGACGTAGTTCAGTTGGTTAGAACGCTGCCCTGTCACGGCAGAGGTCGCGGGTTCGAGTCCCGTCGTCCCCGCCATTCTTTCTTGAGGAGTTACCGGACGTGACACCGGAAACTCCTACCCACAATCCAACCCACATCCCTCCCCTTCACTGAACGCTCCCGGTTCCGAATCCCACGGCGTCAAGGAACTTTTCTTGAGCTGCGATCATCTCGTCGAGGTCTTCGTCCGTGTAAAGGTCGAGCGTGGTCTGAATTCGCGAGTGACCCAAGATGCCCTGCACCGTCTTCGGGTTCTCCTTCGCCTTGTTCACCAGCCAATTCGAGAGGCTGTGTCGGAGGTTGTGCAAACCCCAGCGATGCCCATCAGGGATGACAACCCCGGCTTTCATCGCCGCTGGTCGCAAGTGAACGCGGCAAAATACGGAGGCACAGATCGGAACCCTGCCCCTCTTTTGAAGGGAAGGGAAAACGAAGTCTGTGGGTATGGCGTAGAGCGTCTGCTTGTGCCATTCCCGTAAGTAGTGGGTTAACACCCTACCCATCGGCACGTCACGCTCCGAACATGGTGTCTTGGTCTCGCCGTCCACTCCGATTTTCTTCCATGACTTGATGATCCTAATCTTCCGCTCCTCCCAAAGAATGTCCGCCCAACGGAGCGAGAGCACTTCTGAACTTCGAAGCGCAGTCGCCGCCACGACGAACACCAAAGTGAAGTGCAGGATGTTCTGCATCATGGAACGCAGGATCAAGAGTGTCTGAGCAGGGGTGATCTTGATCGCCTTGTACGTGGTCGTCGTGCTGGTTTGCAGACCCTCCACCGGATTCCTGACGACCTTTTTGTGGATGCGCCCGACCTTGAAGATTCGATTCATAATCCCCCGAATCTTCGAAACCGTCGTCCACGCATATTCGTCCTTGTTGTGCATTGCATTGCACCACTTCTGGATTTCAAGCGGTTCAATGTCCTCCGCGATCTGTTCGCCCCACTTTGCAATCAGTATGTCGCGAACGTAGTGCTCAAGGATCGGCAGCGTGTTCGCCGACTTGGGAGTCGCCGTTACCTCTGGGTCGAATTCGACCTTGAGGTAGTACTCGGCTAGCTCGTTGAACCTCACGCGGCGTGTGCCTAAATTGGCGCAGTTGATCCGCACGCGCAGCCCGAGGCGATCCGCTTCAAGCGATGCTTCGTCCTTGGTGAGAAAGTCGGCAACGACACCGACGATTAACGGAGTCTGCTCACTTCTTTTCATCCGATAGCGAAGCACCCAAGTCAATCCCTCCTTCTTCATTACCTTTTTCAAACTCCCCCGCTGGTATGCCATTAACGGCCTCCGGTGCGGGGGCTGCCTGTCGCCGATGGTACAGCTTTCTTATTGGATTGGCCAAGGGCCGCAGGGGCCGGGCCGTTAGCCAGCATGGCGTTGCGGAGTTCACTGAGCAAGTAACGCCAAGTCTTCCGTTTCGACGATCCGGGAATAGGATGGGCGGGGATTATCCCAAGCGCGGAGAGCCTGAGGACATGTTTTCGAGAGCAAGCGAGATACTCCGCTACGACTGTCGCATCGACAAAATGTTCTCCATGCGGACGCTGAACAGAGTTGTCTGCGCCCGAGCCGGGCAGCGAACTGTGGTGAGACACGTGCGCCTTGGATGCATCTGTTGCCGAGACTTCGACGATATGTGATGGCCTGCCCATGTCATGGGAACTGACATCGCCATGCGGATTGTCGAACTGTTCCGCTCACCTCAGATACCTCTGGCCCCGCAAAACCCTCGCAATTACATTTTGAGCAGTGCCACCGCGTTGCGCGAAGCGTATTTCGAGGCACCAGCGTGTCGGCCCCCCTCATACATGGCGCGCCTCCCAGTACTCGGTCGCCAGCTTTTTGGCGTAGGTGAATTTGGATTCCAAGACAGCTTTCGCCATGCGGTCAGCGTGATCCAACAGCAATTCTCCCCTAGACGGGTCTTTCCCGTGCTTCCCCGGCGACGACTCCTCCCTGTCTTCTTCGATATAATCGATGATGTCGTCTGCCGTGTTGCTTCGGTAGAACCATTGGCGAACGGTGTCGGAGTTAAGGCCGATGGCACCCAGCGTTTCGTAGAATCCGGGCTTCCGGCGATAGGTGCGCTTCCTCAATTCGAGCAGCGCGGGCAACAATCGCTCCCGCATTTCGCGCTGCATCTGGTTCCGATGGACGCTTACACAGCCGACGCAAGCTTTGATTTCTTCCAGCAGTTCGGATTCGGAGAGCCCAGTGTAGTAGGTTTGGCTACGACCTTCCGGGACGGGCTGAACCGTGACAGTCGCGTTTGGAGTTTTCGGCTTGGTCCAAATGCATTCGGTCCGTTTCTCTTGTGTTTTTTCGACATTACAGCGGAGTTGGGCTTTCTCCCTGTAAGCCGGTTCGCCGAAAGCCGCCACGAAAAGCGGCTGATGGTATTCGCAAAGAAGCCAATCGAATGACGCGGCTTTCAGGTACTCGATTAGCTCGGTAGGGCAGATGGATTCGGCGCTGTACGGCCCGACGTTGCAGCCCAAGTATGGGCCGTCGATTACGACAAAATCGTCTGGCCCCAAGTGTTCGGCTTCGAGACAATCCCGCCAATCCAAGTCCGTGATCCGGACATTGCTCTCGCGCAAAACTTGGCTGCCTATGCGTACATTATTGGTGTGACTCAGTGCGCTCCTGCGTCCGCCGCCCTCGCCCCGAAGACCATTTGTGGCGAAAGTCCCGCCGTTATAGCAGAGGAACGGCTCCATGAGCAGGGCGTGGGCGTCGCCTTGCTTCACGAGTTCTGCAAGGCGAGCGACATCGGCGTCTGTTTTTTCAGTTGCTTTGAATTTGTCGCCGTCGTCGCGCACGGCCCGCAGGAACGGGGCAGTGAGGATGTCGTTCATCACCCACTCCTCGTATTCCAATCCTTCGTATAGTGCGCGGAACGTGATATTGCCCCGGCCAGCGCACAGGTCGATAAATTTGCGGCCATGCCGGGAGATGTATTTGACGATTACGGACGAGAGCGATGCTTTACCGCCGTCCCAAGGTAACGTAACCGGTCCGTTCATATTCGACGACCCTTTCGAGAAGCCAAAAGGCGACCTGCGGGACGACGGCGTTGCCGAGGCACTTGAGTCTGTCCAGCCGATGGGAAATCCCATCAGCCACTCGACCCACCGCGGGTTCAATTTCCCACCATTCGCCGCCGCTTGGCTTAGCGTTAAGCCCCTTTGGTTCGGCTTCCTGCCCTTCCGCCGCAGCCGTGCCGCCACCTGTTCCCTTGTCTCCTCCGGATTCACCGCCAGCGGCGTGGGGAACATGCCCGACGACGAAGATTCTGTACCGGCGGTGAGGCGCTCCGAATGCGCAAGCAGGAAGTAAAAACGGCCAGACCTCGTAGCCTTCAGCCTCCAAATCGGAGCAAACCTGCTCGAAATGCCGTCCGGATTCGAGAGACAAAAGTCCGCGAACGTTTTCCCCGATGATCCACCGGGGATGGAGTTCCGATATGATTCGCAACATTTCTGGCCAGAGCGCACGAGGGTCTTTGTCGCCTCTCCTTGCTCCGCCGTCCGCGTACGGTTGGCAAGGGAATCCTCCAGTGACGATGGTGACGGGTTGGAGGCAATGGGCTCCGACGCCCCCGATCTCCCGGAACCGGATTGAATCGGGAAAGTTCTTGCGCAGGATTCTCCTGCAAGAGCGGCTCTGCTCGACTTGCCACAGCGTCGTGATGCCGAGCCGCTCGCACGCGAGGTCGAACCCGCCGATTCCGCAAAAAAGCGAGCCATGAGTCATGGCCTCGACTCAAGGGAGGGGCGGACGACTGGTCTGCACAAGCTAGACTTGGCGCAGGAACGCAGAAAGGAAGGAATGAACTGGTGACGCACACACAACTCCCGGTTCCCAGAGTTGCTTCACGTCAACCCAGAGTTCCGAGAGCTTAGGAGCGACCGGCTCTCACAGCCGCGTCCGTCCGTGTATTGCCAGCAGCCCCGAACTGCATAACCCTCGGCGCTGCTATTTGTGAACGAGACGGCGGACGCGGCAAAACTGTCGCCGATGGCGCAGCTAAGCGACCTATATGGGGGCCGGTCCGCTGCGTCAGCCAAATCATGACAGCGATCCGCAAGGCTGTCAAGCAGCGACTCAACTTATCTGCGGCTGATGGCTTTGACGATCCACAGGCAGGTTTCCCGTCCAGCTTGCTTTCAATTTGCACGTGCCGATCCGCACTTTCCTCGTACGCATGCTTTTAATTGGGGGAGGCCGAGTTGGAGCGGCGCATTTCCAAACTTTGTGGCACCGGAATCACTCGCCCTCGGGGCCACTCGTTTCATATCTCGTGCTGGTCCTCGTTCAAAACCTCAAGTTCCTCACACAATTTCCGGGCAGCGTTACACCTCTTGCACCACTTGTCCACTCTGCCTTCCGGATTGCCCGTCCTTGCGCAGGGAAGGGCTAGATCGCGTATTTGCTCCGCAAGTTCGCTCGCGATCTTGCAAAGTCGGAAAACCGCATCAACATTGGGAATTTGGCGGTGCCAGCGCAATCCCGGCAGGAAGTTTGACTTTGCAATTCCTTCTTTTAGACAGCGAGAGGTCAGATCGCCGTGCGGAGTCTGGGAATGTGCTGGATCAACGCGCCAACGGTGCAAATCTCAAAAGTTCCGTGAACCTGAGTATCTATGTATGTCGCGGTCGTCGAGAGACGACTCTATGCCGGGGAGCAGGCTGACTAGCCTCTTGCCTGCTCCTGCTCCTGCTACGGCACCGACCCGCCTTCGACAAGCGGAATACAGAGGCTAGGACAAACAGAGGCTATGTGACCAACACCAATCTCAACTTCGAATACGAGCCGTGCGAGGCGACCGATGAGTGAGGAATTTCTCGCCAAGGCTCGCGAGATACGGAAGGCTCTCGCGAAAAAGGAAGGCTCGCTCCCGATCCAACTAATGGAATCGGACCTGTACGACTGGAACCCCGGAGCGCGGATGACGCTGATGGTCATCGCCCTCGGCTCCCGCACCAACCCGGACGCCTACGTGCCAGAAGACATGCCGGACGATTATAAAGCAGCCATCCTTGGCTGGTGCGACATGTCGCAGTGGCGCATCGCGCTGCGGGCTGGGAAGTCCGAGTCCCAAGTCCACCGCGACATCATGATGTTCGAGACGGACGGCGTGATCGAGGTGCGCCGCTGGCAGGACTCCAACAACGCGGATCACGATATGTACCGCGTCAACGGGGACGTCCTGAAAGAGCGCAAACGCCCGAAGCAGAAGCCGGACGTGGAGCGGCCCGCGCGTTACAAGAAGCCACGCCCCAAGAAGGGGTGGTTCAGCAGCAAGAACCAACCCCCTCGCGTCAGCCCGGAAATCGCTGAAATGGACGAGGAATAAGATGAGCGACCGGACAGCATCTCAACAGTCACCCAACTGCATGTCAACAGTTGACCGGGCAGCATGTGAAGAGTTAGCGAGTAGCATCTCAACAGTCATACCGGGCAGCATCTCAACAGTCATACCGGGCAGCATCTCAACAGTGAGCGAGCAGCATGTGAACAGTCGGCGACTGTTGACATGCAGTCGAAGCACTGATTCTCAGCACCGTTCTTTTAGTGGGGACTCAAATCTTTCAGGTTGGTTTTGCAGCTTGGATGCTCAGCACGATTTGCATCCAGTTGCGCCGCGCGGCGGCGCGAACGGGGGTTTGCTCCATTCGCCGCATTCAAATCAAAACCTGAGGTCTTTATGAGCGAGAGACCAAAGGGGAAGATCGTCTACGAGTCCGCTCCCAACCCTGTCGCCGAGGAAGCGAAACAACGCCAGTGGCAACTGGAGCAGCAACGCCGCGAAGCGGCAGCAATTAGGGCAGCCCGTCCGCTGCTGAACGAACACACCTACCCGGAGCTTCACGAACGCTGGAAGCGCGAAGGCGGAAAGTTGCCCCGATGCAACCGCTGCAAGGGGGGCATCCAGTGGGGCGAGCCTGCGCACGTCTGCCCCGGGTACATCCCGGAGCGACACGGCGTCGCGTTCAACGTGAACCTGACGCTTGAGGAACGCGTCGCCATCCGCCGATACAATCGGGACGACTGGGACGACGACCAGTACGATCCCACCACGCCGGGGGAGATCATCCGCGACCCCGATGAGGAGGATTCCGGGGTGGTATCGGAGCGCGGCGAGGAGGAATGGGAGAAGCGGATGCAGGAGAAGTACGGATACATACCGTGAACCTACGAAGGGGTCATCCGAACGGCGACAAGAATTTCGGACGCTGCTTTCTTCCGCTTCTTGAAGGCGAGCGTGCCGGGAAACTCGCTCCATCACGTGGCGGCAGATAGGTTCGGGTATGCGGGCGCAGTCGGTGTCGTTCTCCGGTGTGCGTTCGAATCGTCCTACGCTAGATTGCGGTATCCACAGACAGCATTGAACCGCCGGACGATCTGCCGCTTGCCATTTCTCTTTGCTTTCTCAACCCGATTTTCGCCCAGCGTACCTTCGTCGGGCGCTTGCGTTGAAGCATCTCAAACCCTCACAAATGCTAAAGTA
>JBAWEZ010000002.1:0-46390 GCA_049591475.1 Candidatus Acidiferrales bacterium
TAATGCAAAGAGAAAAACCGCCGCTATCCTTACCGCGACGTGGCCCAAAAGGTGAATCTGGTTCCGCGAGGAGTCCCAGGAAGAGTTCAGCATGGCCGCGAACTAACGATTGTAAGAGCCTGCCAGCGGCACGTCAAGAAATCCCGCAAAATCAACGAAGCCGCCCTGAACTATGACTACGGGTCGGAGGGCGGAGTTGCTTCCGATCTACGCTCTGCTTGCGAGGACCGAGGCGGATAACCGAGCAGGTAAGTAATTCGTCCGAACGGCCCGGGCGCTTCGCCTGCGTCCCAAACATACCCGGGAGCCACGACTCTCCCGCACAGCTCGATCATCTCGGCAGGCGAATACGCACGCATGCAGGAAAGGACGCCGTCAATTAACAGAATCAACGGAATCACCGGCAGCAAATACGTCCAAAAGAGACGCGAAAAGTGAAACGGGCGAATAAACGGCGCAGTAATCAGCGCGGTCGCAGGTACAAAAATAACCGCCAGCATCGTCAAGACGTGGCGCCGCGCGCCCTCGAAGGCGCCAAATCCCTGACGATGGTCTGCTGCGTCCTGCAGCATAGCGATCACTTCACGCGGCGAAAAATGGTGAAACGAACTGAAGATTGTCCGGAATCCCGAAAGTTGCGCCGGGATTTGGGCCGCTTCAACCGGCTCGGTCGAATATGAAATTTCCCCGTGCGACGCACAACGGGCGTGTTCGAAGGCTCGGAGGTTCGGATACTTGTCGGTAAGCACGATTTCAAGTGTAATTGACGCGCGGGCACGCAACGCGGAGCGCAACCAGAGCCACGGGCCGCCTCCACCCGAACACAGGTCTACCACCCGGCTCGCATCCGCGGCTCTGACCGCGCGGCTGAGCCTATCCGCGATGGGGCGGTACAAGCGGCCGGCGTTAAGAACCGACTGCAACGCATCCGTCACTAGGTCCCGAAGGCTCTGAGGAAACCACGGCATTTCGTGCAGCTCGGAAATATCCACTCGGCGCATGAACGGATCGATTCAGGCAGTTTCCGACGCAGGCTCGCGTTTAGCGGAGTGCGTCGCACCATTGAGCAGCGCGCTTTCGAGGCGGGAAATAAAATCGAATTCCGCCGAATGCATCTTCTGTTTCGCGGCTCTTACGGTGAAAAATGCCGCGCGGTCGATTTCCGGGAAATCGCGCTGCTTGCCCGAATGTGGCGGCCACTCCATGGAAAAAGCGTTGCTGGTGAGTGCGGCGGGATCGCAATCACCTTCGAACGCCCACGCGGTTACGATTTTCCCCGATTTGTGCCGGACGGCGCCCAGCATTGCAAACGGACCGCGAGGCGTGAGTCCCGTCTCTTCCGCGAATTCGCGAGTTGCAGCAGCCGCCTCGTCTTCACCGGGCGCCACTTCACCTTTCGGAATGAACCAGGCACCCACGTCTTTGCGCACCCAATACGGCCCGCCCGGATGGACCAGCAGCACCTCGAGCCGCTCCTCTCGAATCCGGTACATCAACAATCCGGCGCTCTTCTTGGGCATGGGACCACTATAGCAACAGACGTGTGCGCGGACTGAGAAACGTCAGGAAAATCGTGGCAAGCTGATGCGAAACAAGTCCACCGTGTCTCGCGCGCTGAGAGTCGCGGGAGTGTGGTCCTGGAGGTAAATCGTGGCGTGCGCGCGAAAATCCTGCGCGGCGGCGCTGCCCGCTCCCGATGCAACGAAATAGATCGAATGTCCTTCGAGCCGCAACGTGGCAGAGGGCTCGACGCGATAAAACGAAATTTGCGAGCGCCGCTCGGAAAATTCGCCCAAACACTTGCAGCGCACGCCGGGCTGACCGTCGATCGGTATCCATGAAAAATTCTGCGACTCCATGAACACCGGCCGCGAATAGCGCTCCAGCGAATAGACCAGCGGCCGGCCATTGACGTGCTCCCAGACGGCTTCGTATGCGTCCTTGTTGATCCTTCGCCCTTCCGGCGTGACCATCATGTACGCGCCACTGGCGAATGTGCCACGTGAGCGGAGTTCATCCGCAGCGCGGTCGTACTGTTCGGTGGACATGTAGCCATTGCCGCTTGCGCCGCCAAATTGCAAAACCAGCGTAAGGCTGCGCGACGAGCTGGACTGCGGTCCGTAATAGGTGCCTTCGGGGAAATACGCGACCGAGCCAGGCTTCATCACGCCGTCGGAAGCAAAATCGAATTCACCTTCGATCTGATAGCGGACTTGATCGAAATTGTGGCGGTGCCGCGGCGAGAAATACGTATCGGGCGTAAGCGAAAGCTGCAGCGAAAAATTCGCCGGAGTTCCTTGCTGCCCGTCAAGCAACCGGCGCGAACTGAATCCACCCGCACGCACGTGCGCCCGGCCGAGCATGGGTGCGCTTTCCACGTCGATGACGCGGACAGCCGGTGGCGTTCCCATGCTTGCGCGCGTAGCCATTAGGCGTGTTGAGGAGCCACGTAGTAATTGCCCGAACGGATTTTAATCATAGCATTCGAAGCATCGTAAGAGACGCCTATCGGGTCCCCGCCCTCGGCCACAAGCTTCACCTGCTGCTTCAAAATTCGCCGCTGCATGATGATACCGCGATCGCTGCCGGCTAGATGCTCTTCGGTGTGAAGCGAAATGGAGCCCTGTCCCGCCTGCGCTTCGTAATCACCGGGCGTGTCCTGATGCTCCGCGGGACTCATCTCGTGCCATAGCTTGCCGTTGAAGCGAAAACCCCCGTTGGCAAAGAGTCCTGCCGCGCCGGATTTCGGCCCGCGCGACGCGGTGGCCATGGTGAAGTGCGAATCGTCCACCGGCAGCGACCAGCTAATCATGTTCGAGCGTTCCTGATTGATATCGATCGGATTCGGCACGGACATAATATTGGGCATGATCCAGGAAGAAATGCGGTCGTATTCGCGACCGTCATCCAAAACGCGCTTCGCGGAATAGCAGACACCTTCATCGGTCGTGAAAAAATCAACTTTAGGCATCACCGCGAACTGATTTGCAAATTGCACGCCCGTGAACGTGGAATGCAGCACGTAGACGTGAAACGGGTCCATCACGTTGTCGTTCATATGCAGCCAACTATACGGCGCGACGGGCAGGCTATTATCGCCCGTGGCGCCGAACGCGCCCATATACCCGCGAATTTCCTCGTCCGGACCCAGATTTTCCAGGATATCGAAACGCGGCAGCACCGGCTTCTTGTCCGGCGGCCCCATGTAGGTGAAGACCAGGCCGTACCGTTCCTCTACCGGATACCAGGGCTGGCGCGCCACTTCCAGGTTCTTGCCGCCATCAGGCTCGCACGGCTGGCGCAGGCAGCGGCCTTCCACGTCAAACAGCCACCCGTGATAGCAGCACGCGATTCCTTCTTCCGTCACTTTGCCGTAAAAGAGCGTCGTGCCGCGATGCATGCAGCGCGGATAGAGCAGTCCGGCGCGTCCCGATTTATCACGGAAAATAATAAGATCTTCGCCGAGGATCCGTACGTACTGAGGACGGCTGGTGACTTCTGATGAGACAGCGACCGGCTGCCAGTAACGGCGCATCAATTCCCCACAAGGGGTGTGAGCACCTACCTGGGTTAGCTCGTAATCGGGATGCTGCTCGGAACGACCGTAGGCGCTTCCGTCAGGGGTTCGCCGCCGCTGCGTGGCTTCCGCCATGCTCGTCCTCCATAATTGCGTATGCGAGCGGCCGCAGTCCAGTTGCTCGGCCCACCCGCCGAAATCACCAGCTCCCAAAGGCCGAATCATGGCGATCAGAATGGCGATAAGCGCAATTGACACCCTGCAGACAGACTTGTCAAGCGATAACTCGCAACGTATCGAGCGCCGCCCCGCGCACCATTGCGGGAAGTTGAGTGCGCGATCGGCCGATTATGGCGTTCTGAAAGTATCGCTACCACGGAACAAGGCCACCGCTTTCGGAAAACGTGCCACTAGGGCCGTCGTCTGGCAGCAGCGCCAAACGGACGGTTTCGGCAGCCCCTTCAGGAATCGTTTGTATTCCGCGAAAACCGTTGAGTGCGGTGGCCGTGTAACCGGGTGCGGCGGAATTGACCTTGATCGTGGTGTCGCGGAGCAAGCGCGCAAGTTGCACGGTCAGCATGTTGAGTGCGGCCTTAGAGGCGCTGTAGCCGATCAGATTCGTGGACGAAGGATTGGGGCTGGCGCTCCGCGTCAAAGAGCCGAGGCCACTGGACACATTGACGATGCGGCCGGCCGGCGACGCCGAGAGCAGCGGGAGCATCGCCTGCGTAACTGCCAGAGCGCCGAAGAAATTCGTCCGCAAAACGCGCTCGACGGCATCGAGCCGGGCGGCCGGCGCGGGTCCATCGTCGGGATCATTGGTCCCCGCGTTATTCACGAGAATGTCCAGGCGGCCGAAATCGTCGGCGATTCTCCGAGCGGCTGAGGCGACCGTTGAGACGTCGGTTACGTCGATGGCCAGGTAGCGCACTTCGAGTCCTTCGGCAATAAGTTTGGCGGCAGCTTCTGTCCCCAGTGTGCGATTGCGCGCGCCGAGCAAGGCTGTGCAGCCCGCCGCGCCCAACTGGCGCGCGACTTCAAAGCCGATGCCCTTGTTCGCTCCCGTGACAAGCGCGACTTTCTTCGTTGTGCTTGGCATATTTCTTCCTATCCCGTTCCTTTTCTTCTTGAACGATTTTATGAATTATCCTTCAGTCTTCGAACGCCTCGCGATCGATCGGCTTAGGCTGCGGCAGCGCGTAACCCGTCGATATCAGCAATGAGGCCTGGGCCGTTGGGCTGCCATCCCAGCAGTTTTCGAGTGCGTTCGCTCGACGCCACATTGTCCATCGTCATAAAAGGCCCGAGCCAGCCAAAATGCTCCGCAGCCTCCTCTGGAGATTTGCTGACGACCGGAACATTCAGACGGCGGCCGATTGCCTCCGCGACCTCCCGCATTGGCACGCCTTCCTCGGCAACAGCGTGGTATCTGGCTCCCGGAGTTCCTTTCTCAAGCACCAGCCTGTAGAGGCGGGCGGCGTCAAGCCGATGGACAGCTGGCCAACGGTTCGTACCGTCGCCGACAAACGCGGAGACGCCCTTATCGCGAGCGACGGCAATCGCGTAGGTGACGAGTCCCTGCTTCTCCGGATCATGGACCTGCGGAAGACGGACCACCGACACACGCACACCGCGCGCACCAACCGAAGCTGCTGCCTCTTCCGAAGCAACGCGTGGAATCGCACCGGGTCCCGTATACAGCGGATCATCTTCCGTTGCCAAGTGTCCCGGAGTCTGGCGCGATATCCCGGTGCCAGAGGTGATAATTAAGGGCCGGCTGGAACCGGCAAGTGCATCGCCGAGGGCCTCGATGGCGCGCCGATCGATCTCGCAGTTTTCCTTAAATTTTGAGAAGTCGTGGATGAAGGCAGTGTGGATCACGGCGTCGGCCCTGGCCGCTCCGCTGCGGAGGCTTTCCAAATCTTGCACATCGCCTCGGTGCACTTGAGCACCGGCGGCGGCAAGAGATATGGCGCCTGCATCCGAACGGGCAAGGCCGAGTACCTGATGCCCCGCGTTGATGAGGTCATTAACGATGGCAGAACCGATAAAGCCTGTAGCACCTGTAACAAAGATCTTCATGCATCACTCCTTCGCATCAAGTTATTGGGAATACGAAATTATTGCGTGGACTCACCCACAGCCAGAATACTTCCGGCGATCGCGTTCAGCGCAGTGATTGAATCCGTACGCAGCTCCAACTCAGCCGCAGCGAGATTTTCTCGAAGATGCTTGGTCGAGGAGGTGCCTGGGATCGTCAGGATGTTAGGAGACCGCTGAAGAAGCCAGGCAAGCGCCACCTGCATCGGAGCCGTTTCCAAGGAGTCCGCTACACGATCGAGCACCGACGACTGCAACGGCGTGAATCCGCCTAACGGGAAGAACGGCACATAAGGGATGCCTTGCTTCGCGAGAGTATCGACGAAGCTGTCGTCAGCGCGATGTGCCAGATTATAAAAGTTTTGGACGCAAACGATCTCCGTGATTCTCTGAGCCTCACGGAATTGCCGCGGCGTAACGTTGCTGAGGCCGATGTGACGAATTAGTTCCTGACGCCTGAGTTCGGCCAACGCACTCAGAGGTTCTTCGATGGATCCCTCCGACGGCTCCAACATTCCACCGACCCGGAGGTTGACTATATCCAGCAAGTCTAACCCGAGATTCCGAAGGTTCTCATGCACGGCATCGATCAGTTCTTGCCGCGAGAGAGCAGGAGACCACGACTTGTCTTCACCTCGGCGAGCGCCCACTTTGGTTACGATCACCAGCCCCGCCGGATAGGGATGAAGAGCCTTCTTGATAATTTGATTGGTCACATGCGGGCCGTAGTAGTCGCTTGTGTCGATGTGGTTCACGCCGACGGCAACCGCCTCTCGCAGAACGGTGATCGCAGCGTCAACGTCGCGCGGAGGTCCCCAAACGCTAGGGCCGGCCAGTTGCATGGCGCCGTAGCCCATCCGGTACAGCGTTGTAGATGTCCCGGGAATTGTGACGGCACCTCCAAGCTTCGTCGATTTCGTCATTGTGTGTTTTTCTCCCCTCGCGACGCTAGTTTTGATAAAGTGGAGAGTGTCTCCGTATAAGATAGATCACCGGAGACTGTCTCCGGTTGCAAGATTTTTTGACATTTTTTAGGCATGGCTAAGAAACCCTCCCTATCGGACGGCCGAGAGCCCCGCGCGGATGCGCGGCGGAACCGCGAGCGCATTCTGGAAGTGGCGAAACAGGCGTTCACGCTATCGGGCGCGAACGCCAGCTTGGACGACATCGCCAAACAGGCGGGCGTTGGAGCGGGAACCCTGTATCGCCACTTCCCTACGCGCGAAGAGCTACTAGAAGCGGTTTACCGCGCTGAGATGGAAAAACTAGCCGCAGCAGAGCAGAAATTGGGCGCAACCATGCCTCCCGTAGAGGCGCTTCGGGCCTGGTTGTTGCTGTTTGTCGACGCCATCGCTACCAAACACCTGATCGCGCCGGCGCTCAATGCTCTGCTTGGAGATCCTAAGAAGGTGTTCGAAGCTTCCCACGCTCAGATTCATGAAGCGATTCGTGCGCTGGTGAGGCGCGCGATCAAAAGCGGCGATATTCGCAACGACCTCGACCCGGTCGATCTGCTTCGGGCTCTTGTGGGCGTCTCCAACGTAGCCACTACCCCAGACTGGCAGGAAAGCGCCCAAAGGCTGGTGGACATCCTCATCGCCGGATCACGGCCGCTTCAACCCGTTCGTCGAGCGGATACGTAGCGGCCCCGGCTGGAGTTGCAAGCGCGCAGGGACTCGCGCGGAGTCGGGGTGGGCCTCCGACGCCTTCCGCGGAAATTAACGCGCTCCGGGTGTCTTGTGAAGCTTCACACGACCATCCTACGCGAAGCCTCAGTCGACCGGAACGCTATCCTGGTATCTAGAGTCGGCCTTTACCGGGGACCTCATCTCACGCCCGGCGAGTTTCAGGGAAAGGCTCGTTAAGCTGGCAAAGGAGTTGCTTCCGTTGCCGGATTGCTGTTTCGACCCGATGAAGGTTTGCGGGTCCAGCTCGACGTTCGGCCCTGGGTGTTCGTCAAAGTGACGTCCATTGAAGGATGCTGGCTTCGCAATGCTCGTCAGTTTGCCAGCCTGTTGAGCCAGCCGCGAGGCAATGACGGGGGAGATTTGGACGGAAGTTTACTGGCTACTACCTCGGCGCGCCGGAAGACGCTTGATGGCCGCCGCTGGGGCGCATTCCGCCGCGCTGCGGCAAGCTAGTGTCCTCCTCCAAAATCAGTTGCCAGCCTGCGTCGGTGTGGGCCCAAACGTCCGAAATGCGCATGGGCAGAATCATCGGATGGGCGTTCGCCGCGCCGTGAGGCGGCATCATGCCCCAATCGATGACGCTGATAACGATGGCGCCGCCGTGGAATAGAGTTACGGCCTGAGAACTGCTCTTGAACTCGCTCACTTTCATTGCCCCGCTTTTCAACATGCCCATAAACTGCTCTTTGCTCTGCTGCAGGGCGTTGGCGTGGATAAAGGTGCAATCGGCCGCCATCAGCTTGTCGAGCGCCGCTCCATCGGCCGCGACGACGGAGCGCTGAAAGCTGTCCTGCAATTTCAGGGCTTCTTCCTTGGTCAACTGCGGGCCATCGGCCGCGCGTGCCACGCCTGCGGACGCAGTCGCCACGGCGATTAAAAACACCGCCAAGTACAACGACAGCGTAGATTTCCGGTGGATCATGAGAGCCTCCCGTTTGCAAGATGGAGCGCCAATTCCCCACAAAAGCTACACGTCCACGCACCAAAAATCGAGGCCAAAATGAGCGCGCTACTTGGCCGCCGGTGCCTTGAAGACGAAATCAACGCTCTTCGTTTCCTTTGGCCCAAGCGTCACGGTTTGGTCTTGCGCGCCGTAATACTCCTGCCGCGCTTCAATCGTGTACGTCCCCGGCGGCAAGCCCTTTAGGTCGAAATCGCCCGTTTTCGTCGTCACCGCGAAGTACGGATTGTCGAAAATAAAAAGGTACGCGCGCATCCATGGATGCACGTTGCAACTGACCGGCACGTCCAGCTCGGGATGATTGAATGTCTCCGTGAACGGAGCATCGCCAGGCTCCTCCGAGCGGTTAAATGAATGATTCACGCTGGCCATCACGTGAATGTTGTGAACGGTGGGGTCCTCGTTGTGCACTTCGAGAGGCTGGCCCACGCGCAGCGCCAGCACGCGCGGCTCGTACATGCAGCCTTTCTGATTGAGCTCCACGGGTGTCGTCGACACGTCGTATTTGTAGCGGCCCAGACCCGCTTTGATGTACACCGCAATGTTCGCCAGCGCGCCGTGCTCGCCAGTCACGACGATCGGCGGAATTACCGGCTTCGGATTCGCCTTCACGCACTCTGGCTCAGCGCTCATATCGATTGGACGAAAGACCGGCGGGTCGCCTTCCAGCCGCACCGTGCCGGTGATGTTTCCTGCCGTGGCGGGATCAACCACGGCCGTCGGCGGAGGCGGTTGTTTAGACTGGTCGCTGCTCTTACCGCTACAGCCAAAAACTGTAAGTGCCAAAAGAACCGAAATCGCAATCCAAACAGGCCGGTTTTTCAAAGTGAACGATTCCCTTCTCGCAAAAAAGTAGCGCATGAAACTATTTAGTTTAGCAAAGCAGAAAGAAAACTGCGAAAAGCGATCCCTGCGGGCAAAACTCACCGCATTTGTTTCGCAGCTGGACTCGAACTACCCCCTAGGAGTTCTACGCGGGAGTCTTGGAGAGCACCGACCGCATCGCCGCCACCGCACGGTCAATACCCGCACGATCCACGTCGTAATGCGTCACCATGCGGATAGTAAAACGGTCGCGCGGCCCACAGAGGATTCCTTGCCGCGCCAGTTCGTCGCAAATCGCCGCTGCCGGGACACCTGCCTCCGCGACGCTGAGGATCACGATGTTGGTCACCACCGCTTTCGCATCGATAGAGATTCCGGGAATTTGCGCCAGCCCTTCAGCCAAATGACGCGCGTTCTCATGATCGCGATGCAGCAGCTTCGGCGTCTCTTCCAGCGCCACAAGGCCCGCCGCTGCCAGCACGCCCACTTGCCGCATTCCGCCGCCCAGAAGTTTACGCCCGATGTGCGCTTTGCGAATGAACTCGCGCGAGCCTACCAGCATCGATCCCACCGGCGCACCCAGCGCCTTCGACAGGCAGAACATCACCGAGTCGAAATGTCGCGTGATCTCGCGAACGTCACGCCCCAGCGCCACCGCCGCGTTGAAAATCCGGGCACCATCCAAGTGCACGGGCAATCCTACCGCGTGCGCGCGCTCGCAAATCTCCTGCGCTACTTCCGGCGGGTACACCGTCCCGCCGTGCATGTTTGACGTGTTCTCTAACTCGATCAGACCCGTCTGCGCGTAGTAATAAACTTTCGGTCGAATCAGCGGCTCGATCAGCTCCCACGTCAGAATTCCGCCCGGCGCCTGCGCCGTATTCGGCAGGCATCCCGCAATCACCGACATCGACGCCAGTTCGTAATTGGCGATGTGCGCGCGCCGCTCGCAAATCACTTCCATTCCCGGCTGCGTCCAACTCTTGATCGCCAGCAAATTGCCCATCGACCCGGAAGGAACGAAGAGCGCCGCCTCGCGCCCCAAAATTTCCGCAGCGCGCTCTTGCAGCCGGTTCACGGTGGGATCTTCGCCGTACACGTCGTCGCCGACTTCCGCTTCGGCCATGGCGCGGCGCATTGCAGGCGTGGGGCGCGTTACCGTATCGCTGCGTAGATCAACAATCGAGTCGGTTTTTGTGAGGCTCATGAAGCGCTATGTTAACCCTAATCCCACGCGATTCGAGCGAGGAGAATTGCGCGATGCCCCGGATGGGCGCGGTCATAGCGCGCAGCGGGGCACCCGCGCGAGACTAATTCCGGCGAGCGGTATGCAACGCCACGCTGCCGAAGTTCCACGTGATAACGCGCACGTCGCAAAATCGGCAGCGCTCCATCAGCGCCGCGAGTTCCGCGGGCGCGGGAAATTTCGCCACGGAGCCCGGTAAGTATCGGTACGCTTCGCGATTGCCTGAGATTGCGCCGCCCACAAGCGGCAAAATACGTCGAAAATAAAAACGAAAAACGTCCGCCAGTGGCCCGGCGCCCGGCTCCGTAAATTCCAGAATTCCTACTTCTCCTCCCGGCCGCAGCACGCGCGCGATTTCGCGCAAGCCGCTTTCGTAATTCGCCAGGTTGCGAAAACCAAACGCTGTGGTCACCAGATCGGCGCTCGCATCCGCAAACGGCAGCTTCAATGCATCCGCGGCAACAAATTCCGCGCGCCACGCGCCCCCGTTTGCCTTCTCGCGCGCCCGTTCCAGCATCGGCTCCACGAAATCGCTGCCGATCACCGGTTTCGCATCCGCCGCTTGTCCCGAGCCGTTCGCTCCTAGCGCGCGCTTCCGCTCCCGCGCCAGAGCAAACGCCAAATCGCCCGTGCCGCAGCAAATGTCGAGCGCGCGCGTTTCCGGTCGCGCCAAAATATGAGTGAATCGGCGCGCGGTGCGCCGCCGCCACACGCGATCGAGCGAGAGCGACAGCAGATGATTCAACAAATCGTAGCGCGGCGCGATCTGGCCGAACATCTCCTGCACGTGGGCGGCGGCTTCGCGCTCGCCGCGCGTGCCCTCCGGACGCGTACCCGGTAGCGAAGTAGTTTTCTCAACTGTCATCATGGAAGCCATTCGCAGAAAATCGCGCTACCCAGAATCGTGCGCCGTACGCGGACGCGCTTATCGCCGCCGCTTCCGCCTTGCAGATCGCGCCGCATTTTCCACCACCGGCACACCCCGCGCCTCCGCCATAATCTCCGGCAACGAATCGACAGCCTTCTCGACCTGCGGCCACGGCACTTCGATTCCCCACTCGGTTTTTCCGATGCGGCTTGGCATCACCCACAGTACGCGCCCGCCGCGCGTTTTTTTGTCGCCCAGCAAGATGCGCCGCAACTCCGCCGGCGGAATCCGTGGCACGTTCGGCAGCGGCCCTACCGCCGCCGTCATCCGCACAATTCGAAACGCGTCCATCAACGGCATGCGATTCGTCGAAAGCGCCATCATCGCCGCCGCGATCATTCCCCATCCCACTGCTTCGCCGTGCAGAAAGCGCTGGTAATTCGTTGCCGCTTCCAGCGCGTGCCCCAGCGTGTGCCCGAAATTTAAAATTTGCCGCAGACCGCTTTCGCGCTCGTCTTGATTCACCACGCGCGCCTTAATGGCGATGCTTCGCCCGATGATAAACGCCAGCGCTTCGGGATCGCGCCGCAGCACTTCGCGCATGTGCACTTCGAGATATTTGAATAGTTGCGCGTCCGCGATCGCGCCGTATTTAATCACCTCGTATACGCCAGAGCGAAATTCGCGGTGCGGCAGCGTGCCGAGCATTTGCAGATCGACGATCACCAGTTTGGGCGGATAAAAAGCGCCCACCAAGTTTTTCCCCTCGGGCAAATTCACGCCGGTCTTGCCGCCCACCGAGCTATCCACCTGGGCCACCAGCGTGGTGGGGATGTGAACGACGCGCACGCCGCGCAGATACGCAGCAGCCGCGAATCCCGCCACGTCGCCCACCACTCCGCCGCCCACGGCCACAATGGTCGCGTGCCGGTCCGCTCCCGCGCGCAGCAGTTCGCGTGTGATTCCCTCCACCGTCGAAAGCCGCTTCGCCACCTCGCGGTCGTCAAAAAGGATCGGCTTGCGAGCCGCGCGCCCCAGCTTCGCCGCCATCGCCCGGCCACAATATCGCCACACGGTCGGCGACGAAAGCACGAACGCGCCTGTCGTTTCGTCTAGTCCCGCGATGAATTTCGGCACTTGCGAAAGCGCGCCGCTCGCGCAGTAAACTTCGTAATTGCCCGCTGAACTCTTTACTTGAATTGTTTCCATGCGCGATAAAAATGTAGCACAGCTTTCTCGTGTGGAGCGCGGGAGCTTGCTCCCGCTGCAGTGGGTGGAAGATCCGATTCCAGGAAGCGGCAAGCGTTCGGTCCCGCCGGGCGCTCAGCGTTCGCGGCGTCTCGCTCGGAAACAAATCGTCGCCTCCGCGCGTACCTAATGCTAAGGAGGCGCGCGTCTAGCCATGTTCACGTTTCTTTTGTGGTGCGTGTTACTGGTGCTCTGCTGGCCGCTCGCGCTGCTAGCACTAATCCTCTATCCGTTCGTCTGGCTGCTGTTATTGCCGTTCCGGATTCTGGGAATTGCCGTCGGAGGCGTGCTCGATCTGCTCGGCGCGATTCTTACGCTGCCCGCGCGCGTCCTGCGTGGACCTCGCCCGCGCCGCGCCTGACTTCGCGCACGCGGGGAAATAGGCCCACTTGCGGGAAGCTTGCGAATCTCAAATTGCGCTTGACAGTTCGCGACTAGCGGGGGCAGTCTGCGTGGGTCCGCGCAGGGTTACAAAAGCCATCCAAGGAGGACCGCCGTGACTCGATGGATTTGCCTGGCAACTATTTTCCTCGCACTGCCGCTCGCCGCAACGGCGCAGGATACGGCGAGCAACCCCGTGTCCACCCAGCTGCGCCAAGTTCTCAGTACGGAAGCAAAAAACATAGTTGCCGCGGCCCAAGAATTTCCCACGGATAAGTACAACTACCATCCAACTCCCGGCGGAATGACGGTCGGCCACACCATGGCGCACATCGCCCAGGTGAACAGCTTCGTCTGCTCCAAGGTCGGCGGCGCCACGCCTCCTCCGATCGATTCGAAAATTGGAGAGATGGACAAAGAAAAGCTGGTGGCTCAGCTGCAAGGTTCGATGGACTTTTGCAAACAGGCATTCGCAGGATTGACCGACGCCAAATTAGGCGAAATGATCCCATTGTTCGGCGGAAGAAAAATGACACGATTCGGCGTGGCCATGGAAGTTACCAACGACTTGATCGACCACTATGCCACTCTCTCCGTGTACTTGCGCCTGAATGACATGCTGCCGCCCACGGCGCGTCCGGGCAGCACAAAATAATCATCGGCGGCGAGTCCGTCAGCGGAACTTCTCCTGCAGCTCGTTGACCGACACGAGAATCACCTGCCCCACAATCGCGATGTTCTTTGGGCTCAGTTTATCGAGCGTGTCCTGTGTGGTGTGCCAGTAACCTTCCTGGATGTAGCTATTCAGATCGATCACGTCCAGTGCCGGCACTCCTCGCTTCAGGAAAGGTTGATGGTCGTCGATGACGCTCGATGCCTGAGTGCTAAAGAGACCGCCATATCCCAGCCGGTCTGCGGTTTTCCAAACCAAATCTTGAAGCCATGCTGTGGAGTTCGAATCTTTATCGATCATCAGGTGCTTCTGTCCAATCATATCCGCCAGGATCAGGGCCTTGATGTTTTTCAGCTCGCCTGAGAGGTCCATGCGCGCCGCCAGTTCCCGGCTGCCGTACGTCGTGTCGTCATTATGCCAAGTGGTCTGCGCTTCATACGCGTCGGCGAAATTCTGCTGGTCCTCTTCGCCGTCAAGGAACGCGATCCACACCGCATTATGATTTTTCGGCCGCTTGCACAGCAGGCTGGCCATTTCCAGCATCAAGCCGGTCGAAGATCCGCTGTCCTCCGCACCCACGAAGCCCGGCAGGCGCAGCGTATCGTAGTGCGTCATCAACAAAATAATTCCTGGGCCAGTGCCGGGAATTTTCGCCACGATGTTTTCCATCGCCAGTGTACCGACGGGCGTCTGCGCGTGAAAATCGTCCACATCCACGGGACAGCCGAAGCTCTTCAGCTCCGAGCGAATATAGTTCTGCACGTTTCGAATCGCAGGGGTATCAGGAGGGTGCGGGCCAAAGCTCACTAGCTTCACGACGTACGAGTAGGCTTTCGTCCCGTCGAATCCGCCAGTTTGCGCGGCCAGTGGCGCCTGATCTGCAGGAGAAACTAGCGGAGGCGCGGTATCGGCGACAGCAAAGCTCGCATTGACCGACGCGCTCGAATTTCTTCCGCCAGCGCCGCAGCCAAAAACGAGCAGCGCGATAGGCAGCGCGCCGCTCAGAAGAACACGCCGCCAGCGCGGCACGCTAAGTGGCCTGCCCTTCCGCCAGTTTCCGCGCGCGCTTCTTTCGTACCACCAAATAGGAAACAAACACGCCAAGGAAATACAGCCCGACCATGGGTGCCATGAAAATCAGCATTGTGGTGGCGTCTGGAGTAGGCGTCACGATTGCGGCCGCCACCGTGATCAACAGCATCGCGTAACGGAAATTCTTCAGCATGAATTTCGGAGTCACGATTCCGAAGAGCGACAAAATAAACACCACCACTGGCAGCTCAAAAATTACTCCCAGCCCAAGGAGCACGGTCAGAATCAGGCTGAAGTATTCGTTAACGTCGATCCATGGCTTAATCGAGCCTGTATTCGAAAACTCCACCACGAACGTGAGCACCTGCGGCAGCATCACGTAATATCCAAACGCCACACCGCAAAGAAACAGAAACATCGACGAGCAGATGAAGCTCACTACCGCTTTTCGTTCGTGTTTGTAAAGTCCCGGAGCCACGAACAGCCACACCTGATACAGCACCCACGGCATCGCCAGCCCGATCCCCAGATAGAGCCCGAAATTGATGTACAACATCACGTATCCGGCGGGGTGAGTGAAATACAGGGCCGGATCGAGGTGGTTTCTCTTCAGCGCCTCCGTCATCGGTCTGATGACGTAGTTGAGGCCCGGCTTGGAAAGCGCCAGGCCGACGATCATGCCGATCCCGATGCCCAGCAAGGAATTGATCAGTCGCTTGCGCAACTCGATCAGGTGATCGAAAAAAGACATCGAGCCGCCGGCTTCCTCCACGACGGTCTCCGGTTTAGGCGCGCCGGTTTCTTCCACGGTCGTCTGTGGATTTAAATTTTCAGGGTTTTCCGATGGCGCCATCGCTCACTCGTTCTGGGTTTTCTAATTCATCAGCCCGTTCGCGCGCGATTTGCGCCTCCGCTTGCCGGATCAGCTCTTCAGGATCCTCAGGAAAGGTCATAGGAGTATCAGGAGTAAAACCGGAAGACTGTCCAGCCGCGGTAGGGGCGCCTAACGGCTGCCCCGCGGCTGGCGGCAATGCGCTTGCCACCGCAGCCTCGTGCGGCGCGCTAGCTGGCACGGTGCCCGGAGCAGCTGTGATTTGGGGGTTACTGGCGGGCCCCGAAGCACTCGCCGCCGGTCGGACCGAATCGATGCGGCGGTCACTCGTCTCGCGTTCCAGATCGCGAAGATGAGTCTCAAACGTCCCACGCAGGTCGGTCGTCGCGCGATGGAATTCCGCCATCAGCTTGCCCAAGTTGCGGGCCAGTTCCGGTAGCTTTTCCGGGCCGAAGATTATCAGCGCCACTACAAATATGATGATTAAGTGGGGAATGCTTAACATTCGGTTCCCTGCGCGCCATCGAGATCGCAGCCGTCAAAGCAGTCTTATGCCTTGAATTAGCGGTCCTGTATGCCCCCTTTGGGCATCATAGAAGAGCCTCGTCGGGCTGTCAAACTGCGTCGCGTCGAGCCGCTCCGCGCCCTGTGTTATACTTGCTTGCAGTCAAAAAGTAAGGATCGGCATGCCATCATCGCAACCTGCATCATCCCAACGCGGAGCAGATCTTCGTGGCTCGTCGCTCCGGGGAATCGTCGTTTTGGCGACGGTTTTGGTTGTTTCGGCCCTCCTTGGAGGGCATTTTGGCGCGTCCGCCAACGCTAACGCCGGCGGTTCCGACGACCTGCAAGGTTCCGTAAAGGACTTCACGCACGTTCTTGCCGTCGTCGAAAAGAGCTACGCCGAACCAATCGACGTCAATAAGGCGATTTACGACGGCGCGATTCCCGGCATGCTGCACGTCCTCGATCCTCATTCTCAATTTTTTGATCCGCAGCAATACGCTCTTTTCGAAGAGGAACAGGAAGGCAAATATTACGGCGTAGGCATGGTCGTCGAGCAGCGCGAGAATCAGACCGTCGTGCAGGCGCCCTTTGTAAATTCTCCCGCTTATAAAGCAGGCATTCGCCCAGGCGATGTGATCCTGAAAGTCGACGGCAAGCCTTGCACTGGCCTGACCACCACGCAAGTCGCCGATCTGCTGAAAGGCAAGAAAGGCACTCCGGTGCATATTTCCCTCGGCCGCGAAGGCTGGGCGAAACCCATCGAAGTGACCATCGTCCGCGCGGAAATTCCCCGCCCCGCCGTTGAATACGCCGCCATGGTCCGGCCAGGAATCGGTTACGTGCACGTCACTACGTTCAATGAAACCACCGACAGCGACCTCGAAAACGCGCTCCAGCAGCTCGGCTATCCCGATCTAAAAGGCCTGATCATCGACCTTCGCGACAACGGTGGCGGCTTGCTGAATCAATCCGTCGGCATGGCGGACATGTTCCTCGACAAAGGCCAACTGGTCGTCTCGCATCGCGGCCGGTCATCTCCTGAACGCCGCTACTACGCCGTGCAAGGCAACCAGGGCGCGGACATTCCGCTGGTTGTGCTAATCAACGGCGGCAGCGCCTCCGCCTCCGAAATTTTTGCCGGCGCGATGCAGGATCATGACCGCGCCCTGATCGTCGGCACCACCAGCTTCGGCAAAGGATTGGTCGGCACGGAATTTCCGCTCCGTTACAACACGGCGCTGCTGCTCATCACCGCGCGCTACTACACTCCCAGCGGCCGCTCCATTCAGCGCAACTATAAAAACGAAACCCTCTACGACTATCACTACGATCCGCAGCCCCCTCAGTCGCCACAAGTGAAGCTAACGGACACCGGCCGCACCGTATACGGAGGCGGCGGAATTACTCCCGACGTAGTCGTCCCGGAGCCCAAGCCCGACGACTTCCAGCAACTACTAGAACGCCGCGGCGTCACGTATCCCAGCGACCTGCCGCCCCAGGGCGTCGGCGATTTCGCGCGCTACTACCTGAGCCAGCGGCCGGATGTAACCAAAGATTTCGTCGTTGACGATGCCGTGATCGCACAGCTGGAAAAATTCCTCAAGCAGGAAAATATCGAAGTCACGGACCAGCAGATTCAGCGGAATCTCCCGTATCTAAAATGGGAGATCAAGCGCGAAATCTTCACCAGCGTTTTCGGCCTCGACGCCGGATACGACGTCGCTCTCGAAAACGATCCGCAGCTTGACGCCGCCATCAACGCGATCCCCAACGCGAAGGTTCTCTACGCCAAAGCCCGCAAGGTCGACGCCGAGCGCTCCACCGCAAGTGACATCGATCAGCCATAAGCAGTGACGCGTTCCGCGCCTGATCATCGCCGTGCGATCTGGCGTCATCTAAAGCAGAGCGATCCTATTCAGGATCGCTTAGAAATTTCTCGCTGAATTTTATTCGGACTGCGCTTTGAGGCGCTAGCGCGGCTTACTTGACCGGCACGTCATCTTCGATCTTGGCAAGCGTAGTTCTCGCTGTTTCCCAATCCGGATCGTGCGGTGAAACCTTGACGAATTTGCGAAGCTCGTGCGCTTCTCCAGCGCGATCACCTTTCGCACCGTAAATCTCCGCCAGCAGCAAGTGTACGTCCGGCACGCGATTCCACTTGTCGAGCTTCTCCGCAGAACGCCCGTACAGTTCCGCTTGGTCCAGGCGCTTCAAATGATAATCGGCCTCCGCCGTGTATAAAAACGGGTACGGATCGGTAGCCGGATCGAGTGACAGAGCGTGGTTCGCCAGCGAATACGCCTTGTCCCAATCATTCTCGCCAGCCGCGAAGCCCGCCAGGCAAATGTACGGCGGGGCGTAATTCGGATCGGCGGTCTCGGCCTTGTGGCACGCGTCGAATGCCTCGTTGTCTTTGTGACCGGCGTGTAGGATTTGGCCCAGCAGCACCCACGCCGCCGCGTACTGCGGATAAATCTTCACCGCCTTGCGCGCGTGCTCCTCCGCGGACTTTAATCTGTGGCCTTTGAAATCGCCACAGGCTTTCTGAAATTCGTGGCTCGCCTTTCCGGGCACATCCAGGCGCGCTACGCTCACTGTTGGGCTGTTCACCGAGGAGGCCGTCCACGTCTGGCACGACTCGGCGTTAATCAGGCGGCTGTTGTCGACGGGCATCGGCGGCAGCATTTCCGGCGCGGTACCCATCGCCGATAGCGGATCGCTGGGAGCGGCGACTCCGGGGTCCGGATCGCTCGGCGACCCGTTCGGAATATTCGATTGGGGGGGATAACCAGGATTCGGATTACCCGAACCCGGCCAGCGTTGTGCGCGCGCCAATCGCGGCGCGGCCGAAAACAGCACTAAGAATGCGATTGCGAAAATCAGAGGAACAGGCGATCGGCGCGAGCGCGCGAAACTACTCGCGCTGCTCTTCGCGTTACGAGGGGCTTTCGGAGTCCCGATCTGGCCTTGGGTCTCCATCTTGCGCTGATCTTACGCCGAAAAATTCCCTCAAGCGTCAACTTTTTCGCCTTAGGGAATCCCACGGCCTGCGCGCAGAACTGAAGATATACCCGCCGTCCTTTTGGGCACTGGCCTCCGATCCTGCATACTATATTCTTTAATAACAAGGGCGCTCGATCGTTGCCGCAAACCGAGCGCTTCGGCTCATAATGCAGTTGTTCTACGCGGCTTACGTTCCGTCGCGCACCCCGTCAGTCGATCTTTCAGGGACAGGCGTCCATGGACCTAGCAAGTGCCACCGCGCCACCGGCTCAAACTACCGCACCGGTCTCAACAGCCAGCATCATCACGGCGATGCTACAGGCCGCGCCGCGCACCAGCGACCTGATCTTTTCGCCCGGCCGCGCTCCGCAGGTGGAGCTGCACGGGAATCTGGTCCAGCTGAACATCGCGGGCGTCGGCCTCCTCGGATCGGAGGACACCGCGCGCATCGCTGCGGACCTGATCGGCCGCAACAAAGCCGCCGTCGAAAAGCTCAAAAGCGACGGCTCATGCGACATTTCCTACAGCCTGCCCAAGGTTTCGCGATTTCGCGTCAACGTGTTCACGCAGCGAGGAAGCTGCGCGATTGTGATGCGCGTTGTTGCCAGCTCGGTTCCGGACTTCAAGTCCCTCAATCTTCCTGCGCAACTGAATGAAGCAGCCGCGCTGCGCCCCGGTATAGTCCTCGTCACCGGGCCCACCGGCAGCGGCAAGTCTTCCACCCTCGCCGCCTTCGTCAATAAGATCAACGAAACAGTCGCGTGTCACGTGGTGACGATCGAGGATCCCATTGAATTTCTGCACAGTCACAAAAAGGCCACCATCCACCAGCGCGAACTCCATACCGACACACCCAATTTCGCGGTGGCCCTAAGGGCTGCGTTGCGGCAGGCGCCCAAGTTGATTCTGGTCGGCGAAATTCGCGACCGGGAGACGATGGAAGTGGCGCTGGAAGCGTCTGAAACCGGCCACTTGGTGTTTTCCACGCTGCACACCATCGACGCCTCGAAAACCGTCGAGCGCATCGTGGGCATTTTCCCCATCGCCGAACAAGCGATCATTCGTATGCGCTTCTCCAAATCATTCCGTTACGTTATCTCGCAGCGGTTAATTCCGAAGCCGGACGGCAAAGGCCGCGTTGCGGTCTTCGAAATCCTGAAGTCCACGTTGCGCACGCGCGAGTATGTGCAGAAGGGCGAAAGCGAAGGCAAGTCGTTGCTTGACGCCATCCGTGACGGCTCGCTGGACGGAATGCAGTGCTTCGACGACGAAATAGAAAAGTTGCTTCGCGCGGGCGCCATCGATTTGGAGACCGGTCTGAATTACGCTACCAATGCCAGCAATCTCCGCCTTGAGATCGCTGACATGCTTGAGGCACAGGCGCAGCCCGGAATGCCAAGAGAAGCCTTCGTCCGCACGTCCGAGTCCGCCAGTACGAATGCCAACGGCTCAAAAGAAACGAGCGCGACAGAATCAAACGTCGCGTCCGATCCGGCGCTCGAAATTACTCGATAGCGACCAGCGTGGAAATTGTTACTTTGGATTTCCGGCGGACAATGCAAGAAGAACACGGAGACGAGAAAAACTGGTGGACGTGGGGGGGCTCGAACCCCCGACCTCATCGTTGCGAACGATGCGCTCTCCCAACTGAGCTACACGCCCTTACGCCACAACAGCAATTCCGCGCAAGCGCGGATTCCAGTGGGCGTTTATTCTAACAAACGCCCGGCGCGCGCCGCTACTTTCCCTTGATCGACAGCAGCTCGACCTCGAAAATCAGCGTCGAGTTGGGTCCGATTACCCCGCCCGCGCCGCGCGGTCCGTACGCCAAATCCGACGGGATGAACAGCTCCCACTTCGATCCCACCGGCATCAATTGCAGCGCCTCCGTCCAACCCTTGATCACGCCGCCCACCGGGAACGTCGCTGGCTGGCCGCGCTTGTACGAGCTGTCGAATTCCTTGCCGTCGATGAACGTGCCGCGGTAATTGCAAACCACCGTGTCGGCGGCGGTGGGCTTCGGTCCGGTGCCCTCTTTTTCGACCTTGTATTGCAGCCCGCTCGGCAGCACCTTCACGCCCTCTTTCGTTTTGTTGGCGGCCAGAAAATCTTCGCCTTCCTTCATGTTGGCCTCCCCGGCCGCTTGTTCGTTCTTTTTCGCGTTGGCGTCCGCTTCGGCGGACAGTTGCTTCAGCTCCACCGAGGCTTCGTCGTCAGTGAGCTGCATTTTGCCGCCGGCCAATTCGTCCTTGAATCCTTGCACTAGAGCGTTCCGATCCAGATCGACAGGCTGCTCTTTCATCCTCTGCGCGAGGTTCATACCCAGCGCGTAGCTTTCTTTCTGCTTGTCGGTGGTCAGCGCGCTGCCACTCGCCACCTTGGACGCCGCCGCGTGGTGCCTCGTGTTCAACGCCGAGTGCGACGTGGCCGCTGTTCCTGGCGACGATTGTTGAGTTGTTTGTGCTGCCGCCGTTGGCGGTTGGTGCGCTAGAGCGAATGCTCCGAATAGGAGAGCCGCTCCGGCCACACCGATTGCGCTAAAGATTGTTTTTTGTGTGAAACGCATCCCCCGATTCTCACATTCCTCGCCCCAATTAGCAAATCGGCGCATCGCCGCGAGCGAACATTTCGTGAAGTTTGTCAGTCGCGTCCAGTCTCGGGTAGACATGTGCCGGGTCGTTTGTTTTCTACGACTTACGTCAGTTTCTACTCGATTGGCAGTCTCGGGTAGAGCGATGTGATTCACGCAATTACAACTGCCCTGTATCGAGCGGCTGGAAGGCAAAATCGCAGATTTCGCGCGGGTGAAGCAGCGCGAAAGGAAGCGCGCCAATGCGCGCATGTTTTCGGCGGGGCTTAAAGCGCCCCGCCTCACCGGCCTGAAGGCCGGGGCTTCCACCTCGGAATCGGGCGGGGCAAAATTGCCCCGCCGGCTGGGAGCAGCCGTTTCGGCGACGAAATGTTCGTCAGCGCACATGACCACCGATCGACGATAGCAAATCTGGAGAAAGTTCCTACTGGTCGGAAGTACAGTTGAGGTACAGGCGACTAGGGCCTGTACTTCCTGGGCTAGAACCGGGCTAGCAGTTCCTCACGCCCTAAGGGAAACAAAGACCTCACGCTCGCGAAGCGAGCATGGGGCACCCGGAAGTGCAAAAGCGAAAGCAGATCCCTCACCGCCGTTCCCGCAAAACGGGACCGGGTTCGGGATGACAACGCGAATTAATTAGCGCGCGCTGGCAGCGGTCGTGGTCGTTGTATACTCACGCGTACCGGGAGCAGGAAGCTACGGTTCCACCGGTACGAGGTGCTATGCAGTACAGTGGGAGAAAGCTCCTGCACTCTACATGCGGCGGCGGATACCGATAGCTTAATCGCGCAAGGGGGATGCGATGCGAAATGCATTGATCGGAGGAGTGCTGCAGAGCGCATATCGCGATCATCAACGCAACGCGCTGGGCTTGGGTCTGCGGAGCGCGATGTGCTGCTGCGCTCTACTTTGCGCGTTGTGCGTGGCGATGCCTGCGATGGCGCGGCAGTCGACCAATCAGGCCGCGGCGGGCGGCTCCCTGAATCCGAAAGCGCAGAAGACATACAACGAAGCGGTGATTTTCGCCCGGAAGAGCTTGGACCAGCAAGCGCTGGACGCGTTCAAGAAAGCCGATAAGCAGGACGGTGGCCAATGCGCGACGTGCCAGGCGATGGTGGTGAAGTACGGCATCGAACTGCAGGACTGGAACGCGGCCACGCATGCGGCTCAAGAAGAGTTGGCACAGGCACACGGACAGCGAGACGCCGCGCTCGCGCACTACGATGTGGCCTATGTGCTGTTTGAAGAGGGGACGGTCAAACACAAGGCGGAACTTTTCACGCAGTCACATGAGGAATTCGCGAAGGCGATTGCGGCCGCCGCGAATTTTCCGGGCGCGTGGTTCCTGGACGGGCGCGCGCTGGCGAATTTGAATGCAGACGACGCGGCGAAAGCGGAGTTCGCGCAATACTTGAAAATCGCGCCAGCGAATGACATCGACCGCGAGCGCGCGGAGCGATACATCAGCAATATCGAGCTGGCCCGGGAGCGTATGGCTCCAGCCTTTGCGCTGACCACGATGGACGGGCAACGCGTCTCACTGGACGAACTGCACGGCAAGGTAGTGCTGATCGACTTTTGGGCATCGTGGTGCGCGCCGTGCCGCGAAGCTCTGCCCAACATCAAGAAAATCGCGCAGAAATTTCAGGGGCAGCCGCTGGTGATCCTAAGCGCGAGCCTGGATAGCAACCCGCAGCAGTGGAAGGATTTCGTCGCGAAAAACGAAATGACATGGCTGCAGTACCGCGACGGCGGATTCAATGGGCCGATTGCCAGGCTCTTCGACGTCGACGCGATTCCGCACACGTTCACAATTGACGCGGATGGAGTGATGCGCGACGAGCATGTTGGCGACGCGTCCATCGAAGGCCGGCTGAAGAAGCTGGTGGCGCAAGCGGAGAGCGCGCAGCCGGGACAGCACCAGGCGCAATAGATTAGGTCCGCAGGACGTTGAGCGCGGAGGCGGGGCGGCGGATGGCGCAGTGCAGGCCGATGCCGCCGAGGATGAAGCTGCGCGACTCGATCTGGTGGTAGCCGGCGCGCTCAAGCATGGCGGAAAGCTCGTTGATCGAAACGAAAGAGCGGAGCGACGCCGGAATGTAGGTGTAGGTTCGCGCGCGGCCGTGGAGCAGCAAGCCCCAAAATGCTCCCTGCGCGTAGAGATAGGCGAGGTAGCACCAGCGGAAGAGCGCGTTCGACGGCAGAAAAAAATCGAGCGTGACCAGCAGGCCGCCGGGGCGGGTGACGCGCTCGATTTCGCGGAGCGCCGCGGCGAGATCCGGGAAATTTCGGAGACCGTAGCCGACAAAAACACAGTCGAAGGATGCGTCGGCCAGGGGCAACGCCGCGGCGTCTGCGCAAGTGGCGTAGCGAACGCCGCGCTGCCGCGCCAGGCTCAGCATCGATTCGGTCAAATCAACGGCTACCACATGAGCGCGCGGCAGACGGTCCAGGACGAGGCGCGAAAAGTCCCCGGTACCGGCGGCCAGATCGAGCACCGTGGCGTTTTCGGGCAACGCGAGTTGCTCCACACCGCTGCGTTTCCAGCGCCGGTCCATGCCGTAGGAAAAAATGCGCGTGACGAAATCGTAGCGCGGAGCGATTGAGCCGAACATCCCGCGCATCAAGCGCGCATCTCTTTTTTCTTCAGGCAGCGCCATTAATTAGTCCAGGCCGGGGTCCGCAACATTGGCAAACGCAGCAAGGAGTGCGTGGCACCAGGCGCAGTGATGCGTGCGAAAGAAACAAAATCCGCACATTTCGGACACACTTCAATGCTGTCATTCTGAGTTCCGGCGGAATCAGGACGAAGAATCTCTCTTCGATGGGCTGGAAGCGGCAGGGCTGCGTGGAAGAGGGATTCTTCGCTGCGCTCAGAATGACAACTACCCCACAAAGGCCGTTCACCAGCGACCGCGGCGCTCAGAATGACCGGCGCTGGGCGCTTGCGGCTCGGGCCGTTTGCAGCTCCATCATCAAATCTTTCCATGAGGGGTTCATCGACTCGATCAGGGCGATTTTTCGCTTTCTCAGCCAGCCTTTGACTTGCTTTTCTCTCGCAATCGCGAGGCGGATGTCGCCGTAGACTTCGTAGTAGACGAGCTTGCGGACGTTGTACCGTGCGGTGAATCCCGGGATCCGTTTCGACTGATGCTGAAGAGCGCGATTTTCCAGGTTGTTGGTCACTCCGACGTAAAGGACTCCGGATTCGCTCGCCATGATGTAGGCGCAGTAGGTTTTCATTGTGGGCCGCGGAAAGAGAGATTCTTCATCGCTCCGCTCCTCAGAATGACAGCGCTTGTGCCTGTATCGCGACGCGACACGAATTACGATTCACGAGTCGCCAACTACCGGCCGTGGTCGGGGAAATTTTCCCAGCCGGTGGGGCAGTCATAGGGCATCTGGGAGTGGCCAAGGGCCTCGATTTCGTGAATTTTGCCGCCGTCGACTTTGAAGATGTGGACGGCGACGTTGTCGAAGGGCTTGAAGTTCATGGCCCGTGAGGTGATGCCGGGCACGCCAACGATTTTCTCGGACTTTTCTTTCATGGGATGGCGGAACTGCGAGAAGCCCATGACCAGGCCGTATTCGGGGTCGGCGATCATCACGCGGCGCGGCTCGATGCGCTTGATGTAGTCCATCACATGGGTCTTGAGCTGCGCGGCGCAGCCGTAGGTGCCGAGAACCTGCTGCGAGGTGGTATTCGCGCGCTTCGGATTGCCGGTTGTCTGCATGCCATTTTCGCGGCGGACGCAATCGTCGGCGAAAGGCGCGTTATTCGAGTCGGCGGAGGTGACGGCCGTATAGTACATGGGGGCGATTTTAAGCATTTCGGCGCGGGTATTACGCTCGGAAGGCGGCACTTTCTCGAGGAACGCGGGGCGCGGCGTCTGGAGATTCTTCATCTGCGACGGCGTGCTATCGGCCCACAGGTGTTCGGCCGCGACGATTTCTCCGTGGCGGATCTTCAGGCGGAACGCGGCCTGGATCGGCTTGTGATCGGCCTGCATCTCGCACATGAAGCCGACTTCCTCGGAAACGGGATCGGGGACGTAGATTTTGAAGGCGGTCGGAGCGCCGTCGGCAATCTTCCAAAGGCCTTCGCCAGGGTGTAGCACCTGCGTGTTCTCAACGAACTCGACGTTGGGCGCGAGCGGAACGCGCGAGGGGTCGTGGGCGAGCAGCGCGGCGACGTAGTCGTTCATGACGCGCGTCAGGCAGGCTCTATCGCAGTGCGCCGGAAGTTTTTTTGCGGCTTCGGCGGCGCTGGCGCGAGATGCGACGAGCGGTACGACGGACAAAACCAAAATCACGATTGCTGCATGAATGCGTTGCACGGAGTTCTCCCTGTTTTGGCGAGATGCGGGCCGCAGAGAATCTACCTGCGCGAGGGTGGAGTTGCAAAGGATTTGTTGCGGAATCTTCAACGAGCGACGCGGCGGCTAAAAGCAACATCCGCACCCTTCGCAAAAATCGCGAAGAATGCGGCACCCGAAAACTCAAAAGAAAAACGTTAAATCAGGAAGACAGTTTGGCCGGTGAGGTCGAAGCGCTTGCGGCAGCGGATGTTGCGGCAGGCGACCAAGTTGTCGATGCGGACCATGTAGGAGCGGGCCTTCTCGAACTGCTTTTTGTCTTCGACGTTCCCGCCGGCGGGCGGCTGCGCTTTTTTCGTGCGCACCATCCAGCGAACGGGATAAGCGTTCTCCTGCCGGCAATGCGGGCAGTTGAGAGTCATCTGCTTGGTTTCTTCTTTTTGGTCGTAGAAGCGTCTGTCGTCCATGGGGAACAAGTTAGCAGAAAAAGGGAGGACGGAATAGAGCGTGCGGAAATATTGGAGTCGATCGAGTGATTCGATGAAGCGCCCACGCTTCCAAAAAACGGCTACGAATGGGCACCCGCAAGTGCAGAGGCAAAAGAGCCAGCGAGACGCCGGCGCTACAAAAATGCTAGGCGGAGGCGCGGACTTCGTCGAGGTTGACGAAGCGAAGGCCGCGATCGCGCCAGCGCGGGAGCCAATAGGCGAGGGCGTCGACAGAATGACGGCGATCGCCTTCGAGAACGCGATGATCGCCATCGTGCAGCAAGACGATATCGCCACCGCGCGCGCGGCGCAGGCGGCGAATCACCGGAGCGGCCGGCTGGGGCTTCCAGTCCCATGCAAGAACCGACCACATAACTACGCCGAGCGGGCTGCGCTGAGGGCCGCGCTCGCGGACAACCCCAGCGAGCTGCGGACCGCGAAAGCCGAAAGGGGGACGCATCCAGCGCGGACGCCTGCCGGTGGCGGATTCGATGGCTTCGTCGCACCGCGCAAGTTCGTCGGCGATGCGGCGCGGGCGCATGAAAGTGAGAGACGGGTGCGTTTCGGTATGATTTCCGATGGTATGGCCGCGCTTGGCGATTTCGCGCGTAAGATCGGGAAAGAGGCGGACGTTGCGACCAATCAGGAAAAATGTGGCGCGGGCTTGATACTGGTCGAGGAGATCGAGCAGCGCGGGAGTGACGGCGGGATTGGGGCCGTCGTCAAAGGTGATGGCCATTGTGGAGCGGTCGCCGGTGCGGCGAACCGTGGGGCCGAAAAGCTGCGCAGCGGGCGCGACAGACGCCCAGGAAAGGAATGCGCCGGTACCGAATGTGCCGCAGACCGCTTCGACCGCAGGAGCAGGATTCATATCGCACAATTTTCGCATGGGGAGCAAGCCGCCGCCAGTGAAAGTAGCGCAAACGGCAGGGATGGTTTCACAAAGGTGACCGGGTAGCGGGGTGACGTCGCGCATTGAGGGAGCCGGAGTGGCTAGGCGTGAGGAAATCGCGGCGGAGGAGAAAATAGCACAAGAGCGCACGAGGCAGACGGCGCCAGGCCGCGGCGGGCAGCGAGCGTTTCCGCGATGGACGCGCTGGGCTGTGCTCGTGTGGCTTGCGTTCTGGATTCCGGTGTACTGGCGCGCATGGGGCGCGGCGAATTTCGTCCATTTGTGTGATATTGCGGTGATTCTGACGTGCATCGGATTGTGGACCGATAACGCGCTGCTGATTTCGAGCCAGGCGGTTTCGTCGCTGGTGGTAGACGCGATGTGGGCGGTGGACGCGGCTGGTGCAATGGCGACTGGGCACCACATTTTTGGCGGGACGGAATATCTTTTCGACCCGAGCCACGCGCTGTGGGTGCGACTGTTGAGCGTGTATCACGTGGCGATGATTGTGGTGCTGCTATGGGCGCTGCTCCGCATAGGATACGACCGGCGCGGATGGGCGCTACAGGCTTGGATCGTGGCGGGGGCGTTCGTGGCGGCGCGGTTCACTCCGGCTGCACAGAATATCAATTTCGCGTATCGCATGCCGGTGGTGAACCGTCCGGTCGGACCTGCGCCGGTGCACGTGGCCGTCAGCATCGCGTTCATGATTTTCGTGGTTTATTGGCCCACGCACTGGGCGCTCAAGAAGCTTTTCCCTCCACCAGCAGACAAAGCCGTTAATCCGTAGCAGCTCCTTGCCAATCGCCAGAAGGCGTAGCCGCTGAAATAAATGCGGAGCGTTTTGCGTAAAGAAATGCAGAACAAGTTCGTTGCCGCACGGAGAACGCATGAAAGCGACTCAATTCGAGTTCAAGTACCGGGCGCTCTTGATCGCGCTGATCTATACCGTCGGATACTGGCTCTACGCGGTGGACCACGTCAGCGCTATCGCTTGGCTGGCGCGATGGATGTTAGGCCCCTACGCGCCGCACCGGATGTTGGCGGTGAAGCTGATGGTGGGTTTCGCGACACTGCTGGTGGCGTTCGGCGCACTTGTCCGCACGTGGGGCGCGGCGTATTTACAGTCGAGCGTGGTCCACGATTCGGAGCTGCACTCGAGCGAGTTGGTGGCCGATGGCCCGTACCGGCATGTGAGGCATCCGCTCTATTTCGCGAGCATCGTAGCGAATCTCGGATTCGCCCTCGCGGCGAGCCGGTCTGGCTTTTTCGTCATCTTGATTGCGATGACGCTGCTTTATATCCGCCTGGCGGGGCGTGAGGAAGTGGAGCTTCGGAGGGAACAGGGCGAAAGCTATCGCGAATTCAGCCAGAGGGTGCCAAAGCTGTGGCCGTCGATCGCAGCGCGAGTGCCGGCGACGGGAGCGAAGCCGCAGTGGGGACAGGCGTTTCTCGGCGAAGCGTTCATGTGGGGATTCGCGGCAGCTTTCGGACTGTTTGCGATCACGTTGAGCACGACGGTGCTCTGGTCGGCACTCGGGCTGGCGCTGTTGATTTTCCTTGAGCAGCAGATTGTTCACAATCGAAGACGAAGGAAGCAGGCAGCGGCAGCCTAACGCGCTACACGGGCTCGGGCTGGCGGACGGCGCGGAGGTCAATGCCGAGCTGCTGGCATTTCTTGTAGAGATGGCTGCGCTCAAGGCCGAGGGCCTTGGCGGTGTTGGTCATGTGATGGCGATTGCGCTTGAGTTCGGCGAGGATGGTGGCTCGCTCGAAGGATTCCACGCGCTCGGCGAGCGTGCCTGAGCCGGCGTCAAGCAATGAGCTGGACGCGGCAGACGCGAGACTTTGCGGCAGAGCGCGTTCGATGGTGGCAGCGTCTACCACATCGCCGGGAGCGAGAAGCATTACGCGCTCGACGACGTTGCGCAACTCTCGGATGTTGCCGGGCCACGCGTAGCGTTCGAGGGCGTCGAGGGCCTCCCGCGAAAAGGTTTTCGGCTTCCAACTATTTTGTTCGGCAAGCTGGCGGACGAAATGCTCGGCGAGCACGGGGATATCTTCGCGACGGTCGCGCAGCGGCGGCAGCACGATGGGAAACACGAAGACTCGGTGATAGAGATCCTCGCGGAAGGTTCCCTGCCGGACTTGCTCTTCGAGATTGCGATGCGTGGCAACGACGACGCGCACATCGACGGGCAGCGGTTGACCGCCTCCGACGCGCTCGATTTCACGTTCTTCGAGCACGCGCAGCAGTTTCGCCTGCATGGCCAGCGGCATATCGCCAATTTCGTCGAGAAATAAAGTGCCGCCCTGGGCCTGTTCGAATTTGCCTATGTGCCGCGCCGCTGCCCCGGTAAAAGCGCCCTTTTCGTGTCCAAACAATTCCGATTCCATTAACTCCGCGGGAATCGCGGCGCAATTGAGGGACACAAAGGAGCCAGTCCGTCGCGCACTTTTTTCGTGCAGAGCGCGCGCCACGAGCTCTTTTCCCGTTCCCGTTTCGCCGCGAATACACACGCGGGTTTCAGCGGAAGCGACATGATCCATCTGAGCCATCACTTCGCGCATCGCCGGGCTGGTCCAGACGATTTCGTGGCGCCCGAGGCGGCGGCGAAGATCGCGGTTTTCTTCTTCTAGGCGCGAGAGGCGCAGCGCGTTTTCGACTGTAAGCAGCAACTTGTCCGTGGAAACGGGCTTTTCGAGGAAATTGACGGCGCCGAGCTTGGTGGCGCGCACGGCCATTTCAATGGTGGCTTGTCCGGACATCATCACCGCGGGCGAACTGACTCCGGCCGCCTTCAGATCTTCCAGCAGAGCGATGCCGTCTTTGCCGGGCATGACCACATCCGAAAGAATCAGGTCGAATCGCTGTTCCTTGGCAAGATCGAGGGCGCGCGCGGCATTGTCGCAGACGGCAGCTTCGTGGCCCGCAAGCCGAAATGCGCGTGCAAGCGAGGCGAGAGTATTGGGATCGTCGTCGATGACGAGGATGTGAGCCTTGAGCGCCACGCGGCTTTACACTTTCTGAGCGCCGACAACTTCGCGAGATTCAGCGGGCGGAGTGGTCACGGGACGGAGCCCTGGTTTCACCGGCAGAAAAATATGGAAGGACGTGCCAATGCCCATTTCGCTTTCCACTGAAATGCGCCCTCCATGGTCGCTGATCAATGACTGCACCACGGCCAGCCCGAGGCCGGTGCCGTGCTGCTTGGTGGTGTAGTAGGGCGTGAAGAGGCGGTCGCATTCCTCGGGCGTGAGACCCGTGCCAGTGTCAGAAACCTCGAGATGCACCTCGTTCTTCTCGCGCGTGGTGCGCAGCATCAGGACGCCCCCGGCGGGCATCGCGTCCATGGCATTGAGGATCAGGTTTTCGAGCGCGCGCCGGAGCAGCGCGGCGTCGGCCTGGATCGGCGGCAGATCTTCCGCCAGGTGAAATTCGGGAGTGATCGGCGGACGGCCCACGGCGCTGAATTGCGCTTCGAAAAGTTTCACGGCGCCGCGTACGACTTCGTTCAAGTTGACGGTGGCCAGTTCCGGCTGCGGCATTTTGGCGAAGTCGCTGAAGCGGCCGATGATCTTTTCGAGGTTTTCGATTTCCGCCAGCAGGATGCCAGTGGATTCCCGGAACACTTCCTCGAATTGTTCGGGGCTCTTGCTCTTGGCGCGTTGCAAGTTTTCGACCGTGGTTTGCAGCGGGAACAATGGATTTTTCAGTTCGTGCGCCAGGCGGCGCGCAAGTTCGCGCCAGGCGGCCACGCGTTCGGCTTGTATGAGGTGTTCGCGCTGCTCGCTCAATTGCCGGGTCATTTGATTAAAGGATCGGGCGAGTTGGCCAATTTCACCGCCGCCTTTTTCCTCGACGCGGGCGCTCCAATTCCCTTCCGAAACTTCGCGAGACACGGCGGCGAGCTTGCGCACCGGGCGCGTGACGCGCGCAGCGCCCCACCAGCTGAGAAGCAGGCTAAGCAACAGCCCGATGGCCACCACGCTCTCGGCCAACATGCGAATGCGGCGCTCGATGGAGATCATTTCCTCTTGCGAACTGCCCACCAGCAGCACGCCGAGAAGCTCTTTTTGACGTCCCAGAAGCGGCAGCGCGTGGAATTCCTCGGTTCGCGCAAGGTCCGGACCGGAAGCAACCTTAAAAACTTGTGGAGCTGGAGTTTTGCGTTCACGATCGATAAAGGATGCGAAGCGATCACCCTCGACCGCCGGGCCATTCTGATCCACTAGATTGATGGCCTGGAAATTCGGGTCCATATTCAAATAGAGCAGGGCGCGCATTCCCACCGGCAATACCAGCGAGCCCAGAAAATTCCCGCCGAGGCGTTCGCCGCCGACAACGTAAAGATTTTTGTCGCCTACGCGCACGGTGGAGACGGCCATCAGGCCGATGGCCGGGCCGTTCTGCGTGTCGATTTTCATCAGGAACGAACCGAGCGACGCCCAATCTTGCGGCGCCGTGAGCCAATCGAGCTTGTAGCCAAAGCGTTCCGGATATTCCGCGGACGAAATAATCGAGCCATCGTTGCCGACGAAATCGACGAAATCGAGCTCATGAGATTGCGCAACGCCCTTGGCGACGTTGACGTAGGCAGACACGTCAGCCTGAGGCTGCGCCAGATTGATGGCCATGCGCACAGTGGCGTCTTCGTCGGTGATCACTTGGACGAGGCGCGCCACGTTCTGCTTGCGCTGACCGAACTCGTGTTGGAATTGGGAGACCAGCGCGTCGGTGTGTTGCGCGTACATGGTCTCGAATGCCTGACGGGTGACGACGGTGACGCCCGCGGCGATGAGGGCCACGGAGACGACCAGCGCCAGTGTGAAAATCCAAAACAGTTTGGAGCGAAACGTCACGGCTGTACCTTTTCCGATAAATCACCGGCCGGACCGTTGAGCCAAACGTCCACGAATGGCCAACTTTCTCCGGCATCTGGCGCTTGCCAATCCATCACGCGAGTCGAGAGCCCAAATACATGCGGAAACCAGACCAGCGGCACGACGCGATACGTATCGATCACGCCGCGCTCCGCCGAGTAAATTTGATCAGTCGAAGCGTTGTCCGGAAGCTGAACTGTATCGAGCCCGGCCATGGGAACGAGCCCCGTCAAAAAGCTTCGAAGCGAAACCTGCGGCTGCGGCGAAGGCATCGACAAGCGCACGAGCCGCGCATCCGGCAGACCGGCAGGGCTGCTCGTGGACATCGGCTGCGCTGTGAACGTGAAACCCGCGGCACGCGCGTCGACGGCGATCCGCTCCGCCACGCTTTCTTCAAACGAGTCGGCGGAATCATATCCCAACACTAATGAGTGCGAACCACCGATTTGCGCCAAAAGCGCCTTTGCGCCAACAGGGTCCGCGGAGGTAGAGAAAAGATAGGCGGTGCCGTTGGACCATTGCGGGAGCAGGCCGCCAGCTGGCGTGCCCTCTTTTTGCAGGATGAAATCGACGATAGCGGAGCGATCGATGCATTCGGAAAGTACCTGGCGGACGCGCTGATCGTTCGCAGCGGGACGTCCCGCGAGAAAAACGAGCGCGAGCAACCGATCGGGGCGCGAAGCGCTGATGCGCACGCCACCAACCACGGCTTGCCGCGCCTGCTCGGCGGGGATTTCGGCAAAGTCGGTGGAATTGACTTCGAGATCGAGCATGCGGTCACGCACGGAAAGGCCCATAAGAATTTCGACGGAATCGACGAACGGACGGCCTCCGGGATAATCGTCGTTGGCCGCAAGCGTGACGTGCTTTCCCGGATCCCAAGCGGAAATGTGGAACGGGCCGGAGCCAGACATGCCCGCAAATGTGCCGTCCGGATTGCGGTGCTCGTAAATCAGGCCGTCGATTGCGGATTTTGCTTCGGCTTCGCCGGCGTTCGCCGCCGGGACCGAAGGATCGAGCGAGTTCACGATTTCGCCGATTTCCACGTGCAGCGTGCCGCCATAACTGGGGCGACGCGCCGAACGCGCGCGCACGGCCGCGAACAGCAGCAGGCTAATTGCTGCAGCCGACAGATAGAATCGATGCTTCATACATTCCCGTCTGTAAATTGCGAAACACCACGCGGGCCGATTGGGCATCAGCCGAAGGCCACAAACTCAAAATGGGGCCGGGAAACTGCAGCGGTTCGCCGACCGCAGTCGCCTGGCGATCGGCGATCTGATACAGCTGGATGCCGTCTGGTTTCGTCCAGTCGCCCGGCCCGGCAACCAACACCTGCCACGAATGTCCGCACGCGGAGTTGAGCGACACAATATCGCTGCCCCAATCGAAGAAAGTGGCCGATGCCTGCGCCGATCCGGTGAAGAGCAGCGCCTGTCCGTTCAGCCCGGCCAGGATCCAACGCGAGGCGCTGCCTCCGCTCGCGGCCGGTGGGAACGCGGCCGAGTAGAATGGTGGATAGTGCGAGACGATTCCCGCGGAAAGGGTGACGGCGCCGGTGAAATAGTTATGCGAGGGATCGTAGGCCCAGTTGACTGTGCCGGCGGGCCATTGCTGGCCAACGTTTGGAGAACAATTGAGCGAGAAGCCGGGATTCCAAGTGCCATCGCAATGGACGGCGGCCACCCACGCGGTTACATGCGTGGGATCGGTAAGCGCGAGGCGGCCGCGCGCATCGCGGCTGGTATAAAGGCGCGAAAACTGCTGGTCGACTTCCAGGATTTGGGATTCACCGCTGAACTCGTACGCGGAAAGGCTGTCCGGCTCGAGAATGTACCAGAGCGTGTGGCTGGAGTCGGGCGATCCCTCGGCGAAATCGAGAATGGGCTCGGTTTGCTGCCAGACTATTTTTAGCTGCAACACAGGCACGGCGCCGGGAGGTCCGGGAGCGGATTGAACGGATGCGACGGGCGCAACAACGATCTGTTTCGAGCCCCTGAGGGTGATTTGCGCGACCAGCACGTAGCCGTTGACGTTGTGCGAGACCGCGATTTGCACTTGCGCGTCAACGGGAGCGGGCGCGGCAGAGCCCAGTGCGTTCTGAAACAGTCGCCCGCCTTCGGCGCTGATTTCGGATTCGATACTGCGACGCAGCCAGGAAAGGTCGATCGGCGCGCCGGCAGACACGCCGGTGACGCTGGTGATCGTCAAGGTGTGAGCGGTGGTGACGGTGGAGGCGATTTTTTCGGCGAGCGAATTGGCAGCGTCGGTCCAAGGAACGGGAGCTGTCGACACGGATTGACCAGGGGTGAATCTTGCGGTCAGCGCGATGCAGGAGACGAGCAGAATCGCGCGCCAAAATCCGGAGAAAGTTCGGAGGGATTGCCTCATCGCTTCGGCCAGCGCGAAGAAAACGCCGGACTTTCGCGATGATAGCACATGGGAAATTTGCGCCTGCGAAGTTCCCGCGACGTGTTTCCTGATTGCGAAATGGCCGCCGGCGGGGCGGCTTCGCCCCGCATCCGGTTGAGGAACAGCCTCGCCGCGGCGGAGGCCAGGCTCTTCCCACGCGATGCAAGACGAAGCCGCCAGCAAGGGTTTTTGCCGGCGCTTATCCCAGAGCCGATACGCGCCCTTCCGTTCCCCGCCCGGTTCGGGAAGTAGCGCGGCGGCTCGGGAATTTTTTCGGTTTCGCGAAGTCAGCGAAACCACGAAATCTAGTTCCTGCCCGAAACGCTAGCGCCGCTCGTGGGACGCGGCATCGCGACCTGGCAGCAAGCGCATCAAGCCGTTAAGTCCGTACCATTCCAGCGCGAGCGCCACTCCCAGCGAGGCCAGGATCGCTCCGGTGATTTCCGTGAATGCGATGAATCCGTTCATAGCCGCCCTCCGGCAAAACGGCCCGCCTGAACTGGGAGAAGGCCGGACGAAAACGCTCCGTCCATCCAGCGCTTTCAACGCAGGTAGTATTTGCAACGGATGGGCCTTTTCCGACTTGGCGGTAAAGAAAGCACTTAGCGGGCATACACCGAGTCTTTCCCGTGTGCGCCTGAACACGGCGTGGAAAATAGCGCTCGCACGCGGCGGTCTGATAAGATTCGCGCAGAGGGTCACATGGCGCAGCCGCAGACGCAGCACCAAAGAGGTCAGGGCCTTCAGATCGGGCATATTTTCGGCATTCCGATCTACGTGCACTCAGGCTGGCTGATTATCTTCGCGCTGATCACTCTAATGCTTGGCCTGCAGTTCACCGCTCAGCATCCCCACTGGTCGCCCGCGGAACGCTGGGCGCTCGGCGTCGCAACCAGCCTCCTGTTTTTCGCGTCGGTGATTTTCCACGAAGTGAGCCATAGCGTGGTGGCCCTGCATTACAAGCTGCCGGTGAAATCGATCACGTTGTTTGTGTTCGGCGGACTATCGGCCATTGAGAAAGAGCCGCCAACTCCGCTGCAAGAATTCAACATGGCCATCGCGGGGCCGCTTTCCAGTTTGTTTTTGGCAGGCGTATTTTTCGTGATCTGGCGCTACGCGCGCGCCCCCGAGTTTGTGGCGGCGATGGCTTATTGGCTTTTCGCGATCAACCTCATCCTGGCGATCTTCAACCTGGTGCCGGGATTTCCACTGGATGGCGGACGCGTTCTGCGCGGCATCGTATGGGGAATAACCAAGGATTACCGAAAGGCATCGCGGATTGCGTCGACTTCCGGACGATTCTTCGCCTATCTGATGATCTTCGTCGGCATCTGGCAGGCGCTGGAGGGCAGGTGGGTTGACGGGTTATGGCTGGCGTTCATCGGATGGTTTCTGCTGGAAGCGGCCAAAGAGTCGTACGTGCAGGTCGCCCTGCGGGACACGCTGGCAGGCGTGCGTACTGGCGACGTGATGCTGCGAGACGTTCCCACGGTGGCGCGGGATATGTCCATCGACGAGTACATTCATCAGGTGCTGCGAACCGGAAGACGCGCGCACATCGTGATTGGCGGCGACCACCCTTCGGGACTAATCACGTTGCAGTCGGCCCGCCACGTGCCGCGTGAGGAGTGGCCCAATACGTCGGTGCAGGCAGTGATGGTGCCGATCGAGAAAGTGCAAGCGGCCGCGCCCGACGAGCCGGTGCTGGATGTCTTGCAGCGCATGCAAACGTCCGACATCAACCAGATGCCGGTGATTTCCGACGGGCACATTCAGGGCATGATTGGCCGAGACACGATCTTGCAGGTCTTGCAAACGCGATTGCATACCGAGCAACATGCGTAGATGAGGCGCGGCGGCAGCTACTTCCCCAAAATTACGTATGTGACGCTGGCGTGCGGCGTGGTGCTTGTGGCGACCGTTGTCGCGGCACAACATGACAGACATCCCACCGCGAAGCGCAGACCGGCGCAGCGCGCGCATCAGATTGCGAAGAAAGCAGCTCCCGCAGCGGCCGACCTCTTCAGCACAGCAATCCGCGCAAACAGCGTGGGGTTGGCGCTGATGGACCGGCACGACTTCACGCAAGCGCTCGGCCGGTTCCAAACGGCATGCGTGATGAATCCGTCCAGTGACACCGGATGCCTGAACATGGGCATCGCACTGCTGTACATGGGGCGGGTTCAGGATGCTGCGATCATTCTAGGGAAATCCGCGCAGCACGATCCGCAAAACGCGCGCGCGTGGTTCAACCTTGGGCTTGTGGAACGGGCTGCGGGAAACGACGGCGTGGCCGTAAGCGATTTCGAGAAGGTCGCGTCGATAGATCCCGATGACGCCGCGACGCAGTATCTGATCGGGTCGCTCTATTTGAAGGCGCAACAATACCCGCAAGCGATCTCGTCGTTTCGCAACGCGCTGGACCTTGACCGGTTCGATTTGCCCTCTGAATTCGGCATAGCGCAGGCCGAGGGACACACAGGCGACATCAACGGCGCACTCGAACATCTGAATCGCGCCGAGCATTTGACCCAAACGGGTCTGGGCAGACCAGCCAGCGCCGCGTACGGTGAACAGGGAAAATATTCGCTGGCGCAGGAGATGCTCGCACCCATCCAGCCGGCGCCGGCGGCGATTCCAATTCACTTCGTCAATATCACCCAAGCTTCGGGGCTGCCCTGGCGTGTGCCGATTGTGACCGCTCTCTCGCACGTGCGTACGGCTCACGGTCCGCATAAGCGCACAGGAGCGGCGCGAACAGCGCGGGCGCCAGCGCCATCAGGACCAGATGCGCTGGCAAAATTCCTCGGCAGCGGCGCATGCGTGTTCGATTACAACAACGATGGCTTGCCAGACATATTCCTCGCCGACGCCGACGGCAAGGGGCGACCGTCGCTCTATAGAAACGCCGGGCACGGCCGCTTCGTGGACACCACGAAATCGGCCGGACTCGAATTTCGCGGCGAAGTGCTTGGCTGCGCTACCGGAGATTACGACAATGACGGCTACGTTGATCTGGCCGTCAGCCTGGCGGATGGCATCCAGCTCTTTCACAACGACGGTGACGGCACGTTCACCGATGTGACTGAATCCGCCGGACTCGACGAACGAGGCCTGACGCTGGGGCTCGCGTTCGTCGATTACAACAATGACGGCGATCTCGACCTCTACGCTGCGCGCTTCAATCAATTCCCCCTCGGCGACACGTCGCAGCCGTTTGCGTTCCCTGCGGATGCTGCCGCTCCCGGAAATATCTTGTGGAGCGGCAGCGAGCGCGGCATTTTCACGGATGCTACGAAGGACGCCGGGCTGGGCGGTAAGGCGCCCTCGGTAGGAGCGCTGGAATGCGATATTAACAACGACGGCGCCGCGGACGTCGTGGTCACCGGATGGGCGAAGTCGCCCACGATTTATCTTAATCAGCGCGAAGGCCCGTTCTTGGCAGTCAGGCCTTGGGCCAGCCAAATGCCGGGGCCGACCGCTGGCGCCGTCGCGCTCGATTTTGATCACGATGGCTGGATGGACCTGGCATTCACGCATTGGTCGTCCCCAGGACTGAGCCTGTGGCGCAATATCGGTGGGAAAACTTTCCAGCGCGTGCAATTGCCCGGCCCTCTATGGATGCGCGGCTGGGGCTTGGCGGCAGTCGATTACGACCACGACGGGTGGGTCGATTTGGTGGCCGTCGGCGAGACGTTCTCGAATGGCGGCCGCATTATCCTGCTTCGCAACCTGGGCGGCGACGGGCACGGCGGCTTCGCCGGATTTCGCGATATGACGCACGAAACCGGCCTGGACAAATTCGCGCTGCACAATCCGCGCAGCGTGATCGCCTTCGATGCCGAGGGCGATGGTTCCACCGACTTGCTAATCACTCAAAGTGGCTTTCCACCGCTCCTGCTGAAAGCGGTCGGAAGCAACAGGAACAATTCTCTTCAGTTGGCGCTTACTGGAACGCAAGACAATCGCAGCGGGATTGGCGCCACAGTCCGAATTTACTCGGGAGCGCAACGCCAGACCGTCCAAATCGGTGGCGGCTCAGGATATCTCGGCCAGGGCCCAGGGGAAATCACCGCCGGAGTGGGCCAGGACCGCGGCGCGGATGTGGTGCGCGTCCTTTGGCCCAGCGGCGTTTTGCAGGACGATATCGACGTCCTCAGCGGCAAGCGCCGCGTTATCACCGAGTCCAGCCGCGGCCCTCGCGTCCGATAGCCAGGCGCGAGACGTGAAGCGTACAATTACCTAAAGGCGTTGCAGGCCCAGTTCCTAGAAGCAGCAGCGGCCAGTTCACCCCGAACAATTCTACCAGGAGGGTTTGCGATGGGCAGTGTTAGTCCTGATTTTGCGGCCATCAAGAAAGCGATGAAAACCGCGTGGATGGCCGGCGATTTCGGCAAGATCGCCGAGCTGAACACCCAGCGGGGCGAGGAATTCGTTGAGCGGCTGAACTTGAAACCGGGCATGCGCGTCCTTGACGTGGCCTGCGGCACGGGTAATCAGTCGCTGCCAGCGGCGCGCACTGGCGCGGACGTGACCGGCCTCGATCACGCTCCGAATTTGCTCGAGCAGGCGCGGGCCGCCGCGCAGAAGGAAGACTTGAAAGCTCGCTTCATCGAAGGCGACGCCGAAGAACTGCCTTTCGAAACGGGCGAATTCGACGTGGTGATGTCCATGTTCGGCGCCATGTTCGCGCCCCGGCCCGAACGCGTGGCGTCCGAATTTTTGCGCGTGTGCAAACGCGGCGGTCTAATCGCCATGGCTAACTGGACGCCCACCAGCCTTCAGGCCGACACGTTCAAGCTGAACGCTAAATATGCTCCACCGCCGCCAGGCGTCCCGCCGCCTGTGCTATGGGGCGACGAAAATGTGGTGCGGGAGCGATTCGGCTCGCGCGCGAAGATCGAACTGTCCAAGCGCGAGGTGGTTTTCGACTTTCCTTTCGGCCCGGCGAAAGTCATCGACCTATTCAAAACGTATTTCGGACCGACGCAAATGACGCTCGCACGGCTCGACTCGTCGGCGCAAGCGGCGATGCTCGCCGACATGACAGCGCAGTGGGCCCTACACAACGAAGGCGATGCAAACCACACCGTCGTACGCGGCGAATATCTCGAAGTCCACGCCCGCCCCGTATGACGGACATCGAACTCGCTTTTGCCGAGGAAAATGTAAAGGCGAACAGACGCTGATAATCGCGATTGACACTCCTATCCCATTGATACAGATATAGATGTGCCGCCCGTCTGGGATGGTACTAGCCGATACTAGTGCGGCACCCGGCTTGCCTGTTGCTCCGCAAGCGTGATAATTTCACCACTGTTTTGGTGTCAGTCGTTCAGTCGCACCCATGTCCTCGATTTCAGGTAAAAACTCGAACTCGCTGGCGGCTGCGCGCGGAAACGGCAAGCCAGCTACAGCGCCCGAGCCAGTCTTCTGGCGCGTTGAAGGCAGCCTGTTGGACCTAACCGCTGTCGGCCCAGTTGCATTTTTCGCCTGGAACGCGCAAAGCTTCCTCGAACGCTGGGCGCGCCGCGGTGCCATGGGCATTCTCGCCATTGCCCGGCCCTTCCTTTATTGCACCCATCGCGTAATGGCTACGCGCCTCACGCACACCGTGCTGCGCGGCGAAAGCCGCGATCGTCTGGACCTGCTGGGAGAGGAGTTTTTTCAGTACCATCTGCGCCCGCGCCTAAAGGCGGCTGGCGTGGCCAAGCTCGCCGAAGCGCTTGATGCCGGAGAGAACGTGGTGCTCGTCAGTCAAGGGCTGGAACATACCATGCGTCCCCTGGCGAATCATCTGGGTGTGCGGAAGATCGTGTGCAACCGGCTGGAATTTCGCAGCGGGTTGGCTACGGGGCGATTGGCCAGCCCGGTCATCCGACCCCGCGGCGCGTTCGCCAAACTACGTCCCCATCAGGCCAACGGACGCGTCTCAAGCCAGCAACTAGTGCGCAATCTCGGCTTCGAAAAGCACCCGGACCGGCTGGGCGCGGCGATTCGCTCCGCGGAACGCCCTGCCCCGAACCCTCGCGTTCCGGTGGTGCGCTTCGACGAGCGCGAAAAGACCGGCCCGCTCTCGGTTCGCGCCGCCCTGCGCGGAAAACACATCCTTCTAATCGGCGCCACTGGCTTCATCGGCAAGGTATGGCTCGCGAATCTGCTGCACGACGTGCCGGACGTAGGCCGCGTGACGCTGCTGATTCGCGGCCACCGCGCTGCCAGCGCGCTGGAACGCTTTGAGCGCATCGTGCGCGAATCGCCGGTGTTCGACCCGCTCGCCGACAAACATGGCGACGGTCTGGCCGATTTTCTGCGCGCGCGCGTGGACGTGGTCTCCGGCGACGCCACCAAAGAATGGCTCGGTCTGGATGCGGAAACAGTGCGGCGGCTGGCTCGCTCCGTGGACGTGATCGTCAATAGCTCCGGGCTGACCGACTTCAATCCCGACCTGCGCGATGCCCTATTGTCGAACGTTGACGCCATCGTCCACCTGTTGAATTTCTTGCGCGCTTGCCATCACGCTGCGCTGCTTCATCTGTCCACTTGCTATGTGGTCGGCCAGCAGGATGGTCGCATTCTGGAATCCCTTCCACGCAATTACTGTCCGCGCGGCATCGAAGGCTTCGACGCTGAAAAGGAGCGTCTCTATCTCGAAGAGTTGGTCCGCCAGACCGAAGCGCGCGCCGAATCGGCCGAAGGCAAGGAAGAAATCCGTCGCGAAGCCCTGGATCGCGAGCACATCGCCAAGAATTTGGAAGGCCCTGCGCTCGATATCCAGCTGCGAAAGAATCGCGTGCGATGGCTGCGCCGCGCACTGGTGGATGCCGGCACGCACCGCGCCAACGAACTCGGCTGGCCGAATACCTACACCCTGACGAAAAGCATCTCCGAATCGCTGATCCGCAATTACCTGGACTCGAACCCCTCCGCTGCCATCGCCGTGGTGCGGCCCTCAATCGTGGAATCGTCGGTGCGCCAGCCTTTCGAGGGATGGAACGAAGGCGTGAACACGTCCGCATCGCTTTCTTATCTGCTGGGCACGTTTTTCCGGCAACTGCCCACCAACAAGAGCAAGTGCCTCGACCTGGTTCCCGTTGATTTGGTGACGCGCGGGATGACCTTAATTAGCGCCGCGCTCGTCGAACGACGGCACCAGCGTATGTATCAGCTGGCGACATCCGTGGTGAATCCCTGCGACATGCGGCGCTCGATCGAGCTCACCGGACTTGGCCACCGCAAGTTCTATCGCGCCCAAAACGATTTGCACCATCGTCTGCGCCTGAAATTCGACGCCATTCCCGTTTCAAAAGCCCGCTACGAAAAGCTCTCTGCACCGGCACAGAAAATGATCATTCAGATCATCAACCGCAGCCTGGAGCCGATTCCCTTCCTGCGCTCGCCACTGGTGCGTCAGGAACGCGAGCTTGAAAAGGTGATCAAGCTGGTCTCGCTCTTCGAGCCATTTATCCTGCACAACAATCACGTATTCGAGGCCGCTAACATCGAGCGCCTAGACGCTGCGCTGCCGCCGGAAGAGCGCGACACCTTTGGATACGATCCGCGCTCCGTGGACTGGTGGGATTACTGGATCAATGTGCACATTCCGGCGCTGCGCAAGTGGTGCTATCCTCTGATCGAGGGTCGCGCACCGGAGGCGCAAGCGCGGCGCGACGTGCGGCTCGCGCCATGCGCCGCAACCAGCGCTGCGGGCTCCGCAAACTCCGCTCCGGCAGTAGCGCCCTGATTTCCGGCAAAGAATCGAACACTGTGGCTATCTTCCTCACCGGTTGCACCGGATACATCGGCGCGCATGTGGCTGCCAACCTGCTTGCAGATTCGTCTGCTGAGTTGAACGTGCTGGTGCGCGCCGGTGAAGCCGAGGAAGCCAATCAGCGGCTCTGGCGTGCGCTGCAATTGCACATGGAATTCGGGCGCTTCGAGGAATATCTGCGCTCGCGGATCCACGTGTTTCGCGGCGACATCACCAACCCTCGCTTCGGCCTCGACGATGCTGCGTACCGCGAACTGGTGCGTTCCACTGATTCGGTGATTCACTGCGCCGCTTCGCTCAATCGCAAATCCGAGAAGAGCTGCCTCAATGTGAATCTGCGCGGCACGCTGGAAGTGATCCAACTGGCCATGCGCGCGCGCGACGAGCACGGTCTGCGCCGTTTCAGTCATGTGAGCACCGTCGCCGTGGCCGGGCAGCGCGCCAATGAAGTAGTCGAAGAGGATTCCTCGATCGACTGGAGTCGATCGGATTACGACCCCTACGCGCGCACCAAAAAATTCTGCGAGCACATGGTCCGGCAACTGCTCCCAGACGTGCAGCGCACGATTTTTCGTCCCAGCATCGTGCTGGGCGATAGCCGCCGTGCGGAAACCAATCAATTCGAAATGGTTCGCGCGTTTGTGTTTCTTGCGGGACTGCCGGCGCTTCCCTTCCAGCCTTCAGCACGATTGGACATCGTGCCGGTAGATTACGTCGCCGGCGCCATTTCCATGCTGCACATGAAAGAAAAGCCCGCGCACGAGATTTATCATCTTTCCTCCGGCGCGGATTCGGAGACCTTCGTGCAGTTGACCAACGCTTTATCGAAATCACAGGGCAAGCGCGGGCCGGTGTTCGCGCCGAGCCTGGAAGGCACATCCGAGAAAGTGATTCGTGCGTTCGCCGGACGCGCCGGGAAAATCGGTGGACTAGCGACGCTGCTGAAAGTGTTTCTGCCGTACCTTGTGTGGAACACCGTCTTCGACAATCGCCGCGTGGTGGCGGAGATGGGGCGCAAGCCCGCGCCGTTCTCGGAATATTGCTATCCGCTGATGCGTTATGCGCGCGCCAACAATTTCAATTACAACTACCGCGAGTGGGGGGCATCCGACGGCGGCACATCCGCCGCTGCAGCCGCCGTCTCCGCGCGAGAATCACGACCATGATGGATATGGATTCGGTGATCGAGGCTTGGGTCAGCGGCCTGATCGAACTGAATAAAATCGAGTGGATGTTCGGCGCGGGAGAAGCCTGGAAACCCGGACAGAAGCTGAAATTGCTTTTCGCCGGTTATAACGGCACTCGCAACACCGGTTCTGACGTTCGCGTGGAGGAAATCACCCGCCAGGTGCGCAGGATCCTCGGCGCGGAGAACGTCGAGTTCGCTGTGATGTCTCAGGATTTCAAGCTCACGCAGGGCTACTTTGGCGGCGCGCAGCAGGTGCACCTGCCGGACGTGTTTCCGCCCTTCCTACATTCCGAGGTGCGCAAGCATCACGGAGTGATCGCATGCGAAGGTTCGATGTTCAAAAGCAAATTCGCCAGCGCCCTTACGGCGATGATGATCGGCGCACTGGGAATTGCTTCAGCGCAAAATAAATTGAGCGTCGCGTACGGCGGCGAGGCCGGTGCGATGGACCCGCTGCTGCAAAAAATGTGCCGTCGCTATTGCCGTGAATCTCTGGTGATCACCCGCAATCCCGAATCGCAGGACGTGCTTGGGAAGCTGGGGATTTCCACGGAGCTCGGCGCCGATACCGCATGGACGTTTGAGCCGCTCGGACCGGAATTCGGGCGCAAGGCGCTGCTCGATGCGGGTTGGGATGGCTCAACGCCTGTGCTCGCCGTTTGCGCCATCAATCCGTTCTGGTGGCCGGTGAAACCGTCGCTTGGAAAATGGATTCTGCACTCCGTGGCCGGAGCTTACGAGGAAAGCTACTACCGCACGATCTACTTTCATCGCTCCGGGCAGGAAGTGAACACCGCTTACGAGAAATATCTCACAGCAATGGCTGACGGCGTGGCGCAATATCGCCGCGATCGCTCCGTATTTCCGGTGATGATCGCCATGGAGAAGCTCGATCGCGATGCCTGCGCACGCGTTGCCACGAAACTAGGTGGAGTGCCGGTTCTCGCGGCGGATCAGTTCAACATGTACGAGCTGGTCAGTATTCTGCGCGCATGCAATCGGGTACTTTCGTCGCGCTTTCATGCCATCGTCACGTCTATGCCCGCGGGCGTGCCTTCCGCCGGCGTCACCATGGACGAACGCATCCGCAACCTGCTGCGCCAGCGCGGCCACGAGCATTTGCTGATGACAGTAGATGAACAGGACCTCGCCGATAGAATCGTCGCTGCGCTTCGCGCTCTAGATGCCGAGGCGGAGGAAATTCGCGAGTCGATGGCCGAAGTGGTCTCCGGCAACCTGCGGCTAATGGCGCGCATGGGAGTCTATTTCGAGGAGCGTGTTGCGCGGCGCTATCCCGAGTTCCCTATTCGGTCCGGCGTGCTCTCTTGGGAAGAGTACCTGCCACCGCTCAGCCAACCGCTTCGCAGCCTTCTCGAAACACACAGTGGAGCACTGGTGGCATGACATTCCTGGAGCAAATACTTGCGCGGATCGAGCGCGCACCGTCACAGCCCGTGTTGGTAGAAGTGCGCGATGGCTCCCAAATCGTCTCCGTAACGGGTGCTGAACTGCTGGCGTTGATTCGGCGCGCCCACGCGTTTATCGCGGAACGCGGATTGCGTCCGGGCGACCGCTGCGCGATTTACGCGCCGAATAGCATCCGCTGGGTAGCGCTTGATTTGGCGCTGATGTCCGCGGGCGTGATCGTCGTCCCGCTCGATCCGCGGCAAGTTGCAAATGAAATCGCCGCGGTGCTTCGTGATTCCACTCCGCAGCTGCTGTGCTGCTCCGACGCCACTTTCGCTGGCAACGCCGTGGCTTCCGGAAACGCAATGCCGCCGACCGTTCTTTTCGATGAGGTTTTTGCAGGCGCGGCCAACGCCGCTGCAGCGCCGCCGGTGCATCATGCCAATCACGACGCGGCGACCATCGTCTACACGTCGGGCACTTCGGGCGAGCCAAAGGGAGTCGTGCTCACAGCGGGCAACATCACGTTCATGCTCGGCTGCACCAACTCGCGCCTCGATAAGCTGATGGGCGCGCGAGCGGAGCCGGAACGAGTGTTTCAATATGCGCCGTTCTGCTTCGCCGCGGCGCGCATTCTGCTGCTCACTTCCCTTTCGCGTAATAGCGTCCTCACGCTTTCGACCGACCTCACCAAGCTTTCCGACGAACTCAAGCTCGCCGCGCCACACTATTTTGTCAACGTGCCGATTTTCCTCGAGCGCGTGCGGCGCAAAGTGGAAGAATCCATTCGCGCGCGCGGCGGATTCGCGGCAGCGGTGTATTCGCGCGCACTTCGCGCCTATTTGGCGAAGTATGGGACTGAGCGTGGTTTCAAGTTCACTGGTTCGCTCGCGCTTCGGCTCGCCAACGCGGTCATGTTTCCCGCCATTCGCAAAAGTATCGGCCCGAATCTGAAAGCACTTATCTGCGGCTCCGCGCCGCTTGCGCCTGAAACGCAACTCTTTTTCCAGATGCTCGGCATTCCGGTCCTGCAGGTTTATGGCCTCACCGAAACCACAGCGATCTGCACCATGGACGAGCCCGCACATCCCTTGCCGGGACGAGTCGGACCGACGGTTTCCGGCATTGAAATGATAGTCGGCGCAAACGACGAAATCCTCGTTCGGGGGCCAAATGTTTTTCCCGGCTATTGGCAGCGTCCTGCGGAAACGGCAAAAGCTCTTGCCGGCGGTTGGTTCCACACAGGCGACCAGGGCGAAGTGGATGCGACCGGCAACTGGCGTATCACCGGCCGGCTGAAAAACCTGATCGTACTCAACTCTGGCCACAACGTAGCGCCCGAGCCTCTCGAACACGCGCTCGTTGCGCGCATTCCGGATGCGCAGCAAGTCGTGCTCGTCGGCAATCAGCGCAGCTTTCTCAGTGCGCTGGTCGCGGTGCCGGGCGCGAACGGCGCAAATGGGAGCGGCGCATCGAATACGGCACAAATTCAATCCGCGCTCGATGCGATCAATACGGATCTGCCGCACTACAAGCAGATTCGCGCCTTTTGCCTGGTGC
>JBAWEZ010000003.1:0-88508 GCA_049591475.1 Candidatus Acidiferrales bacterium
AGCAGATCGGCGACCATCTGCTGGGAGATGGCGTTGCGCTTTTCGGATACTGCAAGCGCTATGGTGGCGATGCGATCGTCCGATTGATACGTGAGTGTGGCGTAGGGCATCGCTAAGCGGCTTCCGCGCTAATTGGGCCGCGCGGTTTTGTGCGCCTCCCGTTCGGGGCCACCGTCGCCGTCGCCTGTGTTAGGAGCTTCGGCGTATTTCTCGCGCAGAGCGCCCGTCATGGCACAGGCGATGGCGAGCGATTTCGTGTCGGTTCCCGTAGCCACGCCGCGCGCTGCGAGCGTGGTGAGAATAATTTCGGTCGGAATATTGCCGACGAGCTGGTCTCCGGCAAACGGACATCCACCAAGGCCGGTGAGCGCGCCATCAAAACGGCGGCAGCCCGCTTCGTATGCGGCGAGAATCTTTTCCGCCGCGCCGTCCGGGCGGCTATGCAAATGAACGCCAATTTCGACTCCGGCGACGCAGCTACTCGCGGCGCGCACCAGATTGGCCACGTCGTCCGGCGAGGCAGCGCCGACGGTATCGGCCAGCGAGACGGTGCGGACGCCGATACCTTTCAGCCAAACAAGCGTGTCCTCGACGATCTCGGCGCCCCAAGGTTCGTCATAAGGATTGCCGAAAGCCATCGAAATATAGACGACGAGCTTTCGCGAAGCCACTTTGGTGTCGCGCTGCAGCTTTTCCACCAGCGCGCGCGATTCGGCTCGCGACATATTGGCGTTGGCGCGGCGGAAGTACGCGGATATCGAATACGGGTAGCCGATGGTGGTGACGCCGGGAGTTGCCAGTGCGCGTTCGAGGCCGTGATCGTTCACGACAATGCCGATAATTTCGGGCATTTGGCCGTCGGGCGTGCGCGCTTCGCTCAGGCGCGCCATTACCGCTTCGCTATCGGCCATCTGGGGCACGTGCTTGGGCGAGACGAAGCTGACGGCGTCGATGTGCCGGAAGCCGAGCGAAACCAAACTCTTCAGATACTTGATTTTTTCTTCCGCGGGAATATTGTGCGCGAGGCCCTGCCAGGCGTCGCGCGGACATTCCACCAGGGTGATGTTGGATTCGGCCATGAGAAGTTAGGTTTGAAGAACTCCGGTTTTGAATTCGCGGACCTCGGGATTCAGCGCTGCGCATTCCAGCGCTTCGATCAGCGCCTCGCGGGTGTGCGCCGGATCGATGATGGCGTCCACCCACAAACGCGCGGCTGCGTAGCGCGGGTCCATTTGTTCGTCGTAGGTGGCGTGGATCGATTTGTAAAGCTCGTCCTTTTCCGCGGCGCTGAGCTTCTTTCCTTCGCGCTCCAGTTGCCGCACTTTCAGCTCGACCAATGTGCCGGCCGCCGACTCGCCGCTCATCACCGCGTAGCGGGCGGTTGGCCAGGCGAACATGAAGCGGGGATCGTAGGCTTTGCCGCACATGGCGTAATGTCCGGCGCCGAAAGTGCCGCCGCAAATGACGACGATTTTGGGAACCACGCTATTGGCGACAGCATTGACCATTTTCGCGCCCGCTTTGATGATCCCGCTCCATTCGGCTTCCTTGCCGACCATGAAGCCGTTTACATCGTGCATGAAAATCAGCGGGACGAGATTCTGATTGCAATCGAGAATGAAGCGCGCGGCTTTGTCCGCGGATTCGGTATAGATGACGCCGCCAAATTCGATGCGGCGCTCGCCGGTGCCAGGCGCGGCCACGGTTGCGCTCTTTTTATTATTCGCGACGATACCGACGGCCCAGCCGCCGATGCGCGCGTAGCCGCAGAAAATCGTCTGGCCGAATTCCGCGCGGTATTCCTCGAACTGGCCTCCATCGACGACGCGAGCGAGGACATCGCGAATGTCGTATTGCTGCGATGGATCGTCCGAGAAAATTCCGTAAATTTCCTCGGGTGGCTTTGCCGGCGGCTTAGAAGGCTTGTGGTCGAACGGAGCGACCTGGCCGTGGCCGATTTTGTCAACAAGCGCGCGAACGCGTTCGATGCAGGCAGGATCGTCCGGTTCGCGAAAATCAATGGTACCGCTAATCTGCGCGTGCATGCGTGCTCCGCCCAATTCCTCGACGGTGGCTTTTTGTCCGATGGCGGTTTGCACCAGCGCGGGGCCTGCGACAAAGAGGCCGCTGCCTTCGGTCATCAGGATGTGGTCGCACATCACCGGAAGATATGCGCCGCCTGCAACGCAGAGGCCCATGATGGCGGTGATCTGCGGAATGCGCATGGCGCTCATCACGGCGTTGTTGCGGAAGACGCGGCCGAAATCGTCGGTGTCCGGGAAGACGTCTTCCTGAAGCGGCAGGAACACGCCGCCGGAATCGACGAGGTAGATCGTGGGAATGCGATTTTCTATGGAGATGTTTTGGGCACGGATCACTTTCTTGGCGGTCATGGGGAAAAACGCGCCGGCTTTCACCGTTGCGTCGTTGGCGATGATCATCACGCGCCGGCCCATCACCGTCCCGATTCCCGTGACCACGCCCGCAGCGGGCGCGCCGCCCCACTCCTGGTACATCTGATACGCGGCGTAAATGCTGAGCTCGAAGAATTCCGTTTTGGGGTCAATGAGAAGTGCGACGCGTTCGCGTGCGGTGAGGCGATTCTTTTTGTGCTGGAGCTCAATGGCTTTCGCGCCGCCTCCGTGACGGATTTGCTCTTCCTCATTTTTGATTTTCGTGACGAGCTCAATCATCCGCCGGGAATGTTTGTCGGAAGCGGCGGATTGGCGATCGGCCCGCGCATCCGGGGCGGTGCGCTTCACGAGAGGCCTCGCATTGATGCGAGAAGGGAACTGAGTGCGGAGACGCTTTCGAGAAATGTGCCGATAGTCATGCTCCCTTGGGCGCGGTGGCAACGCGCTCCCGAATAAAATCGACGATGGCTTGGGTCGGAGTGCCGGGAAGAAAAACCTCGGCGATGCCGGATTGCTTAAGTCCGGCAACGTCGGCTTGCGGAATAATGCCGCCGATCAGAACGGTTACATCCGTCATTCCTTTGGCGCGAAGCAAATCCATCAATCGTGCGCAGAGGGTGTTGTGCGCACCGGAGAGAATCGATAGGCCGATCACGTCCACGTCCTCCTGCAGGGCGGCGAAAGCGATCATTTCGGGCGTCTGGCGCAGCCCGGTGTAGATCACTTCCATGCCGGCGTCGCGCAGCGCTCGAGCGATCACTTTCGCGCCACGGTCGTGGCCGTCAAGGCCCGGCTTGGCGATCAAAACGCGGATTGGTCTGTCCGGCATTCGGCAGTAATCCTCGATTAAATATTTATTGCGCCAATCACTCGCGCGATCGCGATTCGCGGCGTTCACTCGCACAATCGCGCTCGGCCCACTTCCCGCTGCCGCAAATAAAATAGCACGTTTAGCCGCGAATTGACGCGATGTGTAGCTGAACGTGCGCGTCCGAATCAAGCAATCGCCGCTTCTTCGTAAACGCCGAAGACTTCGCGGAGGCAATCGCAGATTTCCCCGAGCGTGGCGTACGCTTTCACTGCTTCGTAAATGTGCGGCATTAGGTTCTCGTCGCCCTCCGCAGCGGCATGAAGAGATTTCAATCGGCGGCCGACTTCGGCGTTGGATCGATTGGCGCGCAGATCGCGCAGGCGTTGCGCCTGGTGCTGCGCGACGGACTCGCCGATTTGCAGGATTTCGATGGGTGCTTCTTCCGTGACGTAGTCATTCACGCCGACGACGATCTTTTGCTTGCGATCGAGCGCCTGCTGATATTCGTATGCGGCATCAGCGATTTCGCGCTGCGGGAAGCCGCGGCCGATGGCGGCCACCATGCCGCCCATCGCATCGATTTTCTCGATGTATGCGCGCGCATCGCGTTCGATCTCGTCGGTGAGCGTCTCCAGGAAATAAGACCCGCCGAAAGGATCGGCGGTGATGGTCACACCGCTTTCGTGCGCCAAAATCTGCTGCGTCCGCAGCGCCAGAGTGGCGGCGGATTCGGAAGGAAGAGCCCAGGCCTCGTCGAGCGAGTTGGTGTGCAGTGACTGCGTCCCGCCGAGGACGGCGGCGAGCGCTTGCAGCGCGGTGCGCACCACGTTGTTGTAGGGCTGCTGCGCGGTCAGCGAGCAACCCGCCGTTTGCGTGTGGAAACGCAGCGCCCACGAGCGCGCGTTTTTCGCGCCGAACCGTTCGCGCATGATGCCATACCAAAGGCGCCGCGCGGCGCGGTATTTGGCTATTTCCTCGAAGAAGTCGTTGTGCGCGTTGAAGAAGAACGATAGCCGCGGCGCGAAGGAATCAACGTCCAGGCCGCGCCGCAGACAATCTTCCACATACTCGATACCGTCGCGAAGAGTGAAGGCGAGCTCCTGAATGGCCGTCGAACCCGCTTCGCGAATGTGATAGCCGCTGATCGAAATTGGATTGAATTTCGGCGTGCGTTCGGCGCCAAACTCGATCGTGTCCGTCACCAGGCGCATCGATGGTTTCGGCGGGTAGATGTATTCCTTCTGGGCGATGTATTCCTTAAGAATGTCGTTCTGCAGCGTGCCGGAAAGTTTTTGCCAGTCGGCGCCCTGCTTTTCGGCGACTGCTAAATACATCGCCCAGATCGCGGCGGCGGGCGAATTAATGGTCATCGACGCGGTCACGTCCGCGAGCGGGATGCTATCGAACAGCGTTTCCATGTCCGCAAGCGAGCTGATGGCCACTCCGCATTTGCCGACTTCGCCCTCGCAGAGCGGATGATCGGAGTCGTAACCCATCAGCGTGGGCAGATCGAATGCGACGGAGAGTCCGGTTTGTCCTTGCGAGAGAAGATAACGGAAGCGGCGGTTGGTATCTTCGGCTGAACCGAAGCCAGCGAACTGGCGCATGGTCCAAAGGCGCGTGCGATACATCGCCGGGTGAATGCCGCGTGTGTATGGAGGCTCGCCCGGCAGGGCAAGTTTGCGCGCGGCATCCCACCCGGCAAGATCTGCTTGCGTGTACAGCTGCCGGATAGGGAAGCCCGAAACGGTCGTGAACTTAGCGGCGCGTTCGCTCTTGCCAGATGAACGCGCGGGAAGGCGAACGCGAGTATCCGATTCCATATCGCTCTCGTCCGCCGGCGAATTTCGCGGAATTTTGGATTTAGACATCGGGGAGCACCTGGCTCCTAAATAGCCCAAAATTCAGGTGCTTCCCCGATATTACTATGGTTGCGTTGTGTCCGGTGCCCCGGGAATATTGTGCTGCTGCGAGCCACCGCCGGACATCACGTCCTGAATGCTGATGTGGTGGTCCTGCAAGGTCATGCCGACCGACTGTTCGAACGTGAGCTCCGCTTCGATTAAGTTGATCCGATCGCGCAGCTCGGTGCCTTCGGCGACCGTGAGCAATTGCTGCTTTTGTACCACGGTGAACGCGGTGGAAGTGCCCAGCTGAAGTTTCTTCACTTCGTCGTCGTAGCTCTGCTGATTGTAAATGCGCGCTTCCTGCGCCGCAGCCACTGCGGCGCGATCCTGCTCGAGTACGATCAGCGACTGGCGGACGTTTTGAATAATCGTGGCGCGAGTCTGCATGTACGAGACTTCCTGCTGTCGTTGATTGATTTCCGCTGTGGCATAGCTCGCCTGCGCGGCCCGATTACGGATCGGGAGCGTCAAGGTAATTGTGCCCTCGATCGTGGGGGCGTCGGCCCGGATCATGCGGTCCAAGGAGTCACCGATTCCGCCAGGAAACGTATAAAGGTTTGTCAGGTTTGTTTGAGTTAGAGGCTCAAAAAGAGTCGTTGAGGGAGCCCCGAGAGTTGTGTCCCAAATTGGGGCGGCCAGATCAGCGCCGACGATACTAGAGGCGGTGGTTGCTTTTTGTTCGGTGCCCCCATACCCGACGGCTTGGTACTCACCCGTGAGGTTGAGTTGCGGCAGGAGGCCATTTTTGGTGGCCTTAATTTCGATGCCTGCATTTTTCAGGTTCAGTTCGGCCTGTTCGATTTCAGGCCGGTTCTGCATTGCTTGTTTGACCGCGCCGTCCAGCGAAACGTCCGTTGGCGAAGGGCTGAAAATCGGCGTCGTAGGAATAATTTCAACGCCCTGGAGTGGCGCCGCCAGCGGGTCTTTCGTGATGTCCACCAACAGGTTAGTCTGATCGAGTAATTGTGTGGTCTGCGCCTGAACGAGAGCCTGCTGGTCGGTCGCCAACTGCGACTGCGCGTCAATGACGTCCAGCGGTGCCATCGTACCAATCTCTTCCTGTTTTTTGTTGTTTCCGTAAAGCTGTTGATCGGCCGCCACCGTCACTTGTTCCACTTTCACGGCCTCGCGCGCGTACACCAACTCCCAATAATCATGCGCAATCGTCGTGACGGAAGTAATTACTTGATTCCGAAATTGTGACGTGCCGATTTTTACCGTATTTTTCGCCTCGATGATGTAACGCGTATTGGGGAGTTTGCCGAAGCCGTTGAGGAGCGGCTGAGTGAGCTCTACGGTCAGAGTGGACTCCACGTAGGGATTGAAAAGGTCCTCGTCGATGCTCGTGGAATCTCGCGACATGTCGAGAGACACGGAGGCCTGCGTGCCAGTCGAAAAATTCTGCGTGTATCCAAAATCGGCGTTAAAGGCGTGGCCGTAAATGATTGGGGCAAGAGTCTCTGTGGGCACTCCCCCCGCGGCGAAAGTTCCGACGCCGGCGAAGAACGGATTGTTAAATGCGGTGTTTTGCTGTGCCAAGTTGAAGGTACTTGTGAGCGTGGGGTCGAACTTGAGGGGGCCGTTGGCGCCTGACTGAGCTAACAGCAAGCTCGCCTGGTCCAGCGCGGGCTGGTAGCGCTCCACGGCAATGGCCAAATTGTTTTCGAGGCCGAGTGAAATAGCGTCTTCGAGGCCCAGCATCAGCTTGCCATTCTGAATCAGTTGCTCGATGTGGGGCGTATTCGTCATCACCGGTTCCGCAACGTGGACGCCCTCGTATGGCGCCAGGATATTGGGAAACCACGAGCGGCTGAAGTTATGTGGCTCGAGCGGCACTTCGCGCGGGGGCGCCGGCGGAGGACCCTGTTGCTCCGTCGGGGGTTTGTACTCCGGCGGCGTTTGCATCTGAACCTGGTTCGGCGCCTGCGTGGTAGTCTGCGTGGTAGTGGTCGTCGCGGCCGCTGAGCCTGGAGCCGGTGTATTGCTTTGATTCTGCGCATACAGCGGAGTCACCACCAAGGAACTCGCCATAAACAGAACCACCGCTGCGTGCATAAACCTTACACTCATTCGTCTATCCTCTCCCCAAAGGTCACAACGCGCTGAATGCGTGCAGAAAGCCTAAGCTATTGAAACGTCCCAGACCCGCATTTTGTTTCAGAAACAATGGCTCCGGGTTGTATTTGGTAATCTGCCCGCCGGAATTGGCCTTCGAAGGACTTTCCGGGACGCGGCGGCCCTTGCAGGTGCAGGCAGCTTTCGCAGAAGTACCCATAGACGCGATATGCGGGACACGCGAGTGTAACATCGGGAGGTTCAAAGTGACAATCACGACGCGGCACGCCTTTTCGAAGCACACTCGATATCTACGTGGAGGTCGGGGAATTCTAGTTATGATGATGGGGTAGGGGAGGCGTGCAACAGCGAGGCTCCTTCGGCGGAACCGTGTTAGCATGTCGGCCTCAGTTGGATTCAGAGCGATTCGCTTGTTGATAATTTCGCTCAATCCCGATAGATTCTGGCGGCCAGCTCGGCTGTTAGCTCATTTCACGCTTCCGTGAATGAGGACGCACTTTTTTCCCACGAGCAAAGTTGCGCATCCTGGGGGTCAAGGAGACTTCGATGAAGAAATTCTGCACAACTCTATTGGCGGTAAGCGCCGCGCTGTTGCTCGCGAGCATGGCGCACGCGCAGGTATCGCTAAACGCAGCGCGCGTCGGCGGGTCAGACACTGCCTCGTTGGCGAAATTCTATGAGGCCGCCTTCGGCATGCAGGAAACCAATCGAATCAGTGTGCCGGGAGGAGCGGAGATTTTCTTAAACTTCGGCGCCACAGTCGACGATGCGAAGGCCGACAAAAGCGTGCCCATTGTAATCATGCATCGCGCGGACGACCTGAAGGATCCGGTTCCGCATCTAGTTCTCAACGTGAAGGACATGACCAAGACAGTCGCGGCCATCAAGGCGGCTGGCGGCTCGATGGCCACCGAACCTCGCGCTTTCGGAAACACAGGCATCATGATTGGCATCGCCGTGGATCCGGCGGGCAACCGCATCGAGATGATTCAACGGCCATAGACCGGCGATTTCATATCGATCGTCGCAGGAGAAATTCCCTAGTCTTCGCTAGCGGAACCAGCCGGATGCCGCCCGGTCCGGGCATCTCTCCCACGCGAATCGAATAATCTCGTCTCCCCTCCCGCAATCGCGCGGGCACATCCCGCGCTCGGCTAGTTTGAGACACTTCTCTTGATCTTGGCCCAGTTCGCTCAATCTCGATGGCGCTCCGCCGCAGCTGGCAGCACAATTTCTGGGTCGCAGTCATCTTTGCTCTTGACATTAGGTTGCCTCCCGGAGTATTAGCTGCGACATACCCGCGCCGGGTGTGGCGCGATTCCAGAGCGAACCTATAAATCTGATCGAGAGGCTGACCCCATGCTTATCGGCCCGAACTCGGCTCACAGATTCTGCTGGTGTGTCTTGATGAGCGTGTTCCTCTGCGCCGCAAGCGCAGTATCCGTACACGCGCAGGCTGTGACTGGCAACATCGCTGGTACTGTCACCGACGCGAGCGGCGCCGTGATCGCGGCAGCCCAGGTCGTCGTCACCAATACGGCCACGGGCGCCAGCCAAACACTCATCTCCAACGATCAGGGCCGATACAACGCTCCCGACCTTGTTGTCGGCCCATATCAAGTTCAGGCCTCGAAATCAGGGTTTCAAACCGTTCTTCAAAAGAACGTTAGCGTCACGGTTGGCAGTCAGCTCGTCGTGAACTTGAGCCTTCCAGTGGGGCAAGCGCAAGAGACCGTTACCGTCGAGTCTGCCGTCTCGCAGGTCGAAACTCAATCCACCGCCATGTCCTCGCTGGTCACCCCACAGCAGATGGTTGACCTTCCCCTCAATGGCCGCAACTATTCTCAATTACTGAGCCTCGCGCCTGGCGTTACTCCGGTTGCCGGCGGCGCCGGTTCGCTCTACGGTAATGGGGAGAGCTTTTCCGTAGCCGGAGCTCGGACGGAAGGCGAAGAGTTTCTGCTGGACGACACCAACATGGTTGATTTCTGGGATCATGAGGCCGGGGCATCCACAACGGGAACTTCGCTGGGCGTCGAGGGAATTGAAGAGTTCACGCTCTTGACGAATACCTACAGCGCCCAGTTCGGCGGCAACGGCGCCGTAATGAACGCGGTTTCGAAATCAGGAACCAACGCGTTCCACGGCTCCGCATACGAATTCTTGCGGAACTCGGCTCTGGATTCCCGCAGCTATTTCGATCTGACTCCTCCCCCTGCCCTAGTTCCGTATAAACCGGCCTTTCGCCGCAACCAATTCGGCGGCAGTCTGGGCGGGCCCATCAAGAAAAATAAGCTGTTTTTCTTCGCCAATTATGAAGGCCTGCGCCAGGCGCTCGGCGAAACGGTGCCGGGAGTGGGTATACCCGAACCTTATATCGTCGGTGACGGTACCACCGGCCAGCTTCCATGCGGAGAGCCGGTTGTGACACCAGAGGTGCCCGTCAACACAGTGTCTGCAGCTTGTGCCGCCTTGACGCCGACCAGCGGCAACGCCTGGCCTGCTGTGGGTACCGCCGGTAATCCGATCGAGCCGGCCGGTACAATCGGTAGTGGAGCTGCCGGACAAACGGCGGCTGCGGCGGCAGCGGTAAATGGCATTATGGGTTTGTACGGTAGGCTTCCGGTGCCGGCGGGCGCTGTGGACCAAGGCGGCTATTACTTCACTAACATAAGCGCAGCTCAGACTACGAGCGAAAATTACGTTTTGGGCCGAATCGACTACGCACTTTCCTCGAACGACAACCTTTTCGGGCGCTACGTCTCCGACCGATCATTCAACCTAAGCCCGATAGCCGCCTATGGCTCGTCCCTTCCCTATTGGCCGGAAGTCGATCATGACCAGAATCAGTATTTTACTGCTGAGGAGAGGCACATATTTTCGGCGAATGTCGTCAACAATGCCCGCTTCATGCTCGTCCGGACCTACGAGTCTTCGTTCTCAAGCGCCCTCGGAGGCTCGTCAGATCCTCTGGATTTCTTTCCTGGCCGCAACGAAGACGCGGACGTAGTCCCTTGCGGTGCCTGCACCAGCGCAGGTAGCGACCAATTCGTTTCGGATAGGATTGCTCAAAATACCTTCGGCGCTGGCGATGACGTCTCTTGGATCCATGGGGCGCACACGATTACTTTTGGTGCGGACATCATGCGGGTTCAGTCCAACATCTATGCGCCGTTCATGTATGGAGGTTTTTATATTTTCACTGGTTTGCAGCCGTTTCTGCAAGGCACTCCGCTGCTTGGGTACGCCGTCCAGGATAGCCCTTACACGGATGTTCCGAACCGGTATTTCCGCGAGATCGACATCAATCCTTACATCAACGACAGTTGGAAGATTAGTTCGCGTTTGACGCTGAATATCGGTGTCCGCTATGAGTATGGCACCAATCCGTCAGGTTATCCGTTCTACACCATACCGAATCCTCCTTACGGCAATGGGGGTTTCTCGCCCGTGAGTCATGCGTTCCAAACCAGTCCCAACAGAAAGAATATTGATCCGAGAATCGGTCTGGCCTGGGCGCCGTTTGGAGACCAGAAAACCTCAATCCGAGCAGGCTATGGAATTTTTCATGATCCGGTTGCTCCCCGCACCTACGCGTCTGCGTACTACTTCTCGCCGCCGTTTTCCTATCACGAGCTGTTTCCTGAGCAATTCCCAAACCCGTTCCTGGGCGCGCCCGCCGCGCTTCCGCCGCAGGACGAGCCCACGGCGTGTGCAGCTGACAACCTCGCGAACAACGTAAATTTCTGTACCGGCCTCGGCGACGGTGTTCCCTACAATACGACCCAAGCACCCTATCAGGAGCAATGGAACCTCAATGTGCAGTGGGCTCTCGGTGCAGGAACAGTCCTCACTGTGGGGTATGTGGGATCGCGCGGCGTGCATCTGTTTCTCCAGCGCAACGTCAATCCGTCCCTTACGAGCACTTCTGCGGCAGCTGGATGCGAGGGAAGCGTCTTTAACGCGTGTTCCACGCCGACCGGCACCCCGTGCATTCCCACGCTTGCTAATGGCAATATGTCGAGCTGCTATTTTGGCGCTTTTGATCCAATATATGCCGCTGTGGAACCAGTCCTGCCGCGCGTGAACGACAACTATGCTTCTTTGAATGAGAACGTCACCGGCGGAAGCTCGAATTACAATGCGCTAATAGTCAGCCTGGTGCGGCAAGTGGGCAGGGGAGTCACGGCGGAGATTTCTTATACGTATTCGCATTGCCTGACCGACGGCTCCGGGTCGTACGGTCTTGAGCAGGGCGACCTTGGCATCAGCGATCCTTACGATTCCAGGTATGACTACGGGGATTGCACCTTCGATATTCGGCACAACCTCGGGGCCAGCGTGATCTACACGTTGCCGTTCCACGGCAACCGGCTGATCGAAGGTTGGCAGATGAGCGGTATCTTCACCGCGCTGAGCGGAGCTCCATTTAGCATCAGCGACGGCTTCGATCAAGCTGGGTTGGTGGACAATGCGCAAGACACCCGCCCCGATGTGACTCCCGGTTGCAATCCGTATGTCAGGCAGATGGCTGCCGGGCCTAACGGTATTGTCGAGCCCCAGTGGATCAATGGCTCCTGCTACACGCTGGAACCGGCAGGGACGCTTGGCAATGCGGGAGTCGATACCCTTGTCGGCCCGCGCACCATCAACCTCGACTTTGCGCTGATTAAAAACACGAGAATCACCGAACGGCTGAATGCGCAATTCCGCGCGGAGTTCTTTAACATCGCCAACCGCACGGACTTTTTGGCGCCAAATCCCACTCTGTATACGGCCGCTGGCGCGACCGACACAGGAACACCTAGCCCGACGTACGGCTTCATTACCGGCACCGGGCCCAACAGCCAACGCGAAATTCAGTTCGCAGTGAAGTTGATCTTCTGACGCTCGGCTAGTTCGCAAGCCTACAATTCCACCGGCGCTGTTCTCGTTTCGAAGACGAGAGCAGCGCCGCTTTCTTTGAAGACGAACGTAAATCACCCTTCGCACGCATGGGACGCCATGAGGAAAGATCATCCCTCGATCGGTTTTCCTCGCTCTGGTAAGGCTATGCGGCTCGCGATTCCGTCTGTATAATCGCTTTCCAACGTATGTTTTCGATTCGCCCTGCTACCATCAACGATGCCGCGCTGCTCGCGGGAATGATTCGCGAGTTCGCCGAGTTTGAGCACCTTGAAAACGAAACCAGCGTGATCGAAGACGATATCGCGCGCGACGGTTTTGGGCCATCGCCGAAGTTTCGCTCAGTGATTGCGGAATGGAATGGCGAGACCGCCGGCTATGCGATCTTTTTCGAGTTCTACTCATCGTTCCAAGGGCGCGCGGGATTATTCCTTGACGATCTATACGTGCGGTCAAAATTTCGGCAGCAGGGAATTGGCAAAGCGCTGCTTTCGCATGTGGCGGCGCTAGCGTATAAGGACGGCTACTTCTGCCTGCGCTGGGAAGTGCTCGACTGGAACGCGACGGCTATCGATTTCTACCGCAGCCTAGGGGCGTCGTTCATGGAAGAGTGGAAGTCCGCGGTGCTGATCGGCGACGCGCTCGAAACGGTGGCTACTCAGACGAAGTGAGCCAGGCGCCGCTCGCGCGCAAAATCGCTCGCCGAAATCGTCTCTAATTCGCGAATCTGTTCGGCTACATCAGTATGAGCACCTGCCAAATTTGCGCCTCAAAGCGCCTGTAAACGGCTCCCAAGCCCCTCAAAAAGCGCAAAGATGGTTCATTCGTGCAGGTCAATACGATTTTGCCCTTAGGAATCGCCTCCGGGCGGGTGACGCCGCGCCGAAGACCCATCGGTCGTTCACCAGATAATTCACCACCGAACAAGACGCCACGCTCGCGCAGTTTGCCAGCAGCAAAGGAGCATGCGCGGCGCCCACAAGAATCCGCATGAACAAAAGATTCCCGCCAATCGAAATCGCGCCGGTGGTGAAATTGAAGTGAATCAGTCGTGCGGCCAAGGCGCGAGTGTGCCGGAGTTTGCGGTCCGCCCAGGTGAAGCGTTCGTGCCACATGAAGTTGTGCAGCACGGTACATTCCACCGCAATGGCCGTGGCCAGCAGGTAATGGACTCGCAACGCGAGCGTCAGCAGCGCGAGAATCGCGAACTGAAACGCCATGCCCATCGCGCCGACCAGATTGAATTTCAGCCATCGATGGAGCTGACTCTGAGACTGGGCCGCTTCAGCAAACTTCACGAAAGCCGCTCTTCGTTGTAGAGCTGTGCGGTGTGGCGGATAGCGGCGGCGACGGCCATTCCGAACATGCCAACTGCGGCGATGGCGCCTCCAACGTCAAACAGCAAAAACTTGTGTCCGAAGACATGCGCGTACGGATGAGACAGCAGCACGACGGTGCCAACGATCAGCAGAATGCGAATTTCCGTCGGGCCGAAGAGGCCGTGCGAAAGCCGGAACTCGTGCAGCGTGTACGCGGCGAGATACGTCTCGACGGAAAGCACCAGGAACGCTACCAACATGGCGACGCCGATTTGCCAGTGCATGTACGTGGATGCAACCAGTCCGGCAACCAGGAAAGTGGCGCCGAACGTGTCCACCATGTGATCGACGTAGAAGCCGTAGCGGGGGCGCAACTTCTGACGGTGCCGTGCCAGGGTGCCGTCGAGGCTGTCGCCCAGCCAGTTCGCGGCGATAAAGACGATCACGAGCAGCAGCGCAAATTTATTCCAGCGCGCCAGCGCGTACGATGCGCCCGCCAGGAACTGCGCGGCGAATCCGAACGCCGTCAGATGATCGGGTGAGACGCGATCGGGCGTGCGGTGCGCCAGCCACAGAAGGGCTTTCCGTTCCGCGGACGCGGTGAGAGCCTGTTGCACGCGCGTGGCGTTGCGAAAGGCCGTGGCGGCAGAGTTTTGCATTGTCGTCGACATCGGTACTTCCTCCTGAACTTCCATGTTTGCTGGGCAAAAACATTCGCGTGTCAGGGCCGATGCTGCAGCGGTGCGACTTCCGGTTCGTCGGGTACGTTGTTTGCCAGCACCGCTTTGCGCGTGGCGCGCAGCGTGAACAGCAGCGATTCGCGCGGAACATCGCGGATGAAGGGTTCGATCATCCAGCCCCAGCCTGCGGGGACATCGCGGCTCAGCGAAATCGATTCGAATTCGACGAACACGCCGCCGTCGGCTTGCTGGAAGCGCCAGTAGGCGTTGGTGCGCCACAAGAAACCATGGTCGGTTCCGCTGGCGGCCGCGCCATCCTCGCCATCGGCATCTGCGCCTCCGCCGGTGGAGCTGCGGTCGTCGGAAACTTCCACCATTTGCATACTGTGCGAAGCGCAGTATTGATGGTCATCGTCAAGGCGGCCGTATTTCACGTCGTACAGGCCGTCCAGCATGACGGTGATGATTTTGTGCTCGCGGAGGCGCATCGAAACGTGAAAGTCGTCGCCGTGGCGCTTTACCAAGTGCGACGCCGCCACGTCCGGGCTGTAATAGCGCGCCATCTGGTCGTAATTCTGGAGAATCGCGAAAACCCGCGCGATGGTCGTCTGGGGAATGAACTCGATGCCGACCCAGTGGTGAACCAGGCCGCCGGGAACTTCGACGGGCGTGATGCCGCCGCTGGTGATTACAATTTCGCCTCGGCGCAGACGCTCTTCGAGGGCATTGGGACTCGGAGAAGGAAATGCTTGCAGGCCGAGGAAAGTGTCCGGCGCGCCCTCCTCCTGCTGGATTTGCGCTTCGGCCTGCGAGACGTACTGATTGAATGCCGCCAGCGCCTGCGGCGAAGGCCCGGTGGCGGCTTGCGCCGCGGTCGTTGTGATGATGGCGGCGATAGCGAGAACGGCTACTCTTGTGACGGAAATTCTGGCGATCACGATCTGGCTCCTTCGGCCGTGGAATCGAAGCCGACAGCGGTGGCTCCCTTGCCGACACAAAATTTCGCGCGGGTGAGGATTCGCGAAAGATCGCGCGCTAATCGCGCGCTCTCTTTTCAGCACGGTTTGAAAGCCATGCTTCCCCGGGCTGAAGCCCGACGCTTCCAGCTGCGAACAATGACGGGGCCTTCGCATGTCGTGGAAGCATCGGTCGCGGGACAGAATGCAGCCGCGCGTGCCGGGCATCAATGCACGCGGTCTCTATTGCAGCTCAATTTGACCTCAATCGCTTAGCCGCAGGAAATGAGTGACTTAGTTGGGAAAATCGTCCGGCGGGCGGGTAAACTAATCGACCGATGGAAGGGAATTCCGCGAGGCGCATCTTTCGTTTCGGCACGTTCGAGGCCGACGAGCACACGGGCGAGCTGCGCAAACAGGGGCGGCGCTCGCCGCTACAAGGTCAGCCCTTGCAAGTGCTGCTGCTGCTGCTCGATCGAGCCGGCGAACTGGTTTCCCGCACCGAGATTCAACAGCGCCTTTGGCCGGACGGCACGTTCGTCGATTTCGACCACGGCCTGAACACGGCGATTAATAAGATCCGCGAGCAGCTGGGCGATTCGGCGTCGAGCCCACGATTCGTAGAGACGCTCGCCCGGCGAGGCTACCGGTTCATCGCGCCGGTGGAGGTGGTGAACGGAGGCCCCAGCAGTTCACCAGATGCGGGTGACAACACCGGAGTGAATGCAGGCTCCATGGAGGCGCAGCATCCTTTGCCGCTGATCTCTGGGAATGCAGTTACGGCAGTGCCAGAACCATGGCCGGTCGAGCCAGTTAACAGTGCGGTCTTCCCGACGGCAGCGGTTAAGACGCGGACCTTGCTTGCCAGCCCCGAGGATCTGCCGCAGGCGTCGCGCCCAGTGGTTCGAGCGCTGTTCCTGCTCCTGCAGGTAATGTATTTAGCGTTTTACGCGGTGTCGCTGGCGCGGCTGGGGATCGTGCAGAATGTGATCCGCGAGATGGTGCCGCACACGCTGTGGGCTGTGGTACTTCTGATCGTGACTGCAGCAGTCGGGATTCCCGTCCGGCTGTACCTAATTTCCGCGGCGGCTTTCGACGCTCCCGGGTTGCGAGAAAGGTTCCTGAAGATTTTTCCGGCGATCTTTCCGCTCGACGAGCTTTGGGCGCTCGCGCCGTTCCTGCTGGCACCCTGGATCGGGTTCGGCGCGGCGTTGGGAGCGACTGCTGCGCTCCTCTACGTGCCTTTCGCGCAGCGTTCGCTGATCTTGATGGGAGCGGGCGCTCCCCGTGGCTCGCACGGAGCTTAATTCTTCGATCCTCAACCCGGCCTGAAATTCGGCACTCTTTCGCCGGGCTGGAACAGCGGTATCGCGTCTTTACCTGCAACGAGAGCCGCTTCGGCGGCAATTTTGTCCAGATCGTCCTTCGCGAAACCTACCGAGCTGACGTGAATCTTGCCGTCCGGATTGATCCAGAATAACGAGGGCACGTTGGTGAGGCCATAAGCTTTCGAGGCAGGGTACGGGCGTTCGTCGACGAGCACGCGGAACTTGATGCCGAATTCCTCCAAGAACACGCGCGTGTCACTGGCGCCGTCCTGTGAGATACCGAGGAAGGTCAGACAGGAGCCGCCGTACATTTCGAAGAGCCGCTGAAGAAATGGAAACGTGAACTGGCACGTGGGACAGCCAATCTTGAAGAATGCGACCAGCGCCGGTCCACCTTTCAGCGCGTCGGCGAGAGTGGCTGGCTTTGCGTCCGTGTCTTTTAGTGCGATGGGCGGCGCAATCGCGCCGGGTATAGGGGCAGGCATGTGAATTCCTCCGAAAAAGGGTTGAAACCTAGGGCCGGAAACTACTCAGTGTAATCGGATGAAATCGTGAGCGAAAGGACTCGGCAATCGAGCACATCGTTTACCGCAATTATTTAGTTAGTTGGCGAGCGACACTCCGGGAAGGCGGGAAACGGCAATTTCATTCTTCCAGCAGAACCTTACCGGTCGAAGGCGGCAGAGCCTCTGCCGTGGAGCTGGAGTCCTTGTGGTCCACGATTAAGCCGGGCAACAAGAAAATGAATGGTATAGCAATCAGCGAAATTAGCCCGTTGGCAAGAGCCATGGTGCTGAAGTGGATGTGATACGCGTCCATGGCTTTGGCGCCAAGCGCGTCGGCGCCAAATAGAGAAAGATTGCGAACGCTCACCATCAGGGAAAATCCGAGACCCTCGCTGCCCGATGGTGTGGCGCGCATATATAGGTCGCACAGAGCCATGTCCGCGGCCGACCAGCCCAGTCCCCAGAGGCTCTCGATGATGTAGGCAGCGTGCATGCTGTTATAGAGCGCGTACAACATCTGTGCGCCTGCGCCCATGATGATGCACCACAGAAGCAGCGTGCGAAGATTCCAGCGCTTGCACAAGTAGCTGCCATAAATCGTTGCCGTGACAACGCCGAAAATACCGTTGAGGAAAAGCATGAAACCCTGCTGCTCGGTGGACATGTGCAGCACGTTCTGTTGGCGGTAGAAGAGCGCCGTCTGAATTCCAGGCGCGAAGTAGAAGAGCGCGCTGAAGCCGGCGGCGGCCCACATGGTTTTGGCGCTGGCGACCTTTTTTAGCTGCTTCCCGGCCTCGTTGAGCAACTGCTTGGAATCGACCCTCCTATGTTTCTCCTTTAGAAAGAAGATCGCCATTGGGATGATGAGGAACATGATTCCGCCGCCTGCTGCGGCGGTCCATCCGAAAGCCAAGGCGCCAAGGAGCCCGCCCACCGGGCCGCCGATCACGCCTGCCATCTGGTAGGCAATCTGGAAGATGGCGGAGAAGCGGCCCGAGGCGCGAATCTCCTGCGCCTTTTCCGTCATAAAGCCGCCCACCGCGGTGCTGGAGAGAACCATAAAAATATTGATGGCCACGCAGATCATTAGCAACGCGTTGTAGCGGTGCGGCACGAAGATCAGCGAGATAAAACATCCAACGCACAGCACCGCGCCGATGATCATGTAGCTTTTGCGGCGCGTGCCGAGGAAAGGAAATGCGTCGGTGATGATTCCGAAGAATGGCTTGAAATACCAAGCGAACTGCATCCAAAAGAAAAACGCCGCTGTGGCGGCGCGGTCTTCATGCAATTCGTTCTTTAGCAGGTTTTTTAGGGGAATGAGGCCGATCGCTTGGAACTGCGCGAGGGTGACGGCGGTAATGCCAACGAATACGACGATGACCGCGTAAACAAGCTCGCGTCTGCGGGCCTTCCCGCCGGGGCCGGTATCTGGGCCGATGTTAGGCTGGATGGTTTCCGTGGCCAATTGATTTCATTCGCGTGCGCTTTGGCTGTTGACGTCGGCCAGCTTGACGCGCCCGTGTTCGCTAACGCCGGGGAGCATCATACTGGAAGTGCCGCCCGGGCGCTATGACTCGCGTGTAGACACGCTCCCGCGCGAGCCCATAGCACACACGCGCTCCAGCGGTAGGGACTCTTCGCTTTGGCGCCCGTCCAAAAAAGCATCTCATTCCGCGCGGCGATCATCTGAGGTTTCGATATCACGCGACCTGCGCAGCGGGCGGAATCTGGCGGAATTTCCGTATTGTGGTAGCGTATTAGCGCATTTCAACCTATAGAGAGCCGCCGAGGAGTACGACGGCACGCCGTAGTTTGAATTGTCGCGGCGCTTAATCTTTGCCTCAAGGTGCGGATGAATTGAAAACAAATCGATCCGCAAAACGTATCCCCACATCTTCTACGCGCGACGTCGGAGTGATAGGCGCGCTTGGAGTGATGGTCGCTCTATTCTTGGCGGCACTTGTGCTGATGGTTGTGCCTGGCGACCGCGTGGCGGAGGCGGGCGCGCTGCCTGCGTCACCGGTCACGAGGGCCTTGCCACTGGCGCAAAGCGACCAATTTCGCGACAGCTTCTATGACGACACGCTTGGCCGCGGATACCGCTTCGAACGCGGCGGATGGATTTACGTGCACCTGGAAGGCTCGCCGCACGACATCGGCGTGCAGCACGGATACCTGCTAGCCCCGGAAATCGCCGATGCCTATGGAATGGTCCGCCTGGAGTTGACGCACAACACGGAGCGCGATTGGGATTTTTTCCGGCGCGCCGCCCAGCAAATGCTTTGGCCCAAAATCGATCCAGAATACCAACAGGAATTGCAGGGCATTGTCGACGGGCTAAACGATCACGGCGTAAAGCTCGATCTCTGGGATATCGTGGCGATGAACGCCTTTTCCGAGTTGCCCGACTACTACGTCCCGTGGCTCAACAAACAAACGAACGCCGAAACTCGACCCAGCCTTGTCCCGATGGGGCATTGCAGCGCCTTCGTAGCCACCGGCAGTTGGACGAAGGACCATCAGATCGTGATGGCGCACAATAATTGGACTTCCTACATTGAGGGCGCGCGTTGGCGGATTATTTTCGACATCGTTCCGCAGCACGGTTATCGCATCCTGATGGATGGCTTCCCGGGCGTGATCACCAGCGATGATGATTTCGGCGTCAATTCCGCCGGCCTAATGATCACGGAGACGACCATCGCCGGATTCCACGGTTGGGATCCCAACGGCAAGCCGGAATTCGTCCGCGCGCGCAAAGCGATGCAATATGCGAGTTCAATCGACGACTACGTAAAGATCATGCTCGACGGGAATAACGGCGGCTACGCCAACGACTGGCTGCTGGGCGACCGCAAAACCGGGGAAATCGCGCGGTTCGAGTTGGGGCTGAAGCATTGGAAAGTGTGGCGCACCACGGACGGCTACTACTCCGGCGCCAATTTCCCCAGCGATCCGGACGTGATTCGCGACGAGACTGATTTCGACCCCAGTAACCCGGCTAGCAGCCCTAACGCCCGTCGAATCCGCTGGGATACGCTGCTGAATGGCAACAAGGGCAAGATCGATACGTCTATGGCTGAAGTTTTCCTAGGCGATCACTACGACACATACGAGAAGAAGATCGATCCGGATCGGCGCACCCTTTGCGGCCATGGAGATAACGAGCCGATTGTGTTGCCCGATTCGCCCGCGCCGCCGTTCGACCCTGTCGGAGCCGTTTCCGGCAAGGTGATGGACAGCCAAATGGCTGAAGCTATGAGCTTTATCGCTCGAATCGGCCATCCTTGCGGAACCAATTTCGATGCCGCCAAATTTCTGGCGGCGCATCCGGAGTTCTCGTGGGAAGCTCCGGTGCTGCGCGACATGGATGCTGGTCCATGGACCGCTTTTCGCATCGGCGAGCACGCTCCTCAATCGACGGCGAAATAACCTGACGGCTGCCTTCGCGGGGCAGTTCGTGCCAACTGTACCGTTTAGCTCTGCTATCTGATACGTAGCATTACCGCTCCGCAAACTGGCATTTGAGATTCGAAGATGTTTACATATCAATAGTTTCCCGGGACGGGTCCGTGCCAGAGACGTGCACCTCAAAAGGATGCAAGATGCCTGCGCCATCAGGTATGGCGACGGAGCAGCTCTGCGTATTGCACTTCACGCTTTTTATCGAACAAGAGTGCGCTGAAATCCGGCGGGCAATGGCGCTGGGTACGGCACCCCACGAGCAACAGGTTGAGTTCATCGGGAAAATCTGCGGGCGCGGCGAGGCCATGGTTCACGTGGCGACCAGCGGGTTTCCGATGTCTGACGAACTGAAGGCACGCATCCTCAGCACTCTGCTCACCTTGATGAACTGCCGCGAGAATATCGATCGCGCGGCCATGCGCCATCAAGCGCTCCGACGTTTCGCCGGCTGACCTGCTGATTCACCTCGATTTCCAGTCGTGATTAGGAGCCGATATATCGCGCGTAGAGCGAGCGCGCCACGGCCGGGTCTTTCGTTCCCTTGATGATGGCGCGGCCGTCGGAAAAGACGGTCAGCTCGTAGGGCGGCACTTGGAAACGCAGCAGGAAATCGTTGTAGCGGGCATTGCGGGAAGCGCCGTTCAGCCGCTGACCCAGCTCGGCCAGATCGAGTTTTCGGTTACGCTCGTGGATCTGCACGGAGTCGCGTCCGCACATAGTGATGTGCGGTTGCGCATCACCATTCAAGTAAACAAAATCGCGCCGTGCGCACGCGCGGCAATCGGGATTTCGCGCGATGCCGATTGCTTGAAATTTACCGGTCCACACGTCGCAGCTTATCAATCGGCCGATCAGTGCGTCCGATTTTCCCCCGAGCAATTTCATCGCCTCCGCCGATTGAATAGACGAGATCGCGCCTACCGCCGCTTGCAGCACTCCGGCCGTGTCGCATGTGGTGTCGCCGCCCAGTATGGACTCACCTGACTCAGCTGATTCGAGCAGGCAGGCCAGGCATGCAGACTTGCCGGGCTGAATCGTCATGGTCACGCCGTAGCTGCCCACCACGGCCGCGTATATCCAGGGTACGCCGAGGGAAATCGCAGCGTCATTCAGCAGCAAGCGCGTCTCAAAATTGTCGGTACCGTCGAGGATCAGGTCGAATTCGGAAAGCAGCTCAATCGCATTCCTCGGCGTCAGATCGGAGGTGACGCCCTCGACCTCCACTCCGGAATTTATAGCGCGCAAATGCCGTTCAGCGGCCACGGACTTCGGCAGCGCCTCGCGCGCATCGGCTTCATCGAATAGCGTCTGCCGCTGCAAATTGGACAGCTCCACGAAGTCGCGGTCGATGATCCGCAGCCTGCCCACCCCGGCGCGCACCAGCAGGTTCGCGGCAGCCGTACCCAGCGCCCCGCAGCCGACCAGAACCGCCCGCGCGCTCAGCAGCCGTTCCTGGCCAGCTTCGCCGAATCCGCTGAAGAGAATCTGCCGCGAATACTTCTCTTGTTCGTCAGGTTTCATCTGAGGAGCTTAGCCGCGTTCATGATAGCGCCAATTCGCGCTAAGCATGCAAGAGGCCTGTGCTAACCTTGATGGTCGCACGAGGGGAATAAGACTGTTTAGGCGATTCTTACATCCAGGACGCGCTTCCGCGGGGCTGTCCGTGGCCCGGATTGCGTGCGGACTCGCCATGTTGCTGCTGTTCGCCTCGTTCGCTCGCGCGCAGGAAGCCGCTCTTGACGGCCAACCGGTTGCGGAAATACGGGTAGTGGACCGCGCAGGCAATGCGATTCCGGAGAAAATCCCCGCGCTCGCCCTCAAACCGGGTGAGTCGTTCAGTTTTGAGTCCGAACGTGAAAGTCTGCGCCGCCTCTATGCCATGGGCGATTTTTCCGATATTAGCGTGACAGCCTCTCGAGAACCTGCCGGTCTGCAAGTCACCTTCATCGTGCAGCGCAATTTCTACAACAATGTGATTCACATCGACGGTTTGAAGCCGCCTCCCGACGAGTCCACCGCCCTTGCGGCCATGCGCCTCGGACTCGGCGAGCCTTTCCGCCAAAGCGCGCTGCAGGAAGCGATGGGGCGGCTCAGCGGAATTCTCCGCAGCGACGGCTTCTACAATCCGAAGATCACGTGGGCTCTCGAACCGCACGAGGACACGCGGCAAATGGATGTGGCGGTGGTTGTTGATACCGGCCCGCGCGCTCGCATTGGCGCGATCGCAATCAATAATAAAACACCGTACATCAATGCGCGCCTGCTGCGCCACTCCAGGCTATCCCAGAAAAACTCGCTCACCCTCGATCTGCTTTCACGAGCCTCACAGCGACTGAAGAAATTCCTGGTCGACCAAGGTTATTTGGGCGCCGGAGTGGCGATTTCGCCGCAGACGTACGACGCGAAATCCAATCGTGTGCCGCTCACGCTGGCGGTGACGGCGGGGCCGCGCGTTCGCATCGAGACGAGCGGCGCGCATGTTAGCAAGTCGCGCCTCCGCAAACTGCTTCCGGTTTACGCCGAAGGCGCGGTGGACGAAGATTTGCTGCAAGAGGGACGCCGCAACCTGCGGAACTATTTCCAGAGCGAGGGCTACTTCAATGCGGCGGTGGATGTCTCAACGCGCCAAGACAAGCAGGATAAAGAGCAGGTGATCACGTATCAGATAACGCGCGGAGATCATTACCGGCTCGCCGGCGTGGCTTTCGACGGGAATAAGTATTTCGAATCGAGCCTGTTGGTGGGCCGCCTGAAGCTGCAGACGGCCTCTTTCGCCTCCAGCGGGCGCTTCAGCCAGCAGATGATGCGCGACGACGCAGACTCGATCCGCGCCCTGTATCTTTCCAATGGTTTTCGCGACGCACGGGTAACTACCGACGTCGACGATCAATATCACGGCAAGCGGAACGATCTGTTCGTCACATTTCATATCGTGGAAGGTGCACAAACTCGCATTGCTGATCTCAAGATCGAGGGAAACCATGCCATCAGCACGGACACGCTGCTTTCCGTAACCGGATCAACCGCAGGGCAGCCGTATTCCGAGTCCGGCGTGTCGAGCGATCGCGACAATATCCTGGCGGTTTATTTCAATGAAGGTTTTCCCGACGCGCGCATGGACGCGCAGGTCAAACCCGCAAGCGATCACGAAGTGAGCCTGGCGTATCGCGTGATCGAAGGCCGCCAGGTCGACGTATCGAAGCTCTTGTTAACCGGCTACGAATTCACGCGCCGCGGCATCATCGCGCGTCAAGTGACCATCAAGCCGGGCGGGCCATTGCGCGAAGGGGAAGTGGCCTCCACGCAGCGCCAGCTCTATAACCTGGGCGTCTTTAGTCGCGTGCAGGTCGCACCGCAAAATCCTACTGGTACTGATCCCGAAAAAGCGGTGGTCGTGGACGTAACAGAGGGAGACCGTTACACCGTCGGATACGGTGTTGGATTTGAAGTGCAGCGCATCGCCGGAGGCTCGAGCAACCCGAACGGCACCACCATCGGTGCCAGCCCCCGGGGCATTTTTGAGATTGCTCGCAACAACATGTTCGGTCGGGCACAGACGCTTTCTCTCACCACGCGGGCCAGCACCCTCGAATACCGGGCGTCACTTAATTACACCGCCCCCAATTTTCTGAACGACCGCAACTTGAGCCTGCAATTGACCACCTACGCGGATAAGACGCAGGACGTCAACACCTTTACGTCCACTCAGTTTCAAGCGGGCTTCCAAGTCGCGCAGCACCTGTCGCCGTCGAGTTCGCTCTTGTATCAGTATTTCTATCGGCGTGTCGAAGCCTCGAATCTCGTTTCTACCATCAACCCCGAGCAGATCCCGCTGCTCAGCCAGCCCACATTGGTTTCTGGGTTCGACATTACGTACGCGCGCGATCACCGCAACAATCCGGCGGACGCGACGCACGGCACTTTCAACACCGTCGATTTCAGCGATGCGATCGAGAGCATCGGATCCAGCGCCAGTTATCTGCGAGGATTTTTTCAGAACTCTTCGTTCTATTCGTTTGGCAGGGCGTTCGTATTCGCCCGGTCCGTGCGCTTCGGCGTAGAAGCGCCACTCGGCAACACACTTCCGCCCTACTCGGAGCTTTGCCTGGTTTCTTGCGTCACGATTCCTCTGCCCGAACGTTTCTACGCAGGCGGCGGCACTTCGCTTCGCGGATTTGGATTGAATCAGGCTGGTCCTCGCGATCCGACCACGGGATTTCCAATCGGCGGTCTGGCGCTGCTCATCTTTAACCAAGAGCTGCGATTCCCGATGCGTCTTCCGCTCATTGGCAACCGCTTGGGCGGAACGATATTTTATGACGGCGGCAACGTCTACGACGACATCTATCACATTACGCTGGCGTGGAAATCGAAGTCGCTGACGGACCTGAACTATTGGTCCAATACCGTTGGCTTTGGATTGCGATATCCCACGCCGGTGGGGCCCGTGCGGGTCGATTTCGGCCTGCTGCTTAACCCTGCGGAATATGAGTACACGCCGGCGGCGACGACGCTGAATCCCACTCCTTCGCCGCAATTTATTCACACTCCGCGCTTTGGCTTTTCGTTCAACATAGGACCGGTGTTCTGATGCGGCGCGCTCTTTTCATCTGTGCATTTCTGGCCAGCCTCATTCAGCCGGCGGCAGCGCGACGATTTCCGCGGGCGCAAAAAACAGCCGACGCGCCAACGTTGGCGAGCGCTTCGAAGCCTGTGCCGATCGATGGAATTGCCGTGCGCATTGAGTCCGACATCATCACCGAGAGCCAAGTCGACGAACTCGCTGCGTATCAAAAACTAGTGAACGGCAAATCGAATCCCCGTGCAGAAGTGATCCGCGAACTCATCGATCAATGGATTGTTAGCGGGGAAGCGACTGCGACGCAGTACCCGAAACCATTGCCGGCGGATGTGGACCGCGCCTTCGCGCAGCTAGAAAAGCGGATTGGGCCTCCGACGGATTTTGAGAAACGCTGTGCGGATGCCGGAATCTCGGTCCGCGCTGTGCGCGGTATCTTAACAGAGCAAATCCATCTTTCACGCTTTCTTGATTTTCGCTTCCGGCCGGCAGCTCAAGTGGATGCGAAGCAGGTGCAAAAATATTATCAAGACGTTCTCGTTCCGCAGCTAAAAGCCAAAGGTGAAAAAACGCCGTCCATTGCTGACGTGGAGCCTGAAATCCGCGAGGTACTTATCCAGCAGGATATCGACGCGCTTTCGAAGCAATGGCTAGACGATACGCGCAGCGGCCTGACGATCGACATCCTTTCGCAAGGAGCAGGGCAGTGAGATTCCGCTGGACGCACGGGCTGCTGGGAGGGCTGATCGCCATCGCGGTGGTCGCCGGCGTTGTGACTTTTCTGTTTGAAAGCGGCATTGCGGCGCGCTGGATGCGCGACAAACTGATCAGCGAAATCGAGGCGCGGACCGGAACTCGCGCTGAGATTCGGGCGTTTCATTTTCAGCTCTGGAATCTTCACGCGGAAATCGATGGGCTGACCTTGCACGGTCTGGAGCCGGCAGGGGCCGCTCCGCTGTTTCACGCCGATCGTGTGGACGTTGGAATTCGGGTGATTTCATTCCTGCGACGCCAAATCGCTCTGGACGAGTTGGTAATCGACCGGCCGGAAGTGGCCGTGCGCATTGGAGCGGATGGCCGCAGCAACTTGCCCAGTCCGAAGCGGCGTACTAGTAGCCGCCCGTGGCGCGAGACATTGTTTCGGCTTCGAATCGCGCAACTCGCCTTGCGCGACGGCAGCATCAACTTCAACAATCGCCGCACGCCGATTGCTCTCACCGGAGGCAATTTCGAATTCGATTTGAACTTTAGCACTACTGCTGGTGCTGCAGCTCTCTACACAGGCCGCATGAGCTGGCAGCGCGTGGAATTAACGAGAAGTCCCTGGCGCCGGTTCGCCTCGAATTTCTCCGCGAAATTCACTTTGTATCCGAATTCGTTTGATCTGAATGAGTTCGTATGGACCTTGCCCCATTCGGAAATTCGCGTGCGTGCGTCTCTTTCGAGCTTTGCGCGCCCTGAATGGAACTTGCGATACCGTGGAAATTTGTCCTTGGCGGATTTACGGACGATTTTCCGCAAAAAAGACATTCCGGAAGGAGCTGTCGAATTTTCCGGCCACGCACAATACGCGGGCAGCGCCTCCGTGGCATCGCGCGACGAATGGACCGCCGGTGGTTACTACAAAGCGCAGCAGATACGTCTGCCTTACGAGTGGTTCCACACTAGCGGAGTTTCGACGTGGGGAGATTTTCAGGTCGCGCACGAGCACCTGGCGGTCCGCAATCTGCACGTTGAAGCCGTGGGTGGAACGGCGAACGGCCGCTTGGACATGACGTTTGCCGGCCTCCGCTTTCGCACCGAAACTCAACTGCGAGGAGCTAGCCTGGCGCGAATTTTTGCGGCACTCGATCATCCCGGCTTTCCCGTCGAGGCGCTGCACTGGGACGGATTGCTCGACGTGGATTCGGTGAACACGTGGAATATGGGCTTCCAAGATTTCCGGTCGACGGGTGAGACACGCTGGATGCCCCCGGCCTCTCTCACGCCCGGAAAAATTCCTGTCACCGCACTTTTTGACTACGACTATGTGGACAAACTTCATCAAGTGAACATATCGAAGGGTGAAATCGATACGCCGAAATCGCGCGTGCAGGTTTCAGGTCCAATCAGCGGCACGAATTCGAATCTGCAAATTCAGTTTCAGACCAGCAATCTGGTCGATTGGGACGACTTCATCAACGTGCTTCGCGGTGAGCACGCAACTCCGGAACGTATCGTAGGCTCCGCGGCGTGGCGCGGAAGCATTGTGGGCCCGATCGCAGCGCCCACCTTCTCCGGCCACGTGTCCGCAACGGATGCTGCCTACGGCAAGCTTTATTGGGATCAAATCGATGGTGAGATGCAATATTCGCCCGATGAATTCCTAATGAGCAATACGTCGGTGCGCCGCGGGCGCAGTCTCGCGAATTTCGATCTGTACCTGGGACTGGACGGCAATTGGGCATTTCTACCGTCGAGTAATTGGACTTTGAATGCCCGCATGCAGCATTCGCCGAGCGACGACCTGCAGTCCATGTTCGATACACATTACCCGGTCAGCGGATTCTTGAGCGGCGACTTTCACGGGCGCGGCACGCGCGCCTTCCCGGAATTCGATGCGGATTTTACTTACGACGACATCAACGCAGGCAGTCTCCATTTTGAAAGCCTCCGCGGCCGATTGCACGCCGAGCACGACGAGTTGCAGCTGACCAACGCCGTGCTGCGCAAGGGAACGGGTGACATTGCCGGAAACTTTGAATACCGCATCGCGGAGGGTGAGGCGATCTTCGATCTTACCGGAGATCGCATCCCGTTGGAATCCATCCGCAAGATACAAACCAGCGCGCTGCCAATCGCGGGCAAACTGAGCTTTCGTCTGCGCGGCAGCGGCCCGCTTCGCGCGCCAGTGGCTCAGGGGGACATTCACGTCGCAGGCCTTAAGCTCGGTGTGGAAGACGAAGGGAACTACTCCGGAACTCTCGATTCGGACGGCCACCAGGCTCGCTTGACGTTTGCGTCGGAGCCATCGCCGGACCGACTCCAGGGTAATTTGAACGTCGGATTTGCGGACGATCAGCCAATCGCCGGCCGCCTTTCCGTGAAGAATTTCGATCTCGATCCGTTCATCAGCTCGGGCCTGCATCTGAAGCAGCTCACGGGCCACGGATCGGCTGACGGCAGTTTCGTGCTTTCCGGTAATCTTCGCCAGCCGGATTCCATTCAGATTGAGGCAGATATTGCGCGCATTTCGTTCAACTACGAATTTGTGCAGCTGACCAACGACCAGCACATAAGGCTCACCTATCAACGCAACGAGGTGCGCATCGAGCAGGCCCATCTGCACGGCCCTGACACCGATTTTCGCTTGAGCGGTTCCGCGCGTTTCGACCGGGATCGCCCGCTCAATTTCGCTATTTCCGGCGGAGTGAACTTGCGGCTCATCAAGGGTGTGCTTCCAGCTCTGGATGCGAAGGGACGGGCGGACATGAACGTATCGGTGGGCGGCACCATGTCGCGCCCGGAAGTCATCGGCCAGGCTAGCGTGCGCGACGCTTCAGCCAACTACGCCGATTTTCCCGTCGGCCTCAGCAAGGTGAACGGAAACTTCGTCTTCAATCGCACGCAATTGCTCTTCGATCGTCTCACAGCCGAGGCTGGCGGCGGGCAGATGTCCCTCAGCGGCAGCGTCACGTACGGCGAAGGTCCATTGCGCTATGAAGTGACCGCCACCACCTCGACCATTCGCATCCGCTATCCCGAGGGCATGAGCTGGCTCGCCGGCGGTACGCTGCGCTTGTCAGGCACCACCAGCGCGGCGCTCCTCAGCGGACGTGTGCAGGTTGATCGCCTGTTGTTCGCGCAAGGCGTGGACATCACCTCGTTTTTCGCTTCGGCCACGGAAATATCAACGGGCGCACCCACCAGTTCCTCGTTTCTACAAAATCTCGCATTCGACGTCGAAGGGCAGACTTCGCCCGGCGCGCGCATTGAATGGACCGGTGCGCACATCGAAGTGGATGGCAACGTCCGGCTTCGCGGCACTTGGGACAGGCCCGTGCTGCTCGGCCACGTGCACCTGCTCAGCGGAGAAATGCCGTTCCGGGGGAACACCTTCCGCCTGACGCGCGGCGATATTAACTTCGCGAATCCATTCCGGCTCGACCCGGTGCTCGACGTGGAGCTCACATCGACCATCAGTCAATATCAGGTCACCATCGACTTTTCCGGTCCTGCCGACAGGCTCTCAATGAACTATCGCTCCGATCCACCGCTGCCGGATTCGGACATCGTCGCGCTGCTCGCGCTTGGCAGTCCGGGGCAGGGCAATGCTTTGCAATCGCAGCCCGGCTCCTCGCAAAACTACGGCGCCACCGCTCTGCTTTCCGAGGCCATCACCAGCGGTATCGGCGGACGCATCGAGCACCTTTTCGGTATCAGCCAGTTCCGCGTCGATCCATTCGCCGCTGGAGCCACCACGGAGTCCAACGCCGCAGCGCGCGTCACCATTGTCGAGCAGGTCGCGCGCGACCTTACCATCACATACTCCACCAACGCCGCCACCACCAACCAGTATCAGTTGATTCAAGTGGAGTACGCCGTGAAGCGAAATGTTTCAGTGGAGTTCCTCCGCGACATCAACGGCACCTATGGCTTCGATATCAAGTGGGTGCGGCACTTTAAATGAGGCATATTTTTTCCGCGTAAAGCAACAACGGGCCGCCAATCGGCGCTTGGAACGCGCTCAGTGGCAGCCCGTTAATAGAAGCGTGGCGCGCCCGCGTCGATTTCGCGGACTCGTCCGCCCTAGTGCTGCGGCGCAACTGCCCCTTGAGGTGCGGCAGGGGCCGCGCCTGCTCCCCGAGCCGGCTGATTAGCGTCGGGCAGGATTCGCTTGAGTTCGGGATAATCGGTGGACATGCCGCGCAGGACGCTCAGCGCCGCATCCTGATCCATTTTCTCAGCCGCGTCTTGAGACTGTTGCAGCACTTGCGGAAGCACTTTCACCACGTGCTGTCCAAGCGGCGATTCGTAGAACTGCACCAGCCCGTCGATGTCCTGCTTGGTGAAAGCCTGGTCGTAAATCGGCACCATCGCGTCGGTCACGTTGTTTGATGGCGCGCTGGCGGCAAACTTTTGATTGAACGCGTCCATGAACTTCGGCAGCGTGGCTGCGTCCATCGACTGGCTCATAAACCGGCGAACCTGTCCCGAAATGTATTCCGCCATATTGTCGCCCAGCTTCGACGTTTGGGTGATATCCATCAAGTGGCGGATCGCTGCTTCTTTCGCCGGATCGATCTTTGTCGCCGCCGGTGCTGGCTGCGTTGCCCTCTTCGCCGGTGGAGTGCTGGTAGCCGCACGATGACGCGCAGCCGGAGCCTGCGGCAATTGTGCGGCTGTCGTTTGCGCCAGCGCCGGGCCGGCGATACACAATCCTGCCGCCATCAGCATAATTCTCAATCTCATGTTGTCTCCTGATTTTTTTTGGTCCGGGCTGAGCTATGGGAGTGTTTGCCGGGTTCACGTATCGTACCCAACCTCGATGCCACTTGCAATTCCCGCCGTCCTTGCCTTTCGGTGGCCAAGGGCCTTTGCCTTGTGATAGTTTGCGGACATGATCGCGCGCTTGGTTCCGTTCGTCCGTGCGTGGGCCGCGCGATTGGATCTTTTTCCTGGGATGCGCGCTGCCGCTTGGAATGCGCGCCATCGCTACCCCACCACCGCTAATCCGAAGTTCGAGGCTCCTTCAGACGATATGGTTGCCCGCTCGCGACACGCCGGATACCACCTGGGAAAGCACCTTAAATGAACGGTCCCGGGCCGGAGCTTTCAATCGTTATTCCCGCGTACAACGAGGAAAAGCGCCTCGGTTCCACTCTGGCTCGCATCCGCGAATATTTTGCCGTTCGCTCTCCTGCTTTTGCTGGTGTCGAAATCATTGTCGTGGATGATGGTTCCACGGACGGAACCGCGCCCGTGGCTCGGGAATGCGCCCGGGCCATGCCGTGCCTGCGCCTCATTTCCAATCCCGGAAATCGAGGCAAAGGCTATAGCGTGCGCAACGGAATGCTTCAGGCGCGCGGACGAATCGCGCTCTTCACGGACGCCGATCTATCGTCGCCCATTGAGGAATGCGAGCGTTTGTTCGCCGCCATCGCCGCCGGGAACGAAGTCGCCATCGGCTCGCGCGCCATCGACCGGTCGTTGATCGCCGTTCACCAATCCCGCTTTCGCGAAACCGCGGGCATCATCTTCAATCGCCTGGTTCGCATAATCATCGGCCTTCCGATTGAAGACACGCAGTGCGGTTTCAAAGCCTTTCGTCTGCCCGATTGCCGCGTGATTTTCGAGCAGCAGCGCATGGAAGGATTTGGTTTCGACCCTGAGATTTTGTTTCTGGCCCGGCGGTGTGGCTTGCGCGTCGCCGAAGTGCCCGTCAGTTGGTCGCACGACGCTGGCACGAAGGTCCACGTGTACCGCGATAGTGTGCTGATGTTCCTGGATCTCTTGCGCGTACGGCTGAACTCTGCCCTTGGCAGGTATCCGCTGAAGAACAGCTAGCCGGCGGATGCGCTCCATCGCGCATCCGCTAGCCCGTCACGCTTGATCTCTTGCGGCCCGTGCATGAGCGCGGGTCAGCTTTGCTTACATCCGTCGCTGCTTCGCCGAGGGAGGCAGCAGCCCGTTCAGCCGCAGATAGCCGGACGCCTGACTGTAATGATCGCCGTAATCATCCGCCATGATGATCATCATCGCGCCGCGAGTCACCTTTCGTCCGCCGAAAAAGGGGATCTCCTCGGTCAGTTTTGCGTCCGTAACGTTCTTCAGCGAATCGGTGCAAAATTGAAACGAAGCCTTCAACGCAGAAGCGATTTTGTCCTTCGCATCCGTATCCGCCAGCTTTTCCGTCTTCGGCATCGGCACGCCCGCAATCGCCGAGCACATTCCGTAATTGGCTCCAGTGGCGTGGATCATCAGGTGTGCAAACGTCCACTGTGCCTGGGTCGGATGGTAGCTGTACTTGTCCGCAGGCATCTCATCCGCCGCGCCCACCATATTCGTCGCGCTTCTCGCCACCAATCCTCGCAGCGCGTCCGCTACCGGGCTCGAGCTGCTTTGTTGTGCTGCGTTTGCATATCCGGCGAAGCTAAACAGCAGCACCGCCGCAAGTCCCACCGTCCACTTCTTCATGGCGCACACCTCCTTGGATGCTTGGCGCACCAAAGAATAATCCCCGCGCTTCTCTACCACAAGCAATTCCGGAGTCTCGCAGGCAGTCTTTCGACGCCCTGCCGCTTGGGGAAGCCGTTCTGCCTTGGTAACTTTGTTCTGCAAAGTACTTGACACTGTTCTGCCCGGTGCTAGGCTTTCGCTATGTCGCAATCTGGCCCCCGCGCAACCCGGCCCGTCGCTCTTGACGATCACGCCCGCGATAACCTGCGCTTCATCCGCGAGACCATGGAACGCGCCGGATCGTTCACCGCCGTTCCGGGCTGGGGCGGCGTAGCCATTGGCATTACGGCCATCGGCGCGGCCGTAATCGCCTCGCGCCAATCTTCGTCATTCGATTGGTTCGCCACTTGGATCATCGAAGCTGCGGTCGCCATAGCCATAGCTATCTGGACGACGATTTCGAAGGCGCGCGGTGCCGGCACCTCGCTCCTTTCCGGCCCCGGCCGTCGCTTCGTTTATAGCTTTGCGCCCCCGCTTTTTGCCGGCGCGATTTTGACGCTGTTGTTGGCGCGCACTGAGTCCATCGGAGCGATTGCCGGCATTTGGCTGCTGCTGTATGGCACGGGAGTCCTCACTGGCGGCGCATTCTCCATTCGCGTGGTTCCGTTGATGGGCCTCTGCTTCATGGTGTTGGGAACGGTAGCTTTGTTCTGCCCCGCAAGTTGGGGCGACATGTTGCTCGCCGTTGGTTTTGGCGGCTTGCATATCTTTTTCGGAGCGGTGATCGCGAGGAATTATGGCGGCTAAATCCACGGCGCTTCGTTCCGCGCGTGAAGAAAAATCAAAACGCGGCAGCGCGCCTCCGCGCCAACCTGAGGCTACTGCCGTCGAACTCGACCGCCTGATCCACGAGCGGACGCGCCTCGGCATAGTGAGCGCTCTCGCCGTCAATCCATCTCTCACTTTCAACGAACTCAAGCCACTTCTGCGCGTAACCGACGGAAACTTAAGCGTCCACGCGCGCAAACTCGAGGACGCTGGCTACATTTTGTGCAGCAAATCGTTTTCCGGCCGCCTCCCGAAAACGCAATACCGGCTCACTCCGGTAGGCCGTCGCGCACTCGAACGCTACTTAAACCACATGGAAGCTCTCATCCGCGCCACACGAGAGGGCTAGGAAGGCGTTTTTCTCGGCATGGGTAACAGCAAAGCGAGAGTGATCTCCGATCCGCAGCTCCACGTTGCAATTCTTCTCGACGGCAACGGCCGCTGGGCCTCCAGCCGCGGCTTGGCTCGTTCGGAGGGCCACCGCGCCGGCGTAGCTGCTGTCCGCCGCATCGTGCGCTCTGCTCCCGCTCTCGGAATCGGGACGCTTACTTTGTACGCCTTCTCGTCGAATAACTGGGACCGCCCCGCGCCCGAAGTCACCGCTTTGCTGGCGCTTCTCGAAGATTTCCTTCGCAATTCCGCCTCCGAGTTCGAAGCCGAGCGCATTCGCCTGCGCGTGATCGGACGGCGCGACCGTATTCCGCGATCTCTTGTCGAAGCCATCGAAACTGCCGAGCGTAAGACCTCCGTCGGCCGCCGCATGGACGTGCGCATCGCTCTCGACTATTCCTCGCGCGACTCTATTCTTCGGGCTGCTTGCTGGATGATGTCCAGTCTTGAAGTCACCGAACGCGAATTCGCGCGTCGTCTCGGTCAGGTGACGAACGGCGGACAGCCCGCGCCGGACGTCGATCTCCTGATCCGCACCGGTGGCGAGCGCCGACTGAGCGACTTCATGCTCTGGGAATGTGCCTACGCCGAGCTTTTCTTCACGCCGCGCATGTGGCCCGAGTTTGAAGCCGCCGATCTCGAAGAAGCCGTCGAGGATTTCCTGGGACGCGAACGCCGCTTCGGCCGCCTGCCCGAAACAGCCGCCGCAAGCTAGTTGGTCGGAGCAAAGAGAGGGACCTCATGGACAACCAGCAGCCTGGCCCGCACTCAAATACCGGTGGCGATCCATCGATGTCCTGGCGCGAAGTTCTATCAGACGCGATCGGTTACTGGGAACCGCGCCGCGTCGCCTACAATCTGATCCTTGCGGCCATCGTCCTCGCCTGGGTCGCATTCAGTTGGCCGCATTTCCGCCCGGCGATGAATTTCGAATTTCTGGTGCTGATGGCGGTGCTCGCCGTGTGTGCGAATCTCTGCTACTGCGCGGCATACCTCTTCGATTTCCCGATGCAATTCTCGTTTTTCCGGCAACGGTGGCTGCGGTGGCGTTGGGGTCTGTGGGCGGGGGGAATGCTTTTCGCTACGCTACTCGCCAACTACTGGATCGCCGACGAAATTTTTCCCTTCGTCCGGTAACATTTCACCCGATCCTCTCTAGAATCCGGTGCCGCGGGCATCGGCTCGAGCCATTTCAAACGCTTTCAAAATCACGCGCGTCGCCGTGCTCGATAGCGAATACGCCGCCAGTTCTTCCGCTGTCGCCCATGCGACATCGGTCACGTCGCTGCCCGCGTGTGCTTCGCCGCTCAGCGCTTGACATAAATAATCAAGCACCACGAAGTGGTAGCGCGCCTTTCCGCTTCCGTCCAGCTCGATGCGTTCGAAGACCTCGATCAGATCGATCGGGCGCACCTCGATCGCCGTTTCTTCGCGCAGCTCGCGCCGCACGCCCTCCATTAGCGTCTCGCCGATTTCCAGCAATCCTCCGGGAATGGACCATTGGCCCTTTAGCGGCGGACTTCCGCGCTTGATCAAAAGCGCGCGGCCGTTTGAAACAATCACTCCGCCCACTCCTACGATCGGCTGGCTGGGATATTCGCGGCGCGTCGTCATCATGTTTTCTTTTGCGCTATCCTTCCCGACAAAGCTTGACACGGGCGTTATATAATACGCCCTCTGGATCAAGTTCGCCGCAAGAGGAGAGAGAAGTGACTAGATGCCCGGAATGCGACGCCGAAATCGACCTGGACGAGGACGAAGTGGAAGAGGGCGAGATTCTGAGCTGCCCGGAGTGCGACGCCGAGCTGGAGGTTACGCAAACCCACCCGGTGCATGTGATCGTCCTCTCCGATGACGACGATGATGACGATGAAGAGGAAGACGACGACGAAGAAGACGAAGAAGAGGAAGGCGAAGGCGCCGGCGATAATTCGAATCATGATGACGACCAAGAGGAATAACGCCGCGCGCGGGGTCGGTATCCGCCACGCTCTTCCAGCGCATTGCCGTGGTCGTCTGCTGGCGGGGAGCTGCCGGTGAGGAATCGCTCCGTTTTCCGTGTGTCCCTTTCCATCGCGCTGTTCGCTCTCGCCGTTTGCGCTACGCGCGCCCAAAATCCGCAAACGGAACTACGCACGGTGCATGGCGTAGTGTTGGACAAAAACGAGAACCCCGTCCCTACGAGCATCGTCTATCTGCTGAATGTCAAAACCCAGGCGGTAAGAACCTACATCGCCGATGCGGCCGGTCAATACCGCTTCAGCGGACTCGATCCCAATGTCGACTACGAAGTCCACGCCGAACATGGCAAACTGACGTCCAGAGTTCGCACCGTCTCCAGCTTCGATTCCCGCCGCGACATTGAACTTGTGCTCAAGCTCTTGCACTCCAAGCCTGCAAAATAGCGATTCGATGGATTTCAAAGTAGGGAATTGTTTGCCGGTTCCACGCGCTTCTGAACTTCATTAGCGCAAAAACAAAAAGGCGAGCAGGTTGACCCTGCTCGCCACGTTGTTCAGTTACGTGGTCGTTCTACGGCAGGCTAAACGTATAGATGGAATCGCCCGCAGCGGCTTCCACGTACTGTTTGCCGTCCACTTCATACGTGATCGGGTTGGCGCGCACCGAGTTGCCCAGCTGCACGTGCCACAGCGGTTTACCGGTTGTCGCGTTCAGCGCGAAGAAATTTCCCTCCGCGTCCGCGCAAAAAACCAGATTGCCCGCGGTCGCCAGCGTCCCGGTCCACGAATCGCCCACCATCTTGAACTGCCACTTGCGGTCGCCTGTGGTGCCTTCGAGCGCGCGCACGGCGCTGTACGCCTGATCTCCGCCGACCACTTTTTGCCCGCCGCCTCCCCCGGTATCCGCCGGATTCGCGGGTTCCATCGTCGGATTACCCTTGTAGTAATAGGCGCCCTGCTCGCGCGTGTTTACGTATACAAATCCTGTGAGCGGACTGTACGACGGGCTCGTCCAGTTCACCGACCCCGTGATACTGGGGTAGATCAAATTCCCCTTTTTCGTCGGTTGGTTGTTGGGCAGTTCGATCGGACGTCCATTGGCGTCAAGTCCCTTGGCCCACGTTTGCTTCGCGAATGCCTGCCCGGCGATGAACTTCCCTGTGTCGCGATCCAATACGTAATAGAACGCATTCCGGTTCGCTTGCACTACCAAGTGCCGCATTTGCCCGTTGATCTTTGCGTCGAAAAGGATTGGCGGCTCGGCCGAATCCCAATCGTGCGTCTCGTGCGGGGAGAATTGGAAATACCATTTCATTTTTCCAGTGTTCGCATCGATCGCCAGCAGGGAACACGAATACAAGTTGTCGCCCTTTCGCGCGTCGCCGTTCCAGTCTGGCGCCGGATTTCCCGTACCCCAGAAAATCGTATTGGTCTCCGGATCGTAAGAGCCCGTATTCCACGTAGTCGCTCCGCCGTATTTCCAGCTATCGCCTTCCCACGTTTGGACGCCCTTCTCTCCAGCGCTCGGCACGGCGTATAGCCGCCAGAGCCGCTTGCCGGTTTTCGCATCGTACGCGTCGATATAGCCGCGCAGACCGGCCTCGCCGCCGCCCATTCCAACGATGATTTTGCCGTCCAACGCCAGCGGTGCCTGGGTGATGGCTACGCCAGTCGAGTTCTCACCGACCTGCACGTACCACTTCAACGCGCCCGTTTTCGCGTCCAAACACGCTAAATGCGCATCAATGACTGCCACGTAGACGTTATCACCCAGCACCGCCACGCCTCGGTTGGTGGGGAAGAGCCCAATGGTCAGCAAGCGCTTCGGCAGCGGCGCCGTCCACTGCCACACCGGACGCCCCGTGCGCACGTCCAGCGCCGTCACCGTCGTGGGCGGCTCCGTCACGTACATCATTCCGCCCTCTACAAGCGGTGTGGACTCGAAAATTCCCTGGTGGCTCAGCTGATACACCCAATGCATTTTCAGTTGATCCACGTTCGATCTATCCACCTGCTTCAGCTCGGAATATCTCCAGGAAGAATAATTTTGGCCGTACGTCAGCCAGTCCTGCGGATGCTGGGTTGCATGCAGAATTTCATCGTAGGTAATGTTCTGCTGCGCCCGTGCAGTCGTACGGCATCCCAGCACCATCCCGAGCAGCACGAATCCGTAAAAGATGAACTTCGCGGGTTTCATCGCGCGACCTCCAGGCTGGCGAGGTAGGCCACCAGATCATTTACCTGCGCGTCCGAAAGTTTGCCCTTGTAGCTCGGCATGAAACTCTTATCCGGCAGCTCCTCGATATTTTTCGCCGTGATTTTATTCACCGAAATGATGTTTCCCTGCGCGTCACGCAATTGCATGCTGAACGACGAGTCGTTCACTCTCGTTCCCGTCACCACTTTTCCGTCCGCCATCGTCACGCGATACATCCTGTATCCGCCGTAAGCCGCTCGCGACGACAGCCCCGGCTCTCCATCGGGCTTATTTGCGCCCGGATTCAAAATTTCGTCACGCATAAACGCAGCCGAGCGCATCGAGCCGATATTCGAAAGGTCCGGCCCAGAATCGCGACCGTGCCCGTCAATGCTGTGGCAGGAAGCGCATCCGTTCGACTCGTAAACTTGCTTACCCTGTTGCGGATTACCAGTTGCCGCGGCGCCTTGCACCTCTCCAAAGGTGCTTACGTAATCGACCACGTCCCAAATCTTGTCTTGGCCGAGATAAGAGAAGTTGGGCATCCCGGACCCGATCACCCCGCCCCAAATCCGGTTGTAGAGTCCTTCGGGACCCATGGTGCGCGCGGCGCTGCGGATGTTTGGGCCGTTCGCGCCGCTACCGTCGATCCCGTGGCATACCGCGCAAGTTCCGTCAAAGATCTTTTTACCTTGTGCGACCGACTCCGCCGTCGCCGGCGGGTGCGCTTTGTGAGGCGGCGCCTGCCCGGTGGGAATCTGCGCCGCGGCATACGGCGCCGCGCCCAAAATCGCGCACGCCCCGATCAATATGGCCAATTTTGCTGCGCGCCACGTACGTTTTGAGGTCATTTCCGTCTCTCCCGCGTAGCATTGTACACATTCAAATAAAGAGCGGGCGGCGAATTTGAAAATTCACCGCCCGCCCGGATATCAACATACGATCCTCGGCTACGGCACTTCAGTTCAGCCTCGGGTCATTCTTGAGGAAGGTCGAACACGAACAGCGAACTCCCGGATGAATCGGCGACGTATTGATGGCCATCCACTGCGTACGTCATTGGATTCGACCGCAGCGCGGAGCCCAACTCCAGATGCCAAAGTGGATCGCCGTTGGTCGCGTTCAGCGCGAAGAAATTCCCCTCGGCGTCCGCGGAAAATACCACGTTGCCAGCCGTCACCAGCACGCCGGTCCATGAATCGCCAGTCATCCGGAATTGCCACACGCGCTTGCCGGTCACCGCATTGAGCGCGCGAATGGAAGTTGTATCCTGATCGTCCACCATGAAGCGCCCGCCTCCGCCGCCTCCGCCGACCACGCCATTGGAATTGCCCGGCGCCATCTTCGGCTCGCCCAGGATGTACCACGCTCCCGCATCGCGCGCGTTTACATAGAAAAGCCCGGTCAGCGGGCTATAGCATGGGCTCGTCCAGTTCACTCCGCCGGTGAGCGATGGATAAACCAGCGTTCCTTCGGGACTCGGGTTGATATCCTTCGCCGGATACTTGATCGGTCGGCCATTCTTATCCAGGCCCTTGGCCCAGGTCTGCTTCGCAAACGGCACACCGGTGATGAATTTCCCGGTCGTGCGGTCGAGTACGTAATAGAACGCGTTGCGATTCGCCAGCGCCACCAGTTTGCGCATCTGCCCATCGACCTTCGCGTCGAAAAGAATCGGAGGCTCGGACGAGTCCCAGTCATGCGTCTCGTGCGGTGTGAACTGGAAATACCATTTCATCTTTCCGGTATCCGCGTTGATAGCCAGCAGTGAGCAGGTGAAGAGGTTGTCGCCCATGCGGCCCGTTCCATTCCAGTCAGGAGCGGGATTGCCGGTGCCCCAGTAAATCGTGTTGGTCTCCGGATCGTAGGAGCCGGTGTTCCACGTGGTGCCGCCGCCATTGGACCAGCTTCCATTCGCCCATGTGTTCGCGCCGGGATCGCTCGGGCTGCGCGGCACGGTGTAGAGCCTCCACAGCAGCTTTCCATCTTTCGCATCGTAGGCGCTTAGGAATCCATGCGCGCCTGCTTCGCCTCCGCCCACTCCGACGATGATTTTGCCGTTGATCGCCAGTGGCGCACCGGTATCCGCGTATCCCTTTTTGTTGTCGGCCACCTCCACTCTCCACTTCTCGCGCCCGGTTTTCGCGTCGAGCGCCACCAGATGCGCGTCGATAGTGTTGAGGTAAACGGTGTTGCCCAGCAGCGCCACGCCGCGATTGGTGGGGAAGAGCCCGATGGTCACCAGATCGCGCGGCAGTTGCGGAGTATATTGCCAAAGTTCCTTGCCCGTGCGCGCATCGAGGGCATGGACCGTGCTCGGCGGCGAGGTCACGTACATGATCCCGTTGTTCACCAGCGGCACCGATTCGATCACGCCGCGCCCGCCCAGTTGGTACACCCAGGCGACTTTCAGCGATTTGACGTTGTCCGCGTCGATCTGCTTCAGCTCGGAAAACCGCTGCGCGGCCAGATTTCCGCCGTAAGTCAGCCAGTTTCCGGGATTCGGCGCTGCGGCCGAATGGACGATGTCTTCAAACGTTACCGGCGTCTGCGCCTGTGCGCAGTAGGCCACCAGAAATAGCATCGCCAGCGCGCCCAGACCGATTGCAAAGTGGCGTACGACTTTCATTGGGCTCCCTTCAGAGTCATCAGATACGCCACCAGATCGTTGCGCTGCGTTTGCGAAAGATGGCTGAAGCTCGGCATGAAGCTCTTTCCGAACTCCTTGTCGATCGACTTCAGGTTGTCCTTGTAGAACGTGTGGTAGTTTCCGGCCATATCGCGTAGTACGATCACGAACGTGTCCTCGTTCACTCGCGAGCCCACGAACGTTTTGCCGTCCTTGGTAACCACTTTGGTCAGCACGTAGCCGGTCCACATCCGCCGGCCTGGCACGGCCGGATCGGCAGGCGGATTCTTCGCCGGGTCGATCAGAACCTCTTCCAGATATTTCGGCGAGCGCATCGCGCCGATTCCCGTCAGCGACGGTCCCACCGCGCCGCCCTCGCCGTCGAGCTCGTGGCACATCGAGCAGCCGTTCTTTTCGTACAGCGCCTTGCCGGCCTCCGGATTGCCGCTAACTTTCATCGATCCCGGCGCGACGGTGAGCGTCTTCAGGTATCCGACCACTTGCCATGCGCGCTTGTCGTTCAGCGAACTCACCGCCGCCATTGCTGTTCCCGGAATTCCGCGTCGGATTGCATTAAAGACGAATTGCGCCCCGTGTTTTTGCACGACGCCATGCAGGTTCGGCCCGATGCCTCCGCTCGCATCCACTCCGTGGCATTCGCCGCATGAACCCTGAAAATTCAGTTTGCCGCTTTCGATCTCCGCGGGTGTCATGTGCTCTGTCAGATCGGTCTTCGCCGCACCGCCCGCGTGTTCGCCTACTTGCGGCTCTTGCGCGCGTGCCGCCGGCATCCGCGCCGCTCCCCATGCCGCCATCGATAGCGCCAGCCCGGCCGCGCCCACCCATTTCAATTTAGACATGCTTGTTCCCCCCGAAAAATCCGGCAGCTGCAGAAATTCAGTCCACTCGCTGCGACACGCTCGCAACAGGCCACCCCGGTCCGAGTTCGCGCGATCGCGCGCCGGACTAGGCAACGTGCTATCTGATATGAGGCCCCAAGCTATGTCAAGCGTTGTTCGCCACTTGCATGCACGATGATGGTACGTACGACCGCGCTAGGACGTTGCGGAACCCTAAACTTTAGTCGGAGGGAGAGGATTCTCAAGGAATGCGCATGCCGCCCCGTGCGCAATCTTCGAACACCGAAAGCAGATTCGTGATTCCCAGCAGTTCTTTGATCGACTTGTTGTAATTGACCAGAACCAACTCGCATTTCGCTTTTCTGGCGCTGACGTACAGCCCCACCAGCGCGCCCAGTCCCAGACTGTCCATCTTGGTTACCTCGGCCAAGTCCAGGACGATCCGCTTCGCCTGTGGAATGGCATCTTTTACGTAGCTTTTCAGCGCCGCAGCGTGCTCAGACGTTAGCCTTCCGGCGCATTGGATCACTGTCGCGTCGTCCCGCTTGATCGTCTGCAGTCTAAATTCAGCCGGCGCAACTCCTCCGGTTGTTTCGGATGGCATCACAGCCTCTTTCTAGCCTATGCTCGCCTCACCACTTTGGATTTCCGCAGGTGAAGTTGGCGGCGTCGTACGGGTCGCCGCTCCCTTTGTAGATCGCGGCCTGCGGGTACGGGCATATCGGATGCGTGCGGTTCACCTCGCCTTTAACGCGGTTCGAGACAGTAATCTTCGCAGGAGGCACGCCCGTCTCGCGCCACTTCTCGATCACGTCCAGCGCGTTCCACGCGCCCTGGTAGCTGCCTACGGAGAAGCCGGAGCACATGCCCTCGCCCGGCACCATGAACAATCGCGCAAAACTTTGTGTCTTGCTCAAGCCACCAATCATTTTCACCACGCTTTTGTAATAATTTACCAGTCCACCGGGAGGAATCGCCGCTTCCTGCCACGATTGGTACATCAGCAATTTTCCGCCGTGTTCCTTGAACGGACGCAAATTCGGATCGTTCATATTCACCATCGCGCCAATCTTTCGATCGGCCAGCCGCGTATCGCGCGACACATCAAACGTGTGCCAATCCCAATTGGGGTTCTGGAAAACGACAGTCGCAAAAAAATCCTTGTTGATGGCCATCGGCGCGGGGCCGCCGAACATCCAGTGCCAATCCAGCTCGCTGCCCGGCTCCAGCCCCGGATAAATCTGCTTACCGTCGTCGAATTTCGCGCCCTCGTAAGCGATACGGGCCGTATGCACTTGCGCCGGCGTCAGACACGAGTCGTTGTCCTCTTTCGGCGGGCATTCAATCGTCGCCGGATCGAAATGGCAGAGAGGCGGATCCTCGATGATCCCATCGCGCACTCCGTCGAGCGCATCGCATTTGTCGAGCACCGCGCGGTGGATCACCGCAAATTTGGCGGGCGGAATGTACTCCGGCGCCTTCACTCCGTCCTTCAGTGCGGCCCATGACAGGTACAGCGACACGGCCTGCAGGTGCGTAATGTCGTACGCCGGATCGCCCGCCGCGATTCCGTCGAAATCCGCCGGGTACTTCTGCGCTTCGGTCAAGGCCTGGTTACCGCCCTCGTGGCAACTGCTCCAGAAAGATAGCCTCGCGGCCTTCCCGTAATACGCGCGGATGATCTGTTTCGCGGCCACTGTAGTTTCGTGGACCGCGCGGTATCCCCAATCGGCCACTTTCTCCGGATGCCCAATGGCCCACGGCGGCAGCGCGCCCGTGGCTTCTTTGTCTGCATGGCCTGTGTCTGTTGACGCCGTCGCGTATCCCAGTTCAAGTTCCTTCGCCATTCCGCCGTAGCTGATCGATCCAACGAACCCCGGATTGCCCTCTCCCAGGTATAGCCCGTTCCATTTCGCTGCCGGCGGCAGCCACACTTCGAACGCAATGTGTGAGTCGCTCGTCGGCGCGGAGTAGCCGGCTACTCTGCAGAACGGCAGCGAGACTTTCTGTCCTGCCGGCGTGCCATATCGCCCCGGCAAACTCGGAACCTCGAAATCCGGCGGCGGCTCGATCGATTTCGCCATCGTGATCGTGACCGTCGGAATCTTCACCGACGCGAGGCTTTCGCAGGACTGCTGGGCCGCTGCGGGCATCGCACCGATCACCACGCCAGCCGTCAAAATCAGCGCCAAAAGCGAAAACCGTCGCATCTCCCAAAACGAGTCACGCCGCATGTGTCCCTCCCGCGCAGATTCATAGACGCATAGCCCGACGGCATTGAAGCTGTAGTTCACCGAACGCTCTATATACCCAACCGGGCCCGCGCGTCACACACTTTTTTCGCAGGAATTCTCGCGTTTCCGCATTGTTCACGTTTGTTGGCTAGGGCGCGAGTCTGCCGAGCGCAGGCCTGCCCTGATAAACGAGAAGCTCTCCGCCTACTCCAGTCGGCATTGTATGTACCCGTATCTATCTTTAATGACGTCATTAAAGTAAATTCTTCTGCAGAGTTGTTACTGGGCTCGGAAAGGGGGGATACACATGTCGATAGACCTTCGCAGTTTTCTTCTAATTGTGGCTCTCATTCTCGCGCCTGCCGCTTTGGCACAGCAGACCAACCGGCCCAGCCAACCCGCGGACAACAGTATCCATCTCGATGTCGTGGTAACTCACAAATCAGGACCGCCAATCAGCGGCCTTCAGCAGCGGGAATTCACGGTGCTGGATAACAACGTTCCGCAGACCATCACCTCGTTCCAAGCTGTTGATGGGGATAAAGCTCCGATTGAGGTGACCGTGCTTATCGACGCGGTAAACGCCCCGTATCAGGCCATCGCCTACGCGCGCGATCAGATCGACAAAGTCCTCCTTGCCGACGACGGTGACTTGGCTCACCCCACGAGCCTTGCCGTCCTTACCGATACAGGCCTCGAGTTTCACCACGGTTTCTCGCAAGACGGTAACAAGCTTCGCGCCGCATTAGATCAGTACACCCTCGGCCTCCGCAGCATCCGCCGTTCCGCCGGTTTCTACGGCGCGGCCGAACGCTTTCAACTCTCGCTAGAAGGCCTGCATCAGCTTGTTCAGCGGGACGGCCGCCTCCCAGGACGCAAGATCGTCCTCTGTGTTTCTCCCGGCTGGCCGCTCCTCTCCGGTCCCGAAGTCCAACTCGACAGCAATAAACAGAAGCAGCTTTTCGCCGACATTGTCGATTTCTCGACGGACTTCCTGCGTGACCGCATTACTCTCTACAACGTCAATCCCTGGGGCGCGAGCGAATCGCTCGAGCGCGAGGATTATTGGCAGAGTTTCCTGAAAGGGATTAGCAAGCCTGGCCAAGTCACACCCGGGGACCTTGGTCTGCAAGTGCTCGCCACCCATAGCGGCGGACTGGTTCTCGCAGCGAACAACGACGTCGCTGGACTCCTGCAGAAGTGTCTCGCCGACGCCAGAACTTACTACGAAGTTTCCTTCCAACCGTCCACGGACGATCAGCCGGGCAAGTACCACCGCTTGCAGGTACGCGTCTCTAAGTCCGGCCTGACGGCGCGTACCACTCAGGGCTATTACACGAGCCCAAATGCTAACTGGAGCTCGCCTCCCACACCTATCGATTCCGGCGACCCGCTGCATCGCTAGTCCGGCGGTTCATCCCGCGCATCCGGATCTATGTGTCAGAAATAAACTGTGCGCCACACCGCGTGGCGCCTTTTGCGTCCCGGTGCCGTCAACCGGGAAGCGCACCAAGGTTTCGGATTGTTCATCGCTATCTAACGGGCTCGCCGGAGCAAATCGCGACGCGCTTCCCGCTCCAGACGCACCCGGCGTTCCTGGCATGCCGCAGGGGTGATACGTGGTTTTTACGAGGTTGGCAAAGCTTACACTTCTTTGCAGCAACCGCCCTTGGTTTACCGGACGTCGCGATGAGTGAACTTGCCGAGCACAAACTCCTGAGCCAAAGTGGAGACGAGGCGCTCAGCCGTGTTGATTGCAAGCGTGGAGAACACCAGCCCAGTGCCTCGGTCTGATCGAGGATAGTAGAGATTTGAAATTCCCGCGGATGCCAAATCGCCTCCCACGGTGGAGTAGTTCGGCTGCCATCTTCCGTCGTCACCTTTGCAGATAAACGGAGCCAACAGCGCGTGCCGAAGTCGCGACCGCGTTGTGCCCGTTCCTTGGTAGAAGTAGCGGGGATCCTGATGTAGCAGAGACGGCAAAATGGCGCCACCGATCATGATGTCGGTAAAGCCGTCAGCGGCTGTTGCACCGAATCGCTCACCGTACCCCTTCAGGCCCTGTCTATAGTCAGGCGTATCCGCCGCCTGATTGATACCGGCCAAGACTCCGATACCGGCGATCGTAATTGGATCATACGAGACCCGAAGGGCAAGCTTGAACTTCGTCTCGGCTGTGAGCGGCGCGGCATTGTCGCCCTCATAGGAGACGTAAAAGTTCGGAATAACGCCGAAAACGCGCTGCGTTTCCTCATACTTGATCTGTTCGATCGCGATCTCTCCCGGATTTCCGGAAACTCGCACCGTGGTCACCTGCGTGGCGAGAACCATCTGGATGGCACCGAGCATCCTGATTCCGCCTGCATCGACGGTGATAGCGGACGATGTCCAGCGCTCAAAACCTTCTGCGCTTATGGCCACCTGATAGGGAACACCTGGTTTTACACCATCAAACTCAAAGAATCCGTTCTCGGGTGTTACGACCTGACGAAGATCGCCGGTTTCAGGGTTCTCGAGTATCACCGTCGCACCAATTACGGCGTCGCCGTTCACATCCATTACCGTGCCCATGATTTGCCCTGGCCCCGTTTCGGGCAGTTGGGCGGCCTGCGCTGGTACGAGCACCGAAACGGCAAGTGCGGTAGCAACCACGACCGCCAATCGGATAGAGAATAAGCGGGCCATCGGCCCAACGGCTTCGGCTAAGGATTCGCGCAGTCTTCGTATGAGAATCATTCTTGCTCCATGGACATTTTAAAATGATGACATTGAAATTTCTGGGCGGCCACAAGCTTGCGACCCCTGGTTTCCATAAAACATACGGCGTGAGATTCAGTTCTCTGGGGCCTACGGTGATTTTCCTAGGGCTCGGACTCTATAGCGAATTTCCCATCGCAATATAATTTGGGCTCGATCCCGGGCGCGGCATTCTGCACCTTTTCCCTGAGGCTCCTCTTCGCAACTTCTTGAAATTCCAGTGACATGCTCGTATCTCGCGGGCGTTGGCATCCGCGTTGCACCTTCCCAGCGCGTCCCCGCCCAACCGACGAAATAGGAGGCCGCGAGATGGGTAACAATCCGTTGCGGTTCACAAACGTACGGATCGGGTTATTGGTACCAGCAGCATTGTTGTGCTTGAGCACACCCGCGCTGGCACAATCGTCATCCACTCAAAACACGCAAACAACACCCGCTCAGAGCAACGAAGCCGCGCAAAATACCAGGCCCGTCCAGGGCAACGGCGTAACGCGCAGCGACGCGACGCAATTCGACCGGTTCCTCGATAGCCATCGCGAAATCGCCGAGCAAGTCCGTAAAGATCCCTCGCTGCTAAACAACCGGAAGTTCGTGCGGGAGCATCCCGACTTGCAGAACTATCTGCGAGATAATCCGGGAGTTCGCGACGAAATCAGGCAGGACCCGAACGGGCTGATGCAGCGGGAGAGCCGCTTCGATGCCAATGAGGACGGACGCTACCGCGATACGGACCACGGGCGGGACCTGGCGCAATTCGATCGATTCCTCGATAGCCACCGCGAAATCGCCGAGCAAGTCCGCAAAGACCCCTCGCTGCTAAACGACCGGGAGTTCGCGCAAAACCATCCGGCACTGCAGGACTACTTGCGAGATAACCCGGGTGTCCGTGACGAAATCAGGCAGGACCCGAACGCGTTGATGCAGCGGGAGAGCCGTTTCGATGCCAATGAGGACGGACGCTACCGCGATACGGACCACGGGCGGGACTTGGCGCAATTCGATCGATTCCTCGATAGCCATCGCGAAATCGCCGAGCAAGTCCGCAGAGATCCCTCGCTGCTGCAAAACCGGGAGTTCGCGCAAAACCACGCGGCTCTGCAGGATTACTTGCGGGATAATCCCGGCATTCGCAATGAAATAAGGCAAGATCCAAACGCGTTCATGCACCAGGAACAACGCTTCGACGACTCTGGGAATTGGCGTGATCGCGATGCAGCTCATCAGCACATGGTCAGTTTTGGAGAATTCCTCGGCGGCCATTCGCGCATTTCGGGCGACGTATCGAGGAATCCGTCGCTGGTGAAGAACCGGGAGTACGTCGAGAATCACCCTGAGCTGAACGACTACCTTAACTCCCACCCGGATGTACGTGGTGACCTGATGCACGATCCCGATAGTTTCGTTAAGGGATCGCGGCAGTTTACCCACGGCACCAACGGCGCTATCAGCACCACCACGAACGTGAATGGCTCGGGCGTATCTACGGGCGCTTCGGCCAGCGGCTCGACGCACCCCCCCGGCGTTTCGTCGACGGGCACGCCGAGTTCCCCTGACCCGACGCATCAACCTAAACCGAAGCTGTGACCCACGCTCGCCTTGCGGGAGGGCCGGATCACCCGGCCTTCCCGCTGGCGTACGTTTGGAAATGCGGACGAACCTGGCTCACGTAAAGAGTTCCTTGGGAGGCAGCCATTATGAAGATCAAAATTTCAGTCGTTCTAGCGATTGTCCTCGCAGCCGTTGCTCCTCTAAGTGCCAAAAGCAAGAAGGAGCCTGAACGGGGCATGTTGGAAAAAATGGACGCGGTGCCGTGCGGCGCAAAGGAGCGAGGATTGAGCGGGCTCGGTACGCTGTGGGCATCCGCCGGCATCACGCATGTGAATTCCGACGAAAAGCTATGTCCGGAGTATCTGCTGCGCACCGACCAGATGGATTACGAAATTCGTCCGCTGAATCTCAAGCATGCGGTCATCTTGCCCGTCGGTCATGAAGGCGTGTTTAAGATCAAAAAGAACTGCATGATTCTCAGCTTTCCGGACGACGGCCTTAAGAAAAGGCGCGCTTATGAGGTCGTCTCGATGATTCCCGCAAATACCGGCGATGACGGAGCAGAATCATCGAGCCTGTCGGGCGGCCACTAGGGCATCGCAGTTCCTGATTGACGCGATAGCGATGCCAGCGTTGCGACGGCCCGAGGAAACTGTTGCGGCGTGCACTCTAACAGCGCCCGGCGGCGGAGGCCGAATTTCGTGGAACTCCTTGAAACCAAGAAAGTAAGGATGGTGCCGGCGGGGGGAATCGAACCCACGGCCTAGGGATTATGAGACCCTCGCTCTGCCACTGAGCTACGCCGGCACGCGCACGTTACGGAGGCCCCGGCGCGTTCGCGCGCAGGGGCGCATTTGATGCTACGGTCTCGCCTCGCAAAGTGTCAAGTCAGCACCTGCAGCCCAAATAATGATGTTGTTATCTCGAAACCGGTCGTCCCTTCTCCGCGAACCGGGCGAGCGATCTGCTTTTTCGGTGCCGCCACCACTCCCGCCGCTCGGTCCTACGCGCCTTGGCGCATGAGTCGCTCGCGGAGTGAAGGTGTCTGCGCGATGTCGATCGCTGTCCATGCCATCGAAAGTGCGCCGTCGAGGACGGCCCGATCAGCTTCGTCCCCAATGCAATGGGCGGTAAATTCCGGCTGGTGATTTGACGCCGGCAGGGAATTGATTCCGATTCCCGGATGAATCGATGGGATCGCGTGCGAGACGTTGCCCATGTCCGTCGACGCAGTGATCCGTTGCGCAATCGCCCCGAGGTCGGGAAATTTGCGGCCGAGCTCTTCAGCATTCCGTCGATAGAGCGTGCTGATTTCGTGATCGTGCTCCATATCGGCGTACGGTTTGTCGCCGCCGCGAATGGCCAGTTTCGCGCCTGTCGCGATCGCGCCTGCTTCGAAGCAGCGGTAAACCTTCTCGCGCATGTCCTTCAGTTCTTCAAGATTCTCCGCTCGGACGATGTATCGTGCCGCAGTCTGTGCCGGCACCACGTTGGGCGCATCGCCGCCGTGAGTGGTGATTCCGTGGACGCGATCCGTCTGCCGAATGTGCTGCCGGAGCAGGCCGATGGAGACCTGAGCCACGGTGAGGGCGTCGGCGGCATTAATCCCCTGATCGGGGAACGCAGCGGCGTGCGCCTCTTTGCCGGTGTAATGCACTTCGAACATGGACGCGGCAATGATGTGCGGTTCGAGCAGTTCCATCGGAGTGGGATGAACCATCATCGCGGCGTGTACGCCGTCAAACGCGTGGCCCTCCAGCATCACGATTTTGCCACCCGCGTTGCCCACCTCTTCGGCGGGCGTACCGAATACAGAAATCGTAAGGCCCGCCTCGTCAGCCACTTTCGCGGCGGCGATTCCCGCACCCACTGCCATCGCAGCGATCATGTTGTGGCCGCAGGCGTGCCCGATTTCCGGCAGGGAATCGTATTCCGCGCAAATACCGATGTGCAGCGGACCGCTGCCGGACGTCGCAATAAACGCGGTATCCAGGCCACAGGCGCCGCGCTGAACTCGAAATTCAGCGGCGTCGAGCGCGTCGGCAAGCCACATGCACGCTTTCTCTTCCTCGAAGCCCAGTTCCGGATTGGCGTGAATCCGGTGGCTCAGCGAGAGCAACTGCCGCTCGATGGTTTTGAATTTTTCCTGAGCGCCGGCTTTCGCGTCCATAAGCAGCGCCTCCGTGTGGACAACGCTAGAAGTATATCTCTCCAGGACGCCGTCGCCCACCTGTCGTCTGCCGCCCGAGGGCGAAGCCGAAGGGAACCGAGCGCGTGTTGCGCGGATCAGCGGGAGGGGCCGCCTTTTGGGTTTTTCTGCTTTTGAAATCGCGGGTGCCTCGTTCTTCGCACTATTTGCGAAGAGTGCGGATTTTCTGCTTTATTTGTGGCCAGCCCCGAGCATTTTTCCCATTTCACCTGGAGACAAATTCGTTATGTGAAAGAGCAGGAGCGATGTATCGTGCCCGACTGCGGGCTTCGAGCAGTTTCTGCCTACGGGCGCGCCCACTTCTCGGTGCCAAGCGGGCTTTGGCGGTAGAGGTATGGAAAGCTTTCGCACAGGAGGATTCGATGAGGCGTTGCGTGGCCGAGCCAGAAAGACTTTGGAACCGCATGATAATTGGTACGGCTGCAAGCACGCTGCTCGTGATGGCGTTCAGCGCACGTTGTGCCGCGGCGCCGAGCGCTACGCCAGTAATGAAATGCGCTGATTTGACGGGCCTCAAGCTCGCGAACACGCGCATCATCGCCGCCGCCGAGACCAAAGCCGCCGAGGGAAACTACTGCCACGTGATTGGAGTCATCGATCAGCGGACCAGCACGCAAGACCCGGATCATTTCACCTACGGCATTGGATTCGAGCTGAATCTGCCGGACAGCTGGATCGGGCGCTTCGAAATGCAGGGCGGAGGAGGAATCGACGGATCGATCAGGAATCCGCAAGGGAGCCTGGGACAAGAGTTGAACGAGGGATGGGCCGTTGCGGCCGATGACGGCGGGCACGAAAACGCCCCGGGAAACCCAGCGCTGGGCTGGATAGATGACGACCCGAAGGCGGGAGGCTCGGCGCATTTCGGCATCGACGAGCAGGCGCGAATCGACTTCGGCTACAACGGCATCGCGCAGACAACCAAGGTTTCCAAGCAGATCATTTCCCGCTATTACGGGAGGGTTCCGCAGTATTCGTATTTGGTCGGCTGCTCCAACGGCGGGCGCGACGCCATGGTAGCCGCGGAGCGCGACCCGGAGATGTTCAACGGCCTGGTGGCGGGAAACCCAGGATTCGACTTACCGCGGGCGGCCGTCGCCGAAGCGTGGAATGAGCAGCAGCTTGCGCCGCTGGCAACCTCCACCGACGTGAACGGCCAGCCTTACCTGCCTCCGACGTTTCCTTCGCGGGATTTGGAGGTAGCTTCCGCCGCGATCCTCAGCGCCTGCGACAAACTCGATGGATTGGTCGACGGAATCATTGACGACTACAGCGGCTGCTCCGATAAGCTGGTGTATCCCGCGCTCGATGCGTTCACATGTAAGGCTGGCGGAGCACATGGAAATACGCCGCACGGAGGGCAGTGCCTTACATCCGCGCAGGTGGACGCGCTTAAGAGAATCTACGCGGGTCCGAAAAATTCTCAGGGGCGGGCGCTTTATTCGAGCTGGTATTGGGACGCGGGCATTTGGGATCCGCCGGCGGCCGCTGGCGGCGGATGGGCGATGTGGAATGTGGCCGGTTTCGGCGCGCCAAAGTCCAACAGCGCCATTAATTTGACGCTGGGCGCCGGCGCCGTGCCCATGATTTTTACCACTCCTCCCGCAGTCACGCCGGCGTCCGGGCCCCAGGGGCAGGAAGCGTTCATATTCCATTACGACTTCGATACGGACGCGTCGAAGATTTACGCGAAAACTGCGGAATATCCGGAAAGCGCGATGGAGTTCATGACCGGAACTCCTTCGGGACCGTCCCCTTCACTGAAGGCATTCCGCAACCGCGGCGGGAAATTGATAATGTACGACTCGGTGAACGACGGAATTTTTTCCGGCGTCGATCTGGTTTCCTATTACAAGTCGCTTGAAAAAAAGACCAAAGATGCGCGGGATTTTGCCCGGCTGTTTATGATCCCAAACATGGCGCATTGCGGCGGAGGGCCGGCAACGACCAGCTTTAACGCCAACCTGCTGAGCGCCATCACCGGTTGGGTGGAACAAGGAACGGCGCCCGAGAAGATTATTGCTGCGAACAAGAACGCTTCCTCGCCATTTCCCGCTGGCGCGCCCTTCGATCCGCGCGTGGCGAAGAATTTTCCCGCCGCCGGCACGCGGCCAATCTGCGCCTTTCCGCTGCAAACCCGCTACAGTGGATCGGGAGCTACAAATGACGCGGCGAATTTCGCCTGCGCTTCGCCGCACGCGGAACGCCGCCACGAGTCCAACGATAAATGAGACCGCAGGAGACGCGGTCTAGGATGGGTTCCCCTGCACCCCATTCTCCTCATGTAGTCCAGACCGTAGCGGTCGCGACGCTATATGACCGAAGGGCTCAACGTTTGCCGGCGCGAACGCGATCTATGCACTTGGGGGCGGCGACATTTGCTCTTAATCCTCGCATTGCACTTAAGCTTTTCTACTTTTGAAAATTACGGATTTCTGTAGTTTTATCGCCGGCCACGGGCGCTCCCCCATTTCACCTTGACGTATGATCTAACGTCATGTACCATGAGTTGGGTCGTTTTTTTCGGCCCGTGGGAGGTTGCGTATGCAAGGCGCCTGCGATCTTCAGGCGCGTACTTCGCAGCATTTCCCGCCGCGACGAATCTCTGCCGCGCGCTCCCACGCCCTCCTGAGCGCAATTTCTACCCGAGACTGCCGATCGAGTAGAATCAGGTCTAAGTTGTTGAAAACAAAGCACCGGGTATGCATCTACCCGAGACTGGGCGCGTCACACAACATGTCCGTCACCCACGAACTCCACGGCGTTCGCGTATTTGAACTCGCGGCGGAAGGGCCGAAGATTCGCACTGCCCGCGACGCTGCAGACGTGATGAGCGACGCCTTCGCGCAATCCGCCCAATGGCTGGCGATTCCCGTCGCACAGCTGGATGATGATTTCTTCCGGCTCCGCACCGGAGTCGCCGGCGAAGTCGTCTCAAAGTTCGTAGCATACGGCATGCGCACCGCCTTCATCGGCGATATCTCTCAGCACGTTGCCGGTAGCGATTCCTTTCGAGATTTCGTTCGCGAGGCCAATCGTGGCAAAGACTTCTGGTTCGTCACCAGCCTCGACGGGCTCAATCAGCGACTCGCCCAGGCGCAGTCGCGTTCCGCAATCCCGCAGGTGTGCCAATGATTGTCCGGGCAACGATCCTGCTCGGGGCTGAAGATTTAGCTTCGCTCGTAGCAATAAGGGTGAAAATTACACACCGCTCGCGCGAACGGGTTGGCGGCAACCTGCCTGTTCAGGTAAGATGTAATAGTTTGCGGAGAAGACCTTGACACTCACGAACATACAGGGATCGAACAACGGAGCGAAGACGCTGGTCCGCGTTCGGCCGCGAGGATTCTGTGCCGGCGTGGTGCGCGCCGTCGACATCGTCGAGCTGGCGCTGGAGACGTTTGGCCGGCCGGTGTACGTGCATCACGAAATCGTCCATAACCGTTACGTCGTGGACCAGTTACGCCGCCGCGGCGCGATCTTCGTCGAAGCCATCGGAGAAGTCCCGGTCGGCTCGGTGCTGGTTTTTAGCGCGCATGGCGTTCCGCCGCGCGTCCGCGCCGAAGCCAAGGATCGTAATCTGAAAGTCATCGACGCCACTTGCCCCTTAGTCACCAAAGTCCATCTCGAAGCGCTGAAATTCGCGCGTGAAGGCCGCACACTGATCTTGATCGGCCATCGCGATCACCAGGAAATCGTCGGCACATCCGGCGAAGCGCCGCAACAGACCGTTGTCGTCGGCAGCGTCGAGGAAGTGGATAAATTGCAGGTTCCCGATCCCAAGCGCTTGGCGTTCCTGACGCAGACCACCCTTTCGCTCTACGACACGCAGGAAATCGTCGCCCGCTTGCGCCAGCGTTTTCCAGAAATCGTCGGCCCCGCATCGGACGACATCTGCTACGCCACGCAAAATCGACAGGAAGCTGTCGAAGCGCTGACGCGCGAAGTCGAACTGATTCTCGTTGTTGGCTCTGCGAACAGCTCGAATTCCAACCGGCTTGTCGAAGTAGCACAGCGCGCTGGAGTCGCGGCGCGCCTGATCGAAGATGCCAACGACATAGACGCCACTTCACTCGACAACGTAAAAACGCTGGGTCTCACCGCCGGGGCATCGGCGCCGGAAATTCTGGTCGAACAAGTGAGCCAACGGCTTTCGAACTTTGGCTTCACCAATCATCGCGATCTGGACCTGATTCGTGAGGATGTGCGGTTCACTCTTCCGCCGGAGCTGGCAGCGGCGCGCCAGGGAAGGGCCGCAAATTGAACTGCCAATCGTCCGGCGCTGGCGTAACTTACAAAAGGAGCGTGTGAGTGGCGGTCAAAATCGTCCGCCAGCCAGGTAAAATTATCGTCTTAGGATCGCCCACCAGTGCGGCCGCCATGTCCGCGGGCCACGAAGGCGCTCCCGCCGCGCTCCGCTCCGCTGGCCTTCTTGATCGTCTCCGTTCTATTGGCTACGAAGTCGAAGATTTCGGCGACGATCCCGTTCAGCTTTCCAGGCCAGATGAAGAAAGTCCTCGCGCGAGAAACATTTCCGGCGTTCTCGCATCTCTCAATGCGCTAAAACCTCGCGTGGAGCTGGCGGTGAAAGCGGCGGCGCTGCCGTTGATTCTGAGCGGCGATTCTTCCGTCGTGCTTGCCACCATTGCCGGCGTGCGACGCTACTTTCGCAACGTCGGACTGATCTACATGGATCACGACGCCGATATGAACACTCCGGCGACCACTTCATCGGGTTCCGTGGACGGCATGGTGATTTCGCACGTTACGGGACGCGGCGCGGCGGAGCTGGTTCGGTTCTGGAGCGAGCCTCCATTGGTCCGCGATCCGGACGTGGTGCTCTTCGGCGTCGCGCGCCTCGATCCGGCCGAGCAGGAGCTGCTCGAACGCAGTACCTTGCGTCGCTATCTCGCGGCGGACATCCGGCGGACCGGCGCGGCAGCCGCGGCGCGTATCGCGATCGAGCGCATCCACGGAGAGAAGAACGAATTCGTGCTGCATTTCGATGTGAACGTGGTCAGCGGATTCGCGGCGACGAATAATCCGGCAGAGGACGGGCTGAGTCTCGAAGATGCTCGCGCCGCGCTGGAGGTTTTTGCCACGCAGCCGCATCTGGCCGCGATCGAAGTCGCCACCTACAATCCGGCGAAAGACCCTGACGGCAGCGGCGCGAAATTAGTTATCGATTTATTGGCGGAGTTGCTGGCAAAGCGCCTCGATGCGCTGAAATCAGTGTCCGCTCCAGCCGAAGGCAAGCCGGCTTCAGTCTCAACAAAGAGTGAATCCACGGCAGAGCCGGCTGAAGTGCCTGCGACTGCGCGTTCCGCCGCGGAGCCCGGAGCCGGCACCGTGACGAGCGCTTCTCCTGTCGAGGCCGGAGAAGAGTCGTCCTCAGATTCGAGGGATTCCAGCGATGAGTCTGCGCAAAGCCCCGAGCCGGAATCGCCGAATCAACATCTAGGCGAGGATTCGGCGAAGAATCCGGACGAATCGAATTCCTGATTTCCAGAGCGCCACTACCAAAGTGCCACGAAAGAAAAATCTCCAGATGTTTCAGCCCGAAGTGATCATCTTTGATGTGGACGGTGTGCTGGTGGACGTTCGCGGATCGTTCCACCGGACCACGCTTGAAACGGTACGCTTTTTTACGAACAGGCGCGTCACGACGCACGAGCTGCAGAAATGGAAGAACCAATCCGGATACAACGACGACTGGAAACTTTCGACCGCATGGGTGCAGTCGCTCGGCGGGAAATTTGAATACGCCGAGGTTAAGCGAAAGTTCGTCGAGCTCTATTGGGGCACGAACGGAAACCGCGGCAACGTGGAGCGGGAAAAGTGGCTCTTGCCCAAACCCCAACTGCGCCGTCTGGCGGCTCGCGCGGAACTTGCGATTTTCACGGGCCGCGTCCGGCAGGAATTGGATCACACGCTTGATCGCTGCGGTGTGCGTGAGTTATTCGGCCATATCGTAACGGCGGAAGACGTTGCCGAGCACAAACCCGACCCTGAAGGTTTGCTGGCAATTCTTAGCGGACGCGATCCTGCCAAAGCGGTGTATGTGGGAGATAACGTGGACGACGCGCTTGCCGCCCGTTCAGCCGGCATGCCGTTCATTGGAGTCGTATCACGCGCGATTGAACGTAGCCGAGCACGCGAATCTCTGTTGCGAAAGCTGGGCGCAAGAGCGATCCTCGATCACGTTAAGGAGCTTGACTCGCACATTTCTACAGATGCGTCCCTTGCCAGCCGTCCCCGTACCAGAACTTCTGTTCCATCAACGCCATAGGACCCTCCGGGAGTGCCAAAGAGGACACCAGTACCATTGCCGGTCGCATACCCGACGTTCATAGTGTGAGTCACAGGCGGGTACGCCCGCCATCCACTATGGCTGACAACATCCAAGCACGAGCGGCAGCAGCCCGCGGCTTTGTCCGCAGCCTCAACATCTTGCTCAAGTTCGCCCGCATGTATGACTTCGGACACCCCCGAACCGCGAAGCAATATGAGACGGCGTGGAGCGAACTGCGCACCGCGCTGGGCTCGGATGACGAGGCGGGACTGCTGCTGGCTGTTTCCGCTGATCAGCTTCTGGTGGACGGAAGCCCGCTGGAATCCGGGACCTCCGAGAAGAGCTTCGCGCAGATGCTTTCGTCGGCAGGCATCGCCAGCATTCACTTTTCACCGAAGGTCACACAGGCCAGTCTGGCGCGTTTCGTGCGAGGGTTTCCGTCGGGTTCGGGATCAAAACCGGCGCAGCTTGCGGAGCAGATGAAAGCTGCGCTGGAAGGCGATCCTTACATCCACGTAAACGAAGTTTGTTTCGTACCGGCGGACTCGGCTGTGGCCAAGACCACAGTGGCGGCCCAGTTAGCCGCGCGCACGCTGGGAATGAACGCAGAACAGACTGACGCACTGCTGAACGATCCCGAAAAGCTGCTACAGCTGATCGTGGCTGCGGAGGGCACGAAGGGACGCGGAGAAGCGGGCACCGGGAACGGTGGCCCCGGAAATGGTGGATCGGGCGGCACTGGCGGGTACGGACCCGGAGGTGGATCTGGTCACGGTGGTAGATACGGTTATGGCACTGGAGGCGGATTTCCGGCAGGCGGCGGACCGGCAGGCGGTGACGCGGCAGGCGCGGGCCATGGCGAGCAAGGAAGTGGCAACGGCGCGCCCGGTAATGGATACGGCGGATACGGCGCTGGGACGGGGCACGTCCCGGGCGCCGGGTACGGGACTGGTTATCCGGGAAGCGGCAGAGCTGGCAGCGGCGGGCCCGGAGGGACTGGGGCGGGATACGGTGGGACGGGAGACGGTCACGAAGGTTCCGGCGCTGGTTTCGGAGGAGTCGGAAGCAACGAGTTTAATGGCCAGGGCGGGCACGGCAATCCCACGGGTGGATACACTGGCACTTATGCTGGCGGCAGCATCACGGACGCGCTGGAGGGTCCGCAATTCTCGGGTCCCGCCGGGGCTGGCGGTCTGGGAAATCATGGGACTTCGGGGGTTGGAGGAGGAGCCCAGTCAACCCAGCGGCCGGTCACGGCAGTACAAGGATCGAGCGGCTGGAATATTGTGAATAGCGGCCAAGCGGGCGTGCCGCTGGAATCGAGTTCCGGAGGATTCTGGTTCAAAGGCGATTTTTCGGCAGATCAGCCTGCAAGCGCCGTGGCAGCAGAATCGGTTTCGCGTGGGGCCCGGACGGCAGGTCCAGGTGGCTCGCATGCAGGTACGGGTAGCGGTTCCGGAGTTGTGAATGGCGGGTCCGGGACGGGAGACGATTCGGATGCTGGACCAACTGGTGGTGCGCAGGGCTGGCTCGCAAGCAATGGCCAGGGCGCGGAAGCACCGAATGGGCCGCTGAGCCGCTGGGTACACTCGTCTTCGGGCATACGCGGTGCTAGACGAGCGCGGAACGCGGGAAGGGGATCGCTGGCAGTCGAAACTGGCCTGATGTCGCTGCAACAAGACGAACTGCAGGGCATATTGCAGGTGCTTGCACAAATCGCTCGCACGAACGATACGGCCAGCGACAAGCTCGATCCGTCTGCATTTCAGTCGCGTCTCTCGTCGCTGCCAAGGCGCGCACGATTCACGGTGAGCCAGGCGCTTAGTGCGCTGGCCGCGCAGGCCCCTTCGCAGGAGTCTGACCGACCGGTATTGCTGAAGTTGGCGGAGCACATTGCGGTACGGTTCGCTCTGGAAAGTTTCGAGCGAGGCGACGTGAAGGTGAACGCCGTTCGACAGGTTCTGGACGAACTGGGCTTGGAGCTGGATGGGCTGCGAAAGATTGTCGGCGTGTACGAAGAAAAACTGGCGCGGGCGGGAATTCCGGTGCAATCGCATACGGACGTTCTGGCGCGGGAATTCTGGTCGCAGGTTCCGGAAGAGAAGCGCAAGGGAGTGCTGGTGTCTGGTGACGCGTGGTGCGTGCCGGCGGCAAAAGTGCGGGAGTACGTGGAAAGCTTGCTCAAAGAGGGCAAGACCGAAGAGGCTGAAAGCATTCTAAAAAATTACGCGAGCTGTATTCGGAATAAGAATGAGGAAGCGCGAAAACAAACGGCCCTGGGACTGGCGGAACTGGCGCCAATGTACGCAGAGAGCGATGAAAAGATTTTCGCGGAAACGATCCGCGAGGTTGGATTGCAGCTGGCTGCGGAGCGAAATTCCGAACTACAAAGCGCGCTGGGAGCGGCGTTCGTGCGCTTCGGGCAGGAGGCGGCGAAAAGGCGGTCTTACGGTGCGATTCAACGGTCAGTGGAAATGATTGAGTACGTGGAACACGAACGGCCCGGCGGCGGAAAGAGCCTGCGGCCGCGCATCGCCGTGGAGGACAAGCTACCGGAATTTATTGAAGAGTCGGTGCGTTCCGGCGAAATTCCGAATGGGTTGAAGGACTTGCTGCGGCGCATGCCGAAGCCGGCGGCGGAGCACATTGCCATGCGCTTCAGCCGCGTGGGCTTCCGGCAGGACTGCGATCTCCTCGTGTCGATGCAGGAAATATTGGGCGCCGAGGGCCTGGAACATCTGCGCGAGCAGTTGAGCGAAGGACATTCGAACCAGGCAATCGACACGATCGGAATTCTGGCCCGCATGGATATGGAAGAGCTCGAGCGGAGACTGCCGGAGCGGATGAGAGAGTGGAAAAGGGCGGCGCACGACCGCGTGGTGCGGCAGATTGCGTCGAGCGGCGCACCCGAGCGTGGGCGGCTCTTGCTGATGCTATTCGATTCGCTGGACTCGCTGATCCGTCCCCTGGCGGTGGACGAAATCGGGATGGCCGGTGAAAAGCTGGCGGAAATGCGTTTGCTGCGAATCGCGGAAGGCGACATTCCGAGAGATTCAACCGAATATCTGCGGTTAAAGGCGATCGAGGCACTGGGGCGGCTACGAACGGCAGGGAGTGAAACGATTTTGCGCAGGATCGCCGAAACCCGGAAAGCTTGGCGCTGGTCATTTCCGTCGGAACTTCGCGTGGTCTCGGCGCAGGCGATGGATAAGATCGATCCGGACTGGGGGCGTGATTTTCTACCTCGCAGCGGGCTGAACGTGGCGGAACTTTCCATCGATATTTTGGACAGCGATCCCGAGTCGCCAGCGATTCGACAGCGGCGATATCCACGGCTGCGTCTCGAAAAGCCCGTGACCGCGGTGACCATCAACTTGAAAGAGAATTGCCGCCTGGAAATTCCGGAGATGGCGCTGGGCGGAGGAGTGGCCGTATGCCACCAGAATCTGCATCCCGGCAGCGTAGTTGACCTGAGAATGAACGGGACGATCAACGCGGTAAAAGCACAGTCGATCGTCCGCGACGCGAATACTCAAGCGCGCGCATTCGAAGTGGTCGAAATCGATCTTGAGGAACGCGCGAAACTGCGCAAATTGCTGGTGCATTCGGGAAGCATTCAGAAAGAATCTCGCGCCGAAGAGCGCACGCGACGAACTACGCGAGCGTTTATTATCGGAAGCTAGAGGGATCCGCGCGGTTGGTTAAAAGGGGACCTTGTAACGCGGTTCCGGGTTGCTCGGCGCGCAAGCAGCCCAGTCGGATCGCAAGAATTAGAAGTCCCGCCAGGCTTAAACCGGAAAGAACCGAGAATCCACGCAATCCAAACTGCTGACCGAACCAGGCCACCACGGCCAGGAAGATGGTGATGGCGTACACTACGAAGGCGACGCGACGCGGAGACCAGCCACGTTCGATCATCAGTAAGTCGTGAGAAATTATCTGTTCCAAGTCTTCGATCGGATTGGTGTGTCCACGCGGGTAGAACTCGTCCTTTATTACCTCCACAACGTCCAAAACGCGGCCGCAGATTGAACTTTTGGAGGAAAATGAGCGGGTGAATACCTGGGTGTCGCATCGTGGTCCCAACGAGGCAATCTACGGGAAACGCCCGATTGGTGAAATTGCCGCGTTTCGGTAAGTATAGCTGGTGCTCGCATTTTGAGTGTGCTGATTATCGAATCAACTTTTGCCAAATCATCGGTCAACGGCATTCGCAAGACCGACCAACTCGTCCCCGGCCCACAGACCTAGGTAAGAAGGTTTCGCGCATGGCTTCCGATTTGCATTTTCCCATCCAGAACTGAATTTGAGAGGCGGCCTATCAAGTGCTGAGGATCATACGTGTTTCGATATATTTTCATAATCGTCTGCTGAGGGACTCGATCGCGCGAATTTTGGGCAAGAGAACTGATTTTGAGGTGGTGGCGGCTTTGCCGTGTGAACCAGGTTCACCAAACAGAACAGAGGGCCACGGCGTGGACGTTCTGCTGCTGGACTCGATCGAGTACTTGCCTGAGACTTCGAGGCCGGCCCGCGACGCGTTCTCAAACGCTTCACCGCGTAGCGTGCTTTTGGCAATGGAGGACGATCCGTCGCACTTCCTGCGGGCCGTGAGAAGGGGTGCCTGGGGATACGTGCTGCAAGATGCATCCGCAGCGGATGTCATCGCGGCGATTCGAATTGTCGCGGAAGGACAAGCTCTTTGTCCCCCTCAATACATCCGCGCGCTCTTCGAGTATATCGCCACTCAAACGGACGAGATTCCCAACGGACGCAGGCGCGTACGCTGGGGCCTAACACGACGCGAGCAACAGTTAATTCCGCTGATCGAGCGCGGCCTGAGCAACAAAGAGATTGCCGTCCACTTTCATCTTTCGGAGCAGACGGTAAAGAATCACGTTCACCGGATTCTGAGAAAGACTGGGGTTTCCGATCGTTTGAGCATCGGCGAAGCTTGCCGCGAAACCTTCACATCGATAGGTACGGAACATAGTACTGAATCGAACTGCGAGCCGGTTCGAGTACCGTCTTAGCCCTCATTTGAAACCCAGCCACGTACCGCATCAAACCTCGACAGCTCGTAATACCTAATTGAACCTGTTGCTCCGCGGGGCTCTTCTCGATACTTGTCGCGCGGAGGAATTTCATGAGTGCGATCCGCGTTGTAGTTGCCAATCGCCAGCGATTGATGCGAGAGCTGATTGCAGCGTCCATCTCCGACCAGCCGGATATTCAAGTAGTTCAGGAAATCGAAGACGAGTCCGATGTCGAAGGAGCAATCGATCGAACGCAACCGGACTTTCTGATCGTGACCCTGGACCGCAACAGCGGCCTGCCGGATTTCTGTCACGTGATTCTCCAGAGATGGCCGCAGATGAAGATCATCGCGATCGCGCCGGACCGAAACATGACCATATTTTACTCTGCGTCACTGCAAGTAAAGTCCCATCAGATCGAGGCGTCCGAGACAGGTGTTCTCAATGCGCTCCGCGGCATAATTCGGCCGGCTGCGAGGATCCAATGAGCCGCTGGGCTGGTGCTCTCCGCGGATCTCGGCTGCGGCTCCTTGGCCTCGGGGCGTTGGCGGTTGGCTTCGCGTTGCTGCTCCAGTGTGGTTCGGCTGTTGCGCAAACCCAGCAACTAGAGCCACCGTTTTCATCGGAACTTGGCCAACAGAATTTGAGCCTTGTTGCGGCGCCCAGCGCGGATATTAAGGCAGTGCTGGTTAAAGATCCGGGGTTAATGGTTGAGCTAAAGCGATGGGTGGCAGAGGACGCCACAAACCACGGACAGCTCATCAGCGAATCCGATCTAACCGACGATGCCATCTACGGCCGGTTGGACAATGATATTCATTTCCGTGGCGTGGCAACTCTGTTGCTGCAGCAGTATGGCTACCTGACTCCAGTCGTAAATCCTGATTCGCCCGCCGGAAAAGAGCAGGAGCTCCTCATTCAGGAGCGCGTGAAATGGGTTTCTCAAGAGGAAGAAGAAGCTCGCGAGCAACAGCGGCAGGACCAGCAGCAAAGAGTAAAGGATCTGGAGAAAGCCCGCGCATGCGCGGACGGCGAAGGCACCAACTGCCCTAAGCAGACCGAGCAGCGCCAATCCATGCAGCAGCTCCTTACGGGAGTGCCCGCGAACCCGAACGCGGCGCCCACTTCGCCCGAAGGCGAACCGTTCGGGCCTCTGCCGTCCTCACCGTCCATTCCGGTACCGCCCAACGGTGACAACGGTTCTCTTGAGCTAGCACAGCTTTTGCAAACGGGGGCGGGTTATAGTCCCGCGCTGTCCGGGTTTGGTGCGGAGCCCGGAAGCTCGTTGGGCGAGAGTTCTCTCGATCAAATGAATGGCGGATTGTTGTCGCCGGAGCTCGCGAACTCTTCAGCCATGATGCAGCGGATGGGAGGTTCATCGGGCGACGAGTTCAGCTCCTTGGGCCCGTCTCAATCTCTTCAATCGAGCGGCGGAGGCATGGGGGCGTTCGGCGGCAGTTTCAGCTCTATGGGCATGGGCGCAGTCGGCGGAATCTCACCTTTGGGAGCCGAGCTGTACTCGCCGCCGCAACCGCGTGGGCTAGAGACTATGTCGCCGGCTTACCCTTCCGGGACGCCGGTGATTCCGAGCTTATCCTACAGCCCCGGAACGCAGCCTGCGGCCACGCCCGCGATCGAAATGGAGAGAGCACCGAATCCTTACCGCGATATTCCATCCCTGTATGACCGGTATTTGCAGGCGCTGCCGCGGTCACCATCGCCACAGCGTTTTGGTGCCAGTGTATTTGAAAACGGCACGCGCGATCCGCAGCTAATCCCAATGGACCTTCCAGCTGGCCCGGGTTACGTCGTTGGGCCGGGCGACGGGCTGTCAATTGATCTTTGGGGCGGCATTTCGAGCCGCATTTTTCGCACGGTGGACCGTGAGGGACGTGTAACTTTGCCAGAAGTTGGTCCTGTGATGGTAAGCGGGAAAAGTTTGGCGGAGGCTCAACAAACCATTCAACAAGATCTCCGCACGCAGTTCCGCGACATTTCCGCTGCTGTTTCGCTTTCCCGGCTTCGAACGATCCAGGTTTACGTTGTCGGCGACGTAGCCAGACCCGGGGCGTACGACATCAGTTCGCTTTCGACTCCACTGAATGCGCTGTTCGCCGCCGGTGGACCCACTTCGACCGGGTCGTATCGCATCGTCGAGCACTATCGCGGGAATCAGCTCATTCAGACGGTGGATTTGTATGACCTTCTTCTGCACGGCGTCCGCTCCGACATTCAGCCGCTAACCAGCGGCGATACCGTCTTGGTACCGCCAATCGGTGCGCAAGTCACTGTCGAAGGAATGGTTCGCCGCCCCGCGATCTACGAGCTGAAAGGCGAGACAAACCTTAAGGACGTGCTCCAACTCGCCGGTGGGCTGCTCCCGATCGCGACTTTGCGCCACATCGAAGTGCAGCGCCTGGTGTCCCACAAAAATGAAACCATGCTGAGCCTCGATATTCCTGAGTCCGACAATGATGCGCAGGAAACCAAGCAGCTTGAATCGTTCAAAGTGCAAGATGGCGATCAGATCCGAGTGTTTCCCATTGCTCGGGGAAACGATAACGCTGTCTACCTTGAGGGCCATGTCGTACGCCCCGGTCGCTACGCATTTCACGATGGAATGCGTGTGACGAACCTGATTTCATCGTTCAAGGACCTTCTCCCAGAACCTGCTTTGCAATACGCTGAGATCATTCGTCTGAATGAGCCTGATTTGCACCCCACCGTGCAGAGCTTTGATCTTTCGAATGCTCTGGCGCACCCATCGCAAGCGCCGGTTCTGCACGCGATGGATACCGTACGCATCTTCAGCCGCTTCGACTTTCAGAATCCGCCCACAGTGGCAGTGCTGGGCGACGTCCGGCAGCCCGGAATTTACAGAACCTCCGGAGAAATTCACTTGAGTGATGCCATCCATCTGGCCGGAGGCCTTGCACCCGATGCGGAAAGGGAAGACGTTCAGATTTTCCGCCAGTTCCCTGGAGGAAAGGCGCAAATCTTTAGCGTGAATCTCGGCGCAGCCTTGGCCGGCGATCAGACGCAGAACATCATGTTGGACTCGCGAGACCGCGTCCTTATCCACCAAAGCCCGGACGCTGCGGAGCCAGCCGTCGTTTATATCCAAGGAGCAATCGGGCGCCCGGGCCGATACCCGCTCACTTCCAATATGACGGTTGCCGATCTAATCCGCGTCGGCGGCGGGCTCCTGCCCAGCGCGGACACGCAACTGGGTGATTTGACTCGCTACCAATGGGTCGGCCAAGACAAACTTACCGGCGCAGACAAGCCTATCGATCTAACGGAGGCGTTGGGCGGAAAGTCCGATGCCAGCATGGCGCTGCGAAATGGTGATGTGGTCACCATTCGTCAAGTGCCCGGTTGGGACGATCTAGGCGCATCCATCAAAATTTCCGGCGAGGTGCAGCATCCAGGCACGTACGGAATTCGGCCCGGCGAGCGATTGAGCTCCGTAATCGAAAGGGCTGGCGGTTTCCAACCCGGCGCGTATCCATACGGGGCCGTTCTTCAGCGCGTAGAAGTTCGTGACGTGGAGCAAAAACAGCAGGATCAGTTAATCCTTCGCGTGAAAGACGCCGAAGGGGCACTGACGAACCTGCCGGAGGCCACTCCGCAGCAGAGGCAGTCCAAGGAAGCAGCGTTAGCTCAATATCAGACTACCATCACCGAGCTGAGCACCTCATCACCGTTAGGCCGCGTGACCATTCGTATCTCTCCCAAAATCAAGCAATGGAGAAACACTCCTGCTGATATTCAGGTCCGCGCTGGCGACACTCTGTTCATTCCAAAGCGACCGGGGTTCGTGATGGTCACGGGACAAGTGTTTGATGCCACGGCCGTTTCCTATCGCCCCGGCCGAAGCGCGAAATGGTATCTCGAGCAGTCCGGCGGGCCGACGACAATTGCAGACAAAAAAGCAATTTTCGTGATCCGCGCGGATGGCTCCGTGATCGGAGAAAAGAAAACGCTCTGGATCGGGGATTCGCTGAACGCAGTACTCGAGCCGGGAGACACGGTGGTGGTGCCGGAGAAAGCGATTGGCGGAGGGCCGAATTGGCAGAACATCTTCACGTCCGCGGAGCTGGCGAGTTCGATCACGAGCACTCTGTACATCGCGTTGCACTACTGAGTTCGAAACACAAGACGTGGAGGCGCAAACTCGTGCTTGGCTGTTGTATGCTGGCGGCAATCGATGGGCTAAGCGCAGCGTGCTGTGCGCAAACACTTCCTGAATCGCCTGCTCCCGCAGCTTCGGGTTCGTCCGCATCCCGTGTGCCCGCCACACGCAATTCAAAGCACACCCCTGGGCGCGGTAAACATTCGAAGATTTCACGACCCGCGGATTCGTTCAACGTGGCCGATCCGATTTTCAGCGCGAATGATCCGAGGAATGTCCTCGGGCCGAGCCTGCTGAAAAATATCGCCGAGGATCAAGAGGCAATTTGGACGAGCCCCGCACACCTGCGTCTCTCCGATGCCGATTGGTTGGTGCCGCTGGGAGCCGCCACCGGAATATTGTTGGCGACCGACACCGAGTTCAGCAAGCATCTTTCAAATTCCCCCAGCACTCTCAATCGCAGCGACAACATTTCAAATTATGGACTCGGTGCCCTCGTCGGAGCGGGAGCCGGTCTCTATCTCTGGGGCAAATTGACGCATGAAGAGCACAAGCGTGAGACCGGAGTACTTGCGGGAGAGGCCGCGATCGATAGTTTGGCCGTCACTTATGTCACCCAATATGCGTTCGGCCGCGAGCGACCGTTGCAGGACGACTACCGCGGGCAATTCTGGCAAGGCGGTTTGTCATTTCCGTCAGAGCATTCGGCTGCGGCATGGTCGATTGCTGGCGTCATTGCTCACGAGTATCCCGGGCCTTTGACTTCGACGCTCGCTTACGGACTCGCCTCCGCGATTAGTTCCTCGCGTGTAACTGCCAAGCAGCACTTTCCGAGCGATGTGCTGGTCGGCAGCGCAATCGGCTGGCTGGTCGCGCAGGAAGTTTACCGGCACCATCACGATCCAGAGTTGGGCGGCGGCGCATGGCCCACCTACGCGGATGTTCACCAATTTGTCGCCGGTCGATCCCCCGGGAGCGTCGGGAGCCCGTATGTTGAGCTCGATAGCTGGATTTATCCCGCGATCGAGCGTCTTGCCGCCATGGGCTACATCCACTCCGATTATCTCGGAATGCGGCCGTGGACTAGGCTCGAGTGCCTTCGATTGGTACAGCAGGCGGGAGAGCGGATACGCGCGGAGGTTGCCGTTCCAAAAGGAGCCGAAGAATTGTACTCAGCGCTTTCGGACGAATTCCACAGTGACCTGGAAAGGATGAACGGCACGAGCGAAACTTCAGCGCGCATTGAGTCCATTTACACCCGCACCGTTGGCATTAGCGGACCGCCGCTGAATGATAGCTATCACTTCGGGCAAACCATCATTAACGACTACGGCCGGCCGTACCAAGAAGGATTCAACACTTATGATGGTTTTTCGGGGTATGGAACCGCCGGGCGATTCACTCTCTACGTTCGCGGCGAATACCAGCAATCTCCATACGCGCAGCCCTACTCATTGCAGGCTCGCGAAGCAATCGCCAATGCTGACGTAAATCCGCTCCAGCCCGCAACGCCGTTCGCCGCAGTCGATCAGTTCCAGCTCTTGGACACGTACGTCGCGTCGAACTACGACGGCTGGGATTTTGCGTTTGGAAAGCAAAGCCTCTGGTGGGGTCCAGGCGATGGCACGTCGCTGATTTACAGCGACAACGCAGCGCCTATCTACATGTTCCGTGGCAGCCGCATCTCTCCGTTCCGGATACCGGTGCTTTCCGACGTACTTGGGCCCTTCAAGTTCGACTTCTTCGTCGGCAAGCTATCAGGCAACGAATTTCCGCCGCGGCCAGTAATCCACGGTGAAAACGTCAGCTTCATGCCAACGCGAAATTTGCAGGTCGGTTTCGATCGGCTGGTGGAGTTTGGCGGCGTAGGCAGACCTTTGACGGCCGGCGCCATTTGGAACAGTTACGCTAGCGTGAAGTCGTCCGTCAATTATCGCGACTCGAGAAATCCGGGAAAACGTACTAGCGGCTTCTACTTTTCCTATCGGCCGCCGTTGGTCAGGAATTGGGTGAGCGTCTACGGTGAAGCCCTCGGCGCCGACGAAGTGACCCCGCTAGCTAACCCTCCTAGAGCCGCATGGAACTCGGGCATCTACCTGCCTCGCATTCCCGGCCTTCCGAGGCTCGATTTCCGCGCTGAGGGAGGCTATACAGATGCTGATACAAGTAGGAGCCAGAATGGAAATTTTGTTTACTGGGATCTTTATTATCACGATCTGTCGACCAACAAGGCCAACCTGATCGGCAGTTGGATCGGGAGAGAAGGCAAGGGATATACGGCGTGGACAACATACCACTTTAATGCCCGCAATTCTTTTCAGCTGGGATTTCGCCACGCCAATGTGGCTAAGGACTTTATACCCGCCGGCGAAGCCATTACCGATGGTTATGCCAATGTCAGTTGGTGGCTCCCCGGCGGCGTAAACGTTTCAGGAGGTTTGCAGTACGAAAAGTGGTTAGCTCCCGTATTAGCGCCTAGCCCGCGGACAGACTGGACCGCGTCATTCCAACTAGCTTTTTATCCGCATTGGAACTGGTGACGGCGGTCGCCACTCGAGACTCCTATGACCCAACTCTGCGATCTTCGTGGATCAGTTGTCCGATCGCGAATCGTAAATTCTGCATTCGACGCATGGACGGATTGCCACGGCAAGTTCTCGCCGCGCTCGCGTCACCACCACACTGGCCGGAGAGAGTGCTCTGATGCGTGACGGTAAGAGCCAGCGCCAATCGGAACTTATTGTGGACGATTGGGAGCGCTCGGCCACGTTCATCGATCCCGAGATGGCCGCGGCAGCACGCGAAAGGCGGCTGGCTCGAATACGCCTTTTGTGGGAACGGCGCGCTTTGCTGGGCCGGGTCACCGCAATCGGAATCTTGTGTTGTATCGCGATTGCGTTCCTGATCTCCAGCAAATACACGTCCACAACGCGGCTCATGCCGCCCGACCAGGAAGGTTCATCAGGGTTGGGAATGCTTGCTCAGCTCTTTACCAGCAACAAGTCTGGCGAGAGCGGAGGGTTGAGCGGAGTCGCTAGCAACGTACTTGGGCTTAAAACGTCCGGCGCTCTGTTTATAGGCATTCTTCAAAGTCGAACCGTCGAAGACGCTCTTATCACCGAATTCAAACTCAGAAAGGTCTACCGAGCCCGGCGCTGGGAAAAAGCGCGCTCCGATCTCGAGTCCAATACAAATATCGATGATGACCGAAAGAGCGGAATCATTCGCATCTCCGTCACCGACAAGAGCTCGCAGCGGGCGGCAGCAATGGCCGCTGCGTACGTCACCGAGCTGGACCGTGTGGTGACGAACCTCAATACTTCGTCGGCTCATCGGGAGCGCGTGTTCCTGCAGGGGCGCCTGCAACAGGTGCAGAAAAATCTGGAGGCCGATGAGAAGACCTTCAGCCAGTTCGCCAGCAAGAACACCGCGATCGATGTCCCTCAGCAAGGAAAAGCGATGATCGAGGCGGCTGCGTCTCTGGAAGGGCAGTTGATCGCCGAGCAAACCGAACTGCAGAGCTTGCGATCGATCTACACCGATTCGAACGTGCGAGTTAAAAGCATGGAGGCGCAAGTCTCCTCCTTGCGTCAACAGTTGCAACAAATGGGAGGCAAGGGAGCCGCGGACGAAGCCGAAGCAGGGCAAGACGATTCGTCGTTGTATCCGTCGATCCGCGAGCTACCGATTCTGGGCGTTACGTATGCCGATCTCTACCGCCGCACAAAAGTTCAGGAAGCAGTTTTTGAGACGCTCACCCAAGAATACGAAATGGCCAAGGTCGAAGAAGCCAAGGAAACGCCCAGCGTCAGAGTGCTCGATCCGGCCAATATCGCCGAAAAACCGTCCTCTCCGAATCGTTGGTTGATCATCTTCGGTGGCGGAGGCCTTTGTCTGCTTGCCGCGGCTGCTTGGGTCCTGGGCCAATCGAAATGGAAGCAAATTGATCCAAACGATCCCGGCAAAGTGCTGGCTCAAGAAATGTTCTCGACCACCCGAAACCAACTGGTGACGTTCTCTCACAGCTTCGCAAAATTTAGGCTGCACAAACCTGCTGCTGATCGCAACGGCAGCAAGCCTGCGCAAGGTGCGCCGCCCGAGATTTCAGGGAATCGGTCCGCAAGTAGCGTTCCGAACCCTGGCCAGCAAGCTCATTAATGGGAGGAGATTCAACACATGAACTGGAAAGGCTTGGACGTCCTAGTTACGGGAGGGGCTTCATTTATCGGATCTACCTTGGTCGATGCGCTCGTTGAGCGCGGCGCCAAAGTCCGAATCGTGGACAACCTTAGCAGCGGAAAGCTCGAAAACATCGAGCGCCACGTCCAATCCGGCCTGGCGGAGTTCATGGAAGCGGATCTTTTGGACCAAGGTGTGGCCGAAAAATCCGTGCGGAATATCGAAATTGCATTCCATCTGGCTGCCGACCACGGTGGCAGGGGATACGTGGACCTTCATCAGGCTGCCTGCGCTGGAAATTTGGCGCTCGATGGAATTTTCTTCCGCGCCTGTCGCCACGCTGGCGTGGAGAAAGTAGTCTACGCCTCGTCGGGATGCGTGTATCCGAATTCCCTTCAAACGAAGCCTGACGAAATCTTGTATCTCACCGAAGACGAGGTCGGCCCTCCCTACGACGCTGACAACATGTACGGATGGGCCAAGCTGATGGCCGAAATGACTTTGCGATCCTACTACCGAGATTTCGGGATGAAGTCCGCCTCCTGCCGCTATTTCACCGTGTACGGCGAACGCGGCCACGAAAATCATGCGGTGATCGCCATGATCGCTCGCGCCTTCATCAAGCAAGACCCTTATGTGGTGTGGGGTAACGGCCAGCAAATCCGCAATTGGACGTACGTGCAAGACATCGTCAGCGGCACCATCCGCGCCGCCGAAGTAATCGACGATGGAAGCGCCATAAATCTGGGCACCATGGAACGCACGCGCGTGATTGACGCTGTGAAGGAGGTGATGTCCTACACGGGTCACCATGCTCCCATCGAATTTCACCCAGAAATGCCCACAGGGCCGATGAATCGCGTAGCGGACAACACACTCGCGCGCGAACGCCTCGGATGGGAGCCTCAAATGACCTTCCTTAACGGCCTCCACAAAACCATCGAGTGGTACTTCCGCACGAAAAAACGCGAGGAAGTTGCGGCCACTCTGAATCGCGTCCTCACGGAACGCGATACGCTCGGAAGCCGCTCATTCGAAGGTGTCGCTTCGGCTGACTAATGGCCGAGCACGCCCAATTCGCTCGGTCGAGCGGTTCGACCGCCGCCAAGGTCGGCGTTGGATCGGTGCGCAATTCCGCTGCGGAACAAGGAGGATTTTTCCCGTTTCCTAAGCCCGGCGCCGCCGAACCGCCGATCTGGACTCAACGCCGAAAGACCAAGCGCTATGCCGCCGATAGTGGCTGGCTCCAGGTCGCGTTTGCACTCATCGACGTAGCATTGGTGATTCTTGACTCCGCCGCCGCATTTTTGGTGCGCTTCGCGCGCGAAGGCTTGCACAAGTTTTTTCTTTCCGGTCGCCTGCAATTACACACCGACCAGCCCGTCTCTCGTTACCTCGCGTTTTTGCTGATATACGCGGTATTGGTCGCCGTCTTTTGCAAGTGGTACCACCTATACCGGGTGTCCACTACCCGACGCTTTCGGGACGAAGCCTATGCGGTTCTCGAAGCCGTATTTCTGGCCACACTGCTGCTCGCGGCGTTCGTTTTCGCATCGGGCATAAAGATCGTGTCGCGCTTCGTGGTCGTTGCCGCATTCTGCTTGAATATTGTGGCGCTGACGTCCTGGCGGTATGCACGCCGCCGTGTGGTTATTCGCCGCGTCGAACAGGGAATTGCCGCGCGCAACGCGGTCATCATTGGCGCAGGAGCGGTAGGCCGGGCACTCGCTAGCGTTCTAGACAACAACAAACTGCTCGGCTATCAGGTAAAAGGTTTCCTCGATGGCAAGCGTCTACAAGAAGCTCGAGTGCTGGGCCGCATCAGCGATCTCGTACGGGTGGCCAAGTCCGAATTCGTCGACGACGTCTTCGTGACGATTCCATCCGAGCGCGAACTCGTCAAGCGCATCGCTCTCGAAGCTCGCACGAACCATCTCACCGTGAAAATAGTCCCGGACTTTTATGACGGCCTCACCTGGAATTCTCCCATCGAGCACATTGGCGATTTCCCGGTCATAGGTCTTTGCTGGCAGCCAATTCCCACCTTTTGCCTGTTTCTGAAGCGGCTCACCGATATCGCAATTTCCGCCTCTGCCCTGGTTTTGCTTTCGCCCCTGCTGTTGGCACTCGCGGTTTGCGTGAAGTTCGATTCGCCGGGCCCGGTCATGTATCGCTCTCCGCGCGTTGGCAAGAAGGGACGAATTTTTTTGTGCTACAAGCTACGCACCATGGTGCAGGGCGCGGACTTGCTTAAGGACTCGCTTCGCCATCGCAACGAACGCAAAGGCCCGTTCTTCAAGATCGCTCAGGATCCGCGAATCACGCGCGCCGGAAGGTTTCTACGCAAATACAGTCTCGATGAACTTCCACAACTCTGGAACGTTCTGAAAGGCGACATGAGCCTGGTCGGACCGCGTCCCCATCCCGTCGACGATTACGCGAAATACAATATCGAGCATCTTCGCCGCCTCGACGTGAAGCCTGGCATCACCGGTCTATGGCAGGTCACCGCGCGTCAGGATCCTTCGTTTGAGACGAATGTGCGCCTCGATTTGGAATACATCGACCGCTGGAACCTGCTGCTTGATTTCAAAATTTTGCTGAAGACGGCGGCCGTGGCGTGCAGCGGCACGGGGCAGTAGCCATCGTGGGACTACCCTTTTCTGACGCGGTGCGCCGCCGGTTTGGTACCGGCTTTTGGGCGCTCGCGGATCAAGGCGCGGTGAGCCTCGGAAATTTTATGACGCAGATCATTCTGGCTCGCAACCTGTCGCACACGAAATACGGTGTATTCGCGCTCATTTTCGGAGTGCTGCTGTTTTTGTTCACCTGTCAGAGCGGCCTGATCGCCTACCCGTTGTCTCTGGAGGGCGCGAGCGTCGGTAGAGCGGAGCTTCGCAAAGTTGCCTTCGCGGCCGCGCTTCTCACGTTTCTGCTCGCGTTTCCGCTTTCGTTGCTGGTCCTCGGTGCCACCATCATCCTTCACGTCGCGGCCATCACCTGGGCCGTGGTACTTGCCATGCTTCTCTGGCAATTGCAGGAGACATTTCGCCGCGCCCTGATGTCCCATCTTCTCCACCGCGCCGCGATCTGGGGCGACGTGCTCAGTTACGGCGGCCAGGCTGTATTCGTATGGCTTCTCGCACGCTACGGCGCCCTTTCACTGCAGCGTGTATTCGTGGTCGTAGCACTGACCTCCGCTTTGGCCGCGCTTTTGCAATCACTGCAAGTCGGGTGGTCGGCCACGCCCTTACGCGCCGTCCTGGCCACCGCTCGAAAATATTGGTCGTTGGGTAAGTGGGCGCTCCTGACTGGCATGACCGAATCCGGTGTCCGCCAGGCCTTCCCGTGGATGCTTGCTCTCCTTTATAGCCCGGCCGAAGCGGCCTCATTCCAGGCTGTGATGAACCTTGTTGGCGTCAGCCATCCAATAATATTCGGCACTAACAATCTCGTGATCCCCGCAGCTGCGGACGCTAAGAACCAACGTGGCACCGCCGCCGCGTTTCGCACCTCATCGTGGTACGGAGCGCTCGCCGGACTTTTGGTGCTGCCGTTTTTCACCGCCCTTTTCATGTGGCCCCATCTAGCCCTCACCTTGTTTTACGGGAGCTTGTCTCCATACGCGATACTTGGCACGGGTCTTCGCCTCGCCAGCGTTGCTTACATGCTCGTGGCCCTTACCGCCGTGCTCTTGGCGTTCTTGTACGGCGTCGGACGATCTCGATTCGCCTTTGAAGCTAGTATAGGCGGCACTCTTGTAGCCATAATCCCTGCCTCATTTTTGATGGTGTACTACGGCATAGTTGGGGCTGTCGCAGGAATCCTGCTCGTCGCGTTTGGCAAGCTTGTCTTTGGCGGTGCGCTGGTGGTCCGGACGCTCCGACTTGATGCAAATGTCCCCTCCGGCCGTCGATCTTCGTCCGCCGGAAACTCCAACAATCCACTAGGCAAATCGGGGGCAGCCGCCAGTCCCGCCATTCGAGTAGAGGGTGGCAGGATAGGGGATGCGTGATGGAGGAAGCGAGACAAAATGCCTTGCTTTCTGACGGATGGAGCCACGTTGCCCTGCTCCTTATTCTTGGCTATTGCCTCATGGGCCGCAGTTTTGCGTATCTAGGCTATCCTCCGTGGCATCTTTTCATCGGCGAAATAGTGCTCGCCGCTTTTCTTTTCGCCGGGCCAATGACGCGAGTAGGTCCCTGGGTAAAGTGTGCTCGGCGCATTCGGCAGCTTCGGCGCTTGACCAAAATCTATCTAGCCCTCCTTCTCTATGGGATTTTCGAGGTCTGTCGCGGGATTGCGCTGGGTCATCCTACGCTTACGTCCATCCGTGACCTCGCTTTTGATTATTACCCTTTATTCCTGCTTCTCGGATTATGGGTTGGATTGCGGCGGTCACAGTACATTCCGCGTTTATTCCGGCTGCTGGCATGGTTTAACGGGATTTACGGGATTGTCTACATCCTCTTCCTGAATCGCGTCACTTGGATTTTTCCTGGCGTTTCTGATCGATTGACTGCAGTTCCAATTTTTGGCCTGCCGGAATTTTCTTTCATTATCCTGTTGGCATTGTTGGCATACGAGCCGGATCTAAGGAAGATATGGCACCTTCTCGTTCTGAATGCTTTTGTTCTGCTCGGTATGCAGATCCGGGCGGAATGGCTGGGTTTGGCAGTTGGGCTGTTTTTGTGGGCTTGCATAACAAGAAACCTGAAAAGGTTTATGGCTGGAAGTGCCGCCGTTGCCGCAGTTCTTGCTTTGATGCTCGTGCTGAATTTCAGCGCAAGAGGTCCGGTCAGCCGGGGCCCAAGTGAGATATCGGCGCGGGACCTGGTGGGACGCGCTCTCGCTCCGCTAGATCCTGATTTGGCCGCCGACTATACCTCATCGGTAAGAATGGATGTGGGTACGACGGTTTGGCGGACTGTGTGGTGGGCGGCTATTTGGGAAGCGGTGAATCAGAGCCGAAGAACGGTTCTGCTGGGACTTGGCTATGGTTATGCATTGGGTGATCTAGTTCCATACCTTCAGGGCGTTTTCGTCCAGACGCCTCACAGCGTGTTTTTCTATACCCTCGGTTACACGGGCTGGATCGGAGTGCTGCTTTTCGCTCTCCTTCAGGCCGAACTCGTCCGGCTCCTTTGGCACTCCTATCGGACGACTAAGTGCGCGGGCGGCATAGTTCTATGGGTGGCAATGATTGCCTTTGCCTTATTCACCCCCTTTTTTGAAGTGCCTCAGGGAGCGATCCCGTTTTACCTCGTCATCGGTTTATTTGTCGGATCTGCAATGTATCCAGCGAAGCCGAGTCGGCAACTTCCCAATGCGAGATCCGTACTGCCGGCTGAAGGTTAGGTGATAGCAATGACCGTATTCACGTTTCCAACCACTGACGCTTCAAATCTCAAGGCCTCTAACACCGAGCATGACATGCGCCCGAATGCGCGCATTGAAGCATTGCTTCGAGAAGTGCGGGGCCCGGAGATCCTTCACGTCGGTTGCGTAGGGCACAAAGTCGCTGAGTCCGCCGCTGAGTTGGCGCATTTCTTCCACCACCAACTCTGCCTGTCGTTTGCTGGAGGCAATGTTCTGGGCATCGATATCGATCGTGTCGGCCTCGCGCGCATGGAGGCAATGGGGTTTCGAGTGGCCATTGGGGACGCACAGAATCTCAACTTCAATTCTCGTTTCGATACCATCGTTGCCGGCGAGCTTATCGAACACCTTCAAAATCCAGGTGCCTTTCTACAGGGCGTCGCGCGGGGTCTGAAACCGGGTGGAAGGCTGGTTTTGTCGACGCCGAACGTTTTTAGCGTGATGCTGAATCTGATGTTCTGGAAGAATTCAGATCATGCCTTTAATCCGGAGCATGCGCTCTGGTTTTGTCCTCAGACTCTTCGTGAAATCCTTAGGAGGTGTGGTTTTCTCATCGACAAGCTAGAGTTCGTGGATGATCTAGAGCCCAATCTCAGCCCTTCTCGTTGGTATCACGCCTTTGCGCGCGTGTGGATGGCGACTCACTCTGTCGTGCCAACGCGATTCCGGAACACAATGGTTGCTGTATGTCGCCTTGCATGAATACGCAAGTGGGCCCGTATCGGATTTGCTGGATCGCGAAAAGCCCGAGCTCTCAATCGCGGCAGCCGGCGCGTGCGTGGAAATTGAGTCGGCTAAGAAGAACGATGAAAAGTGTAAATCAGCGATTCGCCTGAAAAGGGAATACGATAAACAGAATGCTTGATTAGCTGACGAGTTAATTGCATGGAATCCCTTTAGCCCTTCAAAGGTCATTGCGGCTCGGTATGCAAATTGAAAACATTCCGGTCTTGGGCGGTACAGCACCCCGTCATGCGCTGCGAACAGCACACAAATTGGCGAGCTTTGCCCTGCGCTACGTCGATTCCATCCGATCTCGAGCTGAGGTGAGGCGGTACCTGGATGTCGGGTGCGGCAACGGCTTTATCACAGAACTAATCGCACCAACTTTCGATGAGATCGTTGGCATAGATGTTGAGCATCTGCGGCTTGAGGAATTCCGCTTGCAAGCCATCTTAAAGTCGAACTTTAAGATCCTCTTAATGTCCGCGGACAAGGTGGATTTCCCAAACGAATTCTTCTCGTTCATCACTAGTTTTGAAGTCCTTGAGCATGTGCCAAGCCTCGGTACCGCCGTGCAAGAAATGATCCGCCTGTGTAGGCCCGGCGGTATCATCGTGGTATCGACACCCCAAGTATGGTTTCCGTTTGAGAACCACGGCGCGCGAATTGGGAATCGGACATACTTCTTTAAAATCCCTCTGCTGCCGTGGATCCGTCCATTACACAGGAAGTACTCGCTTGCAAGGGTGTTTTCTTCGGCCGAGTTGGACCGGCTTTTTCTATCTCAAGAGATGGAACTCTTGGGAACGTCTTACGCAGCACCGCAATTTGAACGGGCCGCGGCGCGCGATGGATCATGGGAGAGCAGGCTCGTTTTTCTGAGGGGAGTTCTTGATCGCTGTGAAAACATTCATGTTCTGCGAGCCCTAACCGGGGTTTCCATGCTCAAGGCTTACCGAAAGCGGCCAAGCGCATGCGGGTCAGATGATCGCTCGACCAGTCACTCATGTTCTCCGCCGATTTCTGAGCCCTCTCGGAAAATGGCCGGCCTTCTCTCTGTAGCGTGGCGATAAAACGATGAAGCTATTGCTCGTACACAATTACTACCAGCAGCCTGGCGGTGAAGATCAAGTCTTTCGCAATGAAGTCAATCTGCTGCGTTCGGCGGGGCACCAAGTAATCGAGTACGTTCGCCACAACGACGAAATTCGAAACCACGAGGTCCGATCTACGTTTTCCCTCAGTCTTCGCGCCATCTGGGCATGGGATAGTGCCCGCGATCTTCGGGAAATTGTAGCGAGACAAAAGCCACAGGCGGTTCATTTTCATAACACTTTTCCGCTGATATCCCCGGCGGCCTACTTCACCTGTTGTCAGGCCGGTGTGCCAGTGATTCAAACCTTGCACAATTACAGGTTTGCTTGTCCTGCTGGCACCTTTATTCGCAAAGGTCGTCCCTGCGAAGAATGTGTTACTCATAATCTGACTCGGTCCGTTTGGCACGCTTGTTATCGGGAGTCCCGTGCGGCAACCGCAGTTGTGGCGACGATGCTGGAATTCCACCGGCTTCGGCGGACCTGGAATACACAGGTGCAAGCTTACATTTGCCTGAGTGAATTCCAACGGAGAAAGCTGATTGCCGGCGGCTTGCCTGGCGAGCGCACGTTTGTGAAGCCCAACTTTGTATCTCCGGACCCGGGTGCGCGTTTTCAGGAGCAACTCGGCCCTGCGATTTTCGTGGGTCGACTCTCGCAGGAAAAGGGACTAGGCACTCTTGTCCGAGCTTGGGAAATTCTCAGCCCTGATAAGCAACTTCGGATTATCGGAGACGGTGATCTGCGCCCCGATCTCCAGCGGTTTATAGAAAATCGAGGACTTTCCAATGTGCGCTTCGAAGGGCGTTGTCGGCACGAAGATGTTCTGGCTGCGATAAAGGCTGCTCGGTTCCTTGTACTTCCAAGCGAGTGTTACGAAGGTCTTGCAATGACAATTGTGGAGGCCTTTGCTTGTGGCGTTCCAGTAATTGCATCGCGAATCGGAACAATGGAGGAAGTCATTCGAGATCGGATCACAGGTTTGCATTTCACGAGCGGCGATCCGAAAGATTTGGCCGAGAAGGTTGAGTGGGCCTGGGCGCATCCAGCCGAGATGAGAGCGATGGGACGGAACGCCCGTGCGGAATACGAGGCTAAGTACACTGGCGAGAAAAATTACAAGCTTCTTATGAAAATTTATTCGAAGGCAATTGCTGATCGGTCGGTTTTTGGCTGTCGGGAGGGCCCTGGGCTTGCCGCTGCCGTGGGCAGGCAAGCGTAGACACCCGCGCTCCTTACTCCCGCTCTGGCAACCCGTAGAGAAGCGCAGCTCTCCGTGCCCATTCGCCTTCGTGCGTTTTCCGATCACGCCTATCATCGCCCTAGACCAGCCGCTTGATGTATATCGCATTCACGGTCAGAATGCCGGGGCTGTCAGGAGCTTCACGGAGGTCCACCTCCGCCGCTTGGTCGATTTCGAGCGCGAACTCTGGCATATTTGGAGGGGTTTCCTTGCCTCTTCCTCCTGCAAACACCCGATCCCATCCAAGCCGCCCATAACTCAAAATAGATACGTCTACGCGCGCTTCCGGCGCGAACCGGAAACCGGACGGGTCTACCGGGCGTTCGTTGCGGGGCCGCACTTTCGCGGGCTTCCTGCTCTTTACCGCGCTTTCTGGAAAGCGTCTTCTTGGCTGCCTGACTGGGCGTTTCGCCAAGCGTTTGAGTTGGTGCAGGGACAGCGATCGACGAAGCTGGTTCTGGCCGGAGCGCTGCAAAGACTACGTAGGTTCAAGGACGTGACGCATGTCTTCCATCGACCAGACAAAAGGGTTTGTTCGAAAACTCGCAAACCAGTTGGGGATTGAAATCACCCGTTTCAATTCCAAAGGCTCTGACCGCGCCAGGTTGTCTCGTTTTCTTCTGTCGCGTCAGGTGAATTTGGTTTTCGACGTCGGTGCCAACGTCGGCCAGTACGGCAAGGAATTGCGCGCCTTGGGCTATCGCGGCCGCATCGTCTCGTTCGAGCCCGTCGATGGAGCCCATCTCCGGTTGAAAAAAGTTGCTGCTCGCGATGCGAACTGGGTCGTTGCGCCGCGCACAGCCATCGGAAGCGAAGAGGGCGTGATTTGTATTAACGTCTGCGCGAACTCTGTTTTCAGCTCCGTATTTCGCGGCACACATCTGCTTGGCCGTATGGACGCGAGCGCGCAGGTCGCCCACGAGGAGCAGGTGCCGCTGGTAACTTTGAACTCGCTGGCGCCTCAATATATAGAGCGTGACGATGCTGCATTTCTAAAAATCGACGTCCAGGGTTTCGAATACGAAGTGCTGCACGGGGCTGACAAAATCCTGCCCAGCCTTTGCGGCGTTCAGCTCGAACTCTCACTTCTGCCTCTCTATCAAGGGGAGAAGCCGTTTCGCTTCATGCTTGATTTCATGGAATCGAAAGGATTCGAATTGCATTCGCTCGCCTCCGTGTTCGCGGACGAAACTACCGGCCGTGAAATCCAGCTGGACGCGATCTTCGTCCGCGCTGGCAGCGCCGGCCGACTTACTCAATAACCCGGACGGTCGATTCGTTACTCGCCAGCCGGAAACAATCACCCCATAGCCCAGTCCGGACTTCGCGGACGCATCGGAGAGACGAAAGGCGGCCACTGTGCACTCCACGCCAGGAATTGACCACGATCCCGCCGTTACCTCGTTCACCGTCCTCAACGTGCGCGTCGACGCCGTCCAGATTCCCGACGCCATCGACAGAATCGAGTGGTGGATTCGAAACCGCAGCCGCTGTCGCTACGTTGCGGTCACCGGGATGCACGGCGTCACCGAAGCGCAGCATGATTACGATCTCACGCGAGTGCTAAATGCAGCTGATCTTGTGGTGCCCGACGGCATGCCGCTCGTCTGGATCGGACGACTGCGCGGCCATCGATTGCGCCGCCGCGTGTACGGTCCGGAACTGATGCTTTCGTTCTGCCAAGCGACAGCGTCCAAGGGCTATCGTCATTTTCTCTACGGCGGTTCGCCTGAAGTTTGCGATCGTTTGTCGGAAACTCTCCGCCAGCGCTTTCACGGGATTTCGATTGTCGGCGCCTATTCGCCCCCATTTCGTCCGCTCACGCTGGACGAAAGCTCGGAAATCGTCGACACAATCAATCGCGCTGCGCCGGATGTGGTCTGGGTTGGACTGAGCACTCCAAAGCAGGAGCGCTGGATGCACGAGTATCGCTCACGCCTCCGCGTTCCGGTCCTGGTTGGAGTGGGCGCTGCCTTTGACATCAACTCGGGCACAAAAAAACAAGCGCCAGAGTGGATGCGCGAGCACGGGTTTGAATGGCTCTTCCGCTTGATACAGGAACCGCGCCGACTCTGGCGCCGCTATTTGGTTTGCGGCTCTCAATTTGTGTTCCTGGTAGCCATGGAATTCCTCGGCGTGCGCCGCCCGGACCTTAGCCGATCCGGGGGCTTGCCCCCACGAAGGTCCGCAGCCGTGACGCTCACTCCTTCGCACCCTGAAATCGGTGGCGACACGCAGCAGCGCCTCAAAAAGCCGAGCGCGATTGCCGAGCCGCGCAGCCGAGCCTCATAAATATCGATTGCTGTGTGCGAAAACTGGCCACCCGCTGCCGCGTCGCCTAAATGCCAGTCCATGCTATTGTTTAGGTCAGCCGGGCCCGGGTGGCGGAATGGCATACGCGGGGGACTTAAAATCCCCTGACGCTCACGCGTCGTGTGGGTTCGACCCCCACCCCGGGCACTCTCTCCAGCAACCACTCGATCCCCAGCCGCGGCCTTTCCGTTGTATGATTCGGTGACATGGATTCGCCCGTTCAAAAGCTCAAGAAGCCGATCACACATTGGATAGGCGAAGGCGGCGGATGGCTGCTGCGCCATGTGGTCAGTGGGCTCGTGGCGACCGGACTCACACCCAACACGTTCACTTTTCTTGGGTTGTTCGTCAACTCCGTGAGCGCTGCGCTGTTTGCTGTGGGGCGCTTTCGCGACGGCGCCATTGTGCTGCTGATCGCCAGTTTCCTCGATATGGCCGATGGGCAGGTGGCTCGGCGAGTAGGCAGGGTGACTGCCTTCGGTGCGTTTCTCGACTCCACGCTCGATCGCTACTCCGACCTGGCGCTCTACATGGGCCTGGTCGTCTATTACACGCTGATCGGACGTCCGTTCTACATGGCGCTGGCGGCTGTGGCGATGGCCAGCTCGTTTATGGTCAGCTATTCGCGGGCGCGAGCGGAGTCGCTGATTCCGTCCTGCAAAGTTGGTTTCATGGAGCGCCCCGAGCGGGTTGTGCTGCTGATGATTGGCGGCCTGTGGGGCAGGATGGCGCAGGTGTTGTGGGTGATCGCAACAATTTCGACCATCACCGTGATCCATCGCGTGGCTTACACATGGAAGGAACTGCGCGCTGGACATGCGTTGCCCGAAGCTGGCGTCTCGCAGCCCTCGTAGTAATCCGCGAGCCTCGCATTGAGCGCCCTCTAAAAGTTGACTCCTTGTAGAGCAGTCGAGCCGACCGCGAAGGCACCCAATTTTGTGTCGATCTGAAGGGAAGCCGATCCTTTGTTTTGTAGAGGTTACGAGCGAATTAGAATGACGGGATGTGTCGATCTGGCGCCCCGACGCGCGACAGCGCGTTGGGGGACCCGGACGCTGCGACGAGCGGACTCGCTTTGGGCTATGCCGGCCGGAAGGCAGCGGGCTGGGGCGACCGCTTGGCGCGATGCGTTGTAATGATTGAGCCGCTGATTCCATCGAGCCATTTCCCCTTTTCGCCGGCGTAATTAGACACGCGGGCCGCGTGCGCAGCCGACGGGCGATTTAAATCGTGTCGCCCGCCGTCGGCAGCTCTGAAGCGAGCAACAAAAACATCCCACGGTAGCATGGAATTGATGTGCAGTCAATAGAAAACGTAAAAGCAAACTGGGCATAGTACCGCTTTCCCAAATCGGGACGGAGGTTCAGGCGGCTGCGGGCGCGACTGGCAAGAGGAGCGCGGGTGGCGGGGCAAACATCCAATATATGAGGCGGGTGAACGACTCGAGGAGGCAGCGATGATCGAGCGGCTGGATGGTTTCCCGGACAATGTGGTGGCGGTGGCGGCCAAAGGGCAGGTAAGCAAGAAAGATTACGAGCAGGTTTTGGTCCCGGAGGTTGAGCGGGCGTTCAAGAAGCATCGCAAGGTGAATTTTTATTACGAGCTGGGACCGCAGTTCACGGGACTGGAGCCGGGCGCGGCCTGGGAAGATTTCAAAGAGGGCATCCGTCATTTCGGAGGGTGGGACAAGATGGCGATGGTGACGGACGTCGAATGGATCAAACGGCTGGTGACCGGGTTTGGGTCGATCATGCCTGGCGAAGCGCGTGTGTTCCCGAACGCCGAGCAGACCGTGGCGCGAGCGTGGATCCTGGTGGACGCGGAAAAAGCGAGTTCCGGTAGATAAGTGCCGGGTTGACCGCAGCGGTAGATCGAAACCTTTAGCTGTTGAACTACGAATGCCGCGCGTCAGGCACGCGGGCGCGAGGGCGGTTGAGCCCGTAGTTGCAGGCTAGATCGCGTGCCACCCCAAAGGGTGGCGCTACAGAACCGTTGCTTCGATCTGAAATTGCGAGACTTTGGGAAGTAAGCTTCGGTAAGGCAAAAGCGGCAGCAAGCTGCCGCACTCCACATGACGTTGCGCAAGCGGGCCGTGAGTTAGGTGCGGTGGTGGGCGGAGACAAGGGCGAGGGCATCGGCGAAGCGCTCGGTGCGCATATTCTGCAGGGCTCGATTTAGGTGCAATTTTGCGTACTGGGCGCGGGCCTCGTCGCCTGCGAGGCTGACCTCGCCTGACAATAGGCGCTGATGAAAGTCGTTGAAGTCTGGGGCGTCCAAGCTCGGGTCGATCGGCGTGCCGGACCGGGCCACGAGCAACATGAACACCATGGCGTAACCCATGTGCGCGATTTGCTGCATTAAGAAAAAGCGGGCGCGGCGGTAATCGCCGGGCGGCTCACCGAAATAGGCGCGCAGATAGGTTTCTACGCCGGCATCGTCTCGTACGAAAAAGTTGGCGGGAACTGCAAGGTCCAAATAGCGGTCGTTCAGGAACGACGCTTCCCAGTCGACCACCCAGATGCGATTGCCGTCGAAAAGGAGATTTTCGGGCTTGAGGTCATTGTGGCAGGAGACGTGGTCGGAATTGTTACGCGGGTATACGCGGGCCAATTCGGCGTATAGCCGGAACAACTCTTCGGTTAAATTCTCCGGCAGGATTTTGCGTTCCTGGAACCGGCTAACGAATCCATCGAGCGCGTCGAGGTAATTTAGCAATTTGGGGAATGGCGGCAGCGAATGAATGTTACGAATCGTTTCGGCGGTTAGCCGCGCGGGATTTTCGGGCCACGGCTTTACTTCCACGAAATCGGTGATGGAAATGCGATCTTCCACGCTGGCGTACCAGATTCGCGGCGCTAGCCCGGCATCTTGGGCGACCTTCATGCAGGCGAACTGGCGAGTGGGATCGCTCATTGCGTCTTCCCGCATAATGACGCGCAAGACGTACGGCTTTCCGCGCACGACGATCCGAAATACCAAAGCCGTGGAAAGACCACCGGTGAGAATGCGAATGTCTTCGAATTCAGGCACGCCGAAGGCGTGCTGCAGCGCGCGGGCGACTGCCGCTTGTTTGGGCTCAGGGATCAAGGGTGAAGGCGATCATTATACAGGGCCGTGCAATCAGGGGTGAACGGCAGCCGCAAGAGCTTTTGTGGTTGGTGCACGAGGACGACGGTGATACAGCCGGCGTCAACGTATGGTCGCGTACCGGGTATGAAGCCCGGCGCTACACAACTATTGTCAAAGTTTAACGGGTGGAATGCGAGGGTCTAGAACGGCGACAGCGCGCCCGCCGGCGTGGAGTTAGCCGACGTCAAAATCCCCACCCTTCGCAAACACCGCGAAGGATGGGGCACCCGGAAAACCTCTAGGGTCGAATCGCTTCGGTCAGAGTACTGCTGGCTGCGATTCGCGCGAGCGGAGGGAATCTTCCACGGGAGCGGAGACGATTTCCTGGACGCGCTGGCGGAGGGTGTCCACATCGGCACGCGCGATTTGCGAGGTGTCAATGGTGTCGTGCAGATAGACGGTGATCTTGCCGGGATGCAGCATCCAGTGGCCAGTACGGAAAAATTCGTAGGAGCCGACGATGCTCATGGGCACGATGGGCCAGCCATGTTTTTGCGCGATATTGAAGATGCCTTTTTTGAACGGCTGCACGTGACCTGTCCGCGTACGCGAGCCCTCGGCGAACGCGATCAGGCTGATGCCGGATTCCAGCGCGGCGCGGGCGCGTTCAGACATGATTTGCAACCCCTCGCGGCTGGGCACGCCAGGCACCGGCACATTTCCGAAACGCCCCATCAGCCAACCATAAATCGGAATTTTGAAATGCGACTCGAGTTCGAAGCCGCGCACGAATTGCGGAATCGCGGAATAGATGACGAAGGGATCGAAGACGTTCACGTGATTGCAGATGAAGATGCTGGTGCGCGCGGGATCGAAGCCGGGCGAGCGGCGCACGTCGAAGCGTGCTCCGGCCAGGCGAATGATGTTTCGAGAGAAGGCGCGCTGCGGCCAGTCGTTCTTTCGCGGGTCGATGACGGCGCCGAGTACGATCAGAAACGTGCAGATGACGAGGAAATGAATCCAGGTGATGGTCCAGAGGACGAGCGAGCGCAGGACCAGCCAAGCGTGAAGCAAGCGCGAATTCATGCGCGCTTCATCCGATCCTCATGCGACCACATCGATTTGTACGACGACATTTATTTACACGACCAAGTCGATTCATACAACGACATCCAGCGCGGCGGGCAGGATTTCGAGCGAGCGGCACTGGAGGGTGAGGATTTCGCCGTCGATCATGGCGTTCACGGGGCCTTGCAGGTCGAGTTCGACGCGTTCGGCGGCGGCGCGCGACGCGAGCGGGTGCTGAATGTGCGTGCCGGAAAAAAGGCGCGGAAAAAGCCGGAGCAACTGCAGGCGGCCGACGGGACTCCAGCGGACGTATTCAATTTGTCCGTCGGCGGCGTCGGCATGCGGCGCGATCATCATTTTGCCGCCGGTGAATTTGCTGTTGCTGAAAGTTAGGAAGAGGCACTCGCGACGATCCCAATCAACGGCAGCGTCGAGGCGATGGGCGAATGCGGAATGACGCAAGCTTACGAGCTGCGCGAGCACGCCGAGAATGTAGCCGAACTCGCCCCAGCGCTTGAAACGGCGATTCGTCAGCGCCCCCACTTCGGCGGGGAACCCGAGGCTGAGAAGATTCATAAAATAAATGTCACCGTCGCTGTGGCGAAGCCGGATCACGTCGCAAGTACGGTGGGCGCCGGCCCGCAGGGCTCCGATGGTGTGTTCGACGCCGCGCGTGGTGAAATCCCGGAGAAACGAATTGCCGGTGCCCAGCGGAAGAAAACCGAGGATTGGTTTGCCTCCGGTAAGCGCTTCGGGAAAAAGACCGTTGATGATTTCGAAGGAGGTGCCGTCTCCGCCGACGGCGAGGAATTTGCGGAAGCCGCGCGCGTAAGCGTCGCGAGCGAGTTCGGTGGCCTCGCCGGCGCGGGAGGTTCTGATGACTTCCACGCGGATTCCGTTTCGTTGCACTCGGTCGATCGCGTCCGGAGCGAGTTTGCCGCAGCGGCCGCCGCCCGCAACGGGATTTATGATGGCGAAAAAGTGGTCGTTCACGGGCGCGAGTTCCTGTGCGAGCGATGGGGCGAGGCGGGACAAGCGGCGAGTGGCGGCGCCTTCACAAATACACCACGTGATGGCGGTCGCGATCTTTGCGAATCTGTTCGGCCAAATCGAGGCGCTTGATTTTAAGGGAAGCGGTGCGAGGGAAATCGCGGTCCCAGACGAGATAGCCGCTGATGCGTTTGTAATTCAGCAGGCGGCGATTGCGCGCGTCGATATCAAAGACGATTTCTGCAGCGAGCGCCGGATGAGGCTGCTTTGGCGCGTCCAAATTGGGCGCTTCGTGCGATTCAGGCGCGGCGGCTGATTCGCCTGAGGCAGCGGCTTCGGAAGAAGCGCTCGCTTCAGGTGCTGTAGCATTTTCAATTTGCGGTTGAGGTTGTAGCTGGGCGTGAATAACGAGAACCAACTGCTCGCCGACCATGGTGCGTTCGGGCCAGAGAAAGTTCGCGGCAAACACGCAAAACTCTTTTGCGGCAAGACCTTCGAAGGCAGCTTCGATGTCCTCAGGATAGACGTTCTTGCCTTCCTCGGTGACGATCATATTTTTCTTGCGGCCGAGGAGTTGCAGATGACCGGACTTATCGATGCGTCCCAGATCGCCGGTGCGCAGCCAGCCATCGACAATAGTTTCGGCGGTCATTTCGGGATCGTCCAGATAATGCGACATCACGGTATTGCCGCGGACGGCGACTTCGCCGACGCCTTCATTGTCGGGTTCGAGGATATTGACTTCGATTCCGGGTAGAGGTTTGCCAACGGTATCGGCGCGAAACGGCTTGAAATCGTTGAGGGTGATCACCGTACCTGCTTCCGTGCATCCGTAGCCATTGCCGACGGGAATGCCAAGGTCGTAGAAAAACTTTAGCGTTCCGGGTTCGGTGAACGCGCCTCCCACAAACAGCGCCTGTAACTCGCCGCCGAATCCTTTGTGGACTTGGCCGAGCAGCTTGCGGCTGAGCTTCAGCTTCGGGCGGCGGCGTGTGAACGCGCGATTGACTCCGATCAGCGCGCGGAGGGCGCGGCGGCGGCCGCCGGAAAGCTCGTCGAAACGCTGGCGCAAGCCGCGTTCGAGGATTTTCAGCAACAGGGGCACCACAGTCATGTAGGTGATTTTGTAGCGCGTGAAGGCTTCGCGAATGTATTCGGGGCGCAGCGTCCGCAAGTGAACCACCGCGGCGCCGCAGGTGAACGGGCCGATGAAGCCGACCATGAAATCGATGGCGTGATTCGTTGGAAGGATGCTGAGGTAGCGCATGCCGGGCGCAAACGGGAAAAGCGCGGTGAGGGCACGGCACTGCTCCAGATAATTTTCATGCGTGAGCACGCAGCCTTTGGGACGTCCGCCGGTGCCGGAAGAGTAGACGATGCAGGCGGGATCGCTGCGCTTGCGGGGAACAAAAATCGGCAGGCGCGAATCGTGGAAATTTTCCCAGCGCTTGGCTCCGGCAAGGTCGGCTCCCGCGGGAGCTTCGGTAACGAGTACGAGACGTGCGGGGAGCGATTTAAAGTTTTCCGCCTGAGTGATGGCGCGCCAGAGATGATACTCGACGATCAGGACTTCGGCTTTCGAGTGGGCGAGGAGCTGAAGCTGTTCAGCGGCGCTGAGCTTGTAATCGAGCGGCACGAGTACGCCGCCGGTGTAGAAAATCGCGTAGGCGGAAATCAGCCACTTGGACTGATTGGTCATGATGATGGCCGCGCGCGAATCGCGATTGAATCCGGCGTTTTGCAGGGCACGCGCGAGCGGCAGCGCGGCTTGCTTGAACTGGCGATAGATGAGGCGCGCGTTTTCGCGATCGCGATCAGCTTCGATCAGGCAGATTTCGTCCGGCCAGCGCTCGATCGCGGCGCGCAGCGCTTCGCCGAGGCAGTTGTAGTTGCGCAGATCCAGCATTAGAGACGCGACTGGATGCGTTCGGCGAGCGTGCGGAAATCCGTGACGCCCTGGAGTTCGTAATCGGGCAGCTCGATGCGGAAATGCTGCTCAAGACGGGTGAGCAGGTCGAGCGCCTGCAGACTATTGATGCCGAGCTTCTTGAAGAAATCGTCGCTGGGCGAAAGCTGCTGGCGCGGCACTTTGAAATGAGCGGCGGCTAGATTCAGGATTTCTTCGGTGGTCTGGTCGAGAGTGTTCATTAGTATTGTGCCGGGTGCGATTGTACTTCAGCCTCAGGCCGCGCGTAGTGCCGATTCAATTGTGCGCGTTCGTTCACGGCAAATAGGGCAACGCGTCCGTGGATTCGACGAATTTGCGCAGCCCCGCTTCCACCGCAGGACGCGAAAATAACTCGCAGAAAATCTCGATTTCTTGGCGCAGCTCGTCGTGCGGGATCGGCTTCAGGAAGCGCTTCGCGGCGACGGAGGTCCGGCGGTCGAATTTGCTTACTTGAGCAGCGGTGGCACGCGCCACGCGAAGCGCGTCGCCTTCGCCGGAGACTTGACTAACAAGCCCCACGGATTGCGCCTTTACGGCATTGATACTGCGGCCGGTGAGCAATAGGTCGCGGACGATGGCGTTGCCCAGATCGCGCTTGAGGCGGGGAATTCCGCCGAAACCCGGAATCAAGCCGAGGCGGAGTTCCGGAAAACAAAAACGCGCCATTTTGTCCGCGACGATCAGATCGCAGGCGAGAGCGAGTTCGAAGCCGCCTCCAAAGACCACTCCATGAACGGCGGCGATGGTGGTGAAGGGCGCGGCGTCGAGCGAGTTCATCACGCGATGAATACGTTCGAGGAAGTCTCGGACTTCGTGAAGGCGCTTGTCGGGTGGCAAGCTCTGCGACCGGCTGTACAGCTCGCGCAAATCGGCGCCGGCGCAGAAGCCTTCCGCGCGGGTGCTGCAGATGATGACGGAATGCGCGTCGTTCTCAAGCGTTGCGAGGGCGGCGACAAAGATCTCTAACTCGGTGAGGGTGGCAGAGCCGATTTCGTTGCAAGGCTCGCGATGCATAGCAAGCTCGATAGTACCGTTGGAGGTATTCCACGAAAGGGTTTTGCCGCTAAACGATTTCATGCCGATTTTTTCCGGTAGAGGGATTCGATTTCAGCGGCAAAGCGAGCGGCGATTGCCTCGCGCTTGAGCTTGCCCATGGTGGTCAGCAAGCCATTTTCGATGGTCAACGGCTCGTGCACCAGGCAAAAGGCGCGAATCTGCTTGTAGTGCGGCAGATCCGTATTGATCGCATCGAGCGCGGATTGAATTTGTGCCGTATTCGATGCGCCGCTCCCATTTGCGCCGTTCGCGCCCGGCACCGC
>JBAWEZ010000004.1:0-2586 GCA_049591475.1 Candidatus Acidiferrales bacterium
AGAGCCGTAAACAAGATCATCGTCGTGGATAACCTCGGTCGATGACGGCTTACCGGCTCCCCTGTACTCACATAGCGCATCTTGATCTTCCCTTATGGAAAAAGTATTCCCCGCATTCAGGCCGACCTCTTTTCCGCACGACGAATACCTCGCACCGGTCCATCGCCTGTACGCACGCGGTCCACCGACTCCAGATTTGTTTCCCCAGTCCAGTCGTCCTCCGTACGTCAGAGGACCGTTCATGTTTTCCATCGCGTCCTCTCCAGAACCTCACGAATTTACGCGGCGCTGATAGCGTCTGCAAAGTGTACCGCAGCCTTGCGCCCGACAACGAGAACCCTAGAGACGACGCATCGAGATTTGGTGGCCACCGCCTGTCAGGTTCGTCATGGCGTCTGACGTGTCCGCGCTGCAAGGCAGGGCTGAAGTGGGCAAAGCCGAGATGGACCGCGTCCCTTACTTTCGTGCTTATTATCACGATGATTTTCCTGCCTGCGCCGCACAGTCGGCCTGAAGGCTGTTACAAGTAGCGCTCCTTCAGGCGGGCCGCGCGGTAGATGTCAATGGTATGGCGCAGGTGTCGGTGCGCGATCAGCATTAGAATCGCCGAATGCCATCCCAGCGCAAGGTCGTTTCGATAGCGGATAAGGCGCTTCCACTGTTCGACGCCGCGAGTGGGCTTACAAAGCAGGAACCTGTCAAACGCTCGCTTGCAATGCCCGGCTTGCGGATCGGCACATCGGCGTTCACGGCTACTGGATGAGAAGCGACCTGCCACCCGGTTGCGATGATCGCGCGCGCCCAAGGGGGCGATTTCAGAACTTTTCTAAGCGATTTGGTGGCAGCCGTATCGACGGTTGAAATTTGTTTTCCGCAAGTCCTGTAGTTTTGAAGACGCCTCTAGCCCGGGAAATCGCTGCCGAACGCGGGGTTTTGAAAGTGACGTGTGCCCAACGGGGCGCTCAGACGACGCTTACGTTCATCCTTTGGATTGCTTGATGCCAGAGCGGTAAACCTTTCTCAGGCCATATCCGACGGAGACGAATAAAAGGAGCAAATAGAAGTATTTCAGCGAGTCGACGGTGTGGTGGTTCAGCCGGAAATGGAGAGAGGGCGCTTTCCGTTAGTGAGTAATCCGCCCTTTCGGGCAAGGTCATTGTAGCCCCACATGTCCATTGGTCTCAACTTCCGGATTGCCCGTCACTCGGGAATTCGGTGAGTTATCTACCGGGCGTTGTAAAATTCCGCTTTAGCCGACTGACCCGCAAACCGCGGATAGCATCGGTGGGTTTCGACCGGCTGCGATAGCCATAAGCCGTTCGTAGCGAACATGATTCTTCGGAAGCAAAAGCGATCAGCATTGTGTTGTCTGGTGCTTGGCAGTTCTAAAGATTCCACATAGCTATCTCCACCTGCGGAAGAATAAACGCGAGAAGGCACGTTCAGCCACTGATTGAACCTACCGCGACTTAGGGAGAATACAACTAGATTTGTTCCGACGACTCCGGCACAGCCCCAATCTGATTCCATCAGCAGTTCTTGGGAATGGTGTCCGTCCAAGCTAGTCAGCTCGATGCGCTGGATTGACGTGTGGTGAGTTGTATCCAAGTCGAAACCAGCGGATTCAGGCCATTTTCCGTTCGTATTCGTTACGCGTGCAAGGTGGGCTATTGAGGGATACGATAGTGGTGGATTCGACCCGAGAAACCTATATTGAAAGACGGCCAACAGCGAGCTTGAATCAGCGGCCCCCGGCCAGCGAAACACCTCGAAACGAAGTTCTCGGATTTCCGAAAACAAGCTATCGTTGGTCACATCCGATGCAGCGCATTGTTCGGCGGGTCCTGATGCCGGACCGACGAGGCGGTATACGTTCTCAGTTGCCAAGGCATCCGCGAACAGGAACTGCTTAGAATGCCCTGCCGGACGCCACGAATCATCGGTCGAGCTTCCGACCACGAGAGAGATTGTGGTTTTGGGAAAAACAGCGCGGAGAGCATCCATCCGCAGCGATTCGTCTGCAATTGGGTTAGTCGCGCTTAATGCGGCGCTGGCTCCAACCAACGAGTAGACGAAGGCCATTAGCGCGATTCTCGTGAGCATAGCCGGATTGTACCTGCAGACAGCGCAGGGGTGCGGTCCTGAAATTGAAAGATTGCCTTGTTGTCCGGTTTGTCGGCAATACGGACGTTATGACCCGTGTGGCGGTAAGTTCCGAGTAGCCCGTCAGTCCGAGGCTTCTGGCCGTTCTATCTGATTTTGAGGACGCCGGCGCAGGTCCAATGGTTGATCATGCCGTTCTGGATGGCCCATTCGGCCATGCGGATGGAGTCGGCGCGATTGTCAGGGCTGCCGGTGATGCCGGAAGTGCGTTCCCATTCGTCCCAATCCTGAAACTGCAAAATTCCGTAGGACATTTTGCCATTGGTGTCGACGCGGTTGAGACTCTTGCCCATGCTCTCGCAGGGGATGAGGTGCTCGATGGCGAGGTCGGCGGTGTAGCGGGTGGTGGGGAGGCCGACGGCGAGCTTCGGATGATTCCAAAAAGGGCGGCTATTGTAACGGCGCGCAAGGAGCATGGCGCGC
>JBAWEZ010000005.1:0-2423 GCA_049591475.1 Candidatus Acidiferrales bacterium
GCGAGGACTTTCGCTTCGCGCTGGAACCGCGCCATGCGGTCCGGGTCGCGCGCGAAGGCCTCGGGCAAAACTTTGATGGCTACATCGCGCCCGAGCTTCGAGTCGCGGGCGCGGTACACTTCCCCCATCCCGCCCGCACCAATCGCCGTTGTAATTTCATACGGGCCCAGTTTTGTGCCCGCGCTCAACATGAGATCCCTCGCTCCGCCACCCTATCGCACGCGAAAACAGCGGGCGCTGAGGACCCGGGATGCGCTCGGAATTTCTCCCGGCGGCTCCGACGCCGCCAGATCGGCTGAACATCACCCATCCCTCCCGCACCGATAACTGAGAGGATTTCGTACGGGCCGAGTTTGGTTCCCGGCGTCATTTCTTTAGGAGAGAGGGCCAGTTCAGCACCACGGTGAAAGGCGTGGGCGGCGCGGCCGCTTTTGCTGACGGCGACACGGAAAAAATGAACTTCTTGCCGTCCGAACTGGCGTCCCAGTAATAGTAGTCGGTTGGTTGCGGAATCAGCCCTTTGGGCTTAAACAGAGCCTTGGGTATGCCGGATTGAAACGCCGTGCTGCTGCCGCTCACTGCCACGGACATGACCGTGCCACCCGGCGCGACATAGAACAACTCTTTGCCGTTGCCGTTCCAACGGGGGCTGGAACCCCCGTCCGTCGATACCTGCCATTTGCCTCCGCCGGGTGGAGTACCGGTGGGGGAGTTGGGATCGAACGGGCGAACGTAGATCTCGAATCGGCCGGATTCATTAGAGCTATAAGCGACCCAAAGGGGGCGCCCTTGAGGGCCGGGGGAAAATTGCAGGCCGATTCCGACTCCCTTTTGAACGAAGAGGAAAGGCTTGCCAGCCGCGTGTCCGTTTCGATCCATCGGCAAAACCCAATTCGTTGCTGCGCTGGCACTCCCAGAGCCAAATAGCAGAAAACGCCCGTCGCCGGACCAACTGAGAGGAACCGCCGCGTCGTTGAGCTTGAGGAGCAACTCGCTGGAGCTGCCACCATTGGAGAGCTTCTGATAGATATTGTAGCCGCCGCTGCGATCAGAGCCGAAGGCGATGTGGTTTCCATCCGGGGACCAGACCGGCTCGATGTCATCCTTGGAGTCGAACGTAAAACGCGTGCTGATGCCGCGGGTCAGATCGGTCATCCAGAGGTTCTCGCTGCCGGATTGGAGGTTTTGGCGAGTGGCGACCACGCGCTTGCCATCCGGAGAGAACGCAACATATTCGTAGTGGCCGGGTTCGGCAACCGTTGCGAGAGTCTTTCCCTGCCGGTCGAACAAAGTGAGTTGGCCGGCTCCTACCGTGGAACCACCGGAAAGATACACCAAGGCACCAGTGAGTGAGGCAGAAAAATCGCGGAAGTCGACTTGCTCAGCGATCGGGACGGGGGCGCGCGCGAGCTGCAGCTTTCGGAGGTCGAAGGGCTGGGCCATCAGCGTGCCCGGCGTGGCACCGGTTCCGCGCCCAAAGAGTAGGTATCCCAGACCTGCGCCCTCAGGTGAAGGGGCATAAACAACACCGGGGACAACGCCCGTTAGCAGCTTCCTGGAACCCTGCTTCCCCGGCCTACTTTCCAGCGATCCGAGGTAGATGTCACCGGTCGCCGCGCCGCCAGCGTAATAAACAAAATGCTGCCCATCCGGCAAAAGCACCGGAAAACCAAGTGCTAGATGGCCTGCATCATGCACCAGGCCCGGCAGCGGCGAAGACACTCCGCCTGCCGCGGGTACCTGCCACAAGCCGGGCTGGCGGTTGGGATCGCCGAAAACGATCTTGCCATCCGGCGTCCAGAATCCGCCAAACACCGCGCCGGAATCACAGAGAACCTGAGCCGGGCCTCCCTCGGTGTCGATTTCCTTGAGCTTGCCGTCTTGAGTGCTAAATGCGATGTATCGGCTGTCGGGTGACCAGAAGGGAACTCCATTCACGCCTTCGGTGCCGACGATAGGGTGCGCTTCGAGCGAGTCCATGCGGCGCAGCCACAGGCGGCCCGGGCCGTTTCCTCCCGCACTCTGTAAAACCAAACGCGTGCCGTCGGGCGAGAGCGCGCCGACGAGATTCACGCTTGGATCGGGCGCGGCGATGTCGTAGCGCTGCACCGCTGCAGCCGGAGCTGGCGGCTTTCCGCGAAAATGAACGAAGGCAAGAGCGGCGAACGCAATGGCGAAAGCAGCTGCGACAGCCCACGGTAACGCGCGACGCCCGAGAGGCGTCGGGGCTGGCGCAGCGGTTGCGGACGCTGGCTCCGGCGCGCCGGAGAGGACTTCGTCGAGAGAGATGCGCGCATCGCCGATGGCTTGCAGCCGCTGCTTCGCGTCCTTCTGCAAGCAGCGCTGCAACAAAACTCGCACACGCGCCGGCGTGTTTGACGGGAGTTGCGTCCAATCTGGCTCTTCTTTGATCACCGCCGCCA
>JBAWEZ010000006.1:0-12057 GCA_049591475.1 Candidatus Acidiferrales bacterium
CATGAGATCCCATTTCCCATCGTGTTGTAATTCGGTAAACCATTCCGAGTTTGGAGCGGCTGAATATTGGCGCTGTAACTTGCCGAGCCAACGCCCGTAGTTGCTTCAATCGGAATATTTGCAGGAATCCAAGCGCCGGGAGTCCACCAGTCCTGCCAGACCCACATGTCGTTCAGATATCCGGGATAAGCGACGGTACCTGAATGAGTGACTTCATAACCGTAGCCGCCGAAAATCCAGTGGTTTCCGAGATTATCCGTCCAAGTCATGGCGAGCTCTCTCCCGCCGGGGGTGTTTGCATTCGAGGTAGCGTAAGGCGGAGCGGGACTGGTTGACCCTTCGGACCAGGTTGGCAGCGAGGCGGTGCCGAACGTATTGAGGGCCGGACTGGTGCTCGGGAACATCCAAGCCCAGTCGTTGTGCTGACAATCGACCTGGACATTCGTCACATTTGCCGTAACCACCGCCGTGGCGTTGAAGATGTTGCAGCCCTGCGGCTGGCTCGATGGCGACAGGAACGTATTCGCGCTGTATGTGGTGCCGTAGCTGAACTCTGTGGGGAACGTGAACGGTACATCACCAGTAACGAACAGGTTATCGCCAGCGTTGTCTTGTAGCTCAACTGTATCAATACAATTGGTGCAGTTCGACGGATCACCGCTCTTTGCGACGAGCCCGTTCACATTTCCGCTGATGGAATATTTTGGGAGCGTGCACGAGACCTGAACGCTCGTCACCGAGCCGTCTGTGACCGTGCCGCTTCCGTTTGCCACGTTGCAGGTTTGATTTGGGTTCGAGGGTTGTGTCGCGACAGTGACGGCGTAAGCAGCGCCATTCGCTAAAGAGTTGCTAAAGGTGAAATTAACCGTCCCAGAGCCGGTGACTGTCAGATTGTTGCCGCCGTTGTCTTGCAGCACGAGTCCCGTTCCGACAAGGTTAGTAACAGTGCCGCCGACCGTGTTCGACGTGGCGCAATCGACCTGTACGTTTGTGACATTGGCGGTAGCGGTTCCCGATCCGCCAGTCACGTTGCAAGTCTGAACTGGGTTGGTAGGCTGCGTTTTGACGGTTACGTTGTATGCGCCCGATACCGCAGTACCGAATGAAAAATTAACGACCCCGGTCCCGGTGATCGGCAGCGTGTCGGTGCCGTTGTCCAGTAGGACCAAGCCGCCTCCCGACAGACTTTGCACAGTGCCGCTAATCGTGTACGTAGTGGTGGATCCAGAGGTGGAGGAGCCGGAACCGGAACCCGAGCCGCCATCCCAATTCGTTCCGGTCGGCGTGCCGCCGCAGGAGGCGAGCGCCACCACAACTAAAACCAGATATGCAAACAAAAGCGGCTTGTGCCCGGATTTCATCGTCGATCTCTCCTTCTCATGCTCTCCGGCCATTGGGCGCCTGCTCGGCGAAACCCGAGCCACGCAATCGCGTGAAAAGGCGCAATTCCCCCCGGGGGTGCGGCCATCGCTACAACAGCAATCGGCAGGATAGGTCTAGTACTCGGTGGCGACAAGTAACAGTTCCGCAAGTCGTGCCCGCTGCGGCATTGACGCTTACGTGACAGCACATTGGCTTTTCCTACACGCGCGCGCCTATCGGCGGAAGACTTGCCGCGCTTCCCGACAAGAATCCGTGGCGCCTAGCGCCGTGGCGATCATCTAAACAGCTTGGGCACACTCGCTGACAGATTTCGGCCTGGGGTGCTATTCTAGTAGAACCGACGGGGGCGACACGGTTTCGACGGAAGCTGTAGCGGCCCGAAGGCATGCCGGGCGCCACCTGCCCGCAATCGGGTGGAACAACACAACTGGCAACTCTCAGTTGGCTCTCGCTGCCTAACCAAAAGTAGGTAGCGCGTCTCCCCAGGCGTCACCTACGCGCTTGGGATGAGGCGTCACACAGTAGGCTGGCCAGTGCGTTTCGGTCCGTAACGCGCTGGCGAGATCATCGGACTAGTCGGCGGCGCGTCTTGCTCGCTCTGAGCTCCGTCGGCGAAACCTTCGGAACGAGCTAAGCATGTAGTCTTCGGGTGGCAAGGCTTCTCGGACGGGGGTTCAACTCCCCCCGCCTCCACCATTTGCGAGGGGCTGTATAGCGGATTCGGACGATTTGATCGATTCCTGCGGATCTCTGTCAAACGGTCTGGGCGAATTTTCGCCGCTCCTCATCTTTTTCAATTGCGCTTCGAATCGTTCTTGTCGCTCTGACTCCACGCGTGACTGTCGATTCCTACGCGGCGCTCAACGCAGACAGGAGTGCTGATCCGTCGGGACTGCCCAAACCGGTGCACGCATCCCATCCTGGGCCCGCCGAATAATCGCCGTTGCTCCCCGATGTGATGTCGTGGAACGTGTCCTCGGCGCGTGCCCCATACAGCAGCGGATTCACATAACCAACATTCTTGCCCAGCGCCTGATTGATCCGCGCGAGTAGTCCGGCCCAAAGCGGTGCGACTGCGCTTGTCCCGCCGATTACGGTCTGCTGCGCGTCCACCACCACTTGGTAACCCGACTCCGGGTCCGCATCAGCGGCGACATCAGGCACACCGCGTCCCGCGAATCCATTTTTTGCGGCCGGCACCTTGGCGGACTGCTGATAGCGGGGCAGCGCGAACACTTCGCTGACGCCTCCGCCCGTCGCGCCTTCGTTCGCGGGAAGTTCGTTCCAGGCTTTCTCGCTGCTAATCGAAGCCCCCGACAGGGCGAGCTTCGTGCCGCCGCAGCCAATTACGTAAGGGCTGGATGCGGGAAAATCCACCACCGGGCTGCTGGTCCCGTCGTCGGCGCCGTCATCACCCGACGCGGCCAAGACCGTCACTCCCATGGTGGCGGCGTCCTGGCATGCGGAGTTGAGAGCATCGCGCGCCTGCTGCGTCCATGAATTTTCGGGGCCGCCCCAGCTGATTGAGATGATGGACGGTCTTAGCTTTGCATCGTGGACTGCGGTCGTGACCGCGTCGATGAATCCCTGGTCCGTGTTCGGAGCGAAATAAACGGCGATCCGGGCTCCTGGCGCCACGGAACCGGCGACTTCAATGTCCAGCTCGACTTCGCCGTCGGGGCCACTCGGGTCGCCCGTGGGTGAGTTAGTTGCTCCGTCCACGGAGACCGCCGTTACCTGAGGTGTCGCGATTCCCAGATTCTTGAAGAACGAGCTCAGGTCGCCGGCCTTGAAGCCGCCTCCAAGTTCGACAATGCCGATGCACTGGCCGGAGCCATTGAAGTTCGCCGGAAAATCGTAGGCTTGCGCCACTTGCAGGGGCGAATATGAAATGGCAGCGGCCTGTGCCCGCACGATGGGCCGGGCGCCGCGCAAACGAAAGTGCGCCTTGGCCTGCGGTCGGTTGTCGAGTCCGAGCACCGCTTCGATTACGACAGCCAGATCGCTCGGCACCGTCAGATTTCCCGTGCGATAACGGAATCTGCCGGAATGGTGCTCGCAATGGCGCAGAGTGGTTCCGAAGGCTTCGCTGAAACCTCGCACCGTACCGGCAAGTTTCACTTGCCTCGCCGCCCGGTCTACGCTCTTCACCTGAAGTGTGTGATCGGCGGCAAATGCGCGAATCCTAGCGATGTCCTCTTCACTCGCGGCATGCGTTCGCGCGAACTCTTCGCGCGTTAAGTACTCGCGTTCGGAAATGGGGAGGGAGCCGATCTCGTCGGCCGAGCGGCTCTCGCCGCTGGCTGAACGCAGGTAGACTGTCACCTCGATTTGCTGGTTTGGATCTGCAGGGCCCACGTCCTGAGCGCCTGACAATGGTGCGCGAGTGCTGCCCTTCAGTTCTAGACGACTCTGATCGTTGGCCATATTCTCCTCCGTCGGGGCTGGCGGGCTCGATACATCACGGCTGGTCCTTTTGTGCAGCGTGGAAATGGGGAGAGCGGGTTCAGGAAGTATAGTCCAAGTCTACGCGACCAGGCACACTAGCTCGGTCTGTACGGGCGCAACGAAACCGAGCAATTTCAAATTTTACTGCCGGTAGCCAGAGACCACGGTCTAGTGATCGCCTCGTCGCAATCGGCCAACGAGGCTTTCTATGGCGTGAAGTCCGCTGTCCTGTTTGAATTGAACCTGCAAGGCGTACGTTCGTGTCGATTGGTCCAAGACCGGAGTGATAAGAAATGCTGTCGGACTAGACGCTCGACGGTGGACCACGTAGCCTCCGACCAAATATCCAATCGTACCTCCGACAAGGACGTCAGACGGGAAATGCTCGCGCGCCGTCACGCGGCTGGCGCTGACAGCGAGGGCGAATGCGTAAGCCGCGATTGCAACGCGCTTACTTGGATATTCGGAAGAGATCACATGTGCGAGCGCGAACATTCCCGCCGCGTGTTCTGATGGAAACGAGCCATCCCACTCGTAAGAATTTGTGCCATGCGGCCAGAACCCGCCTTGGCCATTTCCTTCATTTGGGCGCTCCCGATTTGTGACCAGTTTCAGCCCCTCCACAACCAAGGATGCGTCGGCGACCGCTTCCGCGCCAAGGCGACCGGTCTCGGCAAGATGATCGTTGTCGCTCATCACGCCCATAAAGTACATTCCTGCATCCCCCGCAAGAGAACCGTAGAACCCGGCGTTCGAAAACGCGCTGCTCACGTCCGTCCTGGTCGAATCCGTGCCCAAATCCTGAAGTGCCTGTCCATCGTAGTGCAGCGCGACTCCGGTTGCTCCAGCGATCGGCAGCAGCCAGGCCGCGTCACTCGGCTCAAGACGGAAAGGGCTCGTCCAAATACCGGCTTGGCCCTGTCCGACGTCTTTAAGACATTGGCCTAGATGCTTTAGCGCACAGGTATCAGAAGTTTTCGTGGGCTTTTTTTTGTTTGAACTTGGTTTGGCTGCCACTCCCGGGCTGCCGGCTGTCACGGAGGCGCCCGTCCCGGGAAGCGAAGAACTGTTGCTCTGGCCAGAACTGCTACCAGCTAGAAAGAGCGAAGCAATCGCTAGCAAACACACCCGCGCTGTAACGGACAAAGCCGATATTGAACTCACTCATCGCTCCTGGAAAATCCTCTTGGTTATAACACGCCGCCGATCGATTCCGTTGCTCAAACGGATAAGTAATCGATTCGCTTACAATCACACGCACCTGACTTGCGACACGTTTAGGGATGTTTCCTGAATGTAAGAGGTCCCCGATACGTCGCTTCGCGTTTACAGTTGGTAACAATCGCCATTGACTGTTTGCCCGCGTCGGGACAAAATTATCCCGACTTTTCTTGACGTGCTCTCGCGGATTCGACATAGAGTCTCTGGGTGTGTAGCCACGAACGTCCGTTTTAGCACGCCTTAATCAGTAGGTGAATGAGCTCAGTAATTACAGACGAAGCCATCGGCAGTGCAAGACCGAAGGAAGAAGTCTCGGTACTCGACCTTTTCTGGCTGCTTTACGACCGCCGCAGAATTCTGCTGATCGGGACTGCTGCCTTCACGCTCTGCGCCGTTTTGATAGCGCTTCTTTTGCCCAAGCGATACACAGCTACGACCGTCATCCTTCCGCCTCAGAGGGATCAATCGATGCAGGCGGCGCTGCTTTCTCAAGCGAGCAGCGGCCTGGGAATGCTGGGATCGCTCGCGCAGCAATCCCTCGGGCTTAAAAACCCAAACGACATGCAGGTGGCCCTGATAGAGAGCCGCACCGTGCAAGACGCTCTGGTGCAGCGCTTTGACCTTCGGAAGGTCTATCGCGACAAGCGAGAATCGGACGCCCGCAAGGACCTCGAACACAACACCACCATCGACAGCGGCCTTAAAGACGGCTTGATTCACATTTCAGTGACCGATAAAAGCCCGGACCGCGCCGAACAGATGGCCAACGGCTATGTGGACGCCTACCGGAAACTTTCCGACGGCCTTGCCGTATCGGAGGCATCGCAAAGGCGTCTGTTTTTCGACCAGGAACTTGGTAAAGAAAGCGACAAACTGGCCGACGCGGAAGAGGCTCTTGCGGCCGTCGAAATGCGAACCGGCCTGATCGAACCGCAAGGGCAGGCGACGGCGGTAATCCAGTCGGTGGCTGCATTGCGCTCACAAATAGCAGCTAAAGAAGTGCAGGTCGAGGCCATGAGGAAGTTCGCGGCCAATGAGAATCCCGACCTCCAATTGGCGGAGCAGGAACTGGCCACTCTGCGCCAGCAACTTGCGCAGATGGGAGCGGACACGAATACGCAGTCTGGCGAATTTTTGATGCCGAAGGGAACCGTCCCTCAGGCTTCCTTGGAGTATGCCCGAAGGCTTCGTGACGTGAAATACGAGGAAACGATTTTCAGTTTTCTCGAAACGCAATATGAACTGGCCAAAATCGACGAGGCAAAAGAAGGGTCCGTGATTCAAGTGGTGGACCCTGCTGTGCGGCCAGACAAAAGATCGGGGCCGCCGCGCCTGTTGATCATTCTGGGCGGACTCTTTGGCGGCCTTTTGTTGATGGTGCTTTGGATCTTTTTTACCGAGACCGTGTCAGCCGCTAAGAAAGATCCGAAAGCGCGCGAGCTACTTGATTCCTTGCTGCCCAGGCGAAACAAGACCGCGAATGCCTGATCGTCTGCCATCTAAGGTGCTGATCACAGGTGGGCGCGAGGTTGGCGGCTTGGTAGCCTTTGCGGAAGGGCTTGCCGAGGGCTTCTCGGCGCTTGGGATCGCTACTGAGGTGATTCCTCCGCGCAAAGTTTTCGGGAAGTTGCGGGAGTTGCGCGATCCGAGCGTGTTGAAAATCCTGAGTACTACGGCTGTGTTTGCCGCTCCAATGGCGCGGCGCGCAATTTGCGTTGCACACGGCATAGCGCGCGCCGATGTGCATGGCTGGACCAAGATGATCGCCATTCACGCTTCGTTCAAGCTGGCAAATTGCAGCCGGGGCACGCGACTGGTGGCGGTTTCCGACTACGTGGCGGTTCATCTGAGAGGGCTCTTTAATGTCCGGGTTGATGGGGTGATCCGGAATCCGCTGCAATCGCTGTTTCTTGAGCCCTATCAAGAAACGGAGCGCCGTTACCTGACGTTTGCCGGACGCCTAGTTCCTATTAAGAATGTTCATCGATTGTTGCCTGCCATGTGCGAGCTACAAAAAAAGAATCCAGAACTCCGCATCTGCGTGATTGGCGACGGGCCGATGCGCGAGGGTCTGCAGGCGTCGTTTCCGGGTGTCGAATTCAAGGGGCGGCTAACCAGCTCGGAGATGCGGACCTATCTCCGGCAAACGAAAGTTTTCGTTTCTGGAACTGAGATGGAGGCGCTTGGAATCTCCTACCTCGAGGCGCTGAGCCAAGGATGCACCGTTGCGATGCCTGCCTGCGGCGGCGGACTTGAAATCGCGCTCAATCAAGTCGGAAAACGAGTTCACCTTTTGCCGCTTTCCTGGGATCAAGCTCAGGTGACTTGCGTCCTGCGTCGTGCGTTGTTCTCGTGCGTCCCGCCGGTCTCGCTGACGTTGTACAGCAGCGAGGCCGTCGCCAAGGCCTATCTCTCCGTGGACTCCTCGTTTGTCGAGAACCAGGGCGCGGTGCACTAATGACAGCCAGGACGCATGCCCTCCAACAGACGTCGCGCATTTTCCTTGCTGCTTTCGTGTTTTCCTGCGCGTTGTTTTGGTGGTTGCCGAGCGTACTCTTCCGCCTTTTGGGCATGCAAGACCCGATACACAACTGGGCGCTGGCGATCAGTTTTCTCGGACTTACCTCGTTTGCTGTGGGTTACTTTATTTCTCCGGTCAGAGTGCGTGCTTTTTTCCGTCCTTTGGCACATATTCCTGGACTAGCTTTCACGCCGAGCACGCTGGATGCCGCCGAGTCCATTTCCTATAAGGCTACTTTGCTTGTGGCCATTCCGGCGCTCGCACTCGCGATTCAGTTCTTTGTATATCGACTTGGCATCCCGTATGGGCAAGGCGAGGGCATACCATTTGTTTATCAGGCCGTCCTTTACTTGCACCTATTTCTGGGTTTTTTGTTTCTCGGACTTGCGAAAACAGTCCCGGAGAACAAGAAGAGAATAGCGATCGCCTCACTTCTAGTTATCCTGCCTCGATTGATTATCTCTCTGCGGTGGGGCCGGTTTTTCTTTGCTCAGGCGGCGGTGCCGATCATCTTCATCGCGTTGGCGCGCGGATGGATCCGATTATCTGGCAGGCGCTTGCTCTTATTGGGCGCTCTTGCTGGGTTTCTTGTCTTCGTGCCGGCACTTACGCGAGGCTATTATTTTTCCGGCCAGAATGATCTCGTAGATTTCTTCGCAGCAGGAGGGAGTCTGCGACTGCTCCAGGATAATGCTGGGCTAAGCCTGTCCGGGAAGTGTCCGCCGCTGCTAGTCTCGTTGACCGATAAAACAATCCCGTATGGGCCGCTAGGCGTTTGCACCATGAAATATCTAGGGACAAATGGATGGCCCGCTACACTGGACAGGATACTCACTGAGAACGACCCAGCTACCGAAGGCACGCTGAATGGCACCGGGTCTAATTATCTGCTTGAGCTCTACCTGACCGGTGGGCTCACGGCGATCGTTTTAGGCTCTCTGTTGTTCGGCTTTAGTAGCCGCTGCTTCATTCAGTGGATCGGCCAACGCTCAGCCTTTGCGGGTATTTGGGCTGAGTGCTTGTCGCGCGCTCTGTTTGCGCCAAGGGGCAATCTGGGGTACGTCTACGAACGAGTCCCAAGCTTGGTGCTTGCTACGCTGCTTGCGCTTTGGCTCGCGTGGCTCGCGTCTGCGCAGGCTGGGGTAGGGCAGCGCGTGCAAGGGAAGGCAGCATGGCTTCAGTAGACACGAAAGGGCCGAAAGCGACTTCTCAATTTCTCTCGAAATTACGTAAGCCTGTTGATACGTTCGCTCCCTCGCTCGGGCTTCTTTATCGCTGCGCCCGTGACCTTGCGGTGGGGGGCGAGGCAAAGCCGACTCGATACGGCTTCACTTTGGCCGGAGATCCGCTGATGGCCCGCGATGACTTTGAAATATTCGGGGCGAGCGCGTTGCTTGAGATGATCGAGAGCCACGAAACGGTGATCGATATCGGAGCAAATGTCGGCTTCTATTCGTGCTTAGCGGCTAGTCGCGGGAAGCAGGTTCTCGCCTTTGAGCCTTCGCCGCGAAATCTGAAGTACCTCTATCGGAACCTTTGGGGAAACAAGTTTCAGGGCGTGGAGGTATTCCCGCTGGGACTGGCAAAGCAGCCCGGCCTAAATCGCCTGTACGGATTCGGCGGAATTTCGTCATTCGTGCCCGGCTGGGCGCAAGCGGAGAAGGGCCGCTTCACGATAGTTCCGGTTACCAACTTAGACACAATGGTCGCTGAGCGATTCCGTAGGCGCAGATTGCTAATCAAGATGGACGTGGAAGGTTTCGAACTCGACGTGCTGGCTGGCGCCGAACGAACTTTGGATTTGGACCCTAAGCCGACTTGGATGGTCGAGATTTTGTTGGACGTGGAAACAATCCCGGGAGGCACCAATAGGCGATTTGCCGAGGCATTCGAGGTGTTCTGGAGGCACGGGTACGAGTGCAAGAAGCTGAATGAAAGCCGAGACCCGGTGGGGCCCGAAAATATTCGCCGCTGGATTGCCAACGGGAGCGTCGACGACGGCACTCATGACTTCCTTTTTTTCGGGCCGGGCCTATGACATCGCCCGGGCACCAGTCACCGATTCAATGCGATCAGGCGGTGCCCAATCGAGGAGATTTGGTCAAAGCGGACACTCTTTTGGTGGGCATCGTTACATTGAATCGGAAAGGAAAGTTGAAAAGGGCGCTGGAAGAGTGCCGAGGCCGCGGATTTCCGCACGTCCTCGTGCTGGACAGCGGCTCGACCGACGGAACGCGAGAGTACCTGGATCAGCAACCGTCGATTCGCAAGATCTTCCTAGAGAGAAATGAAGGGTCAAGCGGTGGATTCAACGCAATCATTCGGTATTTCGTGGAGTCCACAGATCACCGATGGCTGCTTTTGCTCGACGACGATGCGTATCCTTCGTTCAGCTTCGACGATTTGATCTGCCATTTACGCAATCTTTCTCAAACGAATGTTCCGGCCTGCGCACTGAAGGTGACGTATCCAGACGGCAAGCTCTGCGAAATGAACAGACCGGGAATTAACGTTCTAAACAAAAGTCCCTTTTCTTACGCGGGCCGCGATTTCCATGTGTCCGAGTCCTCCAAGGAATGCTTAGTCGACTTCGCAAGTTTTACCGGACTTCTGCTGCGGAATGACACCGTCGCGTCGGTTGGAATCGTGTCGAAGCAATTCTTTATTTACAGCGACGATACTTATTACACCCTATCGATCTCGTCCAAAATCGGAAAGATCCTTTACTCCCCTCAATTTTGCCTGATTCACGACTGTAACCGCTCCAGCCGGCGAATGACCAATCATGGGCCGCTGCGAGTGGAAAAGGACGTCGTGAACAAGATTGTCATGATTAGGGAATACGCCAGGTTCAAAGCGACGTTCATAGGATTTTATGTTGCGAGATTAGTAGCTATGAACCCGAAACTTTGCTTCGCGATTCTGCGGGCAGCCTATAAAGGGATGTTAGCGGACAAGACCCTGTACAGAAACGAACCTGTCAGAATGCGAAACTCGGCCGATACGATCCGCGAAACGTCTCTAGCTGGCTGACGCGCGTGTGCGGGCGATTTGATAGCGAAACGGTCCACGATCAGTCGAAACGTTCGGGCCTAAACAAGACGCCCGTGGGGCGTCGGGGCCAGCTGTTAATAGGGGAAGGAAGCTCGTTGTGAGCGATAGCGCCATCTTGCGCCTAAAACATATTCTTGGATTGGATGGCGCAGTTGCGTATACGGTGCTCGCGCGCGTATTTCAAATGGTGGGCAGCGCGGGGACGGTGCTGCTGATCGTCCACTTCCTTAGCCCTGTCGAACAAGGCTACTACTACACGATTCTTGGGCTCGTGGCGCTGCAGACGGTGTTCGAGCTGGGGTTTTCGTTTGTGGTGCTGCAAATGGCAGCGCACGAACGCATTCATTTGGTTCTCCATGCGAACGGCGACATCGAGGGCGATCCGATCGCTCACGCCAGGCTAGCCTCGATTCTGCAGAAAACGCTTCGATGGTATGCGGCGGCTGCAGCCGTGATGTGGGTTGTACTACTGCCCGGCGGCATGTTCTTCTTTTCTCTCCGCGACCGCGGGACGCACGTGGCATGGTTAGGCCCGTGGATCGTAGCGGTATGCGCGTGCGTGCTGATGTTCCTGCTGGATCCTCTTTTTTCGTTCTTGGAGGGCTGCGGCCAGGTGCGCGAGGTCGCCAATGCAAGATTCTGGCAATCCCTGGCCATTATCGCGATGTCGTGGACTTCGCTCGCTACGGGCCACGGCCTCTACGCGCCGGCGATGATCATGGTCGGATATGCGGGGGTCGCAGCGATTTTTATCTGGACGCGGCGACGCCTCTTGCTTGGGCTCTTGCGCTATGAGGCCGGCAATCAGGCCGTTTCCTGGCGACGGGAAGTTTGGTCGTTTCAATGGCAGATCGCCGTGAGCTGGCTGTGCGCCTACTTCACGATGCAAGTGTTCACTCCGCTGCTCTTCGCCTTCCGGGGGCCTGTGGAAGCCGGACGGATGGGCATGTCACTTAGCATTGTCAGCTATCTTTCAATCCTTGCACTGGCGTGGACCGCAACGAAAGCCTCTCCATTCGGGCAGATGGTAAGCAGCGGGCGGCTTTTGGAGCTTCGCGACTTTTTCTTTCGAACTTTTCGGCAGTCGTCTGCGGTGCTCATCGGAATGTCCGTGGCATGCGAGGCGGGCGTCATCGGATTGCACTACTTCTTTCCGAAGCTGGCCGCTCGAATGGTGGCGCCTTGGATTTTTGGTGTGCTCATTCTTGGAACCGGAGGGCGTTTTGCTGTGCAAACCATGGCAATCTATTTGCGATCCTTTAAGCGCGAGCCTTTCCTGGTGCAGTCGATCGTAGTGGCCACGCTGACCCTTTTGTTTGCGCTGGTTGTCGTGCAGGCTTGGGGCAGCGCGGGACTGGCGGTCGTTTACCTCTTCTGCACGGGAATCGTGGGCGTGGTGCTGGCGGTAAAAACTTTCCGGTCTTGGGAGG
>JBAWEZ010000007.1:0-1596 GCA_049591475.1 Candidatus Acidiferrales bacterium
TCGACAGAATCGGTGCCGAGCTTCATGCGCAGTACATCCTCAGCTTCAAGCCGCCCTCTGGAAGCCCACCCGGCCTTCACGTAATTCGGGTCACAGTCGCCCGCCCCAGCGTTCTCGTTCGCGCCCGGCCCGGCTATTATTTGAAGGCGCGGTAACGACGGGTGCGCCGCAAAACAAAAATGCGGGGCGAACCGCATGGCGCACGGCCGGTATGAAACGAATGTGCGGACAAGCAGAAACAATGATCCGACGTGTGGCTCGTAAGCTGGTTGTCCATTCGGCCGAACAAATAGCTCTTCTGTACGAGAATGAAGACGTTGTTCGTCGTTACAGAGTATCGACAGCGGCTAACGGACTCGGTTGCTCTGCGGATAGCAATTGCACTCCTTACGGCAAGTTAACAATCGCAGAAAAGATTGGCTTCGATCTCCGTGAGGGCGCTGTGTTGAGCAACCGGGAACCAACGGGACAGATTTGGAGTCAAGCTGAGTCTAGTCCGTTGCTGTCGTCTAAAGAAGATTTGGTTCTTACCCGTATTCTCTGGCTCGCCGGTAAGGAATCTCAAAACGCGAATACCTTAGGACGCCACATATACGTCCACGGCACAAATCACGAAAATGACTTGGGATACCCTGTGTCGCATGGCTGCATTCGCGTAAGTAATAAGGACATTATCGAGCTTTTCGACTTGCTTCATGTTGGTGATGAAGTCGAAATCGATTGACTACCAATTGGACCCAATTCCCAGTTGCCGGCAAGCTCGTTGTTGAGGACGGGGGCGCGAATCCCCTGTGGTTTCTTACGTTGTGCCTTGCTCTCTTTAATTGTCCTTATTAGCCGCTGCTGCCGTTTGAGAAAGTGAACCGATATTCCGTCGCAATGCAGAAGTGCAGCGATCTGCCCGAGGTATGGGGCTATGACAGATGGCTGCTCCGATTCGTCCGCTGCCAGTCGATCCTCCACCGCCCGCGAGCTATCGGCACCCAGACCAGCCTCTTCGGCGGCGTCCCTCTCGCGTGGTGATAAAGAACGGCGGTCCGGCTATAGAATCCGCGAGTATGCCAAGAATCTCCGAAGGCGAACCTGTGGAAGTCCAGATGGTGGCAAAACTCGTGGCAGAGCGTGCTCAGGAATGTCCCGAAGGACGTGACTTCCTTCCGCACGGCGGTTCGCATCCAGACCCGGACCGCGTTCGTGTCCGGGTGATAATCGCCGAAAAGCTCGCTCGTGGAATATTCCCGCACCCTCAATGGTCGCGCGGCGAGCACGCGAAAGGGGCATCGCCGCACTCGGTAGAAGTCGCAGGAGGCGCTCAGGAATTCGTCAGAGGCTGCGTGCACATCCCTTGGTCTCCCCGCTTTCATTCCCGTTTCGATCCTTGCAGCGAGTGCCGTCAGTTCGCCCTCGATGGCAACGGTAGGGTCTCCAGTCGATCACTGTCGAGGAAAAGTTTGTGCCTCGTTTTATTGCGAGGAATAGCGTCGGTTAACATCGGTACCCGGTTTTAGCCCGCAGACTTCCTCGCGCCTGCCTTGATTTTCGCCCATCGCTTCTTCGCCGATGCGGAAATCTTCGCCTTTATCGCTGGTGACATCA
>JBAWEZ010000008.1:0-122213 GCA_049591475.1 Candidatus Acidiferrales bacterium
AACAGGTACGAGTCAGCAGAGACAAAGAAGTTGCGATCATCACGATTGATAATCCTCCGGTGAACGCCATCAGCCCGGCGGTGGAGGAGGGGATCAGCAGCGCGATCGAGCAAATAAATAGCGACACGTCTGTGAACGCGGCGGTGTTGATCGGCGCGGGGAAAACGTTTATCGCCGGCGCGGACATCAATGAGTTCGTGAAGATGACTTCGGGCAAGGTTCCGCGGTCGAATTTCTTGCCCGTGCTGCTGCGGATCGAAGATTGCCGGGTGCCGGTGGTGGTGGCGATTCACGGTAATGCGTTGGGCGGCGGGTTGGAGATTGCGATGGCGTGCCATTACCGCGTCGCGTCTCCCGATGCGCGCGTTGGCCAGCCGGAAGTGAATTTGGGCATCATTCCAGGCGCGGGCGGGACGCAGCGGTTGCCGCGATTGGCGGGCGTGGCGAAGGCCGTGGAAATGTGCGCCATGGGCAAGTCGATCAAGGCGCCGGAAGCGCTTGAAGCGGGCATCGTGGACAAATTAATCGAAGGAGATTTGCTGGCGGGCGCTACGGCGTTCGCGCGAGAAGTGGCCGGCAAGCCCGCGCCGAAAACGCGCGAGCGCAACGGGAAACTGGGAAGCGCGGCGGAAAACGCCGGCATATTCGCGGCGGCGCGAGAGAACGTCCGCAAAAAGCAGCGCGGATTGCCCGCGCCGCTGGCTGCCATTGACGCGATTGAAGCGACAACGAAGATGCCGTTCGATAAGGGATGCGAGGAGGAGGCGCGGCTTTTCGACCAGTGCCTCTATTCGGAGCAGTCGAAGGCGCTGATTCACGTTTTTTTTGCCGAGCGCGAAGTGGCGAAAATTCCGGACGTGCCCAAGGAAACGCCGGTGCTGCTGGTGAAGTCGGTTGGAATCGTAGGCGCGGGGACGATGGGCGCGGCGATCGCGATGGTGTTCGCGAACGCCGGTGTTCCGGTGATGATGAAGGATGCGGACCAGGCGGCGCTGGATCGCGGACTGGCCAACATTCAGAAGAACTACGCGATTTCGGTGCAGCGTGGGCGGTTCACGCAGGATTCGGTGAACGAACGGCAGAAGCTGATCACACCGACTTTGAAGTATGCAAGTTTCGCGGACGCTGATCTGGTGATCGAGGCGGTGTTCGAGAACCTGGCGCTGAAGAAGGAAATTTTCGCGGAGCTGAATAGGGTTTGCAAGCCGGGCGCGATTTTGGCGAGCAATACGTCCACGCTCGATCTCGATGAGATTGCCGCGACGACCACGCGTCCGGAGAGCGTGATCGGGACGCATTTTTTCAGTCCAGCGAACGTGATGCGGCTGTTGGAATTGGTGCGCGGGAAGCGGACCGGCAAGGAAGCGATCGCCACGTGCATGCAGTCGGCGAAAAAAATCGGCAAGGTGGCAGTTCTGGTTAGGAACTGCTGGGGATTCGCGGGCAACCGGATGTTCATGCCGTATTTGACAGAGGCGCAATTCCTGGTGGAGGAAGGAGCAACGCCGGAAGAAGTGGATGCGGCGCTCACCAGTTGGGGAATGGCGATGGGTCCGCTGGCGGTAAGCGATTTGGGCGGGCTGGATGTGGCGTACCGGGTTCGTCAAGAGCGCCGGCACGCGCGAAAGCCGGGCGAGCGCGAGACGTTCGTGGAATCGAAGCTGTGCGAGATGGGACGGCTGGGGCAGAAAAACGGCATGGGTTGGTACAAATATGGCGACGACAGGCGAGCAACGGTCGATCCGGAAGTGACGGCGTTGGTGCGCAAGTGGTCTATCGAGGCCGGTGTGCCGCAGCGGAAAATTTCGGCGGAAGAAATCGTGGACCGCTGCGTCTGCCGGCTGGTGAATGAGGGCGCGCAGATTCTGGACGACGGCATCGCATTGCGCGCGGGTGATCTCGACACGATTTATGCGAATGGATACGGATTCCCGGCGTTTCGAGGCGGGCCGATGTGGTACGCCGATGCCGTGGGACTGAAAAAAGTGTACGAGCGGGTTAGCGAATTTCAACGGCAGCATGGAGCGATCTGGAGGCCAGCGCCGTTGCTCAAGGAACTAGCGGAATCGGGCCGGGGATTTGCGGATTACCAGCGCGAAGCGGCGCACGCGGGCTGAAATTTCGGCGCGTTGTATACATTTGTTCGGGCCAGCGAAAGCTTCGATTCCTGCTCTTTGATTTTTTCGGAACGTCGATTTTGCTTGGAGTTATATGGGTTTTGAAAGGGAAGAAGGAGTGCTCGTGAGGCGGACAGGGCGGCGAAAAAACACTGTTGCAATCGAAATGGATTCTAGTGTATACACTCGCGAACGGAAGGCACCCAAACCAGAAATGGACGGTGACCACCCCGAGGCCCGGGAGAAGGCCCACCCCCATCTTCCGGGCTACGACTTTCTCTTTTTGTGTAGATAGGCGCTTTGCGCATCGCGCGCGCCCGCTGCTTCGATTGGCAGACTTCAACAGTAGGCTTTACCGCAGCATTCTCCTCTATGAGATCTTCCGCGTCCCACGAACGACCAATTGTTTTCTGTCGCTCGAGGTCTGAAGTTGGCTAAGCCGCAGCTTTTATTTCTTCCCGGACTGGCGTGCGATGCGGAGGTATGGGCGCATCAGGTGCGCCACTTTGCCACGATCACCACCACCTGCGCGGCGGATTACGGAACGAGCGATTCGATCGAAAAGATGGCGCGCGCGGCGTTGCGCGGAATGCCCGAGGAATTCACGGTCGCTGGGCACTCAATGGGCGGACGCGTGGCGTATGAGATTTATCGAAGCGCGCCAGGTCGCGTGAAGGGACTGGCGCTTTTGGATACGGCGTACCGTCCGAGAGCGGAGGGAGGGGCTGGCGAGCGCGAGCACTCGGAACGGATGGCGCTTGTAGAGATCGCCCAATGGCAGGGGATGCGTGCGATGGGCCGGAGCTGGATGCCGAAGATCATTCATCCGGACCGGCTGACGGACACCGCGCTGACTGGCTCGATCTTGGAGATGTTTGGCCGCAAGACGCCGGAAATTTACCGAACGCAAGTTTGCGCGCTGCTGAACCGGCCCGACGCCACTCCGGTGCTTGGGACGATTCGTTGTCCGACGCTGGCGCTGTGCGGGCGCGAAGATACGTGGAGCCCGGTGGCGCAGCATGAGGAGATTGCGTCGCGAATTGCGGGCAGCGAGTTGAAAATCATCGAGCGATGCGGACACATGGCGCCGATGGAACGGCCGGAAGAAGTGACGGCGGCGCTGGCCGCTTGGTTCGCCCGGCTGTGAGGAAGGGATTCGCTGTTAGCCCGTTTGTGCGATCGAGTTCGTTGCCACGACATCAATCTCATGGGCATTAATTTCAGTTGTCCGGGACGCCGTTTCTGTATACGATTGCACACATTATGGCACGCGGGCGTGCGTGCAGGGCGAAGTGCGCGTAAGTTTTTCCGCGAACAGGCGCGATCGATCGCGACATTCCGTGAACGACGAATACGCACGGAGAAAATAGATTCGGTTTCAGCAGCCATCGAGCTGCTGCGGAGATTTTGCACTGAGAGGATTAGCACTTTTTCAGACCAAAAGGAGACGAACCTGTGGGCAAGAGCTTAGAGGACATGGTACAGGCCGCCGGAAACCCGGTAAAGATGCTGCGAAATGCGCAAATCGGCGCGCATGTTTATCCGGTGGTGCCGGCGGAGTACACAAACTGGCGGGATGAACAGCAAGCGTGGCAACACAGCTGCGTACTGTTCAATCAGTCGTATCACATGACGGATATGTACGTGAAAGGGCCTGACGGGCTTCGACTGCTGTCGGACCTGGGCGTGAACAGCTTCAAGGGATTCGTGCCGGACAAGGCCAAGCAGTTCGTCGCGTGCAACTACGATGGTTATGTGATCGGCGACGTCATCCTATTCTATCTGGAAAAGGATTTGTTTAACCTGGTTGGCCGTCCCCCGATTCACAATTGGCTGCAATTCCACGCTGAGAAGGGCAAGTACAACGTAAAGCTCGAGCGCGACGAACGCTCTGCTGTGCGAGGGGGCGACACGAGCCGCAAGGCGTATCGGTTCCAGGTGCAGGGCCCGAATGCGATGAAACTGATCGAAAAAGTGCTCGGCAAGCCTGCGCCGGATCTGAAGTTTTTCAACATGGCCACGGTGACGATCGCCGGGAAACAAGTGAAGGCGCTGCGGCATGGAATGGTGGGCCAGCCGGGCTGGGAAATTTTCGGACCTTGGGCGGACGGCGAGGCAGTAAAGGCCGCAATTGTCGAGGCCGGCAAAGAATTCGGACTGCGACTGGTGGGTGCGCGCGCCTATTCTTCGAATACCTTGGAATCGGGATGGATTCCCTCGCCGATGCCAGCGGTATATAGCGGCGAGAAGATGAAAGAGTACCGCCAGTGGCTGCCGGCCACAGGGTTCGAAGCTGTATCGTCGCTGGGCGGCAGCTTCTATTCGAACAATGTCGAAGACTATTACCTGACGCCATACGACCTGGGCTACGGCTACATCGTGAAATTCGATCACGATTTCATCGGTCGCGCGGCGCTCGAAAAGATCGCTGCGAATCCTCCACGCCAGAAAGTGACTCTGGCGCTCAACAGTGAAGATGTGGCCGCGGCGATTTCGACCATGTTCAAAAAGACCGGGCGCGCGAAATATTTCGATTTCCCGTCCGCCGTGTATTCCACCACCCCGTTTGACAAAGTAACGCGCGACGGCAAGACGGTCGGAGTGTCCACGTGGGTGGGCTATAGCTCGAACGAAGGCAGGATGCTCACGCTGGCGATCGTCGATAAGGACTGCGCCGTGCCGGGCACGGAAGTTACTTTCGTGTGGGGCGAGGAAGGCGGGGGCTCGTCGAAGCCGACCGTTGAGCCGCACGTGCAGACGGAAATCCGCGCGGTGGTCAGCCCCGTTCCGTACTCGGAAGTGGCGCGCGAGCATTACCGTCCGGAGAAGGCGACTTCGGTCAGGTAATAGCCCCGCACGGCGATTTGCGGGACGCTGCAGCATCGGAGAAGAAACGAGACGGGCGAGCCTGGAACGGTTCGCCCGTTTTTTGTATGCGCGATTTGCGGCTATAGGCTCACCGCCGCCGCATGGCCGAAGCGAGGCGCATCAACGAGGGATATCGAAAACATCGATTCCCGGCATCGAAAAATTGTAATGTGCAGCCGAGGAGCTACCCAGTACGCTGCATAAGACTCCAACGCATCTGAAGAACGGCGCCACGAAACTTGAACTCCTCACTGCGCTGAATTAACCTGCGTGTGCTATACGAGAGGCACGCAATGCGAACATTTGCAGTCAAATTGGCGATCGCGGCAATCGCTTTTCTGATCGTCTGTACCCATCCTGTGGCTGCGCAATCCAAGCGTCCACCCGAATCGGCGCAACAAAAGGCGTGCGATCAAACGGGGAAGAAATACTTCGATAGCTTGGGCCTGAAGGGCGGCAGTCTGTTCGGTACGCACTACGACGAACTTTCGCACGCGTGCGAAGCGGAATACGTGGTGATCGCCGATGACGTGACGCGGCTTTCGATCGACGATGCATCCAAGCGATCGAGCCTAGCGATGTACCTCGCTTCCGAGAAAACTGGAAAAGTGACGAAGTGCTACGTGCTTTCCACGCGCTGCGAATCCGAAGGAATGTTCCTTACTCTCTCCGCGAAAGTATTTCGCTGGGTGACATTCTGAATTCCAGTTTGCGATGTATCGACTTTAGCCACAGATCAGCCAGTTGGTGCAACGAACCGCGGCCAGCCATGCGCGCGAAGGTTTAGTCGCCGGCGATCCGACTCGAAACGGCGCCTTCAAAAGATACCAGTGTCACATCGGGTGCGCCGTTGTAGATTGCTTCTTCGATGGCTGACCGCAGCTTGGCCGCCGTGAGTCTGTGCTGCTCTCCATTACCGATGAGTCGCAGCGTGACGTTTCCCGAGTCGTTTACCTCCAGCAATTTCACGTCGCCCCCGTGGGATCGAAGATTCGGACGGAGCTTTTCGATCTCCTCTGCCACGCGCGTTCGCAAATCCATGGGATGCGCGCCATAGAGCAGCAGCAGATTTCGAACACACTCGTCACGACCAAATTCTTCGATCAGTTGGTTGCCGCCCTGGTCCGCTCCGCGCGTGATCTCCAGCATTCGTTCGATTGCCTTGCTGTGAAACGCCATCATCGATTGCACCAACTGTCTCAAAAGCTCCTGAACGTCCGGATCGGCTACCGTTTCGACCCTGTTCATGAACTGGTCGATCGACTCGACCCTTTTTCGTGCCTCGGATTGTGCGTGCATGGCTGCTCATCCCCCCGGGGTTTTAGATTGCGTTGAAAGTAGTAGACGCTACCCGCGCCTCAGCGCGAAATGTACCGGTTCTCACCTCGGACTCTCAACCGGGTATTCACCTGGCGCAAAACTAAGAAAGTCCATTACCTCTGGCCCAAGCCCGTAATACTCACAGTGAATCCAACTGCATTGGCGCTCAGCTGAGTCTCCGGCGGGTACCCGAACTTGCGCGAGCTCTCGGGTGCAATTTCTTCAGTCGTCGTTGCCAGCGACCACCTGCGCATGTCCCAGAAACGCCACGAGCGAAACGCCTCCGACGATATTTCCTACAAGCGTGGGCAGAAAAAAGTTCAGGAAGAACTCGTGCCATGTTGCGGCCCCGCGCACAACGAGAAACAGCATCTTCACCGATCCCGCGATCACGTGGTTGAAACCGCCCAGCCCGATTATGTAGGTGAGAATAATAATGATGCTCACGCGCGCCGATTCGGCTGCGGGCAGCAGCCAGACCATCAGTGCGATCAGCCATCCGGCAAAAATCGCCCTCACGAAGATCACGCCCCATCCTCCCTGCGCGCCGCCGCGACTAATCTCGATCATCGAGTCGTAGATGTGGGGAGAAAATATGGGGACCCGTCCGACGGTCCACGCGAATAAATAAGCGCCCACGATGTTGGCTCCCAGAACGATGCCCCAGAGCCGGAGCGTCCCCAGGGCCGTTCGTAGATCGCGCCTGGAAAAGAGCGGCAGGACAGCCGTCAGCGTGGTTTCGGTGAAAAGTTGCTGACGGCCCAGCACAACGATCAGGAAGCCCACGCTGTATCCCAACTTGGACGCGAGCGGCGCCCATGGTTCGTTTGGCAGATAGGCAGCCAACAGTCCCTCGGCGATCAGCGAAAATCCCATCGAAAGCCCGGCTGCGAATCCGGACCAAGCCAGCGCGGACGAGGAACGCTGCAGTTCCTCATCGCCTTCGCGCCGGATCGTTTCGTGCACCACATGCGCGCTGATCGCCACGCGCTTCTGAACCTGCTGCTCCTCGATGCGCTTTTTCATCACTTCGGGCGCGGCGGGCGACGCCGTATGTTCGTTCTTTTTCAATTCCGCGCACATTCGTGTCGGCACCTGTGGAGCTGAGGTCGCAAGCCGATAGGTCTGCGTCGCACGCGGCGGACCGAACGCAATTTCTAGAAGTCCGCGCGATGCGTCGATCTGTAATGGAAGCTAACTGACGTGCAACTTGCCCAAAATGGGCGCCTCGGACGCCTATGGTGAGATTATGGGGATGGGGAGAACAGCTTCTAATCGGGTGGAAACTGCAATTTGCGGGCGGTGATTTCGCGAGCGGACGCCAGGCATAAATGGCGTCCGCTCGCGACGATCAGGTTGCGGAGATACGGTTCGGGGCCGGAAGTATAGGCAAGAACCTAGGTCCATTTGTCGATCGAAACGCTCCTTAGGTAGCTCATATTTGCCACCTGATAGTACGGATTCGTCTCTCCGCCCACGACCACCATATTGATCATCTCCGGCCGTGGCCAATGCGGAATCAGGTCGTCATCTTTCAGGTTGGCTGCCTGCGGGCCGCGCAACGACATTCCGCCCGTGAAGAGCATCGTTTTTGCGTCTTTCACGGTGAGGGTCGAATGTTTCTGCAGCCAATCGGACAGCTCTTCCTTCGTCTTGTGCCCTCGGCTGACGAGCGCATTCGCCACCAGCGGATCGAGCACTCCCAACGCGCCGAAGATCGAGGTCATCGGCGCAAAGTTGGACACTAAGCCGTCATCGAATGCCGGCACGGGCTTCACCGCACTGCCAAGGCCGCCCTGCCCCTGCGCAATGCCGTATCCAAAGAAGACGCTCACGATGTTGTCGCTGGCCTTGAATCCTTTCTGCACGTGGAAAGGCGTCCATGGACTGTCTTTCTCGTTTTCGGGGATAATCAGATTGTTGAAGCTGACCACGTTGCCCTGCGTGCCAAGGTACGTCTGGCCCGCTTGGCCGCAGTTTCCGCAGTTTTTGGAAACCATTGTCCAGGCGCGACCGATCGATGCGTTCACGTCCGAAAACGGCCCCATGGCTCCGATGCCGTAGTTCATATTAAGCTTGTCGCGAATAGGCCCGTTGATCACTGCGGCCGTCGCGAATGAATTCGTCGAGCTGGAAAGCGATGGGAGCCCGCTGGACGCGATCGCCAGCACCACCGGAAAATACGATGGATCGCATCCGGCCATCACGCAACTGATCGCCACGTGCTTTACCGTAAATTTCCAGTTGGGATATAAACCCCGCGCCGGTGTCAATTCACCTACCATCTCGTCCGGATGATGGCTGGTGGCCTTGAGCATCGCATCCACCTTGTCTTCCGTCGGGATAACGATGGTCATGAAATCGGTCATGCCGTTGTTCATGTAATATTTCTGCAGGCCGTCCAAGGTGCCGGAGAACGTCGCAGGACCGACCGACGGGGTGAACGACCCCGTTTTCTGGTTCGCTGCAGTGAGAGGCTTCGTTAGCGCGTCGATTACTTCCGGCATCAGCGGCTTGTGCGTGACCGGATCGTCGCCTTCGAGGTACGCGTACATTTGCTCGGGCGTCTTGCCCCACACGGGATGCGGCGTGTAGCAGACCCGAAGACTCGGCATACCGTCGTTCTGCGCGGTGTTCTCTGCGAGGTTATGAAACGCGATGGTGACCATCGGAGCCGTCGGGATTCCCATCTTCTCGTATTCTATGCAGTGACTCACGGTCGCTGGAGTGCACGTGCTTCAATGTCCGATGGCCATGATCACGGCGTTGCCGTTGGCCTTTACCTCCGCATTGAGCTTGGGATCGTCCGCCGCAAACCCTCCAGCTTTCAGGCGATAGATCGTCTTCACGCTGGGCATGTGCTTGGAGAACCAGATCTTGATCTCGTTCAAGAATGTATCCGCGCCCGGAAAGCCGTCGGAAATCAGGTATACGGTTTTGCCGTCGAGGGTCTTGAGGCGTGGCGCCATGGAAAACAACTTAACGGCGGGAGGAATGCCCCGCGGATTCAAACCCTCCACTGTTTGGTCGCCTGCCGAGCCCGCAGCCGTCTTTTCTCCGCGAGCCGCGGCGCCTGCCGCGCTCGTCGCGCCCGCTAGAATCGCGGGAGATATACCGAGCAGGGATAATAGCGTTCGCCGTTTAATATCCATCTGATCACCTCTTTTCAACTAATCGCTCCGCCAATATTGCAGTAACGTCCGATCCTGCCGCAACCCACCCTGTGCGGAAGTTCGATTGTATGCGGCCGCGGAGTGAATGCATTTAACTCGGCGGCGGAATTCGGTGCCGAATAATGGCCAAGCCTAAGGGCTACCGATGCTTAAGATTCGCGAAGCGTGGATATAGTTTCAGAAAAGTGCGCGAAAAAGCACGGAAATGGAAAACACTGTACAAGGTTGTATACAGTTTTCGCTTGACAAACATGTGAGACGGGTAGTAATACCTTGGCTACTAATGGTGCGTTTTTAGCTGCCGCAGGTGGTGGTCTGCGGGGCCCGACGCACGTGATATAGAGGGTATGGGAAAAGGGGAGGGTGGTTAATGTCGAAGTATGGCTTCATGCACAGGTGTTCGCGGCTATTTTTCTCCGTTGCGATTTTATCGGTTTTCTTAATAACCGGCGGTCGTGTTTGGGCGCAGGCTCAGACCGCGACAATTACCGGCACGACTACGGATCCATCCGGTGCCGCGGTCGCTGGCGCCAAGATTACCGTAACCAATACCGAAACCAACGTAGCGCACGCAACGACTACCAACGCACAGGGATTCTATAGCGTTCCCGATCTGACTGTCGGCACCTACAGCGTTACCGCGTCTCAATCCGGATTTCAGACCGTCGTGAAGGGCGGCGTGACCCTCACCGTCGGCAGCACTGTGGTTGCCAATGTCTCGCTTCCGGTCGGCCAGGTTTCTCAGACCGTCAACGTCGAGGCCAACGCCGCGCAGGTCCAGACCGTGACCAGCTCAGTCTCAAACCTCGTCTCTCCGACGCAAGTGGCAAACCTTCCCTTGAACGGTCGCAATATCGAGCAGCTGTTGACGCTTACGCCGGGCGTTGTTGCTATGGCCCCGACCCTCAACTTTGTCACTGGCCGCATGTACGGCATGCAAGATAACTATTCGATTTCCGGCGGGAGGCCGACCGGCCAGATGTTTCTGCTCGACGGCACGGACATCCGCGACTTCTGGGAGCACGGTATCGGCTCCGGTTACGCCGGAACGGAACTCGGCATCTCGTCGATCTCGCAATTCCAAGTGATCACCAGCAATGGGAACGCGCAATACGCCGGTAATGGCGTCATTAGCGAGGTTTCCAAGTCCGGCACTAACGATTTTCACGGCGGTGTGTACGAATATTTCCGCAACAGCGATTTGGATGCATTGGACATTTCTGACAAATTGGCCGATTTGAAATCGCCGCCGCCTTTCCGTCAAAATCAATTCGGCGGAGACATCGGGGGCCCTATCAAAAAGGACAAGCTGTTTTTCTTCGGAAATTTCGAAGGCCTTCGAAACAGCCAAGCCATCACCATTGGAAGTCTCGAGGTACCTGAGCCGTATGTTGCTGCAGGCATGCTGCCTTGTTACGACATATACGGAAACGCGGCAAATACCGCTCCGGCATCCGGCACCTGCCCCGGCATTCCGGCCGGGTCGCAAGCAGCTGGCGGGACGACCCCAGTGGCCGTTGGTGGTGCGAACGATCCGATCCTCCCCGTGGCGGGCGCCAACACCCAGATACAGGAGATTTCATCGATTTACAGCCTGTGCAAACAGTGCAGACCCTATGCGGAGCCAAAAGCTTACGGGCCAGCGGGGATCAACCCACCAACGGTCATCTTTCCGGAAGGCACGGACTTCGGAGGCTATAGCTATGTCTCCACGGCTCCGGCGGTGGTGAACAACGAGAACTACGTCCTAGGTCGAATTGACTATAACATTGGCCCAAGTGACTCGCTGTTTGGCCGCTACGTGCTCGATCACGCTAATGTCCTTAACGGGGACCAGGACACGCTGGGCATCTTCCCGGAGACCGACTACACCAGGAACCAGTATTTCACCCTGGCAGAAAACCACATCATCTCTCCCACGATGGTCAACGTACTTCGTTTCGGTGTGGTTCGTACCAATGAAAGCATGTACACGGAGCTCGGCCTATCTCCTTCCCAGATATCCGCGGCGTCCACATACTCGGCCGCTAACGGCGGTCCGAGTTTCTCCACCGATCCTCTTGACTTCGTGCGAACCGCATACAGCGAGCCAGGGCGCGAAGATGGTTCCATCGGGTTCCCTGGAGCGGCTCCCGTCGGCCCGGATCCGAACCGCCCGAATATTTTCATGAACAAATTCAGCGGCGGCGACGATCTATCTTGGACGCATGGATCTCACACCCTCAAGATCGGCGGCGTGGTAACAAGGGTTCAAGTGAACGCGCGCCAGGAATCCTATTCTGCCGGCGAGGATTACATTCTCTTTCTTAACTTCGCCTCGCCAAATAACGCCGAGACACCCTTTCTTCAAGCCTCTCCGTTCTTGGGTTATGCTGACCCGCCGGGACTTGCCGATGCGAACCGCTATTTCCGGGAAATCGACATCGCGCCTTACTTTCAAGACGACTGGAGAGTCACCTCTCAGTTGACCTTGAACCTCGGCATACGCTATGACTATGGAACAAACCCCGTCGGATGGTCGGGCGGCAACCAGCCGTTGACCGTGCTCACCGGCTCGTTCCTGCCGCCAACCGGACCCGTGGCTCCAACGCCCTCATGTGCTAATCCGGCGTCACCAAATTACGCCATTGGACCGGGATCTTCGCTCCTGGCCCAGGCAGATTGCTCTCTACAATACTACTCGCCGGTGAAGCACGCGTTCGCCAGCAATCCCAACTCTCACAACTGGGAGCCGCGGTTCGGCTTCGCTTATTCCCCGTTCAAAAGTAACAAGACTGCCATCCGTGGCGGCTTTGGCGTCTTCGACGACCCCACCGCCGCTCGAATTTACCAGTCCGGGTTTGGCTCCACGCCGCCGGCATCTAACTTTTTGCTCTATTTCCCTGCGTTCCCGGACGCATTCGCGGCCGGGTCTACGTGCATCCCCGGTCTCTGCCCGCAGCCCAGCGAGTATGCTGGCGTAACGTATCAGGACGACTCGGGGTCGCCTTACACGCTGCAGTACAACTTTGACGTCCAGCAGCAGTTAACACCGGGTACTGTCCTCACGGTCAGCTACGTTGGTTCTGTCGCGCGTCACATCTGGAACCAGCGGGACATCAACCCGCCGGAGTGCTTGACAAGCGCCGGAGCACCCACGACCGATTGCACTGCATTGCCGCAAGTCCCGAAGTCCTATCCGACTGCTTCCAATGCCACCTATACGGTCAATACCAACAACGGCGTCTATACCGACCCCAACTCATGCGTCGAGGCGTTTCCCACGTATGCGCACCCTCAGGCCACTTGTTACGGCAGCGGCGTTAGGTTCCCATACAGCTTTTCGAACGGCTCACAAGTCGTGCTAGACAGACTGAACCCGGTGTTCGGAGAAATGGTTACGGAGGCCCCGACGGCTGCATCCAGCTTCAACGCCTTGGAAGTGGGCTTGAACCATCAGTTCTCGCGGTCGCTTTCCGCCCAGGTCAACTACACCTACTCACACTGTATCGACGACGGCTCCTTTGCGACCAGCCTTGAGGAGTTTTCGCAGTTGCAGACGGACAGCTACAACCAGTCCTACGACTACGAAAATTGTAACTTTGACGTCCGGCATAACCTGAACGTCAACGGCATTTACGCCCTGCCGTTTAAAGGCAATCGTTTGGTCGCGGGCTGGCAGGTTGCGACCATCCTCGGCGTCCACAGCGGCCTGCCGATCAATATTACCAACGAAGGGGCTGCCTACGATCCGGCCGACCTCGGCAGCGAGTGGGACTCCAGGCCGAACTACAGCTTTGCTCCTGGATGCAGCCCGAACCAAGTCGTTGACAAGCAGGTAGCGCCGAATGTGATTCAGTGGTTCAATCCGGCGTGCTACGAGCCGCAGGCGCCCGGCTTCCTCGGAAACGTTCGCCGCAATAGCCTGCCGGGTCCCGGCACCCTGGACCTCGACTTGTCTGTCATCAAGAATACGAAACTCACGGAGAGGCTGAACATGCAATTCCGGTGCGAGGCCTTCAACGTGATGAACCACTTCAACCCAGGAGCGCCAAGCGGCGATGTTAACCTGGCCGGTGCCGGGGCTGGCCAGACGTCGCTCTCGCAAGCCCCGATTGTGACTCCGCGGCAGATCCAGTTCGCTCTGAAGCTCCAGTTCTAACCACCGCGGGCATTGACCGGCGTCATGCGCAGGCATGGCGCCGGATTTTTTTCTTCTCACCCATATCTGTAGCCCCTGCAGCAACCTTTCGTTTCAGGCGCATTCCGCACCCAAAAGTCGACTAAGTACAGTCTAAGAATCTGTACTTATTCTGTACTTCCGGCCAGAAGAAGAGCGCCGACCGGTCCTGATGCGGTCGATCAGTGATTTTTGCGCTTGAAAAATTCGGTGGCGGGATGCCGGTCGGCTGCCAGGCTCCGGTTTCTGTTTCGGCAAATCAGATGAGCTCACTTGCTGCTGTTGCCCAGGCCTCGTTTATGCTTCCGTGCATCCGCGATAGGGGCCCAGTTTCACCCTGCCCGAGGTCTTTACATGTTCGAGTAGAACGCTGCCTAGCTCGTTGCAAACAAAGGCCGGGCTTACCGCCAGACCGCTACGCCCTTCAGGTCGTCTTGGACAACGCGCATCGCACGATTTGGCCACCTTTGTTTGGCCCCGAATGGTCCGCGTCAGGCGGATTCAGCGGAGACGGGGCGCTTACTGCGGAGATTTTCAACGGCAGCGTGCCGCCGGCGTTGGAGGTACCAATCGCCGATGCGCCAGAGGAACAGCACGGCGAATCCGGCTCCATAGGCGAGCGGAGCCCGTTTATCCGATTTGACCAGCCAATAATAGTGAATCACACCGAGTACAGCAGTGGCATAAATGGCGCGGTGCAGCATGCGCCAGTTTTTCCCGCCCAGCCTGCGAATCCAGCCGGCCGTGGAGGTGATCGCCAGCGGTATCAGCAGAAGAAATCCCGCAAAGCCGATGGCGATGAATGGTCGTTTTAAAAGATCCGCCCAGATAGAGTTCCAACTCCACTGCTGCCAATGGTCCAGCACGATCCAGGTGCTGAAATGCAGGCTGACGTAAAAAAAAGCAAACAGCCCGAACATGCGGCGGAAACGAATCAGCTGGGGCACGTGCAGGATTTTGCGCAGCGGGGTGATGGCGAGAGTGATTACCAGAAAACGAAGCGTCCACGAGCCGGTGAAATGCTCGATGAATTTTACCGGATTGGCGGAAAGATCGTAATTGAACCACGACCATACCAAGTTGGGGTCTTCGTTACCGGCGATTTTCAGGGCGATTTCGGCCGCGGGGACGAGACAGAGCAAGAAGACCACTACCTTCGTCCATTTGCTGGTCAGGATACGATTCAAATCGGGCGGCTCCGGTCAGTAATACTTGCGCAGGTTCATGCCGGAGTAAAGGCTGGCGACCTCGTCGTAGCCGTTGAACATGCGTGTGGGAATTTCCGCATTGAAAAGGCCAAGGCCGGGACCAATCCGTCGCTCCATGCGCTGGCTCCAGGGAACGGTATCGACGTTGGGGTTCACGTTGGAGTAGAAGCCGTATTCATTCTGCGCGTAGTTGTTCCAGGTAGTGGGCGGCATATCCTTGACGAAGCGGATCTTCACAATCGATTTAATGCTTTTATAACCGTATTTCCACGGCAGAACCATGCGGATCGGTGCGCCATCCTGATTCGGAAGCGTTTCGCCGTACATGCCGAAACATAGCAGCGTCAACGGATGCATCGCTTCGTCGAGCCGCAAGCCTTCGACGTAAGGAAACTGAATGCCGGTGCCGGCGGCCCAAGGCATTACGATGGGATTGTAATAGCTCTCGAAAGCGACGTAGCGCGCCTTAGGAGTCGGCTGAGCCAGTTTAACAATGGTGCTCAATGAATATCCGATCCATGGAACCACGAGGGACCACCCCTCGACGCACCGGTGCCGATAAATGCGTTCTTCGAGCGGCGCGAGGTGCATGAGTTCGTCGAGTGTGTATTTCCGCTTCTTTTCAACTTCACCTTCCACCGAAACAGTCCAAGGCGAGGTGATGAAATTTCCGGCGTTGCGCGCCGGATCGCCTTTGTCCGAGCCGAACTCGTAAAAGTTGTTATAGTGCGTGACTTTTTCGAGCGGCGTTTCGGCCTCGGTTGTGCTGCCGGGCCACTTATGCAGGCCCTGAATTGGCACGGGGACTGAGCCTTTCGATTTGCCACCAAACCAAGTCGGCAGGCGCTTGTATCCAGTTACGGCGCCATAGGTTACAAGTGCTCCGAGCAGGAAATTGCGGCGGCCCATATAGAGCCCTTTCGGAGTCACGTCAGCGTAGGTCAAATCGGGCTTAGGCTTAATCAGCATGCCGGACCTCCCTGCTGCCTGCAACATGGGGCAGTTCTGTCGTTAATAATACTCGCGCTCACCGGGATTGGATGCAGGAACTTTCGGCGCGAAGGCGGAAGTCGCAGCGCCTCGCAGATAAGCCCTAGGGTCACAGCCAGACTCAGGCAGGATGAGGCGCCCCCGCTTCGGCGCCGGCAGGGTACGCGGGATGGCCATCGGCCAATGCCTCCAGCAGAGCCGCACGGAGCTGTTCCTGGAGCGCCGACGAAAGTTTTGCGCCGCCGGAAGTGACATAAAACACGTCGATAGCAGTCTGTCCCTCGGTTTCGATCAGTGCGATTTCGATATTGCACTGATGCCGCGCCAACTGCGAGCTGATGCGATAGAGCACGCCGGGGCGGTCCTGCGTAATTACCTCGACGAGCGTGTTCTGCGCCGAGCTTTCGTCATCGATTTCCAGCTGCGTTTCGACCTTCACCTTGGGCGGCATGTCTTTCGTGGAGCGCAGGCGGTCGCGCAGCATCCGGCTGAGATCGGCCTTGCCCAGCACGACGTCGTGAACGCTGGCCTTGAAGCGCTCCCATTCCGGCAGATTCAATTCCAGAGTGCGAAACCGGTCGGTGAAGAAGAACTGATCGACCACGATTCCGCTTTTATTTGAGAACGCGGCGGCCTTCACAACGTTCATGCCCCACGCCGCCAGTGCGCCAGCCATGCGCGAAAAAAGGAACGGGCGGTCCGTGGTTACCAGCGTGAGTTCGAACCACTGGCGGCTGCGCGTCAGGCCGAGCTGCACGGGGTCATTGCCCAAACGGCTGGCCATATCCAGGTGACGGATCACATCACTGGCAGTTTGCGTGCGCAAGTAGCGGCGCGGCAAGCCTTCCAGAAATTCCTCCAGCTTCTTGCCGGCCGCGGGCATGAGCGTATTCAAATGAGTGAGGAGTTCTTCGTCTGCTCCGGCATGCAGGCGGTCGTCCGCGCTGCGCATCATCAGGTTTGCCGCGCCGATGTAAAGCTGCCACAGATTCTCCGCTTTCCACGGAGTGAGTGCTTCCGGATTCACGGATTTGATATCGGCATAGGTGAAGAGGCACAGCATCTTCAGATCTTCCGGCGAACGCATATTGTTTGCCAGCTGACGAATAACCTGCGGATCGAAGATATCGCGACGCAACGCGCTTCCCATTTCCAGATGGTGAGCGATCAGAAAAAACACGGTTTCGCGGTCCGCCTCGTCCAAATCCAAGCGGTCCAGACAACTCTTAGCCAACTCCAAGCTACCGGTGATGTGTTCGTCGGGACTCGATCCCTTGCCAGTATCGTGCAGCAGCAGGGCAAGGTAGAGGAGGTCCGGCTGTTCGATTTCGTCAAGCAATTCCGCGTAGCCCTGATCCCACTTGGATTGCGATTTTCGCAGCGCATGAAGATTCTCGATAGTGAGAAAGGTGTGCTCGTCCACCGTGAACCGGTGCGAATAATCGCGGATCACCAGCGAATCAACGACCTTGAATTCAGGCAGGAGAAGCCCGAGCAAGCCGAGCGAATGCATGGAGCGGAGAGCCTCCGCCGCGTGCGGCGCCAGCAAAATTTCCTGCAAGTGGTGCCACAGCTCCGCACCCTTCGGAGGCGCAGCGGCGATCGTGGGCAACGCTTCCTCGAATTGATGTTCCGCGGCGGAGCTGAGGCTTAGCCCGTGTCGCGCGAGAAAACGGAAAAGCCTAAGTGGCATTTCAGGATCGCTAACGGGTTCCTGGCGCTGCAGGAAAATCCTGCCATCCACGACCGCGAATTCCGAATTGGAAAGCCGCGACCGTAAATTTTGAAACTGCTTGTAAATCGAAGGCCGCGCGGCAGGAAACTCGTCGAGCAATTGCGCGGCGACGCGGTGAATCAATCGCGCGTGGCCGAAATAAATGCGCATCCAGTCCGAAGCGGTGAGCGGTTCGGAGCCGGGAACGCCAATATGATGCTGCGCCGCATCGTCCTGTGCCTCCCAGGCGAGAGTATTATCGTCGCGGCCGTGGCGGAAGTGGAGAAAGCATCGCGCGGACACCAGGAAATCGAGCGCGGCGTGGAATTTTTGCCGCAGCCAGGGCGGCAGCAGTTCTTGTTCGTCCGGCCAGACGCCAGTTTCATCCACTGCGGCGATCAGGGCCAGCCAGCTCGCCAGATTGTAATCGCGCAAGCCGCCGGGACCGTCCTTCACATTGGGCTCGAGGTGAAACACCGTGTTTCCGAATTTGTTGTATCGAGCGTGCGTCAGATCCGTGAGCCGCTGGACGATGGCGCGCGACTCGCGCGAAACAAGCTTCGGAATAATTTGATTGTGCAGGCGGTCAAAAACTTTGCGGTCGCCGGCAAGATATCGGCAATCGAGCAGCGAGATCGCGAACTCCGGATTATTGGAATCGAATTTCTCGCATTCCGCCAGCGTCCGCGTGGTGGGGCTGAGTTTCAGCCGGAGGTCCCAAATCTGTTGCGAAAAATTGCGAATGGGGCCTTTCAATTCACGTTCGGCGGCCCCGGTATTCAGGAAAAGAATATCGACGTCGGAATAGGGAAATAGCCATCGCCGCCCAAATCCCCCCAGCGCTACTAGTGCGAGGTCTTGCGGACCATCCTCTTCGGGAGCAATATGCGCTTTCCAGAGGCGCAACGCGACCGTGTCCACCAGAGCCGTGCGTCCTCGCACAGCGGCGCGCCCATCGGCCGTGGACGCGAATTCACGCTGGATCTTTGCCGATTCGTCGGCATAAAAATCGCGCAGTCCGTTGCTCGAGAGTGGTGGCGTAGGCATGACCCGTGTGCATCCCAGCACGCAAGAAAGTGCCGGAGAATCGCATGCCGCGAAAACAGAACACGTTCGGCGCGGACAGCGCTATCGTTTGCCGCGAAGGATTTGGCCGCAGCGCCTTGGTGTCCGCTACAACGCGCTGTCGCCGCGTTCGTCGTTGCGAATCCGGATCGCGTCGTCAATCTTCGAGAGGAAAATCTTGCCGTCGCCGATCTTTCCCGTGCGCGCGGCGATGGTGATCGCCTGCACGGCTTTCTCCACTAGATCGTCCGCCAACACCATTTCGATTTTGAGCTTCGGGATCAGGTCCACCGTGTATTCGCGGCCGCGATAAAATTCGGTGTGGCCCTTTTGACGGCCATGGCCACGCGCTTCCAGCACCGTCATGCCCTCGACGCCGATTTCATGGAGCGCGTCTTTTACCGGATCCAGCTTCGACGTTTGAATGACCGCTTCGACCTTTGTCATCGACGTTTTTGCTCCGCTCGCATCCGGAACGCACACCCACACGCCGTGGGTCCGCGCTTCGGGTCAGCCAGAGACCTCCTAATAGTACCCTTCCTCGCCGTGCTGAGATAGATCCAGTCCCTGCAGTTCATCTTCTTCGGCCACGCGCAGGCCGATCGCCCAATCGACGATTTTCAAAAGGATCAGCGTACCCACGATTGCCAAGCCCCACGCAATCGCGACGCCCGCCAGTTGATTCAGAATCTGGTGGTAATTTCCATCGACGGCGCCGGACGGCATCACCTTTCCGGCCGCATTGCGAAAAATCGGATTGATCGCGGCGGTGGCAAAAATTCCGGTGAGCAGAGCGCCGATGGTGCCGCCCGCTCCGTGGATACCGAAGGCATCGAGCGAATCATCGTAGCCAAAGCGCGCCTTGACGGCGGTGACCATCCAGAAGCAGAAAGCTCCGGCGATCACCCCGATGACCAGCGCGGACATCGGGCTGACAAAGCCGGAAGCGGGAGTAATCGCCACCAGTCCGGCAACGGCTCCCGAAATCGCTCCGAGGGCGCTAGGTTTGCCGCGGACGGCCCATTCGACCGCGCTCCAGCCCACTACCGCTGCGGCCGCCCCGAACTGAGTAGCGACGAACGCGCTGGTGGCCAGCGCTCCCGAGGTCAGCGCGCTACCGGCGTTGAATCCGAACCAGCCGACCCACAGCAGGCAGGCTCCCACGAAGCTGAGCACCACGCTGTGCGGAGGCATTGGCTCGCGCGGATATCCGACGCGTTTGCCCAAGTACAGGGCGCACACCAAGGCGGAAACTCCGGAAGTGATGTGAACGACGGTGCCGCCGGCGAAGTCCAGCGTCGGCAAGCGGCCTCCGAGCGAGGCGTTGAGAAATCCGCCTTTGCCCCAGACCATGTGAGCCATGGGAGCGTAAACACATAGGGACCACAACGTCAGGAACAGCAGCAGGGCGCTGAATTTCATGCGTTCAGCGAAGGCGCCAGTGATGAGCGCCGGCGTGATGATGGCGAACATGAGCTGAAACATCATGTAAGTCTGAGCCGGAATCGTGCTGGAGTAAGCCGGATCGGGCGCAAGGCCCACGCCGTGCAAGAAAAGGTGATGGAGTCCGCCAATAAAACTGGTACCCGAACCGAACGCTAGGCTGTAGCCGACGATGGCCCAAACGATGGTAATGACAGCCATCATGGCGAAGCTTTGCATCACGGTGCCAAGGACGTTTTTCTTGCGCACCAGCCCACCATAAAAAAGGGCGAGGCCGGGACCGACCATGAGCAGAACCAGCGCGGAACTGGTCAGCATCCAGGCGTTATCCGCGGACGCTTTGGCATCCGCTGCGGCACGCTCGAGAGCCAACAGACGCGCGGCGTCGTTCAATACGGGCGCGACCACGGCGATTGATGAGGCGATCGGTATCCCCGTCAACAGCGCGCCGCGGGTGGGCGCCGCAAACGTCGCAGGCGTGAAACAGAACAGAAGACAGACAAAAATCGCCGATTTCCGAATCCAATTCACACGCATAAAGACGTTATTATCCTCGGACATTCAGAATCGAATTTGAATGAATCGCGAAAGCGCGAACTGCCGCTGCGATTCGATTTTCCAATCAGTGAGATCAAGAATTCCCCACCCAATCGCCGCAAATTATACACGTTACGCTCAGGCGTGCAATGCATAGCGACTGGTTCGCAATCGGAATGGTTCGCAGCCCGCGCGGCCGGCCGCCAAAACGCCCTCGACCCCTGAGCTTGGCGCGGGTGTAAGCTAGAACGCGGCGAGTGCATCGGCGTCCAAGTTTTTGCGTCATCGGGCCGATCGCGCGTTCGTTGGGGAGTTGCTCATGGCCATTGGAATGAAGCTGCGCGTCAACGATGACATTTACACAATCAATGCCGATCCGCAAGCCACTCTTCTCTCCGTGCTCCGCGATCAACTGGGCTTGACTGGGACCAAGTACGGCTGCGGCGAGGCGCAGTGCGGCGCTTGCACCGTGCTGATCGATGGACATCCGCGGCGCTCGTGCATCACTCCCGTTGCGACAACGGAGGGGCGGCAAATCAGCACCATCGAAGGGCTCGAACACCACGGACGCTTGCACCCGGTACAGGAAGCGTTTCTCGCTGAAGAAGCGATGCAATGCGGCTACTGCACTCCGGGAATGATTATGACTGCGGTGGCGTTCCTCAAATCGAATCCCAATCCCACCGAACAGGAAATCTTGCACGGAATGGAAGGCAATATTTGCCGTTGCGGCACCTATCCGCGGATCGTGGCGGCGATTCAGCGCGCGGCGCAAAAGAGATCGCAGTCATGATCGACGAGCGAGCTGCCGCGTTCGCCGTGGAATTAGCGCCCACCGCGCAACCGGGCACTGAACCGGAGCGTTACGAATTTCGCGCGCCAGCCGTTCATCACTTCGAATTGCAGCGACGCGATTTCTTTAAATTTCTTGGCGCGGGCGTTCTGGTGGTTTGCGCGCTCAAGGACGTAGGGGCGCGGCAGGAATCGGGCGCGCGACATGCTGACGGCTTCGGGTTCGGCGAACCGCTGCCAACAGAAATTAACGCCTGGCTGCATATCGGCGAAAGCGGCGTGGTCACCGCTTACACCGGCAAAGTGGAAATCGGGCAGAACATCCGCACCTCGCTGAGCCAGGCCGTGGCGGAGGAGCTTCGTTATCCGGTCGAGAAAATCCAAATGGTAATGGGCGATACGCAGCTTACGCCCTACGACATGGGCACGTTCGGGAGCCGCACCACGCCGACCATGAATTTGCAGCTACGCAAAGTGGCCGCTGCGGCCCGAGAACAATTGATCGGTTTGGCCGCAAAGAAATGGAACGTGGCCGCGCAGAAGCTGGACGCCGTCAACGGTCGAATTGAAATTGTGGGTGCCAGAAAACACATCGCTTATGCTGAGCTCGTCGCGGGGCAGCAACTCACAGCGCTGATTCCGGCGGAGGACCCGCTGATTTCTCCGGCGCAATGGACGGTCGAAGGCCGATCGATTGCAAAGGTGGACGGGCGCGATTTTGTGACCGGACGCCACCTCTATCCTTCCGATCAGAAGCTTCCGGGAATGCTGTACGGAAAAATCCTGCGGCCGTCTTCGTTTGGCGCCACGTTGATTTCCGTGAACGCGCCCACATTCGATTTGGCGGATAATGTGACTTTCGTGCGCGATGGCGATTTCGCCGGGGTCGCGGCGGCAACAGAAGAAGCAGCCAATCGCGCGCTGGCCTCATTGCAGGCAAAGTGGAGCGAGCAGCCGCAAATTTCGAACAACGACCTGTTTGCGTACCTGAAAAGCAATCCCATCGGCGCCAAGGGATTCGGAGGTCCGTCGCGTTACGAGACCGGCTCGGTCGATAAGGATCTTGCCTCAGCCGATCACCAGCTTCGCCAGACCTACACCGTCTCTTACATCCAGCACGCCCCGCTGGAACCGCGCGCGGCCGTCGCGCAATGGTCCGGAAACATGCTCACGGTATGGACCGGCACCCAGAGGCCCTTTGCCGTGCGCACGGAACTGGCACAGGCTATGCGCGTGCCTGAAGATCAGGTTCGCGTGCTAATGCCGGATATGGGTTCGGGGTATGGCGGGAAGCACACGGGCGAATGCGCCGTGGAAGCAGCGCGCCTGGCGCGAGCAGCCAGCGCGCCGGTAAAGCTCGTTTGGACACGCGAAGAAGAATTCACGTGGGCATATTTTCGTCCTGCTGGAGTGATCGAAGTTGCGGGTGGTGTCCGCAACGACGGCACGCTCGTCGCTTGGGATTTCACCAACTACAATTCTGGCGCCGCCGGTATTCGCACCTTTTACGAAGTGCCCAGCCAGCGCATCGTCTTTCAACCCACGCGCTATCCGCTGCGCCAGGGTTCCTATCGCGCCCTCGCTGCAACGGCCAACCAGTTCGCGCGCGAATCGTTCATGGACGAACTGGCGCACGCTGCGAATGTGGATCCGCTCGAATTCAGGCTGAAGAATCTGAAAAACGAACGGCTGCGCGCTGTGTTTCAAGCGGCCGCTGAAAAATTCGGTTGGAGCACGGCAAAACCGGCGCCGGGACATGGATTCGGAATCGGCGGTGGATTCGAGAAGGGCGGCAACATCGCCACCTGTGTGGAAGTTGATGCGGATCAACAAACGGGTTCCGTGAAAATCGCACGCATCGTTACGGCTTTTGAATGCGGCGCCATCGTGAATCCGGAAAACCTGAAAAATCAGATCGTCGGAGGGAATATCATGGGGTTGGGTGGAGCATTCTTTGAGAAAATCGAGTTTGCCAACGGACGCATCCTCAATCCGCGTTTTTCGAAATATCGCGTGCCGCGATTCAGCGATGTTCCGGAAATCGACGTGGTGATGCTCGATCGCAAGGACGTGCCTCCCGCCGGCGCGGGCGAGACGCCCCTGGTTGGCCTCGCGCCCGCCATCGGCAACGCCATTTTCCAGGCCACCGGAACCCGCCTTCGCTCGCTGCCAATGGTTCCGAACGGCCTAAAAACCGCCTAACTCGCAGCGATAACCCGCCGAGAACACCTGTCCTTCCGATCAGGCGATTTCTGCCCGAACATTCCTCTACCATCGGTCCAGATGTTCACGTTCGGCCCAGATGGCGGCGTGTGGGTCCTCGCCGGCCAATTTTATCTGCAATAGAAGCAGCTGTGGATCGCGCAACTTTTCGCGCAGGGCTGTGTTTGATGAACTGAAGGGCCTCCACCGGGCGGTCAGCATCGGGGGCCGACACTTGAAATGAGCACCACCACTACGGAGGGAAACATCATGAAGACGGGAAAACTTATTTTGAGTGCAGCGGCCCTGATTGCGTTCTGCGCGCCGCTGACATTCGCACAGAACATCCATCAGCGCAAAGACAACCAGCAGGATCGCATCGCACAGGGCGTGAAGAGCGGCCAATTAACGCCACGCGAAACGGCGCACCTCGAACGCCAGCAGAAGAGCATCAACCACGAAGAACATAACATGCGCAAAGCGGATAACGGCCATCTGACCGCCGCCGACCGGAGGCAGTTGAACCGCCGCCAGAACCGCGCGTCCAAGAACATCTATGCCAAGAAGCACAACAATCGCGTCGGCCACTAAGCGGCAATTACCGAGCTATCTGAAAAGCCTCGGCTCATCTAGGGCCGGGGCTTTTCTTTTGTTGACGGCCAATGGCATTCCGCGTCAGCGCATCAACCTTGCGAATACTGCTTGTAGCGCGCCACACGCACGTTCTTGAATCGGTCGTTCGCCAGGTCGTAATGGACGAAATTCAGCATCCGCCGGGTTTCGCCTTTGCGAAAGGGCAGCTTTTCGTTGGGATAATCCCGCAAACATTCAAATTCCGAATACATCTCCACGGCAATTCCGCTTTCGTCCATCACTAAATAATTCGCTTCGACGAATTCGCGCACGTACGTGTGGAAGTCCGTATAGAAATCGACGATCGCCTGCGGCCCTTCCAGCGTGAAGCTCGGCAGCTCCAGCACCACATCGTCTGCGTAGAACGGAACCAGCTGGTCGTAGATTTTGTTGTTGAAGTAGCCCAGGTAACGGTGGAAGTCATCTTTGGTCATACTTCCTCCCAGGTATGGTCAGTTACGCTGATTCACTCGGGCCTGTAGCCGTGCGGAAACATCTTCCGCCACTCCCACTGCGATCGCAAAATTGATGCGAGATCGGACTGCGCGGGTTTCCATCCCAGCACGCCCTGCGCTTTTGCTGAATCGGCCACCAGCCGCGGAGGATCGCCCGCTCGTGGCCCCTCGACGCGCGCAGGAATTGGCTGGCCGGTCACTTTGCGCGCGCATTCAATCACCTGCATCACCGAATATCCGTCACCGGTGCCCAGATTCAGAAAATCCGAGCTGCCGCCGTGGCGCAAATGCGCCAGGGCCAGGATGTGCGCGTCCGCCAGATCGGTTACGTGAACGTAATCGCGAATGGCCGTTCCATCCGGCGTAGGATAATTTGTCCCGAAAACCGCTACTTCTCGCTTTTCGCCCAGCGCCGCAGCCAGAACATTGGGCACTAAATGTGACTCCGGCTCGTGGTGCTCACCACGCCTTTGCGTGGCGCCCGCTGCATTGAAATACCGCAGTGCGACGAACTTCAGTCCATAGGCTTCGTCGTAGCTCGCCAGGATTCGCTCCAGAAATAACTTCGACCAACCATAGGGATTCACGGGCCATTGCGGACATGTTTCTGAAATAGGCACCTGCTGCGGCACGCCATACGTCGCGCACGTAGAAGAAAAAACTACGCGCCGCACACCCGCCTCCAGCAGCGCGCCGAAAAGCGCCACCCCTTGCTCCACGTTGTTCTCGTAGTATTTGGCCGGCTCGGCCACCGACTCGCCCACGTATGCGAGAGCCGCGAAATGCACGCACGCCTCGACTTTGTGCTCGGCCGCGATGCGCTCCACCAGTGCCCGGTCGCCCACGCGCCCGCGATAGAACGGCACGTCCGCATCCAGCGCCGCCCGGTGCCCGCGTCCCAAGTCATCCAGCACGACCACCTGCTCGCCCTTCGCCCGTAGCCGCTCGACCGTCACACTTCCGATGTAGCCGGCGCCGCCGGTCACCAGGATCGCCATCGTTCTCCGTTCCACGCGCTCAGGCAGACGCCCACCTGCCGAGAGGCCGCGTTTCATTGGTTGTGCCGCGCTTTGCGCTGGGATTATAGCCGAATATCTACTGCGCACCGCGCCAGTACTCCGTCAGATCGCGGTGCAACAAAGGTACGCGTTCGCGCGTAGTAAGATAGGACGATGCCGGACAATGGATATCCAGCCATCCGCACTGACCGCCTCTCGCGGCTCTACAAAATGGGCGAGGCGATGGTCCGCGCCGTCGAAGACATCTCCCTCGAAATCGCCGTCGGGGAATTCGTGGCGCTGCTCGGCACATCCGGCTCCGGCAAGTCCACGCTGCTCAATTTGATGGCGGGTCTCGACCGGCCCACCTCCGGCGCCATTTACGCGCACGGCAAAAATCTCGCGGACATGGACTCCGAGGAACTCGCACGCCATCGCGGCCAGAGCATCGGCATGGTTTTTCAGGCCTTCAATCTTCTGCCGCGCATGACCATGGCAGAAAATGTGGAGCTCCCGCTGCGCCTCGCTGAAGTTGATCGCGTCGAGCGCGCCGCGCGCGTGCGGGAAGCCGTCGAGCGCGTGGGGCTTTCCGCGCGCACCAATCACCGCCCCGCCGAACTTTCCGGAGGCGAGCAGCAACGAGCCGCGTTGGCGCGAGCCCTGGTGAATCGCCCCACAATCCTGCTGGCAGATGAGCCTACCGGCAATCTCGATAGCACCACGGGGAAAGAAATCATGGACCTGCTGCGCGATATTAATCGCTCGCTGCGCATGACCATCGTGATGGTCACTCACCAGCGCGAACTCGCCGACCAATACGCTGAACGTTCGCTGCTGATGCGCGACGGTAAACTCGAAGCTGACGGTGTTCGCCTGTGAAGACTCGCGATCTGGCCGAACTCGCCGTCCGCAATCTTCGCGAAGCACTGCTGCGCAATTCGCTCACCACGCTGGGCATCACCGTCGGGGTCGCATCGCTCGTCGCTATGCTGTCGCTCGGCGCCGGCCTGCAGCATTTGGCCAATGAACGCCTCTCGCAATCGGGCCTCTTCGATGCGGTGGCGGTCAGTCCGCGCAACAATTTTGGCAATTTCGAGCGCGCCGCCGCGCGCAATCAAGTCCCGGCCGGCAGGCAGCGCGTTTTAGACCAAAGCGCCCTCGGCGAAATCGAAAAGCTTCCGCACGTCGCGGACGTATATCCGAATATCCGTTTCCCCACCGAGCTACATTTTGAAGGCAATCCGTATCCTACGATTGTCGCCGGCATTCCGATGTCCGACCGCACCGATGGCGCGTTCGATGGAATGACGGGATCGTTTTTCTCCAACCGCTCGGCAAACGAAGCAATTCTCCAAAGCGAACTGGCGCGGCAGTTGTTGCCCGCCACATCGCCCAACGCCTCTCCCGGCGCTTTGAAGGACACTAAATCGCTTTTGGGCAAGGAAATCACATTGCGATACGCAGAGCGCCAGCCTCTCTCGCAGTCGGCCGGGGGTGCGCCCGCCGGATTTTCACTCGTGTCTCAACAGATGAATTTGCGCATCGTCGGCATCGTCGAAACCGAGCCCGGCTCGTTCACCGGTCCCGGGCAGGGGCGCCTTTTGATCCCGGAGCAAGTTGCGGAGCGATTGAGCGCCGGGCAAACGGGCGATCTGCGCGACCTTCTTACCGGAGGCGGCTCGTCGCAAAAAATCTACCAGAGCGTCACGGTGCGCGTTGCCAACGCCGCGGACGTGCAGAGCGTCGAAACGGCTATCAAAGACATGGGTTTCTCCGCGTTTTCACTTCTCGACGCGACCCACAATCTGAGCGTCGTCTTTGCCGTCTTCGATTTACTACTACTTATCTTCGGCAGCCTGGCGCTCATCGTTGCCTCGCTGGGAATTGTGAATACACTGGTGATGGCCATTCTCGAGCGCCGCCGCGAAATCGGCGTGCTCAAGGCTCTCGGCGCCGCCGATGGCGATATCCGGGGCCTGTTTTTCGCCGAAGCGGGCGTGATGGGATTGCTCGGAGGTATCTGCGGCGTCATCCTCGGCTGGCTGATCGGACGCGCGCTCAATTTGGGCACGAATATCTATTTGTCGCGCCTGTCTCTACCTTCCACCACCATTTCGCTGGTGCCCTGGTGGATGGTTGGATTGGCTATCGGCTTTGCCGTGATCGTGAGTCTTGCCGCCGGAATTTATCCCGCGTCGCGCGCCGCGAAGCTGAACCCCATCGAGGCGCTGCGGTATGAATAGCGCCGGAGCGCCCGATCCGTGGCTGCGGACGCCGCTGGCGCGCGCATGCATTGTCGCTCTGATTCTCGCAGCAAGCTCGATTCTTGGCGCGCCCGCGCGTGCTGCCGGACGCGCCGAATGCAGTACCGTACCCAGCAAAATCCTGCACCGCGCCGTTCCTTTTTGCATCCTGCTGCCGCCCAGCTACGATGCGGACAAAACGCGCCGCTATCCGATCCTCTACTTTTTGCACGGCCTAAACGAAAACGCCCAGATTCTGCTGAATTCCGGCGGTTGGGATTTAATTCAGGATCTTTGGAGCGACCATCGCATCGGAGAGTTCTTAATCGTCACACCCTCCGCGGACGACAGCTTCTACATCAATTCGCTCAACGGCCGTGACGACTATCAGAGTTTTTTCATTCGCGAGTTTTTGCCTTACATCGAGCACCATTACCGAACGCGCGACGAGCGGCGCGAACGCGGCGTCGGCGGCGTATCCATGGGCGGTTACGGAGCGCTGCGCTTCGCGTTCCTCTACTCGCAGCTTTTCGGATCGGTCAGCGCGCATAGCGCAGCCCTGATCGAACAGCCGGATGCGCGTATCGCCCCGTCCGTAGCCGATACCATCACGCAATTCATGGGAACCGCGTTCGGTTCGCCCTTCAATCGCGCTTACTGGATTCGTGAGAGCCCTTTCACCATCGTCAAGACGCACCCACGCCCGGCGGGATTGAAAATCTATTTCGATTGCGGCACGGAAGACTCGTTTGGCTTTAATCGCGGCGCCGCGAAATTCCACGAACTCCTCGACTCGCGCAATATTCCCAACGAATTTCATCTGTACCCCGGCAGCCACAACTGGCAATACTTTGCGCAGCATCTGCCCGCTTCGCTGGAATTCCAGTCTCGATCTTTTGGTCTGACTCCTACGGGCGGTACGCCGACGAATCCCCGCGACCTGTCTAGGGATCGCTAGCGACCGCATTGTTATCCTGGCCGGCATGCAGAGCCGCAATGCATAGCTTTTGTCCGGCATCGCTGCACTCATAGACCTGGTAGAGCGGCAAGTCGCTAGGCTGCACCACGTAGTCGCCGTCTTCCGTCGAGGCTGCCTGATCGAAGTTTGACAGCACATACGCGTTTCCCGGCCGCGCGCGCACCCGGAAATCCCGCGAGCCCGGCTCGTAGTTTCCATAGCTGAAGCAACGTCCGATACACGCGCGGTCCAGAATATGCTGCTTTAGCACGCGGGTTGTTTCGTCGGATAAAATGCTCCCCACCACGCGCTGCCCTGGCGGCAGCTTGCTCACCAGTCGCACGATCTGCGCCTCCATCCGATTGATCCGTCCGGTGTCCTGCCACAGAAACGCGAAGAATACCGCCGCCAAGGCGCCGGTCGCCGCCAAATGCCATATCTTCGGTCGCATTGCGCCCAGCAGGCAACACGCCAACACCGCCGAGATGGTGGTGAAGCGTTCCGTCAACAGCGAAGCCGCTGTAGTGTCCAAGGAGACCTGCACTCCACCCGGCAACTGCCATACCGCTAGAATCGCAAGCGCGTAAAATTGGAGGGGAATCGCGTACCGCGTCCCAAACGTTCGGGTACCTCGCTCGCTGCGCCGCGCGAGCAGATCCGCCGCAATCGCGATCACCGCGAACGCGATCAGTCCCCACTCGATGAGTGCGTATCGCGGCCCGAACAGCAGTACCTGGTCCGCGCCATTGAAAAAGTAAAAAGGTTTAGTCGGGGGATCGAGCGTGTAAAGCGCGCCCAGAATTTTGGGCACGACAAAAATGCCCGCGGCGGCCATCGCGAACCATAAAACCTGAAACCGCCGAGAAGCGGCCTCTGCTGCCCATACATAAAGGCACGCGCCCGCAAGCCAGATCACTCCCAGAGGATTCGCCAAGAGCGCCACCGGAGCGATCGCTAGCACCGCGAGCCGTTCCCAGCCGCGCCCGCGCCAGAAAATTGCCAGTCCAAAAAACGCCAGCCCAAACGACAGGTAGTAATTAAGAAACCCCATTTCAAACGTCCACCCGTACGTTGCCAGCGCGATGCATGGAGCAATCAGCCATGGCGGGCGCCGCGTTGCCGCCGCTACCATCGCAAACGCGCCCCAGAAAAACACTAAGACCGCGAGCGCCACCGCGATTTTCTCTCCCGCGTGCAGCCCGAAAACCGTGCCAAATCCGCTCAGCATGTAATCGAAGAGCGCGTTCGTCCAGGGACGCACCACCCAAAGTCCCGGAAGCTGCCCGCGATGAATCAGCTGCACCAGCCAAGCGTTGTAGAGATGGCTTCCTAGGTCATCGGCTTCGATTTCGTGATGCCAGAAGCAGGGAATTAGCACCACCGCCGAAATCGCGCACATGCGCAGCCATTGCTCGCGCGTGAATTGCATCGCGGTCGCTAGCGCACGCGTACTTTCGCTGTCTTCGCAGCCGACGCGAGATATCGACGTAGCATCCGTCGCGTCGCTGCCATTCGCGATTGTGATGTTGCGATGCACCATCTGGCGTTTATTGTATCGGAATCACGGGCCGGGATTATCTTCAGGGTCGTACCGGTGATGAAAGTCAGGATCAGGATGAAGTTGCGCGCCCCCCGGCGTACCCGTTTGAGGGAAACGGCTTAAAATACGCTGCGTATCGTTCGCCTGGGCTGAGGCGAACACGTTGAGAGGACCGCCCTATAGCTGGACGCCTATTACCGCTTCGCCATCTGCGCAGCCGCTGGCCTCGAATGCCCGGGCCGCTTGCGCTCGGAAGGATCCCAATCCTCCGGCGGGAACGCGATGCGCCAGAACACCGGCGAGGGCTCCGCGAATTCCACGCCTACTTCCAGCTTTCCGCCGTCCCGCTGCCCAATGGACGAAACGGTGCACGGCAGCTCTTCCGCGGTTTTCGTGTTGATGATCGAGATTTCCTGCGCGCGAGCCACTTGGTTCGATAGCCGCACCATGCATCCATGGGCGTTTACCGAAATCGTGTGCGTTTGCTCTTCGAATGGCTGCCCGGATTTCTTTCCGCGGACCAGCACCGGCATTGCGATATGAACTCGGTGGGACCGCCGGCGTTCCGCCTGGTTTTCGCTCATGCTTGCTAGCGTGCTCTTTCCCTCAGCCATGTAGTTCTCCCCAAACCCAGATCTGGTGTTTCCGCCGCGCCCCTAGCGCCGCGCTTCGTACTCGTTCCTGGGAGCCGCGAGATTTCGGTCCTCAGTGAAGTACGGGCTTAGTGGCACATCCCGCCCTAAGCTCTCGATGAGTAAGATATCGGCGCACCACGACCGGGTCTATAGGCGGTTAGTACTAGGGGCTGTGGACCATTTCGGTCACCGCACCGATTCCACGGATTCGCCCGAGTATCTGGTCCGTAGGACAGGCGACAGACGCCTAAATCTTTCGGCAAATCAGCCCGAAACGGCTGGTCGCCCCGAAATAGTTCAGTTCGCTCCGAGCTGTACCTTTCCTGTACTTCTGGCCAGTTGATCCTTTCGTCCTCTCGGCTATGGTCGAGCTGTGACGTTGAACTGGCATCGAGTTCGCTAGCGAGCGCGGCCCGTGCGTAAGGCGACAGCAGCCCGCGGAACCGCGGAAAACCTCGATCAGAGACCGTGCGCTCACCTTCCGCGCCGGTCGCTACATGTAGGGACAGAAGACCTCCTAAGCCACAGCAACCAAGGACGGTGCGGTGTCGCTGCACGAATGTCCTCGTTTTCGCGTCTAATTTAATCGGCGATCGAGGTGAGGGCGCGGCTGCTCTTTGACAATGTGACAAGTAAAAGCTGCGCCCCGTAAGCCGAGATTCGCTGCGGGAGAGCGCCCGATTGTTCGCGGCGCCGCTCCGAGGAAAGAATGGATTTGGATCAGGCAATGCTTGCCGCTGCGTCGCGGCGCTTTAAAAAAGTCAGCGCGGCCAACTCCATCAACAACATGAGCACCGCACTCGGTTCTGGCGTGTAGACGATGAATTCCTTTGGGAGCTTTCCATGTGCGTACGGCTCGCTGATGCAGCTCGTCGGCGTATAAATCAGAAAATCGGCCAGTTACGAAGAACTAAAGCTCGGTCCCGACGCGTCGTTCAGCCAGTACTGCACGCCGTTCGCTTTCGCTGAATCTGTCATCAGAGGCGAAAGGTTGAACGCAGGAAACGGTCGCCCCTGTTGGCCTAAACTTCGATAGAATTGAGATTCGGCTTTAAATCGAACCACCAGTGCAACCGTCGCGATGGGCTAGCGGAGTATCTTGAGTGCATTCCGATCGAAAAATAGCGGGCGAACGATCTAATTTGCTGCGCAAGGCGCGGAGGATCGTCGTGAAGATCGGCACCTCCACCGTGACAGGAACTGAAGGCGAATTCTGCCACGATCGAGTGGACCAGATCGTTCGCTCCATCACGGCACTGCGGAAATCCGGACGCCAGGTGGTGCTCGTCTCTTCGGGTGCCGTCGGTCTTGGCCGCGGCTGGCTAGGGCTTCACCGTTCGCGGCTTGAGGATTTGGTCACCAAGCAGGCTTGTGCCGCCGTCGGTCAGAGCCTGCTGATGGACGCGTACAAGGAGCTTTTCTCGGCGCAGAGTATCAAAATCGCGCAGGTGCTGCTCACTGAAGACGATTTCACCAACTGGCGGCGCTACTCGAATCTGCGGCAAGCGATGGAGAAGCTTTTGGGATTCGATGTGGTGCCGGTGGTCAACGAAAACGACACTGTTTCGACCGTCGAACTCGAATCGCTGTCGCCCGGCTCGCGCGCTCCGGCGTTCAGCGACAACGACCGGCTGGCGGCGCTGGTGATGAGCGGCCTTGAAGCCGACGCTCTGGTTCTGCTCACAAACGTCGATGGCCTATTGCGCCAATCCGAGCTGGCGGGCGAAAAATCCGATCAGAACGGCGCCGAAGCCGCCCAGAACTCGCAAGTGATCGGTCTGGTCGAGCAGATCACGCCGGAGCTGAAGGCGCTGGGCAGCGGTCCGTCGGCCAGCGGGCGCGGCGGAATGCGGACGAAAATCGAAGCCGCGGAAATCGGGATGAATTGCGGCGGAATCGCGGTGATTGCCAACGGCAACTATCCGCGCGTATTGGATCGCATTTTTGCCGGCGAATCGATTGGTACCGCGTTTCTGCCAGCCCAGCGGATGCGCGGCAAGCGCCGCTGGATCGCCTACGCGGCGAACGTGCGAGGGCGCGTGGTGGTGGATGCGGGCGCGTATCGGGCGATAACACAGGGAAAAGCAAGTTTGCTGGCGTCAGGTATCGTGCGGGTGGACAATCATTTCGCGCCGACGGACGTGATCAGCATCGTCGATGCCGATGGCCGCGAATTCGCGCGCGGGATCGCCAATTGCGCGAGCGAGGAAGCTCAGAAATTTTCAGGCAAGAAAGCGGCGCGCGAAAAGCGCCCCGCAAGCGCTTCCCCTGTGCTTATCACTCGCGATAATATTGTGTTGTTGCAAACGCCATGAGCCAGCCATCCATAGCACCGGTGGAATCGAGCGCGGCTTCGGTTGCTTTGCTAGCGGAGCGCGCCCACGTCGCGTCCCGTGCGATCGCCAAACTTTCCGCGGATCAGCGCAATGAAGTGCTGCTTGCCGCCGCGCAAGCGGTTGAGAACGGCGGGTCGCGCATCCTAGAAGCGAACACGCGCGATTGCCGAGCTGCTGAAGGCGCGGTAGCGGCCGGCAAAATGACGTCCGCGATGTTGGCGCGCCTGCACGTGACAGTGCGTGGCATCGCGCAAATGGCCAAACAGGTCCGCGAGGTGGCAGCATTATCCGACCCGCTCGGCAAACGCCTGGCCGCAACTGAGCTGGACAATGGACTTCTACTGATCAAGGAATCGTGCCCGCTCGGCGTGGTCGGCGTAATATTCGAATCGCGGCCGGATGTGGTTCCGCAGCTTGCTTCGCTGGGGCTGAAATCCGGGAATGCCGTGATGATGAAAGGTGGATCGGAAGCGGCGGCGACTAACGAAGTGTTGGTGGCAATTTGGCGCGAGTCGTTGGCTGAATTTCCAAACGTGCCGGTGGATTCGATCACGTTACTGCAAACGCGCGCCGACGTGCTCGAGCTGTTGTCGCAGGATCAGAAGGTCGACCTGATTATTCCGCGCGGCTCCTACGAACTGGTGCGGTATGTGATGCAGCACAGCCGGATTCCCGTGCTCGGGCACGGCGAAGGAATTTGCCACGTGTACATCGACCGCGCGGCTGACATCGACAAAGCCGTGGCGATTTCCTACGACGCGAAGGTGCAATATCCCGCCGTTTGCAATGCGGCGGAGACACTTTTGGTGCACCAGGATATCGCGCGCGAGTTTCTGCCACGGGCGGTCGCCAAATTAAAAGAGGCGGGTGTGGAAATTCGCGGCTGCACGAAAACAATCACGCTGCTGCCGAATCAAGGAATCATTCCGGCGACCGAAGAGGACTGGCGCACTGAATATTCGGCTCTGATTCTGTCGATCAAAGTGGTGGGCAACTTGGATGACGCCGTCGATCACATCAATCGATATGGTTCGCAACACACGGACGCGATCGTGACGGAAGAATCCGCAGCTGCGGCAAAATTCATGAGCGAAGTGGATTCCGCGGGCGTGTTCCAAAATGCATCGACCCGTTTTGCTGATGGCTTCCGTTACGGGTTCGGCGCCGAGGTGGGCATCAGCAACGGCAAGCTGCACGCCCGTGGCCCGATGGGATTGGAGGGCCTGACCACTTATAAGTACAAGCTTTACGGCAGCGGGCAGATCGTTGCCGATTACGCTAGCGGGAAAAAGCGTTTCACGCATCGCCGCTTGCAGTGATTTGCACTCGCTATATTCGCCCAATAAAGTGTAGCTCCATTCACCCGCCGGAAAAATCTAGTAGCAAGGGAACACACGAGCCGAAGGATGCGCGAAGAAGAGAGACTGCAAGCAAACGCTGAGCGGGATGCGAATTGGAAGCGCTGGGGACCCTATCTTTCCGAGCGGCAATGGGGCACGGTCCGCGAAGACTACAGCGCGAATGGCGATGCGTGGAGTTATTTTCCGCACGATCACGCGCGTTCCCGCGTTTACCGTTGGGGCGAGGACGGACTGGCAGGCATCTGCGATCGCCATCAGCATATCTGCTTCGCCATCGCCTTGTGGAATAAAAAAGACCCGATCCTCAAAGAACGCCTTTTCGGTCTCACCAATCGCGAGGGAAATCACGGCGAAGATGTAAAAGAGTATTACTACTATCTGGACGCCACGCCCACCAGCGCGTATCTGAAATACCTATATAAGTATCCGCAGGCCGAATTTCCTTACGATCGGCTTGTCGCCGAGAACGGCCGGCGCTCGCGAGAAGAGCCCGAGTATGAATTAGTGGACACCGGAATCTTCGCGGAGAACCGCTACTTCGACGTGTTCGTTGAGTATGCAAAGGCCGCGCCTGACGACATTCTGATCCGCATCACGGCCTGGAACCGCGGCCCGGAGGCGGCGCCGCTGCACATCTTACCGACAATATGGTTTCGGAACCGCTGGTCGTGGGGCGAAAACTATGCCCCGCCCAGCGCGTCGCGAATCGACGGACCGGCCGGCACCTCGCTAATCGCGCTGCAAGAATTTCATTACGGACGGCGCTGGCTGCTGATCGAGGGTGCTCCGGAGTTGCTGTTCACAAACAACGAGACGAACGATGAGCGTTTGTACAAGGTAAAAAACCGGACACCGTATGTGAAAGACGCATTTCACCGGCATCTGATCAACGGCGAGTCAGGCGCCGTGAATCCCGCTCTCGGAGGAACCAAGGCTGCGGCGCATTTCGTGCCGTCGATTGCGGCAGGTGGAAACTGGTCGGTCCGGCTACGGCTGCTGGATCGCAATCCGGCCGATAACTCAAAATCTCAGGAAGAGTTTTTCGGCTCGACATTCGATTCTATTTTCGCCGACCGGCAGCGCGAGGCCGACGAGTTTTACGCATCGAAGACGGGTGACGCGAAAAGCGAGGAAACGAAGCGAGTGCAACGGCAGGCGTTCGCTGGACTGCTTTGGGGCAAGCAAAGCTATCACTACGATGTACCGCGCTGGCTCTCCGGAGATCCCACGGAGCCAAAACCCGATCCGAGCCGGTTACTGGGGCGAAATCACGAGTGGACGAACCTCTACAACGCGGACGTAATTTCCATGCCGGACAAGTGGGAGTATCCCTGGTATGCCTCGTGGGATTTGGCGTTTCACTGTGTGGCCATGGCATTGGTCGATCCGGACTATGCGAAAGAGCAGTTGGTGCTGCTCCTTCGCGAGTGGTACATGCATCCCAACGGACAGATTCCCGCGTACGAGTGGAATTTTTCGGACGTGAATCCGCCGGTGCACGCGTGGGCCGCGTGGCGCGTGTATCGCATCGAACAGCGCCTCAAGGGCACGGCCGACCGCGGATTTCTAGTGCGCGTGTTTCACAAACTGCTTCTGAATTTCACCTGGTGGGTCAATCGCAAAGATCCCGGTGGCCGCAACGTGTTCGAAGGCGGGTTTTTGGGGCTCGATAACATTGGCATCTTTGACCGCTCCATGCCGCTAGGTCCGGGCAAGTTCATCGATCAATCGGACGGAACCAGCTGGATGGCCATGTTTTGCCTGGACATGCTGGCGATCGCGATCGAACTGGCGCGCACGGACCCAGCCTACGAAGACGTGGCCAGCAAATTTTTCGAACATTTCGTTTACATTTCGGAAGCCATGAACAATATGGGCGGTGCGGGCCTGGGGCTGTGGGACGAACAGGACGGCTTTTACTACGACGTGCTGCACATGGGGCAGTGCGTCTGCACGCCGATTCGCGTGCGCTCGATGGTGGGCCTGACACCGCTGTTCGCCGTCGAGACTTTCGAGCCGGAGGACTTGGTCGGCATGCCCGCGTTTACGCGGCGCATGCAGTGGTTTTTGGATCATCATCCGGGTTTCGCCGCGCACGCGGACTTAAGCCAGCGTAGCGACCGCGGGCCGAGGCTGCTGCTGACGATCGCCAACCGGCAGAAGCTGGAGCGCATTTACCGGTACGTATTCGACGAGAACGAATTTTTGTCGCCGTACGGCGTGCGCGCGCTTTCCAAATTCCACTTGGACCATCCATTTAAGCTGACCGTCGATGGACAAGTCCACTCGGTTGATTACGAACCGGCGGAATCGACTACCGATCTCTTCGGAGGAAATTCCAACTGGCGCGGTCCGGTTTGGTTTCCGATGAACTTTCTCTTGATCGAATCGATGCAGCGGATGCACCACTACTATGGCGACGATTTCCAGGTGGAGTTCCCGACGCGATCGGGCCGTCACATCTCTCTGTGGGACGCGGCCAGCGAAGTTTCGCGACGTTTGATCGGCATCTTTCAGCCGGTGAATGGCAGGCGGCCGGTATTTGGAGACGTGGAGCTTTTTCAAAACGATCCCCACTGGCGCGACCTGATTCAATTTTATGAATATTTTCACGGAGAGACGGGCAAGGGCCTCGGAGCGAACCACCAAACTGGCTGGACAGCGCTGGTAGCCAAGCTGATCGAACAGAGCGGACTCTGAGAATCAGGGCAGTACCAGAGACAACGGCTACGGAGGCGAGGACTTTGCTTCAAGGAGCCGCGCTTCTTTCGCCGCTATTTTCCGACCAGTTCAATAAGCACCTTACGTTTCTGCGCAACCGGAGTCAGAAAGAAGTTAACGCGCGTGCCATTGGCGCCGGGGCGCGTGGCAGGGTACACGGGCGCAAGGCCAAATCGCTCGCGCAGAATATCCGTCACGCGATCGACATCGGTGACGCTAATTTCCACCTGCTGAATGCCCTCGCCGGATTTTTGGAGGAAACGCGCAATCGCGCCACTTCCTCTGGGCGCCGCTGTAGTCAGCACGTCCACTCTGGCCGATCCTGCAAAATCAATCTCGAATTCTCGTGCGTCCTGATCCGGGGGCACGTCGGCCAAGCGCGGCGATCCGCAAGCGGCGTGAATCCTCTGGAAAGTTTCGGGCTGAACCGCGAGCCCGACGGTGAATTCCGGAATTCCGGAGCGATCGCGAATGATATACGTCGCAACTTCCGGATCACGAAACCACGCTTGCGTGGCGGAATGGGCGAGTTCGCAGCCTCGGCGAAAAATCGAAATCACAGCCCTTTCGCGTTCGGCTGAATCTGTGTCGGTGAGCGCCCGAATTAAATGATTTAAGGGGACCAGATCACTTGCCGCGGGCTCGTCTGCAAGGGGCACGTTCGACCTCACCGGCTGGGTTTACGGTGTGTTGGGCGAGGGCTGCACGCAGTTCACGTCGGAAAGTGCCACGGATTGCGTGCGGCCGGGTAAGACCGTTACCGGCACATCCCATGTCAAGCGCACGTCGCCGACGTCCGCTGCCACGCCGAGCGTGCTAATCCAATATTGGCCGGGCGCGATGTTTCGCAGGACCGCCTGCCCCTGTAAATCTGTCTGCGTGCGGGCGACCAGGTATTTCGATTGCGCCAAATCGAGCGCCAGCCGGTGAATCTCCGGGACGCGGCGCGCCAGCAATATGTTCCAGCGCGATCCAGGGTCCACATCCGCTAGGCTCAAATCGATGCCATCAAGAGTTAGGGGGTTAGTGGCGATATAGTGCAAAAGAGTTTGGCGGTATTCCTCAGAAAGCTTTTTGAATTTCTCCGGATGTTTTTGCTCGTCGGAGGCCTTGTACTTCGGTTTGGGAAAATCGACAGACTGATCGTCGCTATTTCGTTCCATGTAGGCGTGGCGAAATTCCGGCACGGAAAGGACATCTTTCGGAGTGAGCTTATGAACGAAGTCTTCGCCAGCCAGTGATATGCAATGATTTTTCTTCATCCACTCCTTCAGCTCGGGAGAAACGTCGAGCTTATCAATGAAGGCGTCCATATCGGGCTTCGGATCGGTTGCCGCCGCCTCCTTTTGAATCTGTTGGAAGCTCTTGCTTAGCAGAAAAAAGGGAAACCCGCGCACTGGTTCTTGCAGGCCGCCCGTGGGAGTTCCAGTGGCGACGAACTGAATCGCGCCATTCTGCGCGAATGCGAGAGTAGTGATCGCGAAAATTCCGGCGCAGAGGCAAGCCGAGAGGCGGAATACACGTCTCATCGCGGTCATGGTAGCAGAAGCAGGGGAGAGCGAGCGCAAGGGATTCGCACGAAGTTGACCGGAAAGGAACGAGAGGCGCGAAGAGTAGACGTGGATTCAGGCTAGAACAACTGGAACGTCATTTCGATGACTTCGCGAACTGCGGCAGGTTTGCCGTCGGGGCCAAGCGCAGGGCGCAGCCGCCAGGTAAGCGCAGCCTTCCGAGCGTTTTCATCGAGGCCGTAACCGAGACCCTTGACCACTTGCACGTCGGTGACACGCCCGTCGGCCGTTATCACCGCGAGGAGCTCAACTTCGCCTTGAATCTTGACCTTCATGGCTTCGTCGCTATAGTCGGCTCGAGGGCAGTAGAGGCATTGTGGAATCCCGTAGCCGCCGATTCCCGCGTTCGGCATGCCGCCGCCAGTGTTCCAGCCTTCGCCGGGTCCTAGACCATTTCCGTTGCCATTGCCCAGTCCATTGCCGCGTCCTTGGCCCATCGAATCGCTATTGGAATGCCCAAGCGGATCGCCCCAGGTCGGAAGCTTCGGATCTGGCATCTTGATATCCGGATTGCCAATGATAGTCGGCGTCATGGCGATCTGCGGATGAATCGGCGGATGTGCCAACGGCCGCGCGAATTGCGTCCACGAGAATTTTGGCGGCGTGCCCCGGCTGGCAGGTTTCAGGTCGTGCTGTCCTCCGCCTCCACCTGCCTTCAGCTTCGCCGGCTTCAAATAAGGAGCTACCACCGTGTCGAGGGGAGTGACGTCCAACGGAGCCGTCTTGACCGGAGGCGGCCCCATGCTCAGAAGCAGGGGCACGAGAACAATTAGCGCGATCACCAGCACGTGAGCGCCAACGGAAATCGCTTGCACGCGCGAATATTGCTCATTCTTCGACCAGATTTCCTTGACCTTGACGGGCTTGCTGGTGGTTTCCAGGGGCGGAAGTTTTGGCGGGGAAATCAGGTCGCGAATATTCTTCCAGAGGCTGTTTTGCCCGCGCCAATTCACTAGCAGGTCGGAATTAACGGGACCCTTTGGCCCAGAGTGAAAGAGCTCTCGGATGTTATCGCGGAAGCTTCCGCCGAAACCCGGCATTGCAAAGGCGGAGGGCGTTCCCGGTTTCATCTTCACCGGGCGCTCGGTGAGGAAATCCTTGAGGTTCGACCACAGACTTCTCAGGCTGGATTCGTGCAAAGGCGAGCGGTAGCGGCCAATCTGGAGGGTCGGGCCCTCGTTTGGACTTGCGGCGTCGTGGGTTCTGGCGCCAAACTCTGACATTCAGTTACTCCGGCCCTGCCCACACTTAGACGCAACTGCATGAGAAAGGATGCCCCGCCTTGGGCACGGCTGACAGGTCCATAAAATCATTGTAACATACGACGTGCGAGGGGAATTTGGGGTTTCACCGCGCGCACACCTGGCGAGAGCGCGTTCCCGTTCCGCAATCGTAAAGACTGCATTCCGGGCCCCGATCACGCTGTTTTCGTGTGCGAGGTAGCAAGAAAGGACTTCTCGGTTTCGTAAATGGCGAAAATGGTCGACTTGAAGAGCACTCTGAATCTACCGAAAACGGAATTTCCTATGAAAGCCAAGCTGCCGGAGCGCGAGCCGGTGCAACTGGCCGAATGGGAGCGGATGGGGATCTATGCGCAGATTCTGGAATCGCGCGCCGGGGCGCCGCTCTTCGTTCTGCACGATGGGCCTCCCTATCCTACCGGCGAAATTCATTTGGGCACGGGCCTTAACAAGACGCTCAAGGACATGGTCGTGAAGTCGAAGACCATGGCCGGTTTTCGTTCGCCGTATATCCCGGGCTGGGACTGCCACGGCCTTCCAATCGAGACGCAGGTTGAGAAAAAGCTGGGAGGCAAAACCACAAAAGTTGCGCCTGCCGAATTCCGGAAAATGTGCCGGGAGTTCGCGGCGCGCTTCGTGGAGATACACAAAGTCGAATTCAAGCGCCTCGGAGTGTTCGGGCGATGGGACGAACCATATCTGACGATGAACCCGCACGATGAGGCGTCGATCGCCGGCGCGTTTATCGACTTTCTCGAAAAGGGCTATATCTATCGCGGGCTGAAGCCAGTGTATTGGTGCATGCACGACCGCACTGCTCTGGCCGAAGCGGAAGTCGAATACGAAGATCACACCAGCCCGTCGATCTGGGTGAAATTTCCCGTTGTGTCGGGATCGAAGCCGCACGGATTGGGTGACGACGTCAGCGCGCTGATTTGGACCACTACTCCCTGGACGCTGCCCGCGAACCGCGCGCTCGCCTTTCATCCGAGCTACGAATACGTCGTCGCGGAGACTTCGGCAGGCAAGCTGCTGGTGGCCAAAGAGCGGGTGCGCGCGTTCGCCGAAGAGCTGAAGGTCGAAGTGTCGGACGTGCGTGGCGGATGGAAGGGAACGGAGTTCGAAGGCAGTCGCTTCCAACATCCATTTCTCGATATGCGCGTGCCGGGCGTGCTGGCCGACTACGTCACTCTCGATGCCGGGACGGGAATCGTTCATACCGCACCGGGCCATGGCGCGGACGATTTCCGCACCGGCCAAAAATATGGACTCGAAGCCTACGCACCGCAAGACGACGAGGGCCGTTTTAAGGAAGGCCTGCCGGAGTATGTGGGCAAGACTGTTTGGCAGGCGAATCCCGCTGTGATCGACTTGCTGCAGAAGCGCGGCATGCTGGTGGGCGAGAAGAAAATCACGCACAGCTATCCGCACTGCTGGCGCTGCGAAAATCCGGTGATTTTCCGGGCCACAGAACAATGGTTCATTGGGCTCGATCGCGATAATTTGCGCAAGCGCGCGCTGGACGAAGTGGAAAAAGTGAAGTGGCTGCCGGAATGGGGCCGCGAACGCATGCACGAGATGCTGGCGGAACGTCCAGATTGGTGCATTTCGCGCCAGCGATTCTGGGGCGTGCCGCTGATCGTCTTTTATTGCGATGCCTGCGGCAAGCAACTTACCGACTACCACGCGCTCCGGCACGTGCTGCCGTTTTTTGAGCGTGAAGGCGCGGACGCCTGGTACACGCATTCCGCAGAAGAACTGCTGCCTGCGGGGACGAAGTGCCCGTGCGGCGCGGCGAAATGGCGAAAGGAATCGGACATCCTGGACGTGTGGTTCGATTCCGGTTCGACGCATCTCGCCGTCCTTAGCGAAAAAGACGGCACGTGGCCCGCGGATGTTTATCTGGAAGGCCCCGATCAATTCCGCGGTTGGTTTCAGAGCTCGTTGCTGAATGGCGTGGGAATTCGCGGACGCGCGCCTTACAAACAGGTTGTTACGCACGGCTGGACGCTCGACGAAAAAGGCGCGCCGATGTCCAAGTCTAAGGGCAACGCACTCTATCCCAAGGAAATCTCGGAAAAATGGGGCTCCGATATGCTGCGGCTGTGGGTCGTCTCGCAGGACTACACGGCGGACATGCGTGTCTCGCCTGCGATGATGGCGCAGCTCGCTGAGGCATATCGCAAGATTCGCAACACGTTTCGATTCGCGCTTTCGAACCTTTTCGATTTCGATGCGGCGCGCGACATGGTGGCGGATGCCGATCTGTGGGAGATCGACGCGTGGATGCTGCGACGGACGGGCACACTCGTCCGGCAGTGCCGCGAATGGTACGCCAATTTCGAATTTCACCGCGTCTATCACGCGCTGCATGATTTCTGCGTGGTCGATCTGAGCGCGTTTTATTTCGACGTGCTGAAGGACCGGCTGTATACGTTTGCGCCGAATAATCGCGGGCGCCGCTCGGCGCAAACGGCTGTCTATCGCATTGCCAGCGCGCTGGTCCGCACCATCGCTCCGATTCTGGTGTTCACAGCGGAGGAAGTCTGGAGGCACCTACCTCAAGAAGGCAACTCGCCTGCCAGCGTGCACATGGCGCACTTCTCGGAAGCCGCTGCGCTCGAGAAAGCACTCGACGAAGCTCGCTCGAAGAATTGGGAACGGCTACTTAGCCTGCGTGACTCAGTCTTAATTTCGCTTGAAGGAGCGCGGAAATCAAAGGAGATCGCGAGCGGTTTGGAAGCGAAAGTTGTTCTTCGCGCTCAAGGCGCGGCTCTTGAGTTACTTAACACCTACTCCGCCCAATTACCTTCATTATTCATTGTGTCCCAGGTTGCAGTGCTCCCCGCCGAGTATCCCAGCCAGCCGGGCGTGACGCCTGCGACGTATTATGTCGAGATTCAGCACGCCGACGGCGCGAAATGCCAGCGCTGCTGGAACTATTCGACGCAGGTGGGCGAGAGCTCCGATTATCCGACGTTCTGCGAACGGTGCGTGGCGGCGCTCGATGAGATCGAGCGCGATCGCGGCGTTCTGCCAGCCCCGCCGTCACGCGAGACCGGCGAGCCGGGGACCGAGGGGAGAGTTGCGCCCTGATGGCTGGTGCTTCGCGTTCCAACTGGCCCCTCGCTTTACTCGCGATAGCCGTACTCTTCGTCGATCAGGCGAGCAAGTTGGCTGTCGATCGACTCACGTCCCCTGGGTCGTTCCAGGTGGTCATTCCAGGGCTGCTAAATCTGGTGCACACCAGCAATCCGGGCGTGGCCTTCGGACTGTTCGCTGATTCGCAAGCTTTATGGCGAGCGCCGCTGCTGATTGTTTTCTCGGTGGCTGTGATTGGGCTGATCATTTGGATGCTCGCCACCGGACGCGCAGGAGGACCGCTGGGCCGCTACGGACTAGCGCTGATCCTCGGCGGCGCGGCGGGCAACGTGGTAGATCGCTTGTTTCATCACGGCGTGACCGATTTCATCGATTTTCACTTCGGCACGTATCATTGGTACACTTTCAATGTAGCCGATACTGCGATCGTGATCGGCGCCGCGCTGGTGATTATCGAGCTTCTCCGCGATGGCCGACGCGTCGGACAGGAAAACGCCTGACCATGCATCCCGTTCTTTTCACGTTCGGCCCGTTCACGGTTTACACCTATGGCGTCCTAGTTGCCGCGGGCTTCATCGCGGGACTTTGGTACGCACACTGGCAAGCGCCGCGCGCCGGGATCGATCCGCGAAAAGTTTGGAACTTGGGCATCTACGGAATTTTGGTCGCGTTGGCAGTATCCAAGCTGTGGCTGATCTTCAGCAATCTGGATTACTACATTGCGTCTCCTCGAGCGATCTTCAGCGCGGCTACCATCGAATCGGGCGGAGTCTTTTATGGCGGCGTGATCGGCGGTCTGGCGTGGGCTTTTCTCTACACCTATTTCCAGAAGATGTCGTTTCTTTCGGTTCTGGACGTTTCCGCCGCCGGCGTCGCCCTGGGTCACGGCATTGGACGCCTGGGCTGCTTCGCGGCGGGTTGCTGCTACGGCAAGCCGACCGCGATGCCCTGGGGCGTTACGTTTACAAGCCATGTTGCGGCGCGGCTTGCCGGCACGCCGCTGAACGTCGCATTGCATCCGACGGAACTTTACGGATCGGCCGCCGAATTTCTGAATTTCCTGTTTTTGATATGGCTGGGCGCGCGTCAGCGGTTTTCCGGCCAGCTGATCGGCACGTATTTCATCCTGTACGGAATCGAGCGCGGCACAATCGAGTTCTTTCGCGGCGACCCGGGGCGCACGCTGATGTTCCACGGCGCTGTGTCGCTGATGCAGTTCGTCAGCGTGGGCCTGATTTTCAGCGGCGTATTTTTGTGGTGGCGCGGTTTGCGTCGCGGATCGTCGGTCGAGCGCGCCGGTTCCGGCGCGATCTCCAGCCCGTCGCCCTCCTGAGGCGCGCATGAGCCGCTCGCCCGCTCCTCATCCAATCGAATCGAAATCAGCCGACTCCGAAGCCGCGTCCGCACAGTTTCGTTCTTTCACCGTGGAGAACGAACGTTCGGGTGAGCGCCTGGACCGTTTCCTCGCCGCCGAGCTTCCAGAATTGAGCCGCTCGCGCGTGCAGGATTTGATTGAACAGGGTCGCGTCTCAGTTGATGGCGCCGCCCGGAAACCTTCCCATCACCTGGCTTCCGGCGAATCGGTAGCCGTGGAAATTCCGGCGCGGCAAGCCGCCGGCGTGGAGCCGGAGTCGATCCCGCTCGAAGTTCTCTACCAGGATGAAGACGTAGCCGTGGTAAACAAGCCCGCAGGCATGATCGTTCATCCGGGCGCCGGCACACCAAGCGGCACTTTGGTTGCGGCTCTGCTGAACCGTTTTGGCGGAACTAGCGGACTGTCCTCCATCGGCGGGCCGCTGCGGGCCGGAATCGTTCACCGGCTCGATAAGGGCACTTCCGGTGCGCTGATCGTTGCGCTCAACGATGCCGCTCACAAAAATCTCGTCGAGCAATTCAGCGCTCGGCTGGTGCAGAAGACTTACATCGCGCTTCTGCATGGCAAAATCAAAGGCGATTCCGGAGTTGTCGAAATGCCCATTGCGCGCGACCTTCGCCGGCGTTCGCGGATGACGGCTCGACGCCGCGAGGGCCGCGCCGCACGCACTGATTGGCGGGCGCTCTTGCGCGCCGATGGATTTACGCTGGTCGAGGCTAATTTGCACACCGGAAGGACGCACCAGATTCGCGTCCACTTTTCGGCTCTAGGCTGTCCCGTGGTGGGCGATACGCTCTACGGCGCGCCGCGTCAGGAACGCGTTGGCTCCGCGATGCTTCCCGAACTCGGTAGAAACCTCTTGCATGCGGCCCGCGTGGTTTTCTCGCATCCGCGCACGGGTGAGCGAATCGACGTTCGCGCACCGCTGCCAGCCGAATTGCGGCAATACTTAGCCGCTCTAGCGTCAGCCATGAAATTTGAATACTCAGCAATTGACGCTGCCTTGCGCCCGTTCCTATAATCAGTCGTGGTGAATTTAGCCGTTCAGCAGCGCCTGGCCCTGAATTTCGCGCGAGTGGTTGTCGCCTTGGCGGTGCTGTGCGCGGTTCCCTCGTTCGCGCGGCAAGCCCCCGAACAAACGCCTCAGCCGTCCGTCACGAACTCGCCGGGAACCGCGGTTTCGCATCCGCAAGCGCCGGTAGCGTCTGCCAAAGAACCGCCTATCCGCGTGACGACTGGATTGGTACATCTGGTGGTCACCGTGACTGACAAGCACCATCATCTTGTCACCGATCTTGATCGCGGCGATTTTAAAATTTTTGAAAATGGTGCGCCGCAGGACATCCGTTTTTTTGGCCGCGAGACGGACCTTCCGCTTCGCATTGCAGTGCTGCTGGACACCTCGAATAGCATCCGCGAGCGCTTGGACTTCGAAAAAGGCGCCGCCGTGAATTTCCTCGACGATGTAATCCGGCGCGGCAAAGATATGGCGTTCGTGATGACTTTCGACAACGAGCCGCAGATCGTCCAGAACTACACCGATCAAATCTACCTGCTCACGGAAGCGATTCAGGATCAGCGGGCCGGCGGCGGAACGGCGCTGAACGACGCCATCTACATGGCGGCGCAGAAGCTGGAGAAAGCCCCGCTAATGCGCGGCCAAAATTCCGATCTGCGGCGAGTGATCGTGGTGATCAGCGATGGCAACGACGACTTGAGCGACCATGCCTTCAGCGACGCGCTAGAGCAAGCTGTTCGCTCCGAGGCCGTGATCTATACGGTGAGCACCAACACAGATTGGCTTGCCATCGACAATCCCGATAAGCCGAGCAAATACAATATGGATCCTGGCGATAGGGTGTTGGCGAATCTCGCGGGTCAGACCGGGGGCCGCGCTTTTTTCCCATATTCCGTGGACGACCTCGCCGAATCGTTCAGGAACATCGGGACGGAACTTCGCAGCCAATACTTCATCGCGTATGCGCCTACCAGTCCGCCTGTTACGGGTCAGTATCGAAAAATCGATGTGCGCACGGACCGGAAAGGGCTGATCGTTCGGACGAGGAAAGGCTACTACGCCGCGGCACCGGCCGGAAATTCACCGGGCAACTGACGAACGCCGTCCACCGCGTCGGCCAATGCCACTTCAGTCGTACGGCGCGTAATACCCCTTGCGTGCCAGTATCTTCGCGCCCGGCTGGTCCACTTCGACTTTGATTTTCCGGTACGTGCCGTCGCGGCGCGTGTTGGTGGGGTAATAGCCAAGAACGTATTGAGAGCGCAGCTCTTCAGAAATTTCATCGAACGCTTTTTCAAGCGAGCTGTTGTTGTGCACGCGGATCACCCGCCCGCCGGTCTGTTCCGCCATGTCGTGCGCCACGCCTGGACCAACCCCGGTTGTGGCCGAAGGGTCGATGATCAAAATCACGTGAATCACGGTGTCGGCCTTCTGCGCCGCCTCGATCGCGTCGTCGAGCGTCTCTTTACTGCCGTTGTCTTCGGCGTCAGTCAGCACGATGATCGCTTTGCGACCCGCCTGGCTAGAAAGCTCGCTGGTGCACGCCAGGTAGATCGCATCGTAGAGGTCCGTGCCGATCACGCCATTTTGCGGAATGGTCCCGGCGGTGATCACCGGTCCAGCGGCATTGATGCGCGTGCTGCGGATCGCGTTCTCGAGCACGTTCGGATCCTCGGTGAAATCCGCGAGCAGGTTTACGTCCAGGTCGAAACTCATTACTAGCGCTTCGTCGCGCTTGTGAATTACTTCACGCACGAAACGCGACGCGGCGTCCTGCTCGGCACTCAGCGAGTTGCTCATGCTCCCGCTAGTATCCATCAAGATCGCGAGCGTCAGCGGCAGGTTCATTTCTTTGTTGAAATAAGCAACTTTCTGCTCCACGCCGTCTTCAAACACTTTGAAGTCGCTCTTGTTCAGATCGGTGATGATCGCGTTGTGATGGTCGCGAACCGTGACGAACACGTTCACCACGTTCGTGCGTACTTGCAGAGGTTGAGACGCTTGCGGCAGGTTCTGCGGATTTTGCGGGGAAGGCGCCGGCGGCGGCGCTGTTCCGGGGGGCGTCATCGGCCCCGGGCCGGCTTCTTGAGCGGATTCGCGCGGAGCCGCGGCGGCGCGGGTGGCTACATTCGAGAAGATTGGGTAGGCGGCTAATGCCAGTGTGACGATCCCCGCCGCGATGCTGGGCAACCGCATTGTATAATCTCCCTGGAATGCTTCAGCCTGTTACGATGCTGCCAAGTCTCTGCCGGATGTGTGGCTGTCCGCGGGGGTCGCATATTGCCGAAGTTGCGGGGTCTCGCGGCCTCGCCGGAAATCGAGAAATTCTAATGAACCGAACTATAGCAGCACTTGGCCTCATCGCTTTGCTTGGAATTTCAGCGCCAGCTCTGGCGCAGCAGTCCGCTCCTCAGCCGGCTCCGCTGCAGGGACAAACTGCCCAACGGCTCCCCCCGCCGATCATTTCGCGCACCCAAAGTGTGATCGTTCCCGTCACCGTGAAGGATGGCCAGGGCCAATTGGTCGCCGGCCTGCAAAAGGACGACTTTGAGATTTTCGCTGACGACGTGCAACAGCAAATTCAGAATTTCAGCGCCGATCCCATGCCCATTTCCGCGGTCGTGCTGATCGACAACGATTTACCCGACCGCGCGGCTTCCCAGGTGCAAAAGAGCCTGGTTTCCATTTCCGCGGGTTTTGGATCGATGGACGAAGTTGCTCTGGTCACCTACGATAAGTTCCCGACCACGGTGGCGGGCTTCTCGTTTAGCAACGACAAACTTTTCACCCAGCTGCAGCGACTCGAAATTGGCTCGCACACCAATATGGTAATCGCCGATCCCACCACCGCCGGTCCCATGGTGGACGGCAGGCCATTGCCGACGGCTAGCGGCCCCCCGCAACATGGCTCTGGGCGCTACGTGGAACATGACGCGCTCGAAGATGCAGTCTATGCCTCCGCTGAAATGCTCAAATCGCGCGGACGCGATCGGCGCAAAATTATTTTCCTGATTTCCGACGGAGCCGATTCCAAGAATACTCACACCATCGATGAAACGATGCACTACCTCCTTTCCAACGACATCTCCGTATACTCGATTTCCGTAACGCATTCGATACCGTTTGGCCGCTCTCTCGTACAGCGTGGCCTTTCCAATCTCAGTAAGTACGCTTTTCAGACCGGCGGCGACACATTCTATGCCGGGAAGCAGCGCGATCTGGAGCGCTTATATTCCGAGCTCACCGAAGAGGCCCGCAATCAATACACGCTGACGTTTTCGCCACACAACGTTTCCATCGCCAAGGATTACCACTCGATCGAAGTGCGCGTGTTGCGTCGGGATTTGAATGTCACGTCGCGGCAGTACTACTACGACAGCGAACTGATTCCGCCTCAGTGACCACTCGATATTTTTTTGTTCGGTGCGCACAGTGAAACTCTCGCGCGAAGATTTTTTTGTTCTTGACTTCATTCCCAGCGGCATCTATAGATAAACGAAGCGATTGAGCGCGTTTTGAAATTCAGGGCGCGCTTTCGCAGGGAGAAAGTTCCACTGTAGTTCATGCGCGGAACCACTCCGGGCTCTCCTGAATTGGAAGCCTTTGAGTAAAAAGCGGGACATTCATCGCGAATGTCCCGCTTTTATTTTGCGCCGCGATTTCTTTGGTTAATTTTCCGCGCGGGCGGTTTCGATGGTGGGACGAATCGGAATCAACTGCTCGTGCGCGGGGCACAGCGGCTTGTAGTCGCAAAATCCGCAGCCGAATCCTGGCTTCGGGGAAAAATCTCCAGCGCGGATTTGATCGACCACTTCGCCGATTTTTTGTTTTGCTGCGGCAAGCGCTTTCGCGTCGCGCGTGGTGGCCACGGCCTCATTGGACATCAGGTAGTGCAGCACCAGTCTCTTTGGTTCCAGCTCCAGCACCTCGCGCACCGCCAGTGCGTAAATGCTCAGTTGCAAATCCTCGTTTGCTTTTTTCGCGTCGCGCGGCCTCCCGGTTTTGTAGTCCACGATCTCCACGGCATCGCCATTGATACGGTTGATCTGATCGATGCGCCCGGTAACGATCACCTCATTTTCCAGCGGTAGCTCGAATGGCTTTTCCTGATAGAGCACTTCCGCCGGAGCCGCCGAATACGTTTCGTGGAACGCCGCGAGTTGCTCGCGTCCGGCTTTGCGGTATTCCTGCTCTTGATAATCATCCGGGAATCCAGCGGACGACCATTCGCGCTCGTAAATCGCCATCACTTCATCTAGTGGCACGCGCCCACGCTTGCGCAGTTCCGCCACCGCTTCCTTGATCGTCAGGTGCATCACGCTGCCAAACGTCGTCGCCGCATGCGCTCCGCCGCGAAGGCTCCAAAGATGCTGGAACATGTACTTCATCGGGCAGCGTTCGTACGCGTCGATGGCCGAGGGACTCAATTGCAGCGGCTCGGGACGCGGCGGATGAAACGCTTTCGCCCATAGCGCCACGCGGGAATACGCGCGTGATTCGGTTGCCGCCCCGCCAAAAAGCCCGGCTGCCGCCGCGGATTCCGGTGCTGGCCCGGCGGCTTCTTCCATCGGCGGCAAATCCACTTTGGGCGACGATTGCATTGTGTCCGATTTCTGGATTTGTGGATTCATCAGAAAATCGTCCAGAAACGGCGAAGGCTTCTTGCGCCGGTTCACCACCGTCGAAAGCGTCAAATGCTGTCTCGCGCGCGTCAGTGCCACGTAAAAGAGCCTGCGCTCCTCCTGAATCTGAAAATCGCCTTGCGGGCGCTCTTCCTTCATCAACTCGGGAGGAAATTCGAACACCGTCTTGCGCGTGCCGGAAGGGAAGTCGTTCTTCGAAAGCCGCAGAATGAACACGTGAGGAAACTCCAGCCCTTTTGCGCCGTGAACGGTCATCAGCTGCACCGCGTCTTCGGCCAGATCTTCTTCCAGTGCGATGTCTCCGCCCGCCTCGTTGAAAAACGAAAGGTATTCGAGCAGGTCGCGCAGTTGCCGACCCTCGCTCTTCTTCTCCCACTCCTTCATAAACTTCACGAGCCGCTCGAGGTAATGCCGGTCCGCGTCGGACGCGAGCGGCGCGACGCCCAGGCCCGCGATCAGCTCGTCGAGCAGTTCGCTGGCGACAGACTTTCGCGCTAACTGGCGCAGTTGATTCAGCAGCTGCGTGAATTCGCCGAGCCGTACGCCGTCTCTGTCGAAAGGCGCTTCCCGCTGCGCCGATTCCGCCTCATCCGCCAGCGCGCGGCGGTGATTTTTGTCCGCGCGCTCGGCCAGACGCACCAGATCGCGCGGCTCGAGCCCCCAGTACGGCGCGGCCAACACCCGCGCGCACGCCACATTGTCGGAAGGCTGCCCGATCAGCCGCAGCCACGCCAGCAGGTCGCGCACCAGCGTGCTCGAAAGAATCGAGAAGTTTTTAATCGCGAAGGGAATCCCGCGCCGCCGCAGGGCCTCCAGCAATTGCGCGCGATGCGAATGCTTGCGGTAGAGCACGGCCATCGCGCGCCATTTCGCGCCCGCTTCGTGCAGACGGTCGATTTCCGACGCGACCCAGTGGGCTTCTTCCTCCGGCGTGCCGAATTCCACCACGCGCACGCGTTCGCCTTCGCGGTGCTCGGTTTCGAGTTTGCTCGAAGGCAGCAACGGCGATTTCTCGTTGTTTTCAATCACCGCGTGGGCCACGTTCAGGATGCGCTGCGTCGAACGGTAATTCCGCGCGAGCGACACCAAATACTTTTTCGCCTGCGGGCCTCGCGCGCCTTTGCCCAGCCCGCAAAAGTTCTCCAGAAAATAAGTAAAGCTGCCGAATGATGCGCCGCGAAACCGGTAAATCGCCTGGTGATGGTCGCCGACGGCCAGAATGTTTCCGCACTTGCCTCCAGCTTGGCCCGCTGCCGCGGACGGGCCCGCCAGCAGCCACAGCAGCTCCAGTTGCGCGATGTTGGTGTCCTGGAATTCATCAACGAGAATGTATCGGTATTGCTCGCGCAGTTTCGCAAGCAGCGGGGCATCGGTGCGAAGCAGTTCTACGGCTCGCAACAGTTGCGCGCCAAATGTAAGCAGTTTGCGCTCGCGCAGCAGCCGCTCGCTGGTGCGGTAAACGCGCGCCAGCTCCTCCTCCCGCGCCAAATTGTCTTCCGCGATTTCCAGTGCGTCGCCTTCGAGCGTCGGCCGCAGCCGCGCGTGCTTCTCGCGCAGACTCGCCACGTAGCGGTCATAATCGTCCGGAGAAACAAGCTCATCCTGGCAGCGAGAGAAAAATTTGACGAAATCGCTCAGAAACTCGCCCGGCTCCTGCAGCCGCTTGAAATGCTCCAAGCCCAGCTCGCCGATGTGACGTCGCAGCAGGATCCAATGATCGATGTCTTCCAGCGCCTGCGCGTCCGCGGCCGCTTCACGCAGGATTTTTTCCAGGCAGAATTTGTGGAAAGTGCTCAGCCAAACGCCTTCGGCGCGCTCGCCCACGGCTTTCACCACGCGGTGCTTCATCTCACCCGCGGCCTTGTCCGTGAACGTCAGCCCCAAAATGTTTTCGCCCGCCAGATCCGGATTTTCCTCCAGCAGCCGCCGGATGCGCTCGGTGATCACACGGGTCTTTCCCGTCCCCGCGCCCGCCACAACCAACAGCGGCCCTTCGCCATGCTCCACCGCCGCCCGCTGCTCCGCATTCAACGGGAAGCCCGCCGTGGTCTGCGTGCCACCTATCTCGTCTGCATTCGTTCTCGCTTTCATTTTGTTGCGCCCATCTTACCAGATTTTACCGTGGCGAAACTAAGGCGAACATCGGCGTTTCGTTTTTTTCTTGGGCACGACGAATTACTCGGCGACCTGGTGCCCGACACAACGCTCAGTAAAACGGAGCTGGGGCACCGATATCGCGAATCGCGAGGGACCGGTAGGAATCCCTGCGGTAATATTCCCACTCTCTGAAACACGCATACGTCAACTTGATGGTGTGTTCCACTCCGGTTGCGAGTGCCTGATTTTGAATCGACGCCCAATCGAGATTGCTCTCAGGCAGGGTCCGACCCTTATCCCCGGGAAGGTTTGCTACGCTCATATATGCGGCGCAGATCGAGTACCAATATTCGCTGATAGCTTTTCGCTGATCGCAGATGTGGGGTAGAACAAACCGCAGAGCGCAACAACCGGTGACACCGTGCAACATCGTGAAATGGTGGTTATCGACGAAGGCCTCCGAAATGGCCAGAGAGATGCCCTTTAGGGGATCTTTCGCGTCAAACCGAATAGGTTGCAGTGTGTCGCGGAAATCAGAGTGGGAATAAAACTGATGTATCCGGGCAGCAATACTCCTGCTGTCCGGCTTTATAGCGCGGAGGGACGGCAGGCTTGCAACTTTCTTCAAGAGGTCGCCAGGGGCGATCTCGGGCTTATCTTCGGGAATTTGCGGGCCAGGCAAGTACGTGGCCGCCCAATACGCCAGAGCGAGGGCTATCTCGGTGTCATCACTTACGTCGATGCCGTAAGCGAGCCGCAAAAGTGGGTGAAATGCGTGCGCCGTAACGCCGCCCAAAAGAGCCGGTACATATGTGCGGAGTGCGGTTTCAGTTCCGAGGGTCCCGACTTCGGACTGGAAAAAGTGGCAATATGAACCTAGCGCGTCGAAGCGTCCGAGATACTCCTTCCAGGATTGGTGATTGATCGCCAGGCGTTTCTGGGCATCTGTGCTGTCGGTCGCGATTTCGAGTTTGGAGAAGTAGCTCCGGAGTTGGCTTTCGTTGGCGCCCATCCGATACATTGCGATAAGCACCATCGGTGCATGATTCTGCTTTGTGTTGAATCGTAGCAAATCGCTTTCCTGAATCTGCTTCAATAGACTCTTAAAAGTAGCGCTCTCCACGTTGCACTCCCGAATCGCGACGTTGGATTCGGCCAGGAGAATACTACCATCGACTTGTGGCCCCCGAATCGATCAGCTACGTCCTTTTCTGCGGAGGTCAAATTGACCCATGCTAACGGCAGGCCTATACTTTTTCTCGGCCATTAAGTGATTCTCGTCACCTCGCGAAATTCGTTTCTGCGGCAGCATCGCCGCCCAGGGAGCCCGCCATGCCTCAGCCTGAGCATCTCGAACAGCCCGTGATCCTCAGCGCAGTGCGCACTCCCGTCGGCAGATTTCTCGGAGGCCTCGCGCCGCTCTCCGCCACTGAACTCGGCGCCAAAGTGGTCGCCGAATCTGTGCGCCGCGCCGGAATTGAGCCCGAGCAAGTGGATGAAACGATCATGGGCAATGTGGTGCAAGCCGGCCTGGGACAAAATCCCGCGCGGCAGGCTGCTCTGCGCGGTGGACTCCATCCGCGCGTCGCGGCCATGACCATCAACAAAGTTTGCGGCTCGGGACTCAAAGCCGTTGCGCTTGCCGCGCAAGCGGTCACGCTGGGCGAATCGGAAGTCGTGGTCGCGGGCGGCATGGAGTCGATGTCCAATTGTCCGTATCTTCTGAAAGGCGCGCGCTCCGGCTACCGCCTGGGCAATCAGGAAGTGCTCGACTCGATGATCGTCGACGGCCTGTGGGACGTGTACGAGGACTTCCACATGGGCATGACCGCCGAGCTGGTGGCCGAAAAATATAAAATCTCGCGCCAGGAGCAGGACCAATACGCGCTCGATTCCCATCGCAAAGCCGTGCGCGCCACCAAATCCTGCTTCGTCAGCGAACAAATTCTGCCCATCGAAATTCCGCAGAAAAAGGGCGCGCCAATCGTCATCAAGCACGATGAATCGCCCCGCGAGGACACTTCTCTTGAAGTTCTAGCGAAGCTAAAGCCCGCATTCAAAAAAGACGGCACCGTCACCGCAGGAAATGCCCCCGGCACCAACGATGGCGCCGCCGCGTTGGTCGTCACCAGCGAACGCAACGCGGCGCAATTGGGCAAGCAGCCGATGGCTCGCATCGTTGCCCAGGCCGTCAGCGGCGTGGAACCGAAATGGGTGATGATGGCGCCCGTCGAAGCCGTCGAAAAGCTGCTGGCGAAAACCGGCTGGGACCGTGATCGCGACGTCGATCTCTACGAACTCAACGAAGCCTTCGCGGTGGCTGCCATCGCCGTCACCCGCGAGCTGCGCTTGGATCCCGAAAAGGTCAACGTGAATGGCGGTGCCGTCGCGCTCGGCCATCCCATCGGCGCGTCCGGAGCGCGCATACTTGTAACGCTGCTCTACGAATTGCAGCGCCGCAACCTGAAGCGCGGCATCGCCGCTCTCTGCCTCGGCGGCGGCAACGCCGTCGCCCTCGCCATCGAGCGCCCGTGACAGTTGTCGATTCCCCGCTCGTCCTGACGAACTTGCGCAACCCGGTTTTGTGCCGACACGTGGCATGATTTGAGGGTAATTTGTTCGTGGGAGGGAACGCCATGATCAAACGCACCGTCATCCCGCTGTTGCTAATCCTGATTGCGCCGGTCGGACTTGCGTATGCCCAATCTGTTCCCGGCTGCGGCCCGGCAAACGTTCGGTTCGACGTGAAGACCACTCGCGCGTCTCAACCGGCCTCCACGGCGGCGCCCGGAAAAGCGCTGGTGTATTTCCTGCAGGATGATCTGAAATACAAAGCGACACCCCGCCCTACCACTCGTTTCGGCATAGATGGAACGTGGGTCGGTGCCACACACGCCAACTCATATTTCTACGTTTTCGTTGATCCCGGAGAACATCACCTTTGTGCGAATTGGCAGTCCGATACGGCCCCCTTCTACTTCGGCCGCAAGCGCGCGACCGCTGCCACTGGTTTCACCGCCGAGGCCGGGGAGACGTACTACTTCCGTGCGCGAGACATCGCGCATACCAATGCTCAGCATTCAATTGTCTCGGAGCCGGAACTCTTGTTATCTCCCGTCGAGAGCGACGAAGCTCAGGCAATTATGAACTCATTCGCTTTCAGCTCATTTCACGAGAAGAAGTGATATCGCGCGGGTCTGCAACCCAATGCCTCGAATCCTCAATCGCACGCTCAGTGCCTCTCATCCGAAAAAGTGAACGCTCGCCGTAGTCCGGGCTTCGCGCCTTCGGACGTTGCGGCCTGTAGAGCTTCGCCGTCGCAAGCCAAAAGCAAAATCACCGAAGCCGATAAATTTGCTGCGCTCGGCCGCATTCAGCCATCCGCCGATGCCGTCGCCCTGGTCGTCGAGCGCCCGTAACATTTCATGGCGCAGCGGGCGGCGATGCGACCTTTTCCGTCCGATCGTGGCCGCAAAAGGCGCAAAACTTGTCGCTTTCGACGATTTCGTGGCCGCAATTAGGGCATGAAGGGTGCAGGTCGCACCGGCAATTCGGGCAAAAATTGAAGCGCGGACCCACAGTTGCCCCGCATTTCGAGCAGGTGTAGGGCAGCGGCTCACGTACCAGAAAATAAATGATGAATCCGAGCAAGCAATATGCGGGCATCAGGATGATGCAGACAATCGTCCACAAAGCTGAATTCATGCCGCGGCGTTTGGCGTCGTGATTGACGTAGCCTAGCAGCAGGATCCAGGGGAAAATAAAAATGGCGCCGAGCGTGACCAATCCTGCCAGGGCCAGCGACGCGATCACCGGGCTGTAACCGTCCGGCCAGATCGCGCCGTTATTGGCCACGCCGAACAGGTTGATCAGCATCGCGACGATCTGCGCGACCACGAAGACGATGATCAGCGCGATCACGAGCCACCGCGGAATCACCGCCAGCTCGTCGCGAAACCGCCATCGCTCGCGCTTGCGGCGCATCCGAATCAGCCGCATGCGTTCGTTCCACGTGCTGCTGATGCCTCCGCCGGTTCTCGATTCCTTATCGTTCATAGCTCCCCGCTTTCCATCGCATTGCCCACGCACGGCGTTTGGCGCATTTCACTCCCAATCCTGCTCAAATCCACTTTTTCTCCTTGCGAGAACCGCGCCCGTGGCAACTAGCGCCGGAATGCCCCACCACAGGACGAATCCAACCTCCCAGAGGGGTTTCGGCAATCCCGCATGTTCGCCGACCCACGCGAAACCTCGCCATACCCACGGCGCCGTCGCGACGCCCACGGCCCAGGAAACCCCGCTGACCGCCCATAGAAGCTTGCGGCCCGCGCTTCGCTCCTGCAGTTCGTCGGCCCGGAGGCGAACTCGCAGTTGCGTGCGGCTGGCAAGGTTGCTGGGCAGGTCGATGCTGATGCTGCGCAACGACGCGAGCGCTCGATCGGTGCGTTCGGCATCGTGGGCGCACGCGTCGCACTCGCGCAAGTGGTCCGCGAGCCAAGCGCCATCTGTATTCGAGAGCGCGCCTTCCACGCGCTCCTTGCCGATCAATTGCCTCGCACGCGCGTGCAGATCTTCGTTCATATCTCCCCCTGCGGTAGTAATTGGCGTAGAGCCTCGATGCCGCGGTACAGGCGCGACTTCACAGTGGCAAGTGGCGCGCTAACGACGGACGCAATTTCTTCGAGCTTCATGTCCTCTTGAAAACGAAGCACGAGCACTTCTCTGTAAGCGGCCGGCACATTCGCGAGCAACAACTGCATGGCCGTTTGGTTTTCCTGCTGAACCGCAATTTCCAGAGGCGAATCCGAGGGCCGCGTCGCGGGTTCAACCCCCGGCGCATCGTCGCCAGGGGCCATGAGCTCGTCGAGGCTTTGTGGCTTCTTCTTGCGTTGCCAGTCGATCACCAGATTGCGCGCGATAGTGAAAAGCCACGCCTCGAATTTGCGCGTGCCGTCGTACTGATGGCCTCTCTCGAGGACGCGTATCCACGTTTCCTGAAAGAAATCCTCGGCGTGCTCGCGATCGCCGGTCAGATGGACCAGGTAGCGGAGCAGCCGGTATTGATACTGTTCGATGAGCGTGTCGAGCAGGTTTGGGTCGCGGTGCCGGAGGCCGCGCGCGAGCGCCTTCGTATCATCTTCTATCATTGTGGAGAAGAAAAGGAGACCGTCCCGCGATCCGCACGAACTGTTCGACCGTCGCCTTAGTCCTGATGCAAAAGTGGCGCTCATTCTAATTGGTATACGTGTGAGCAGCAAAGAAAGACGCGTCAGCCAAAAGTGTTGCCGGCGGCGTGCGATTTGCCATCCTGCCGGGTAAAAACGCGCCGTTTTTTGGCCTGCAACAAAAATCCGGCCAAAGTCGATCCGTGCTGGCCGGCAAAAGGGTCGTGTGAAGCTTCACAAAGCTCGCGGAGCGATCGAATGCCAACTGGCGCCCTAACGGACCAAGCGGCTTGGCCGAACGCGCAGTGGCTTTCGGAGCGAACCTTCACGTTTGCCAATAGCGCGCCCAAAATTGTCCCGGCTCTGCCTCGCGCTCTCCGTTTTCTCGCGCTACAATGGTCGCTATGTTCTGTCCTAAATGTGGTGTGGAGTATCGGCCTGGTTTTAAGGTCTGCTCGGACTGCGGCGTCGATCTTGTCCCGAATCTGCCGACGAAGGCTAAAGCGCCTGGGAAGTCGGTCGATCACGCTCCTCCCGTCACCGTCTGGCGCGGTGACGATCCTGTAGCCTTCAGCGCCGCCCTCGCGGCCCTCGAAGATGCCGAGATCCCGGCGCGAGAACTCTCGCTGCACGACCAATTCACCCAAATTCTCGCGATCCAGCCTAACGAGCTGGCGATCATTGTCCATCCCGAAAACGCAGCCCGCGCCGAGGAAGCTATCCGCGAGGCCTTGACGCCCGGACCCTCCGATCCGCAACCGGATTAGCGTTCGCCCGACGAACGAGCTTCGCATGCGTGACCGGTGCAGTTTCGCCGCGGCCTTCGGCTATTGGGCCAAAACACATTGGGCCGCATCACTTTCCTTACCTCGCCCGGTTCGCTATGATCTCGTCCATGTCTGCCGACTCCATCAAAACAGTTGCGGTGCTCGGCGCGGGCACCATGGGCAACGGTATCGCCCACGTTTTTGCGCGCTCCGGCTATCGCGTCCTGCTGCGCGATCTGGAAAAGAAATATCTCGACCGCGCCATCGACAACATCTCCAAAAATCTCGATCGCGAAGTCGCCAAGAATAAAATCAGCGCTGCCGAAAAATCCTCCGCCCTCGGCCGTATTCAACCGGTCACGGAGAACGCCGCGCTCGTCGCCGCCGATTTTGTCGTGGAAGCCGTCCCCGAAGAGATCAATCTGAAAGTTCGTCTGCTAAAAGAAGTCGATGCCGTCGTCGGCCCCGGCGTGATTCTCGCCTCCAACACGTCATCGATTTCCATTACCCAGCTCGCCGCGCACACCAGCCGCCCGGATCGCTTCATCGGCATGCATTTCATGAACCCCGTCCCGATGATGACGCTCGTCGAAGTGATTCGCGGTCTTGCCACCAGCGACGCCACTTTCGCTACCACCACGGCGCTCTGCGAAAAGCTCGGCAAAACCGCCGTGGAAGTCAACGATTCGCCCGGCTTCGTATCCAACCGCGTGCTGATGCCGCTCATCAACGAAGCCGCGTTTGCCGTGATGGAGGGGGTCGCCACGCCCGAATCGGTCGACGCCGTCATGAAGCTCGGCATGAACCATCCGATGGGTCCGCTCCAGCTAGCCGATTTCATCGGCCTCGACGTCTGCGTGGAAATCCTCGACGTGCTGCTTCGCGGCTTCGGCGATCCGAAATATCGCGCCTGCCCGCTGCTGCGCAAATACGTCGCCGCCGGATGGCTCGGACGCAAATCCGGACGCGGCTTTTACAGTTATTCCTAAACTGACGCGGGCAACCTCAGCAGCGCCGCCAGAATCCTTAGACATGGCGCCTAACCAACCCATGGCCCTTCGCCCTACGCCGATAACGAACTCGGGTCATTTGCGCTGCTGGCGCGCGCCTTGGTTATTCATTGCCGTGCTTTCGGTCTTCGCGTGCACGCCAGTACCCGCCCGCGCCCAAGATTCGCAGTCTTCGCCAAACTCCTCTGAGCCGCAGCTGCATCATCTGGAAATGCCGCCTACGGCTGGAAAAATCACATCCCAGGTAAAGCTCGTCACCGTCTACGCCACCGTGCGCGACAAGCACGGCAAAATCGTCCCCACGCTCACTAAAGACGATTTCGCGCTCGATGAAGATGGTCGTCCGCAAACCATCTCTCACTTTGTCATTCAGACGGACGTGCCGCTCACCCTTGGTTTACTGATCGACACTAGCTTGAGCCAGAGCGCGGTGCTGCCCGCGGAACGCGACGCCAGCTACACTTTTCTCGATCACGTGCTCACCGCGAAGGATGTCGCCTTTGTCATCCACTTCGATCGCCAAGTCGAACTGCTCCAGGATTTGACATCGTCACGTCCCAAGCTCCAGGCCGCGCTTCAGCTTCTCCAGACCCCCGAACTCAATCGTGACGATAACAGTGGCGGAAACGGAGGCGATGGCGGTGATCAAGGTCACCGCGATCGCGGCATGGGCGGGGGCACGCATCTGTATGACGCGATCTGGCTCGCCTCAACTCAGCTGATGAAAAAGCAGCACGGCCGCAAAGCGATCTTCGTCCTCACCGATGGAGTCGATCGCGGCAGTAAGGAATCCCTTACCGGTGCAATCGAAGCCGCGCAGCGCGCGGATACTTCCGTGTACACTATCTACTTCGCCGGTCAAGAAGAGCAGCAGAATCAAGGCTACCGCGGCCGTCACGGGCACTGGGGTGGCGTGGGAGGCCCAGGCGGCTGGCCCGGAGGAGGTGGCGGAGGCTACCCGGGCGGTGGTGGTGGATACCCTAGTGGCGGTGGAGGAGGGAATCATTACCCGCGCGAGGCGCGCGTCGACGGCAAGAAAATTCTGCTGCAGATTTCCGAGCAGACGGGCGGCATTATGTTCGAAGTCTCGAAAAAACTGCCGCTCGATCAGATCTATACCGTCGCCCAGGAAGGCCTACGCAACCAGTACGGCATTGGCTACACTCCCAATCCTCCCGATAGCGACCCTGGCTATCACACCATTCGTCTCACCGCGAAGAAAAAAGACCTCACCGTTCAGGCCCGCCAAGGCTACTACTCGGGGCCATAGCTTCGGGAGAAGTGCGATTGTTAACTCCTCGCCAAAGCGCCGGGAAAGCACATTTTAGCGGTCGCGTAGCCGCTGCCTTCGTTGACTTACCGTATCCCGCACTCTAAGATCATCGAACATGCCTGATTCAGATTCATTCCTCGGCGAAAGCATTTCGCATTACCGGATAGTCGAACGGCTCGGTGGCGGCGGCATGGGCGTGGTGTACCAGGCCGAAGACCTGAAGCTGCACCGGCAAGTGGCGCTGAAATTTCTTCCCGAGGAACTTGCCAAAGATCGCTCCGCCCGCGAACGCTTTCAGCGCGAGGCGCTCGCTGCTTCCGCGCTCAATCATCCCAACATTTGCACCATCTACGAAGTCGATGAGGCCGATGGCAAGCCTTTCATTGCTATGGAGCTGCTCGAGGGCCAGACCCTCAAGCATCTGATCCGTGGCAAGCCGCTCGAAGTGGAGGAAATCGCCGATCTCGGCATTCAGATCGCCGACGCCCTTGACGCGGCTCACTCCCGTGGCATCGTCCATCGCGACATCAAGCCCGCCAACATCTTCGTCACCATTCGAGGCCACGCCAAAATTCTCGATTTCGGCTTGGCGAAAGTGACCGCCCGTCCGCGGCCGCTGGTGACCGAAGCTGTCGCCGCCGGTTCCACCATGATCACCGAAGTTCCCGATGCCCAGCTGACCAGCCCCGGATCGGCGGTAGGCACCGTCGCGTACATGTCGCCGGAGCAAGCGCGAGGCAAGGATCTCGATCCACGAACCGACCTTTTCAGCGTCGGCGTGGTGCTCTACGAAATGGCCACCGGTGCTCTTCCGTTCCGCGGAGACACTTCCGCCGTTATTTTCGACGCGATCTTAAACCGTGCGCCGGTTCCGCCCGTTCGCCTGAATCCCGATTTGCCTCCTCAACTCGAGGTCATCATTAACAAAGCACTCGAAAAGAATCGCGATCTGCGCTGCCAAAGCGCCGCCGAGCTCCGCGCCGACCTGAAGCGCATGAAGCGCGAGCTCGATTCCGGACGCTCCGCGGTCGCGAGCTCAAGCGCACAAAACGCCGCGCCAGCCGTCGCGGAAATGCCCTCGGCTGCGTCGCGCACGCCAATCTCCGGTACGCTTCCCGCTGCTGATCAGCCTCCGGGTAGCGCAGCCGTTCCAGCGGCTCTCGCCCGGAGCAAATGGCCTCTGATCGCTGGCGGCATTGCCGCGGTCGTAATTGTCGGCGCCTTAGGCGCCTATTTCTTCTTCGGCGGGTCAGCTCCGGTCCAGAACATGCCGTTTCAGAATTTCAGCATCGCTCAGATCACTCATTCCGGCGAAGCAACCGCGGCGGCCATTTCGCCCGACGGCAAATTCATCCTCAGCGTGCAGGACGCTCACGGCGAAGAAAGCCTCTGGCTCCGCAACATTCCCACCGACAGCGACACGCAGATCATTCCGCCGTCGCCGACCGATTACCGATCGCTGATGTTCTCGCCGGACGGCAACAACATCTATTTTCGCCAGCCGACTAATGCCACTTTGAGCTCGTGGAATTTATATCGTGCTCCGGTTCTGGGCGGCACGCCTCAAGTCGTAGTCCGCGATATCGATACGGACGTCACCTTCTCCCCCGACGGCAGGCGCATGGCCTACGGCCGCTTCAACGACCCCGATGTAGGCAAATGGCGGCTTCTGAGCGCCAATCCCGACGGCAGCGACGAGAAGGTGCTCTTTGTCACCGACGCGTCCGAAGGTGCGTACAACCTGGCCTGGTCGCCCGACGGGAAACGCATCGCCTGCAGTATTCGCCAACCGGGCAACGATCTGGGCGGCGTCGAAATGTTCGATCTGGCTAGCGGGCAGATGCAGCCGTTCATTCAATTTCCGGACAAGGTCCCGGTGGGCTTGGGCTGGCTGCCCGGCGGCCGCGATATTGCGCTCGGTTATTCCAGAGCTTCTTTCTCCGGGATTGTTCCGGAGCACGGGCAGATTGGCATGGTTACGTATCCTCAGGGAACTTTCCACACAGTCACAAACGACACCAATACGTATTCGACCCTCACGCTTTCCGCCGATGGCAAATCGCTGGCTACCGTTCAGGTGCAAACCCAGGGTGAAGTGGACATCTTGCCGGCCTCGGGCAAAGGGACGCCGACCGCCCTTAGCGATGTTCCCCATTGGCAGGAATTGATGGGTTTTGCCTGGGAGCCCAGCGGTCAAATCCTGGTGGCTGAAGGCCGGCAGTTGATGCGCACCTCCGCAGACGGAAACAATCCGGCTGTTTTGCTGACCGAGCCGTCAGAATCGATTGTGGTGCCCGCAACCTGCGATGCGGGGCGCTCCATCGTGTATACCTCGCTGTCTCATGGCACGCACAAATATGCCGCGAACATTTGGCGTGTCCACGCGGACGGCTCCAATCCCATGCAACTCACCGACGGGAACCTGGATGTCTTCGCAACGTGCTCGCCGGATGGGAAGTGGGTGTATTATTCCGACCTGAACAACTACCGGCTGATGCGCGTGCCGTTGAATGGCGGCGCGTCCGAGGCCGTGCCGGGCGGCACTGTGCCCCACGCAATCTTCGCTTCCTTTGGACTTTCTCCCGACGGGAAAACCGCGGCCTATATCGCCTCGATCGTCAGCTCCTCGGCGATGAGTGTCATCTCCAAACTGGCGCTCGTCGATCTTAGCGGCGGTTCCAATTCGCCTCCGCGGCTGCTCGATGTGGATCCGCGCAGTACAAATATCGACATACGCTTCACGCCCGATGGCAAGGCTGTCGCTTTTGTGATTCAGGACAAGGGCGCCGATAACATCTGGATCGAGCCGCTCAATGGCGGCAAGGGCCGACAGCTCACCAATTTCACTTCGAAGCACATCGGACAATTCGCGTGGTCGCCTGACGGCAAGCGCCTCGCGGTCGCCCGCAGCCAATCCACCTCCGATGTAATCCTCCTCCGCGACACCACCCAGTAGCCGTCATCTTGTAGCGCCTCAATGAAATGAAAGGATCTCGGAGGTTAGAACCCCACGTAAGTTGCAGAAAACAAAGCACTGCGCATGCCGCTACCCGTCACAAGGCGCGAGGCGGACCTGCGTCCTTCTCGAGAAAGTTTTGAGGAGTTTGGAACCGGGAGCTACGGATTATTCACGGACGATTTCGGCGTCAGCGCTTGGCGACACGATGCGCACGAGTTTCTTGCCATCGAGGTATAGGTCGACTTCGAGGTCCGCAGTCTTTACTCGCAGTTCTTCGAGTTTTTTGCCGTCCGAGTCCTGCTCGCCCAGCGAATCCACGGTCACGCTGCCCGGGGTCAACGCCTGTGGGATCAGCACCGGAAACGTCTGCTCGCCCTTCGTCTGCCAGTTGTATAGGCGGGCCAGCACGCCAAACTGGTCGTACATGTTGTTGTCCAGAATCGCAATGTTCGGCGACGCGAACGTGAACTGCTGCGTGTACGGCTGCTTTCCTGCTACATGGAGGTCGATCATCGCCACTGGGCCGTTGAACGTGATCGTCGCGGCGGCCTTCTTCGCGCCTTGGGTGGACCAGTCGTACCGCACCGGTGTGCCGTTGGGATGCAACACCAAATTCCCCGTGACTCGCGCCATCCCGGCGGGAGTCTGGATATCAGCGACGCCGTGCGCCACCCAATTGGCGCCATCCGGGTGGAGGTCGAAAGTTTCCTCGCCGGCCTGCGCGCCGTTGACCATGATTTTGAATTTGCCGTGGTCGGACTCGAAACCTGCCGAACCCGTTCCGCCGCCGGCGCCGAATGCGAACGCCGACGACCATGCGATGCATGCGGCCAAGCTGGCGACCGCCGCCGCCCGTCGCGCTATCAACAGCGCGCGATTCACGCCGTCACCTTGCCGAAGATTTCCAACGCCAATATTGTTTCCACCAATCGTGCCGCGGGCACATTGGAATCTACTCGATAGTCTGCCATCTGATAGAAGGGAAGCCTCTCTTGGTATAGATTCCTGAAACTGGCCTCGTCGCGGAAAAGCGGGCGGTCAGTTATCTGCGCGCAGCGCACCAACAACTCCTCGATCGGGCAATCCAGCCAAATCAAAATCGCGCCGTTATCGCGCATCAGCGCCAGGTTTTGCGGCTGCGCCGCAGTGCCACCTCCCAGCGATACGACGCGCGGTTTCTGATCTCCGCTCGACTCAGCGATCAGCCGCGCCAACTGCTCGTGCTCCAGGCGGCGAAATTCGGATTCGCCTTTTTTCGCGAAAATCTCCGGGATAGATTGATCGGCAGCTTCCGTGATGCGCCGGTCTAGATCGACGTTCATCCAGCCGAGCTGGCTGGCGAGTTGGCGCGCGGTGGTGGACTTGCCGCTACCCATGAATCCGGTCAGGCACACCAATCTGCGCGATCGCTGCTCAATTTTCATAGGATACAGGCTTCTCGCGCGGTGAGACCGTGCGTTCAGTCCCGTTTTACGATGTTGATTGTACCATCGAAGGAAGTCAACTCAACCTTGGCGCGTCCGGTGTTGAATGTGCCAAAGAGGCTGTTGCCGTATTTCGCGGACCACGGGTCCGGATGTGCCGGCGGCGCGAGCTTCGCTTCGTTGTGCACGGCGCCTTTCAGCGAAGTAGCGCTCAGATCGAAAGAATCTCCCGGCGAAAAGCGGACTTCGATATTGCCGCTGTAATTCCGCAGCCGGTACATCCCGTTGGGCAGAAATTCTCCATCGAACAGGATGTTTCCAGTCGAGGTCTTCGCGCGCACGTGATAGCTGCGCGTATCCATGAATCGAAGGCTCCCGCTGATCGAGGATACCTCGATGCGTCCGGCGCAGCGCAAGCACTGGAACGAGCCCCCAACCGTGTTCACCGTCAAATAACCGGCAGCGTCTTCTAAATCGACGGCGGCTCCGATTGTCTCTACGTTCATGTCACCCAGGACGCTATTGACGCTCACGTTCCCGGAGTCATCGTGAATCTGCAACTCTGCGTCTTCTGGGACGTTGATCTGGTAATCAGCACGAAGCTGGGCGGGTGAAACGGCATCGGAGATTTGCCGCGTGGTGATATCGACGCGGTTGCCGGTCTTTTCCGCGTCCACGTCCACCTGATTGCTGGCGCGGTCGGCCACGACCATCACTTCCGATTTGGTCCAAGCTTTGATGATCACTTTTCCATTCGGATTATGGATGGTGATCACCGGACGCGAATCGACCTTAAAGCGCTGCACGATGCGGTCCGCCGAAGCAGGCGCCGCGCTCAGAAGCAGCAGGCAAGGAATGAGCAGCCCCGGCGACTTCCAGCCAATGGATAGCGATTTTGAGGTGCAACCGTTCATTGACCCACCCCCCGGTCGGCCATCTGATCTAATAAGTCTGCTTTTTGTTCGTACGCCTGGTAGAGATAGTCCCGCGCCAGCTCGTTCTCGGGCTCTTCGCGCACGTTTTTTTCACACAGCGCGATATCGTTATCAACGATGGCTAGGTTCCGGTGAAGCGATGCAGATACAACCGGGCTAGCGCTGGCCAGGTTCGAGAGCAATGCGTGCTCTGCCGAATCGAGCTCCGAGTTAAGTGGCTTAATGGATTTTTGGGTACGCGCCAGCCATTGTGAATCGTCGATCTGCTTTCCGTTTGGACCCACAAACACGATGGAAGCGGCGATCAGTAATGCGAGATAGGCGCCCGCCAAGGCGGGCCGAAGTCCTCCCGCAAACCAGCCGCGAGATTTAGAAATCACCACTTCCGGTTGACGTGTCAGGCTCGGCGTTGCTTGTCGCGCTGCATCGCGAATCAGGCCTTCCTCCTGGAGCTGAGCGCGCAAAGCGTTCCAGAGCCGCGGCGATGGCGCCACGTCTTCAAGGGACCAATCTCGAGCAGCGTTGCCGATGGCGCCAAAGTCCTCAGCCAGCGTGCGGCATTGCTGGCACTCTCGCGCATGCACGCGCGCCGCGGTCGAACGCTCGCCGCTCATCCACTCGTCAAGCTGATTCGCGAATTGGCTACAATCGATCGTGCTCATCGGCTTCAATCCTCGCTGCTTGATCCGCCGCCGGCTGCCCGGCGTTCTTCCCGTGCTTTCTCGCGAACCGTCTCATGAAGTAAATCCCGCAGGCGCATGCGAGCTTTGTGCAATTGCGATTTTGAGTTACCGATCGAACATCCCATGATCTCTGCGATTTCGTTATGTTCGAAACCCTGCACGTCGTGCAGGACGAACACCGATTTGTAACCCGGCGGCAATTGTTCCACCGCCCGTTGCAGATTCACGCGATCGAGCGAGCCGCTCAGCCTCACATCCAAAGTGCCAAAATCCCGCCGCGGGGTTCCTGATTCTTCATCGGGGTCTGTCACTTGCTCGAGCGAAGTTTCCTTGCCCGATTTCTTGCGAAGCTTCATCAATACCACGTTGACCGCCAAGCGATGCAGCCACGTGGAAAACGCAGACTCGCCGCGGAATGTGGAGACCTTCCGGAAAAGTTGAAGGAAAGCCTCCTGTGTGAGGTCTTCCGCTTCGGCCGTGTTCCCCACCATCCGAAGACATAACGAATACACGCGGCGGTTGTGCATCTGGTACAACGCTTCAAAGGCCGCCGCGTCTCCCTGCTGGGCCAGCCGGATTAATTCCGGCTCTGGAATGTCTCCAGTCTCCATTCGTCTCGTTCGGGTCACGCTACCCGCCGGGACGCATCCATCATTGCGATGCGTTGGTCTTTCCAAGAGTTGTACTTCCCCTTCTTGCAGCACAGCCGTCTTGCCTTTGCCCGCAACAGCGGGAACCCTGGGAGTTGAAACGCCCTAAGATGCAAGACACCGTCAGAATGTCGTCCTATTTTCATCTTTATCTGCTCGCACGTCTAGTGCGCTAACGAGAAAACCACGAGATGAATTGGCGGGGTCGCGCACAATTCCGGTTTTCGTGGCGAAATAAGAGCGAAGAGACTACGCAGTGGCGCGGGATAGTTTGGGCTTGATTCGTACGAGCTTTGTCGTTGATACAGCGTCCAAATCGCGTGCCAGTCCAGAGAGTTGCTCCGCGGGAAGGGCGCGCAAAAATGATTTCAGCACGACTTCGGTTTCGCGCAGACAAGTATTGAAATCGTAGTGGAGGTCATCGAGCTTGAGCCACGATGCGATCGGCTGCGTATCCATGCCCTTGGCGATGTCGCCCGCCGATTCGCGGAACTCCCGCTCCAACTGCTCCAGCATTTCGGAAAGAATGCGCAGCTTGTGGAAAAACCGCGGGCGGCCGCGAAACAACAGACGGTGGATAATCTCATTCCATGAAGCGGCGCTCTGCGCGGTGTTCCCGCGAAAGAATTTCGAATTAAGGGGTTTTACGACTGGTAGCGCGGAAAGCGTCCGTCCGCGATGCTGTAGAGCGGTACAGAATGAGGTGAGCGAGTTCGCCAACGCTTTCAACAGGTCAGCAGACACGGCCACTTGCTGGCGGGCGCACACCAACTCTCCACGAGATCGCAGCGAGAGCGCATCATCCAGTGCCACGCTCATCATGGCATACGCACATTCCCACCGCCCGACGACGGTGTCGAAAAGTTCGCCCTTCTCTCCCGGAAGGACCGTGATCCAGTCGTCCGAAACACTGGGACGCGGAAATGTGGACAGCGTCTTTCGCCTAGGAAACACCACCGACCCCCAACTCCGCAGCATTATACCACCGCTTCCAAACGGTCGGGTTTCTTGGCAGTTCGTGAACCTGATATACTCAAGTGCGGCTTGCCGGAACCCTCGCGTGTCACAAGCATAGAAAGGTTCGCCTTGGAATTTGAACCAGTCGACCAGTACCTCCAACGCCGCAAGAAACTGACCGAAATTGAAGCTCTGGGTTACCCGCCTCATCCGCACAAATTTGACCAGACGCACACGGCGCGGCAAATAATGGGGCAGTTTGGGGCTAGTACCGCTGAGGAACTTTCCGCGAAAAACACTGAAGTACAGGTAGCAGGACGAATCGTGGCTTTGCGGCCGCATGGCAAGGCTGGCTTCGCGCACCTGATCGGCGACGGCGCGAAGCTACAGATCTACATTCGATTGGACATTGTGGGCGAACAGGTTTTCAAGCTCTTTCGACTGCTCGACCTCGGCGATATTATTGGCGTCTCCGGTCATCTTTTTCGCACCAAGACGAATGAGTTGACCGTGAAGGTGGGGAAACTTCAGCTGCTCACCAAGTCGCTGCTACCGTTACCGGAAAAATGGCACGGCCTGGCCGACGTGGAAATGCGCTACCGCCGCCGTTACCTCGATCTAATCGGCAACGAAGGAGCGCGGACAATTTTTCTGAAACGCGCGGAGATCGTTCGCGAACTTCGGCGCTTCTTCGACGCGCGCGGCTACGTGGAAGTGGAAACGCCGATGATGCATCCGATTTTGGGCGGGGCAACCGCGCGTCCGTTCGTGACGCATCACAACACTTTTGATATGGATTTGTATTTGCGGATCGCGCCGGAGCTGTACTTAAAGAAGCTGGTCGTCGGCGGCCTGGATCGCGTCTACGAAATCAATCGCAATTTTCGCAACGAGGGAATCGACGCGATTCACCAGCCTGAATTCACGATGCTGGAGTTCTATCAAGCGTATAGCGACGGCCCTTCGTTGATGGATTTAACGGAGGAGTTGCTGCGCGGCCTGGCGGAAAAAGTTTGCGGCAGCTCCAAAACGCCCTTTGGCGACCACGAGATCGATTTTAGCAGTTTCGAGAGGCTCTCGATGCGCGAAGCCATTCGCAAATACTGGCCGGAGGGGGCGGGCGACCCGCCGAGCGCGGAAGAAATGGCGGCGAAGGATGGCCCGCGTAAAGTCGCTGAGCGATACAACGAGTTCGCAAAATCGAGAGGCATCGATAACGTCGCATTCGATAATGCCGCCTCGGCGGGTGAACTGATCGGCGAGCTCTTTGAGGCAATCGCGGAACAGCATCTCGTTCAGCCTACCTTTATCTACGATTTTCCCGTGGAAATTTCGCCCCTGGCGAAACGACGCGAAGACGATCCATCTCTCGCCGAACGCTTCGAGCTTTTTATCGCCGGGATGGAGATCGCCAACGGATTTTCCGAGCTGAACGATCCCGACGATCAAGAGCGACGCTTTCGCGCTCAGGTGGAAAAAGGCGGACAGGAAGCGCCCAAAGAAGTGGACGTCGATTACATTCGCGCGCTCAGCCACGGGCTGCCGCCCACGGCAGGGGAAGGGATTGGCATCGATCGCCTGGTGATGCTTTTGACGAACGCGCACGCCATTCGCGAGGTTATTTTGTTCCCGCTATTGCGCACCGCTTCTGAAACCGATGAAGCCGCCGGCGAGTCTGGGGCCGACGCGCCTTCAGGCGATCAATCCGCATGAGTTTCGAATGGCTGGTGGCGAAGCGGTATCTACGGTCGCCGAACCGGCCTGCTGTGTTGAGGCTAGTCACGTTTCTGGCCAGTGTCGGCGTAGCGGCCGGAGTGATGACGCTGGTGATCGCGCTCTCGATGAACACTGGTTTTCGCGAGGCAATTCGCAATCGGCTGTTGAGCGTGACGGCGCATGTCAACCTAAAGCCCCTGAATCCCGAAGGCAGCATTCACGATTACCGGGCGCTGATGGCGCGGCTTTCTAAGGCCCCCGGCGTGAAATCGATCGTTCCGGCTGTTTATGACACGGTGCTTCTTTCGACGGGCCGGCAGTCGCGCGGGGTGGTCCTGAAGGGAGTCGATCCGGAACTGGAACTCCGTGTAGACGGAGCACTGCAACATCTGGCGGCCGGCACAGCGAGTTTCGCGCCGGATTCAACGGGCGTGCCGGCGCTAATCGTCGGGCGCCTGCTGGCGCAGGATCTGGATATTTCCGTCGGCGATTATCTGACTATCACCAGCCCGCAAGGGAACCTGACGCCATTTGGCATGGTCCCGCGCTCGCGGCGTTTTTACGTTACCGGGATCTTCGATTCCGGATTTTATGACTACGACGCAAATTGGGTTTTCGCGACGCTTCAATCCGCACAAGAATTGGCGGGCGTGGGCGACTTGGTCAATCTTCTCGAAGTGCGAGTGAACAATCTCGACGAAGCGCAGTCTGTGGCCAATGAACTGGTTCGGCGCGCCGGGCCGGGTTTCACTTCCACCACCTGGATGCAGGAAAATCGGGCGCTGTTTCGCGCGCTCAGCCTCGAAAAGCTGGTAACCGCACTTTTTGTTGGATTGATTACGTTTGTCGCCGGGCTCAACATCCTGGTAGTGCTTACCATGACGGTCAGCGACCGCGCGCGAGATATCGCTGTGTTGATGGCCGTTGGCGCGCGACGAAAACAGATTCGCGCGATCTTTATTTTGCAAGGCTTGGTAGTGAGCGCAATAGGAACGCTGATTGGTTTAGCCGCCGGATACGGCATTGCGTTGACGGCAAATCACTGGCGCTTGATTCCGCTGAACCCAGAGGTGTACGCGGTTCCGTACGTGCCATTTCACGCCAACGGGTTCGATGCATTATGGATTGCCGCAGCCGCGCTGGCCATCAGTGTTGCAGCCACGATTCTACCGGCTCGCTCAGCGTCGCGAATTTTGCCTGTGGAAATACTGCGCTTTGAGTAGCACAGTGAAACGGTTGGCGCGGCGTTCCGAACTTTGGTTGGCCAAGTTTTTAATTCGCGCCGCTTCGATCAGCAATTCAGTGTTTTCGCATAGGCGTTTCGATTCGTGCCGAAACCCGGGCGCATGCTAAACTGGTATCGCGACTCAGGGCTGTGCCCAAAATTGGCAGCGGTGGCGACGGGAAGTCAGGGGCATAAGTTGGGAACTAATTGGGTTTAGGGCAGCATTTAGCCAGATTATGCTTCTGTAAGAGAACGAGATACGCCTGGCCAAGTTCGGCATCTAAAGTGTGTAAGAGATTTAGGAATGAATAGGCTGGCCAGTACGGCGATTGCAGTCGAGGAAGGGCAGACGGGCACGTCTGGGCCTGGTCGGCCCATTCTCAGGACCGAAGGTCTGCGTAAAGAGTTTTGCTCCGGTCGCCAGGAGATCGTGCCGCTCGGTGGTATCGACTTCTCGATCAAGACGGGCGAGCTGATTGCTATCGTCGGACCGTCCGGCTCGGGGAAAAGCACATTTTTGCATCTCCTGGCGGCGCTGGACACCCCAACAAGCGGTGCAGTATACTTCGCCGGAAATTCGCTCCTCTCGCTCGCCGAATCGGAGCTGGCAGACTATCGCAATCGTTCGGTAGGTTTTGTCTGGCAGCGTCATCACCTGTTGCCGGATTTCACTGCCGCCGAGAATGTGGCCATTCCGATTCTGGTACAAGGTGTGCCGACGGGCGAGGCATTGCGGACGGCGGAAGGGTGGCTAGGGGAAGTGGGGTTAGCCAGTCGCGCGGGACAACGTGCCGGGGAACTTTCGGGCGGTGAGCAGCAGCGCGTGGCAATCGCTCGCGCGCTGGTGAATGGACCTGTTTTGCTGCTAGCGGATGAACCAACCGGCGATCTGGACGAACGCAGTGCGGCAGGAGTCTTCGATCTGATCGAACGGCTGCACCGATCGCACCGCCTCACCACTATATTAGCCACACATAATTTGTCACTGGCGCGACGGGCTGACCGTGTACTGGCCTTGCATCACGGGAAACTTGCGCCGAATGCCGAAGTGGTTGCGGGCGAGGTGGTAGCCCTCCGCCAGGCCGCCGGCGTCCGGGCGACCGATCCAGAGGGGCTTGGGTGAACCGTGTTTGAACGCTACACAGAAAAAGCGCGGCGGGTAATTTTCTTCGCTCGGTATGAGGCCAGCCAGTACGGCAGCCCATATATCGAGACGGAACACTTGCTGCTGGGTTTGCTGCGCGAGGACAAAGCGCTGGCGAACCGCTTCCTGCGGACGCACGGCTCGATCGAATCGATTCGCAAGGAGATTGAATCGCGCATCACAGTGCGCGAACGCATTTCCACGTCCGTAGAAGTGCCTTTGAGCCAGGAGTGCAAGCGCATACTGAATTATTCGGCGGAAGAGGCGGAGCGTCTCGGCCATAAGCACGTGGGAACGGAACACCTGCTTCTCGGTGTGTTGCGGGAAGAGAAATCCTTTGGCGCCGAAATCCTGCAAGAACGGGGATTGCGGCTTTCCACTGTGCGCGAGGAGTTGGCGCGCAGTGCGGGAGAGAAGGTGCCTGTGAACCGGCCAAAAGAAGCATCCCTGCTTGCTGAATTCAGCCGTGATTTGACGCAAGCGGCCATGGAGGGCCAGCTCGATCCGCTCGTCGGGCGCGACCGCGAACTTGAGCGCGCTATTCAAATTCTGTGCCGCCGCACGAAGAACAACCCTGTCTTGATAGGCGAGCCAGGCGTTGGCAAGACGGCGATCGTGGAGGGTTTGGCGCAGCGTATCGCCGATGGGGACGTGCCGCCGTTCCTTGCCGACAAGAGGATCCTCTCGCTCGATTTGTCTCTGATCGTCGCTGGAACGAAATACCGCGGGCAGTTTGAAGAGCGGTTGAAGACCATCATGAAGGAATTGATGGAGAGCCAGAACGCCATCGTGTTCATCGACGAGTTGCACACGCTGGTTGGGGCTGGATCGGCCGAGGGTTCGCTCGATGCCGCGAACATCTTAAAGCCCGCGCTCAGCCGCGGCGAAATTCAGTGCATCGGCGCGACGACTCCCGGTGAATATCGGAAGTCCGTGGAGAAGGACCGCTCTCTCGAGCGCCGCTTCCAATCTGTGAAAGTCACGGCGCCGGGCGAAGACGACGCCATTCGCGTGCTGCAAGGCGTTCGCGACCGCTATGAAAAGTTCCATGCCGTCAGCTACACGGACGAGGCGATTCGCTACGCGGTCTATCTATCGAACCGCTACATTCCGGATCGCTTTCTCCCGGACAAGGCGATCGACTTGCTGGACGAAGCCGGTGCGCGTGTGAAGCTGCGCCAGGCCATGCTGCCCGACGAAGTGTCCGAAGTGCAGAAACGGGTGAAATTCATCACCCATCGCATGGAGACGGCGATCGCCAACCACGAGTTCGAAAAGGCGCGCTTCTACTCCGAAGAAGAGCGCAAGGAAAAAGAGCATCTACGCACGCTGCGCGAAAAGCTCAAAATCGACGATTCTTCCACTGGCATCGTCACGCGCGAAGATATTGAAGAGGTGGTGGCGCGCTGGACGGGCATTGCCGTCACCTCGATCAAGGAAGACGAGCAGCAGAAACTGCTGCGTATCGAGGAAGAACTGCACAAGCGCGTGATCAGCCAGGACCGCGCCATCACCGCGCTGGCTCGCGCAATTCGCCGCAGCCGCGCCGGGCTGAAAGCGCCGGGACGCCCGGTCGGTTGCTTCTTGTTCCTAGGTCCGACTGGCGTGGGCAAGACCGAAGTCGCACGCCGATTGGCGGAGTTCCTGTTCGGTAGTGAGAAATCGCTGATCCGCTTCGATATGTCGGAGTATATGGAGAAGCACTCAGTTTCGAAGCTGATCGGCGCGCCTCCGGGATACGTCGGATACGAAGAGGGCGGCCAGTTGACAGAACGCGTCCGACGCACGCCATATTCCGTGATCCTCCTCGACGAAATCGAGAAAGCTCACCAGGATGTGTACAACATCCTGCTTCAAGTTTTTGAAGACGGACAATTGACAGACGGCCTGGGCAATACTGTAGACTTCCGCAACACCATTATCATCCTGACCTCGAATCTAGGCGCGAGGCAGCTGCAGAAGCAGTCCGGTCTGGGTTTCCAATCGACGGACCACTCGCTGGTGGCTAAGAATCAGGACGATATGGTGATGGGCGAGGTCAAGCGAGCGTTTAACCCGGAATTTTTGAACCGGTTGGACGAAGTGATCCTGTTCAATTCGCTCACAGACGATGATCTGCTGAGTATCATTGATTTGCTGGTTGGCCAGATCAACGACACGCTGGTGCACCGGCAAGTGCAGATCGTCTTGACGCCCGAGGCGCGTCAGTGGATTCTCGAAAAAACCTGCACCGATCGAAGCTACGGTGCGCGGCCGCTCCGGCGCGCGCTGCAGAAGTACGTCGAAGACCCACTTTCGGAAGCTCTGATTCAGGGTGGACTCCAGAGGCCCGCTTCGCTAGAGGTTTATCTCACCGGCGAAGGTCTGGGCTTCCGCCCTGTCGTGGAAGCAACCCCGGTGGCCCACTAAGAATCCTATTCGCGCGAGTCGGTCACTCACAGCCGACGGGGGAGAACACCATTTTGGTCGGGGACTGCGGCCTTGACTAGGTCTATGGCCGCGACCAGGTTTATCTTTCCGCGCGCACCCAAGATTGCGGTGGTCGTTTGTCTGATCTTTTTTGCTGCGGCCGGATCCGCGAATGCTCAAGATGTGCCGCAACCCTCTCCCGGCAAGCAATACATCATCACCAAGATCTTTTTTGAAGGGAATCGCCGCATTCAGCGCGATACGCTCCTCGCGCGCATTTTCTCGCGGCCCGGCGACCCTTACAGCGTGGAGGCCTTGCAGCGCGATTTCCGCGCTTTGTGGAACACCCAGTTTTTCGAGGACATTAGTTTGGAAGTCCAAAACGATCCGGATAATCCCGACGGCAAAATTATCATTTTCCACGTGCAAGAGCGGCCGATTATCCGCAGGATCGAATACAAGGGCGAGAAGTCGATCACCGAGTCGGACATTCTCGACGCTTACAAGCAAAAGAAAGTCGATATGACGGTGGAAAGCCAGTTCGATCCCACCAAAATTAAGCGCGCGGAAGTGGTCATCAAGGAACTCCTTGCCGCTCACGGACGCCAATTCGCAACCGTCAAAGCCACCTACGAGCGCATCGCCGCCACCAATGCCGTTAAGCTAACGTTTATCATCGATGAGGGCCCGAAGGTGAAAGTCGGCACGATCAAGTTTATCGGCAACAAGGCGTTTTCCGATGAGAAGCTGATCCGGTCCATGCACAACGACCGGCCCATCGCCATTCCGCTCGGGATCACCTTTATTCCCATCATGAGCAAGACGTTCGACCGGCCGAAGCTCGATGAGGACCTGGAAGTGGGCATTCGCGGCATGTATCAAAATCATGGTTACTTTAGAGTTAACGTGAACGTTACGGGTTTGAACACCGTCGACGAGAACAAAGGCGGCATACCCGGACCGTGGCCGTTGGTCGGCGCCAAGCATGGGAAAGCGACCAACATCACCATCACGATTGACGAGGGCCACCAATACCACATGGGAAAGCTGGTCTTCCGCAGCTCCGATCCGGACCAGGGATTGATCTTCAAGACGCAGTTCTTGAAGGCGATCTTTCCGCTGAAAGAAGGCGACATTTTCGACACGGACAAAATCCGCAAGTCTCTTGATACCTATCGCAAGCTGTATGGCCAGTACGGATACATTGACTTCACGCCGGAGCCGCTCTTCGACGTCAACGACGCCAAGAATATTGTCAACCTGACCTTACAGTTCGATCAGGAGAAGCAGTACTTCGTCCGCCGCATCACGTTTAGCGGAAACACTACTACGCGCGACAAAGTGATTCGCCGCGAATTGCTCCTCGATGAGGGCCAGATCTTCAACAATCGCCTCTGGGATCTCAGCTTGCTGCGGCTGAATCAGCTGGGCTATTTCGACAAAATTAAGCCCGAGGACGCCGAATTGAAGCGCAACGTCAAGGCCGGCACGGTGGACATCAACCTGAAGCTGAAGGAAAAAGGCAAACAATCGATCAGCTTTTCGGGAGGCGTCAGTGGATTGGCTGGCACTTTCGTGGGATTCTCGTACCAGACCAACAACTTCCTAGGGTTAGGCGAGACGCTCACTCTTTCCGCCAACGTTGGCAATATTCAAAGCGACGTCCAATTTGGATTCACGGAACCCTATCTCTTCGACCGTCCGATTTCCACCGGCTTCACGGTTTTTTATACGAAATTCGACTACAACACGGCGCGGCAGGAAGGATTGCTGTTCGGCCAGCAAGTAGCCATCGATCCCGCCCTGCAGGAAAACTACAACACCGATTCCAGGGGCTTCACCGTTTTCGCCAGCTATCCACTCCGGAAATTGTCCAAGGCGGGTTTCACGCGCGTCGGGCTGACGTACGGCTACTCCACCACGAACATCACTTCGTTCAGCTCCTCTGCAACCCTTTTGTTCGAGCTCACCAAGTTCACCAGCTTGGCTGGCCCTTCGGCACTCGACGGTATCGACCAGAGCACGATCACTCCGACGATCACCTATAGCAGCGTCGATAGCCCGGTTAATCCCACGCACGGGAAGAGCTTTTATTATGGTGTCTCCTTCCAGGGCGGGCCGATCGGCGGCAACGTCAACACGGTCAGCAATAATTTCGAGTTGAAGTATTTCCACCCGATGTACCACCACCGCAACGTCTTTGCCTTCCATTTCACCACCAACATGATTACCGGCTACGGAGGCAAGGACGTGCCCCCGAACAGCCGGTACTACCTCGGTGGCGAACAAGACGTACGCGGCTACGACTTCTATACGATTTCGCCATTCGTCTACATTCCATCGGCCACTACGGTAGACGTCAGTTTCACCAATCCGCAATTGTTGAATCAGGGCCGCCCGGCAACCGAAACCGTTCCCATAAACTTGCTCGAATGGGTGCCCAGCCGCCCAGGCGGTGATTTGACCAGTGTGGCCAACATCGAATATCGCATTCCAATTTACAAGCAATATGCCGGCTTGAGCTTCTTCAACGACATTGGAATAAGCGGCATTCTGCGTCCCTCGCAACTCGCCCTCGATCCAGCGGCTGTCGCTCCGCTACAACAGCAGTTTCCAAATCCTGACTTTCCGTGCACGCCGGGAGCGCCGTGCGTTCATATTCCGACGAATTTGCCGATTGCTGCCGGCACCAACTTCCGCCCGCACACTTCCGCCGGCATCGAGCTGGATTTCCAGCTCCCCATTATCCAGGCGCCGTTCCGCATCTATTACGCGTACAATTACCTGCGCCTGCGTCGAGTGATCGCGCCGCCGCTCGGCGGGTATTACGTTCAGCCGGCGGTTCGGCAAGAGCTGCAGCAGTTGGGCGTCTACGATACGCAGGTCACTCCAGAGCTGCAGAATATATTGATGCAAGCCCAGTCAACGCAGATCATTCCGCCGGGGCTCTTTGAAGCTCCGTCGGTCCTGCGATTTGCTGTCAGCAGAACGTTCTGATCGTGTGCGTATGACGGCCAAAGAGAATCAAGGGAGCGAACGATCCTTGGCGCGCGAGGAATGCGAGTGAAGACGCTCGGGGGGATGCGCATGAAAGCGTGGGTTCTAGGCGCGGTGATCGTTTTCACCGTTTGTGTGGCGGGTTGCGGTGGCAATTCGACCGCCGTGTCGGTGACCATTACGGGTCCTACCGGCACCAGCCCCATCAGCACTACCGGGGGGTATCCGGTTCCCCCCAGTAGTTCCATGCAGCTGGCGGCCACCGTTTCCGGAATCACGGCAACTACCGTCTACTGGCAGGTGTGCTTGCAGGTGACGTCTCCACCCACAACTGCCACCACGAAGCCCACTACGCCGCCCACGGACTGCACGCCACCTTCAGGACCAGCGCAGTGCACGCTGCCTGCGGTATCGAGTCCGCTCACCGGCTACGGGACTGTGACTCCCAATGGGCTTTATACCGCCCCGACCACGATCCCCTCGCCGGATGTCGCCTATGTAGTGGCCACCAGCTGCGTGAACTCAACTGCTTTCGGGGTATTCCAGTTCGTCGTCAAATCGCAATACTTGGTGACAATCACGCCAGCCACGGCGACCGTTGGCACTGGCCAAACGTTTCAATTCAACGCGACAGTTCAGGGGCCCACGAACACCGGTGTCAGTTGGGCAGTCTGCACCTCTACGACGGGCTCAAGCGATCTCACGTGCGGCGGCACTGGTCTAGGCAGCGTCAGCGCCAGCGGCGCATATACCGCACCGGGAGCTTTGCCCACTGGAGGCGTGGTTATCCAGGCCACCTCCGTCGCCGATCCGACGCAATCCGCCACGGCCACCGTCAGCGTCGTCGCAGCAACTGCCCCGACGATTTCCTCCATTGATCCAACCATCGCTGCCGCGGGCTCGGCGCAGGAAGACGTTTATGTCACCGGAGCCGATTTCCTAAGCACCGAAGAGGTGTTTTTCGGACCGGCTGGCCAGGCCGGGACTGCTGTTCCCACCACATTCCTAAGTACGGGTCTTCTTCGAGCCACCGTTCCAGCGGCGCAGCTAGCGGCAGCCGGTCCGATGCAGCTGACGGTGCAAACGCCAGACGGCACGCTTACCGCTCCAGTCACGCAGACGTTCACTTTGTTTCCGACGAGGCCGGCGCTTGTCTCCGCCTTGCCTGATAGCATTACTCAAGGATCGTCGACCGCGAATGTGGCGCTGACCGGCGGATTCTTTTCCACTGCCGCGCAGAACGCCACCACCGCGACTTTCAACGGCGCTTCCGCGCAGTACATTCCGAATAGCAGCCGCCAAATCACCGTGACCGTTCCTGGTTCATCACTGGGCACCGAAGGCCTTTATCCAATCGTACTTCAGAACGCAAACGTGGCCGCCGGCGAGTCTTCGATGGCTGCTATGAACGTTGCGGTCACTCCGACTGCCAGCTTCATTTCTACGGGACCCGTCGGCGCCGCCATCGCAGTCGGCTCCGATCCAACCGCAGTTGCCGTGGACAAAGCTGACGGAATCGCCGTCATTGCCAACACCGGAAGCAATAGCGTTTCGCTCCTGAACCTCCAGTCCGACTCTGTCACGGGCACGATTCCCGTTGGCAATCAGCCCACGGGCGTCGCCGTGGATGACGAGTTGCCCGATCCCGTCGCGCTGGTGGTCAACAGCGCCGATCAGACGGTGACTGGGATTGATTTAACCAGCGGCAACACGACTACCCTTTCCGTGTCCGTCAGCGCAGGCCCGAATCCGCCGTTGCCGTATTCGGTTGGCATTAATCCCGTCACGGTGCAGCCCGTTCCTGGCATCACTCCCGTGGTCCATCGCGCGCTCGTGGCGTATCAATCCGCCAACCAGGCTACGGTGTTGGATGTTTCAGACGTGGCCGGCAATCCCGTGCTTTCCATCGTGCAAACGATCAGCGGCACATCAGTCCTCTCGTACACCACCGGAGTGCATCCCGCTGTTGCCGTCGATCCGCGTCTCAATTGGGCGGTGGTTACTCCCGGCGGTTCTGGAACAATTGCAGTGGTCGATCTGGGGCGCGATCCAGTGGCCGGAGTAGACGTCGGCCGCGTTCCTCAGCTCATCGCCAGCGTCTCCGGGTCCGTCACTGTTCAAGGCATCGGAATTGACCCCGAAACGCATGAGGTGCTGCTCAGCGATCCGGACGCCACGAATGGGCAGCTAGCAGTGTTCAGTCCGCTGGACGAATCGGAAACGGCCGTGAACAATCCCTGTACTCCGACCCCGACGTGCACGGCCACGCCGTTCAACGCCGCGAATTTTGGTGCTGCTGCGGTGAATCCGCTCACGGACGTCGGCATTGCGGTAAAAGACGGCGCGGCCGTGGTCGTAAACTTGGGAAGCCAACTGGTGCTGCAAAACGTGGCTGGCTTGGGTCGCTCGCCGTCGGTGCAGGCGGTTGCCGTCGATCCGGTCACGAACACCGCCGTGGTGGTGAATTCTCAGGATGGCACAGTGTCGATTGTCTCGCTCGGCGCGGCGCTCAATCCGATGCAAATCGTGGAGACGAGTCCATCCACCACTTTCACATCGTCAGCACCCCTTTCGCTAACCGTGACGGGCAGTTTCGCTAGCGGCTCGACGGTTCGCCTGGATCAGACGGCGCTGGTCACCGCGCCGGTCGCCAGCACATGTGCCGCGGGCCTTTGCAGGCAGCTGACCGCAACTGTTCCCGCGAGCATGCTTGGTTCCGCGCGCCGCTTTGCTGTGGACGTACAGAATCCCGCCCTGCAAGTTTCCAACGTCGAGGACTTCACCGTGGTGCAGGCAATTCCCGTCGGTGCCACTCCCGTCGGAGTTGCCGTCGATAGCGATCGCGATCTCGCCGTTGTCACCAATTACGGCACGGGTACTGCTTCTCTTGTTTCTTTGGCGCAAGGCGCCGATTCGCCCGGATCGCTCGGCCCGATTGGAGAGCTTTCTTACTCCCCCGTGCTGGTTGGCTCGGCACCCGAGGGAGTTGCAGTGCTTCCGCGGTTCGGCCTTGCCGTTGTCGCTAACAATGGCAGCAACAACGCCACGGTGATCGACGAGACCGGCACCAATACGCCGACGTCAATCACTCTCTGTGGCAGCACCGGAACCATTCAGTGCGTTGGTCCCGATGGCGTTGCCGTTGACCCGGACACCGCCACAGCCGTGATTACCAACACCAACCCTAGCTCTACCCAGATCGCCGGAAGCGTGAATGAGGTCTTGCTCTCGCCGCTCGCGACTTCTTCGAACGCCACCATTCAAGTTGATCAAGATCCCGTGGCCGTAGCCGTCGACCCGTATTTGGACTATGCTGCGGTCGCAACTGCCTCGCAATCGAGCAGCTTTGACATAATCAATCTCAGCACCGAGACGAAAGTAGGAGGTATCACCGGCACCTCGCAGAATCCCAGCGGGATCGTTTTCGACCCGCTGAACAACGTGTTCTTGAGCGCCGATAGCTTGCAGAACACGATCACCATAATCGATCCGAACACGTTCTTGCCCACATCCGTGGCCGTCGGTATCGCACCCACTTCGCTCGATTACAACTATCAGACCAGCACGCTGGTCACCGTCAACGGGCCGAGCCATACCATGTCCATCATGGCGTATGTGTGTCCGCCCACAGCTTCCGCCCCTGCCTGCATCGGTCCTCAAGTTCGATCGGTGTTGGCTCTCGGAGGCTCGCAGAACTCCACCGTCGTTTTGGGTCCAAACGCCGTGGCCATCGATCGGAAGTTCAACCTGGCTGTTGTCGTCGATCCCGATAACAACCGCCTGCTGCTAGTTCCGCTGCCTCGGTAACGGCTTGATGATGCGGGGGAAACCTTCTTGCTCGTTGGCAGCATCGATAGCAGTAGCAATTTGCGCCAGGACCGGCGCGCGAATCCGATTGACCATGTTCTCGATCCGCCGCTATAATCCTCCATTTCGAATGGGGTCTGCGGCGCGTGCAACTTGTGCGTCAGGCCCTGAATTTCGCGGCAATTTTCCGCAAAAATCGCATAAGGAGTCAGAATGAAGATTCGAATGGTGGTTCCGGTTGTGGCCGCGCTGTTGATGACACCTGCCGTCTGGGCGCAGCAAGGAGGCGCCGCAGCCAACAAGGTTGGCATCATCAATATCCAGGCGGCTATCGCCAACACCGCCGAAGGCAAGCAAGCCAACGCAGAGCTTCAGTCGCAGTTCGCGCCTCGGACTGCGGAGCTGCAACAAATTCAAAAGCAGATCGAGGATGTTCGCAGCCGTCTACAGACCGGCCAGACCACGCTCAGCGATGAGGAGACGGCGCGCCTCACCGATGAGGGCCAGCGGTTGACTCGCACGCTCCAGCGCAAGCAGCAGGATTTGCAGGGCGACGAAAGTGACGCCAGCCAGGACGCGATCAGCCGCATCGGCCAGAAAATGATGACGATTCTCGACAAGTACGCCAAGGAACACGGGTACGCCGTGATCTTGGATACTTCCTCTCAGCAGGGGCCAGTGATCTACGCGTCGAATCAGGTCGATGTTACGCAGGACATCATCCACTTGTACGACCAGGCGCATCCGGCCGGTTCGTCCGCGGCTCCTGCCGCTCCCTCACGGCCGCCGGCGCACCACACGCCGACCCGCAAGTAGCACGTCATTTTTGCCGGGCGCCGCGCGAACGTTTGTTCGCAGCGGCGCCTTCGGCTATCATGTTTGTGCAAGTCGCGAATTTATCTTCTGCGCGCACTACATCTCGTAAGCAGCTGAGGAGGATTAGCATGGCAATTTCCGTTGGAATGCCCGCGCCCGATTTCTCGCTCAAGGATCAGAGCCAGAAGGATGTGAAGCTCTCCGATTTTCAGGGCAAAAAGAACGTCGTGCTCGTGTTTTATCCGCTCGATTGGAGCCCCGTCTGCACCAACGAGCACACCTGCTTCGTCAACGACATGAAGCGCTTCGAGCAGCTCGACGCGCAGGTGCTGGGCATTAGCGTCGATAGCGTTTGGTCGCACAAGGCTTTTGCGGAAAAAATGCACATTCAATATCCGCTGCTCGCCGATTTCCAGCCGCGCGGCGCCGTGGGAGATAAATTTGGCGTATATCTTTCCGACAAGGGCATCACCGGCCGCGCTATCGCCATCGTTGACCGCCAGGGGAAAGTCGCGTGGTTTAAAAACTACGATATTCCTTCCGTGCCGGACGTGAACGAAGTTTCAGACGCGCTCGCCAAAATTAAGTAACATCCGCCTGAACGTTTTAACTCGCTGAGGTGAAGTTGGTTTCGCTGAGGAAGCGCCGGCTGGAATTGCAAATGTCACTCTGTGGGCCCGTGCTCCGCATGGCGAGTGGCTTTTGCGCTTGATGGGGTGGGAGCGAACGTGCGGATGTAATCCACCAGCTCCCATCGCCCTTGTTGGTCGATTTTGTCTTTGAATGCAGGCATCGGCAGCTGCCCGTACGTGATTTGCCAGTAGAGTTCGCCATCGGAGACGCGGCGCATCTTCGAAACGTCCGTGAAGTTGCCGGGAGCCACGGACAATTCCGGCGCCTTTTGACCGTGGCCGTCTCCATTGGCTCCGTGGCACGTCTGACAACGAAGCTGGTAAAGCTGCTTGCCATCTGTCAGCGCCTTGGGAGTTACCGCCACCGGGTTCTTCAGCTTGCGCGCTCTTGCCGCTTCGCTCCAATTCACTACGCCGTATCCGAGTCCGATCAATAACGCGACCACTCCCACGATCAGGGCCGCTATTCCCACCGGCTTAAATTTCTTTCTTGAAGGAGCCATCCGCCGCGTCGCGTTTCCTCCCGATGGTCGCAACCGGGCGTGTAAATTTTCCCATATTCGTCCGGCATTTCCCAACTCGGCGCCGATTCATTTCGATCTCGCGGCAATCTTCCGGAGGCATCATGGAGTCGAATGAATCACCCGAAATGCTGAGATCACCACGAGCACTAGCATAATTACCACGTACACTCGCAGCCCCCACAGCAAGATACGTGCGCCCCGCGAAAGTTCGCGCCGGCCGAAACGCGTCCGCTGCTTCGCGGCTACGATCTGGTCGGCTTCCAGCACGGAGAGCACGGCGCGCGGATCTTTCATGTCGGGTGCCGTTGCGTCTGAATCGCTACCGAACTTCTCGGGCGTTGCATCCGCCGTATTCATATTCATCCTCCCCATTCTCTCGGTGCTGCTTCCGTCCCGCAAATCTTCACCAGCTCTGCCAGTGAGGAAAAACCGTCGCTACGCCGAATCCCAACCCTGCCACGATCAGCAGCACTGTCACCGTGATGGCCGCCACATTTGCCCATGGGCCGTTCACGTCTTCTCCCATCACGTCCCTGTCGTTAACCAGCAACATCAAAAAAGCCAGTGCCGGCGGCATTGCTAGAACCGCCACCACGTTCACAATCAGCACAATGAATTCCAGCGGCGCATGAGGAATCAGTACCAGCCCGCCAGCCACGGCGGCGGATCCCAGCAGCGTGGTATAAAATGGCCATGCTTCCCGTAGCGGCCGGTTCAAGCTGTGTCCCGTTCCCATCACTTCGCCGAATGCGTACGCCGACGATGTCGAAATCGCAATCGCAGCCACGATTCCTGCCTCGAAAATTCCCAGCGCGAAAAGCGTCGCACCTGTTCGTCCAATCCACGGCTGCAGCGCCTCCGCGAACTGCGCCGCTTGAAACTGCGAGGCATCGATTCCGTGATGGAAGAGCGGCGCGGTCGCCAGGATCGCAGCAATGGCGAAAATTGTCGCCAGTAGCGCCCCGAGCAACGTGTCCAATCGCCCAGCGCTGATGTCGCGCGGCTGCATGCCTTTATCCACTACCGCGCTCTGCTGGAAAAAAATCATCCATGGCGTCACTGTCGCGCCGATGTCGGCAAGCATCAGCACTAGAATGTCGAAGCTGTTTCCGTGCGGCAGCGGCGTCCACGTCAGCAGCGCGTGTCCCACCGCTGGCCAGTGCGGATGCGCCAGCAGCGCCGCGGGCACGAACAGTCCGTTGAATATCGCCAGTCCCAGCGTAATTCGCTCCCACGTCCAGTAACGCCCCGTAGTGATCGCCAAAAACACTACCAGCAGCCCCGCTCCCACCGCGACCGACGGCCGTACGCCAAAGAAACCCAGGCCCGCGCGAATACCGATGAACTCCGTTACCAGCGTCAGGAAATTTCCCAGCACCAGGTCGCCGAGCGAAAAAAATCCCCAGAACTTTCCGAAGCGGTCGAATATCAGCTCCGCATGGCCGCGGTGCGTTACCGCGCCCAACCGCACCGTCATTTCCTGAACCACCAGACCCATCAAAAACGTGAACACCACGAACGGAATGAAAAATCCCACGCCGAACTGTGCGCCCGACGCCGAATATGAAAGCATGCTCGGCGCGTCGTTCTCGCCCAGAAAAACCAACACGCCGGGCCCCATCAAAAGCCACAGTACCCAAAATCTTCCCAGACCTCGCGACCGACGCTCCGCACCCCGCGCCCGGCTGACGCGCCAGCGATCTCGCGCGCGGTCCGCGTCCTCGTGCGTCAGCTGGTTCGCCAGATCGCTGGCCAGCGGGGAATCGGATGCTACTTCGGTGGTTGGGCGGGCCGGACCGGACGTGGGTTTTGGTGAGCGCTGGTTCATATATTAATCATGCTAAACTTCCTGTATAAACTACGCTTAATAAGTTGCCCGGTCAATCCTGGCAGGCACCCACATTTCCCAAAAATAATCGGAGGCCGATTCGGCGCTCTGCTATAGTGGCAGATTGATTCGATCTAAAATGAAATTCAGGAGATGGCGATGTCTGAAGCGCCTAAGCAGCAACAGCAAGTGCAGATTAAAGCCGACGAAAAAGAGCTTCTCGGCCAATACTCCAATCTCGCCGTGGTTCATCACAACGCCGAGGAGTTCACGCTTAATTTTATTTATTTGTTTCCCACGGTTCCGCAGGGAAAGCTGGTGTCCAGCCTGATTTTGAATCCGCGCCACGCCAAGCGACTGCTCCGTGCGCTGCAGGAAAACATGGCACGTTACGAAGCCCAGTTCGGCGCGCTACCTGACGAGCCTGGTCCCGGTCCCGAGCCCAATGTTGGGTTCGTTCAGTAAATGTGCCGGTAATTTTGCTCCGGAAATGGAGAAGTCGTTTCTGTGCAAGGCGGGTGCTTTGCGTCCACCGATGCTACCCGAATCAATGGCTGTAATCGCCCCCGAAGTCGCCAACCACCCAATTCCCGCTGGGCTCCACGAATTCGAGTCCCAGCGCGAATCCTGCTCCCGGAACCGAGTGGCAATATGCGACCCGCGCTGTTGCGCGAAACGATCCGGGCAGCGTGGCGATGATCAAGTGTTCGTTAGTCTTCCATCGCCGCGTGCTCCACACCCGAGCCCCGCTTGAGCTGACGTTCTCCGTGAAAGTTGATTCGGCATCACGCCGCCCCGAATGCCCGCTGATTTGCACTCCTACTTCCATCGGTATGCGAGCTTCCCGTCGCGAAAAGGTATAAGTGATTGGGGTCCCCGTCCCAAGTGGCATTTGCCCTTCCCCCTTTTGATCTACAGGCAAGCTGCAACGTGCCTGAGTCGCAGTTTTTTTTGGCCCAGTCCTTTCATGTCGTAGAGCGCCTTATCCGCTGCGCCCAAAAGCTGCTCAATCGTGGTCCCATCCATCGGATATACCGCCTGCCCCATGCTGATCGCCAATCTCGGTTCTTCCCCATCGTTTTGCAGGCGCTCGCAGATGCGCATCGCCGCCTGTTCTGCGTCACGCTCGCCCGACTCCGGCAGCACCAACGCGAACTCATCGCCTCCGTACCGCGCCGGTGTATCGGTCGCCCGGCACGTACCGCTCAGCACGTCGCCCACGCGTTTAATTGCCCGGCTGCCGACCAGATGTCCGTACTTATCGTTAATCTTTTTCAGCCCGTCCAAGTCAAAGAGCAGCACCGCAAAACTTCGCCCAGTGCGCCGCGACCGTTCGATCTCGTTTTCCAATACTTCGATCATGTGCCGGTGATTCGCCAGTCCCGTCAACGAGTCGGACGCCGCAAGCCGGCTGACCTGATCGAAAAGCTGCGCATTGTCGAGCAGCGTTCCTCCCAGCACTACCACGTAACTCATCACCATCACGGCGTGTCCCACCGTGTAGCAAGCGTCAAGCATGTGCTGCGATTGGCTGATCATTATCTGGCAAATTACGTTCAGTCCCGCCGCCACGAAGAGCGACCGGTCCAGCCATGTATTCACCTTGCGGAGCCGCCGCCCGTAGCCGATCGTAGCTGCCACGTAAATCGCGGCGGGCAGCAAATCCCAGGGCCGCGGAATCCACGCATGGGGATGGATTTTCGGAACCCGCGGCAGCATGAAATAAAACGCGCTGGTCAGATACGCCACCGCGCCGACGATCATCGTCGCTGCGGCGATTTCCTTGCCCGGCTCACGCGCTACGGGAACCCGCTTCTCGACCACCAGCGCGGCCAGCAGCACCACGCCCAGCAGCGTCCGGCCCGCAAACCATCCCAGCGAAATTTGGTTTCCGTGAATGGGAGTTACTAGCATGCCGCGATAGAACGTCATGCCCATGCCCGCTTCGATCAGTCCCGCCAGCACGAAACCGAAGGCCAAGATTAGTGAGATGCGATCGTGCGTGCCGCGAAACCTCATCATCGCGTTTGCGGCAAACGTGAACGCGATAAGGCTCCCGGCCATATCCAGATACGTGCCCAGCAGGGGATCAGCGGAATAGGGCGAATCTCGCAGCGCCCAGACCAGCGCTACGTACGCAACGACTACCAGTGTGATAGCTATGACGCTGCGATATGGAAAAGATCGCGAAGCGCGGCCCGAAGAACTCACTCTGCCCCCAGAGGTGACACCTGCCCCGCATATCAGCAGCAACTGATATGCCGAATTGACACACTCTGGCCAGCGGTGGTAAGTCGCTGTCTTTTCAGCTGAATAACGTTGCGCTGACTAGCAGTCAAGCCTCCACTTCGCACTTGACCGCTTCAGGAGGGGGTAGAAATGTTACCGGGCCGCTCGCCCGATACCTACATGGTTATGGCTTCGTCTGTACAGGAGGAAGATCGAATGCTTCAATCGTGCTCTGGAATCCATGTTGCCGATGCGCGCCATCGCAGAACGGCTTGTTCGCGGAGTGCCCGCAGCGGCACAGCGCAATTTTCGTACGCCCGCTCAGCCCGAACGCCTTACCGTTCTGATCGACCAGTTCGAAATCGCCTTCTATTTTGATCGAGCCGTCGCTGCGGACCTCAATACGGGTTGTAGCCATTCAATCCTCCTGAGTGCGTTTCGATTTTTAGGCCGGGTGGCGAAAGCTTCCGCTACCGCCCGGTCCTCAGTATTTCGGCACCGTCGGATCCACTTCATCCGACCACGCCAGTATTCCGCCTTTCAAATTCCAGATTTTGCGGAAGCCCGCCTTACGCAAGAAATCTACCGCATCCGCCGAACGCTTTCCGCTCCGGCAGTGCGCCACGATTTCGCGAGAGCTGTCAAGTTCGTTCACGCGGCGCGGAAGCTCGCCAAGCGGAATCAAGTGCCCATTCAAATTGCAGATTTGATACTCATGTGGCTCGCGCACATCCAGGATGTAAAGATCGTCGCCTCGATCGAGACGCGTCTTCAGCTCGCGCGGAGTAATTTCTGGGATGTTGGTCACGGTGCTTGGCGCCTCCTCGCCCCGAACGCCGCAAAATTCGGCGTAGTCGATCAGTTTCGTGATAGTGCGATGTTCGCCGCACACGGGGCATTCCGGATTTTTGCGCAGTTTCAGCTCGCGGAACTTCATTCCGAGGGCGTCAAACAGCAGAAGGCGCCCTATCAGCGGCTCACCTTTGCCGATGATCAGTTTCAGCGTTTCGCAAGCCTGGATCGTGCCCACGATTCCCGGCAGCACGCCCAGAACTCCGCCCTCGGCGCACGAAGGCACCAGTCCCGGCGGAGGCGGTTCCGGATACAGGCACCGGTAGCACGGTCCGCCCGGATAACCGAACACCGTGATTTGCCCCTCGAAACGGAAAATCGAGCCGTACACATTCGGCTTGCCCAGCAGCACGCACGCATCGTTCACCAGATAGCGCGCGGGAAAATTATCCGTCCCATCCACGACGATGTCGTAGTCCTTCAAAATATCGAGCGCATTCTCGCTGGTCAGATGGGTCTCAAACGCGTCGATCTGAATTTCTGGATTGAGGTCGCGCAGACGGTCCGCCGCCGCGCCGATTTTAGGGCGGCCCACGTCGCTCGTCCCGAAAAGCACTTGCCGCTGTAAATTCGTGAAATCCACCGCGTCAAAATCCACTAGCCCGATCCGGCCGACTCCCGCTGCCGCCAAGTAAAGCCCCAGCGGCGCACCCAACCCTCCGGCGCCAATGCACAGAACTTTCGCTTGCTTCAGCTTCAGTTGGCCGTCCATGCCCACCTCGGGCATGATCAGGTGCCGGCTGTAACGCAGCACTTCCTGGTTCGAAAGCGCCGCACCTGTCTTCGTCGGCGTCGCCGTTGGAATCCCAGTTTTTGTGGCCATTGCCTGCTCTCCGTCTTTTGAATGCCTCAGTGGATCAAAGCACGCCGCCGGCAATCGACGGAACGATGCTGATCGTGTCGCCTTCGCGTACTTGTGTCTGATCCTTCTGCAGGTAACGAATGTCTTCGTCGTTCACGTACACATTGACGAAGCTCCGCAGCTTTCCTTCCTCGGTGTACAGATGCTTCTTCAAATCTCCATACTTGCTAGTCAGGCCCAAAAGCGCTTCGCCCACCGTCGCAGCCTGCACGTCCACACTTTCCTGTTTTCCTGCGTACGCCCGCAGCGGCGTGGGAATGATTACCTTGACCGCCATCCTCTCTCCTCCTTCTTAACGTTCACAATATTGTGCTTGCTTGAACCCAAATACTCGGAAGCGAAAAAATGGGCGCATCCATTCGCCATTTTAGACGCCCGCCTGTTCCTTCACCGTTTCAATCGGTTCGGGATCGTACGCCTCGCGGTCGTCGTGCAGCCGCCATGAGGTCATTTCCCTCGGTTCGCCCTGTTGGATGCTCACGATCACGTAGCTGTACCAAGGCCACGCGTGGTTGCGGTCGTACTCGCTCGGACGCGCCGGCGCGTTCGGGTGCGAATGATACCATCCAATCAGCTCCAGCTGTTTTTCACGTGCCGTTTTCTCCGCCAGACGCACGTCGTCGGGCGTCACCTCGAACCGGTTCCGCGGCGAATCGTCCCGATGGTTCGCCAGCGGCAGCAAATCCACCAATTCGCGCCCGCCGTCTCCATCGCGTCCCAGCATCGCCCCGCAACACTCATGGGGATATGTCTCCACTCCGTGCGCGCGAATCCGGAGCGCGATGTCTTCTCCCATCCGTAGCGTCGCTTCGCTCATTCGCCTTCGCTCCAGAACTGCTCGCTCAAATATTTTTCGCCCGCGTCCGGAAAGATGCACACGATTAACGCGTGCTCGTCCTTCGGCAGCCGCCGCGCCACCACCATGCTCGCCACAAGCGCTGCCCCCGCGCTCACTCCTACCAATAATCCTTCCTCGCGCGCCAGCCTCCGGGCCATGTCCTGCGCATCTTCCGTGTGGATGGCCACATCCTCATCTGCCATGCTCGCATCGTAAATCGCCGGGACGATCGATGTCTCCATGTGCTTTAATCCTTCGAGCCCGTGAAACGATGAGTCCGGCTGAAAGCTAATGCACTTAATTTTCGGATTCAGCTGTTTCAGGCGTCGCGTCGTGCCCACAAACGTTCCCGACGTTCCCAAGCCCGCCACAAAATGGGTGATCTGCCCGTGCGTCTGTTGAAAAATTTCTGGCCCGGTGGTCATGTAATGCGCCGTCGGATTCGCCGGATTCCCATACTGATCCGGGTAAAAATATTTGTCTGGCTCGGCCTGATAAATTTCCCGCACGCGCCGAATCGCTCCATCGGTCCCCTCATCGCCGGGCGTGTAGATGATCTCCACTCCGTACGCCCTCAAGATCTGTTTTCGCTCCGGCGACGCGCTCGTCGGCAAGCACAGCTTCACTCGATATCCCAGCGCCGCTCCGATCATGGCGTACGCGATCCCCGTGTTGCCGCTGGTCGCGTCCAGGATCACTTTTCCCGGCTTTAGCTTGCCCTGCTTTTCGCCCTCTCGGATCATCGAGTACGCCGCGCGGTCTTTCACCGAGCCGCCCGGGTTCATCCACTCCGCTTTCGCGCAGATGGTTACGTTCGGAAACTCCGACGCGATCCGTCCAAGCTGTACCAGAGGCGTATTCCCGATGCTTTCCAGGATGCTTTGTCCCGCCGCGCCGCTCGACTTTGCCGGAGTAGCCGCCACTACCGATGGTTTCGCTGGAGTTGTCACGCGCTTGACTTCACCTTTCCCGTGATTTGATTACACCGAACCGCAGCACGGCCCTAACGTTCTCGCTGGGCTCGACATGCGGCGCTTTGCCTGCCGCCAATCCGGTCAATTTTATCAGAATTTCGGCGATCCGACGCCCCACGCTCTGCGGTCATTAGATGACCGTGCCGCGCTCCACGGATCAGATTTTTCTTTACAGCCCGGGCCCTCTATCCCTATCCTAATCTGCTATGTGGTACGTGAACAAACTGTTCGAACAGGCCCAGATTGAATCCCTTTCGGCCAAGGGCTTTCTCGTCCGTAGTTCTGGCGGCGTTGTGCGCATCGAGAAATACAATTGCGGCGCCGAGCTTCGCAAGCTGCCTAACGGCAAATTTCAAATGACCGTCATCCCGTCCATCATGTTCCAGGGCCAGTTCACGCATCTCTGGGACGCTGGCTACCAAAAATTCCTTCTCACCCACGACTGCAAAAAGGTCCCCATCCGGGTGACTCAGCTCACCAACCTCCGCCAATTCGACGACGAACTGCGCACTGCCCTTGGAGTTCCCACCTATTACAATCTTGCCATCGGCTCTACCTGCCAATACAGCGTCTACGATCGCGTCAAGGGCCGTTCCGGTGACGTCCCCGACGAAACCGTCGGCGCTCACCCTGAATCCGAGCACTAGTTTTTTCTGAATTCGGTATCCGGATAAACGGAGGCGGAAAATACTGTCTCTACCCGCTTCGCCGTATCTCCGGTTTACCAGTAAGATTGCTTTTGGCTTTGCGCTAGTCGCCCCGTCAATTTACATGCGCGCGATTCTCCTGTTCGCCGCAATAATTTCCGTCGCTCAGGTTCTTTCCGGTAACCAAATCCCGGTTCGTTACCAGGAAGGCGTAACCCACGGCTATCTCGTTTTGCGCGAGCTGGATGGCAGGCCGATCGCCGATGGCGAAAACTCGCAAGTCGCATCCGGGACAACCGTCCGAAGCCGCCTCGTCTTTCGGTTCAAAGACGGCTCCCTCTACGACGACACGACGGTCTTCACCGAGCGCGGCAAGTTCCGCCTGGTCAGCGATCATTCCATTGAAAAAGGGCCTTCGTTTAAAACTCAGCTGGAAAGCTACATCGATGCGCTCACCGGCGAAGTCAGCGTGAAAAGTCTCGATCAGGGCAGGCCGAAATTCATCCGCCAAAAAATGAAGTTGCCGCCAGACGTCTCCAACGGATTGCTATACATCATTGTGAAGAACATCTTCCCCGGCCCCACGACTACCGTTTCCTACGTTGCCTTCAGTCCGAAACCGAGGCTCGTCAAGCTCATCTTTACTCGAGACGGCGAGCAAAAGTTTTTCACGGATGCAACCACGCACGAAGCCATTCGCCACGTCATGAAAGTCGAAATCGGCGGCATCACTGGCGTGGTTGCCTCCGTCCTGCACAAAACTCCCGCGGACACGCAGTTCTGGCTTTTGGATGGTAGCGCGCCGACGTTTGCAGGATCCCAAGGCCCGCTCTACGGCAGTGGTCCCGTTTGGCGCATCGGTCTGGTCAGCCCCGCCCTACGATCCAACTCCGCGCGCGCCTCGCGCTGATATATCTCCGCAGTCATCGTCAAGCGATCCGGCGAGGATCACTGAAGAATTAGCGGTCTGCGGCTATCCTGGCTTCCTTGAGTCCATGCATCATTGCCTCATCATTCGCCAACAACGATTCGTTTCACTATCGCTGCGGACGCCTCGCAAGGGGCAGAGCAGTCAATCGACGCTTGACGTGTGTAAGTCGCGGGGAAAAATGATCGGATGTGCACAGGGGCGGGACGTCCAAGTTTATGCGTCTGCGTACTTTTTGACGTCGAAAATAGACTCCGAAATTGAGCCACATCCACGCGGCCCGCTATTCAAGTCGGGCGCGCCAATTCTCTCAGGCTTCGTTCTCCGTCTTAAGCGTCTGCAAAGGCATCGTCCCAGCCGGGGCGCCGCTTCGTGTCGGAGAGCCACTTTGCTACGTTCGATTGATTCCGACTACAGCGGACGGCGGTCTCACTGGGATATCCGAGGCGGTGCGGGGAGCAACCCGCCGGATGCAAATCCGAAAGAGGCTAGGTCCACGCTGATTGTATTCCCAGGCGACCTGTCCCGGTCGCAGATCCTGGATTTGCCTGCTCAACGGCACCGGATCGTGATCGTTGATGAGTATGAACGCATCGCCAACGGTTAGGGCATCCAGCTTTGCAAACACCAGCGGATGCCGCTCGGGTCGTGGAACTTCGCGCAGGTCGAGTTCTTCTAAATTCTTGTGGGAAACATTTGCCGCGCCGGTGGCCAGGACAAGCAGGGCCGAATCCTCGTGCGCTTCCAGCCGATGCGGCGCGCCTGCCTCAACGCTCAGCACTTCGCCCGGACGCAGTTCGCAGGGGTTGGACTTCACGTAAAACGTAATATGACCGAGGATGGAATGGACGGTGACCGTCCCCGGGTTCGAGTGCTCTGGCATGGATTGCCCCGCACGCATACCGAGGAGCACCATTCGATATCCAGGTTCATTGATGAGTATCCTCGGCCGAACCGCCTTGTCGCCGTATTCAATCAACTCTTTGAGATTAAACTTTTGCATTGCGGACATACCTCCTCAGCCGATTTGAGACTTGAATTCCACGGACATTCTACCGTTGCGACAAAGCTGTACGCTGTGACTTAAGTCATACGGCTGATCCTCTAAATTCGCGCAAAGGGCATTGCATTCAAATCTTCGTGCTTGCTATCGGCAATTTTCCGGCCTGCCGTTCGCATCCCCGGTCGATCGATATGCAAGTTTTCCGCAACTTCATGGCTGAACAACTGATCGTCGCACGGTCACGTTCCGTGACGCCGCAGTGGCGAATGCGACAGCCAGCGACGCCCACGCGCGATCATGCTAAACGTGATTGTTCCATCCACTGAGTGCCTAGGACAGTCACGTGGTTACGCGGAGGCGGATTCGACTACCCGGCAATCCGAATTCTTGACTCCGAGGTCTAATCTGCCTAGAGTTGAAGCAATGGGGAAGCGACTATTCTTGGCGTTCGCGGCGGCCGCCCTCTTGCTCCTGCAATTTGGTGCCTGTACGCCTGCCATGGGAATGAACCAAAGCGCCATGCAATGCTGCCGTTCAATGCCTTGCATGCCGGCGAACCGTAGCCAGCGGTGCTGCCAAAACATGTTGTTGGCACAACCGCCCAACATGCTCCTGGTCCAACACGTGTCACTCCACGTTCCGGCGGTCGCGGCCATTGAATATCCGAGACTCACTGAGATTTTGCGGCACGCTTCGGCCCCGCCGCTATTGGTCGAGGCCCAGCAGCATTCACCTCCCGAGCTATACACGCTCCACGCCTCCCTCCTGATCTAGACCTGCCTACGGGTGCGCGTCCAGCGCACGTTCTTCTCTTCGTGTCTCTAATCACGTTCCGCGCGCACGGGCAAAACAGGCGTGGGCCGGAAACCTATCGATAGCACTCCGACGTTTCGGGAGGGGGAAATGTTTGAACTGACCGGCGCTCCGCCGCAGCGTAACTCATTCGGTGCGAGCGTGTGTTGTTTGGTATTCGTGGGTTTCGCTCTCTGCTTCTCGCCCCAGGCTTTCGGCCAAGCGCAATCAGACGCGCCGGCTTTGACCGTCTCTCGCACAGAAGGGAACGCTCAGTCTGCACCTGCCACGTCCTTGCAGGAGCTACTCAACGAGGCGGAACAGAACAATCCGCAAATTCAGGCTGCGCGCCTGGCTTGGGTTGCCGCGAAGCAAGTACCCTCCCAGGCATCCGCGCTTCCCGACCCGCAAGTTCAAATTCAGCAGATGAACGTTGGCAGCCCGCGCCCCTTCGCGGGTTACACCAACAACAATTTTGCCTATTTCGGACTCGGCGTATCGCAGGATTTACCGTATCCGGGAAAACTCCACCTCAAAGGAGAGATCGCCAAGCAGGATGCCGCTGCCGCGCAACAACAGTACGCAGCCGTTCGCCGCGACGTGTTAGCCGGAGTTAAGTCGGAGTACTTTCAGATTGCCTATTTATTCGAAACGCTCCAAATACTTCACAGTGACGGCGAACTGCTGGACGAAGTCGCGCAAGCGGCCAATGCGCGTTATCGTTCCGGCTTCGGAAATCAGCAAGACCTGCTTCAAGCGCAGCTTGAAAAGACCAAACTTCTCCGAGAAACCACGATGGACGAGCTTGCCGTCGATAAACGGCAGGCGCAACTCAAGCAACTGCTCAACCGTTCGCAGTCTTCGCTGGATATACAGACAGCCGAATTATCAGAGACGTCCTTGCCGTATACATTTAACGAACTTCTGGATGCTACCAAGTCGCAGAATCCAGAAATCTCCGTCGCGGAAGACCTTGTGCAGAAACAGAAATTGCAAGTCGATCTGGCGCACAAGGATTTCTACCCCGATTTTAACGTCCAATTTATGTGGCAGCGCACCGATCCTACCCAGTACCGCGCCTATTACATGCTGACCCTTGGCGTCAGCATTCCCATCCACCGGAGCAAGCTGCACCATGAATTAGCCGAAGCCGAGGCAAACCTCGGCCGTTCTCGCAGCGAGGCTGACGCGCAATCTCAGCAAGTTGCCTCTGAACTTCGAACGGAGTTCGACACAGCGCAGGAAGACAAAGACCTATTGAACATTTACGAGGGCGGGCTTCTGCCCCAGGCCCGCGCTGAATTTGAAGCTGGGATTGCTGCCTATCAAAACAACCGTTCGGATTTCCAGGCGCTCCTGAACTCTTTCCTCGACGTCCTGCATTTGGATGAACAGTACCGGCAGAGCCTTGCGGACCGTGAGAGCGCACTGGCGAGGATCGAAGAGCTCACCGGATTATCGCTGCACAACGGAGGGGCAAATCGATGAAAAACTATCGGGCTGCATTCTTAGCTGCGGTGGCGGCGATCGTCATTCTCGTTGGAGTTCTTGCCGGTTTGTGGTGGCACTTTCGAACGGTGATGCATGCCGCGACAACAGAAACGCCTGCGAGTGTTGCGGCTATTCCGGCCGCGGAGCCCAGTTCCGCGCCTGCAACGCTAGCGCCCGCTGAGACGCCGTTGGCGCCAGTGCAGATCTCCGCACAGCGATTGCAGAGCATCGGGGTGAAGACCGGCGAGGTCCAGCGGAAGGCGGTCGAGGACGACATTCTCACCACAGGAAATGTAGCCGTGGACGAGACCAAGCTGGCTTACGTCCAAGTGCGCTTTTCGGGCTACATCCAGAAGGTTTTCGTGGATGCCACATACCAGTACGTCCGCAAGAGCCAGCCTTTGTTCACGATTTACAGTCCCGACCTCGTGGCGACGGAACGCGAATATTTGGTAGCTAAGCACAACTTGCGGCAGGTCGCGGGGAGCACCGTCCCCGGAGTCGCTACCGGCGCCGCATCGCTGGTGGACGCCGCTGCCGAACGACTCGCGCAGTGGAACATCCCGCAGCGAGAAATCACCAGACTGAAGTCAGCCGGCCAAGTGCAGCAGAACCTTGAAATCGATTCCCCGGTCTCGGGCTACGTCACCGAACGCGAAGCGCTTCCCAACATGTACGTGCAGCCGGAAACGCGGCTGTACACCGTTGCGGATCTCTCGACGATCTGGGTTTTCGCGCAGGTCTTTCAGAACGACTTGGGACGAATCAGAGTTGGAAATTCTGCCAGTCTCACCGTCGATACCTACCCAGGTCGCACATTTTCGGGACGAGTGGATTTCATCTATCCCCAAGTAGATATGTCGACCAGAACCGCGCGAGTGCGGCTGGTGTTTCCAAATCCAGACCTGAAACTCACGCCCGGAATGTTCGTAAATGTCGATCTCAAGATTCCGATGGGAGAGCACGTGGTGATTCCCGCCGCTGGCGTTCTCCAAACTGGCACCAGGCAGATTGTGTTCGTCGATCGCGGTGGCGGAAATTTGGAACCGCGCGACGTTCAGTTGGGAGCTCAGGTTGGTAATAACTTCATTGTTCTGAAGGGGCTCAAAGCGGGCGAAAAGATTGTCACCTCGGCCAATTTTTTGATCGACTCCGAAAGCCAGCTTCAAGCGGCGTTGGGAACGTTTGTTCCGCCCCCGCCAGGCGCGGGCGTTGCGAGCGCAATGAACGCCCCCCGAACCAACGTCGATTTGACCACGCAGCCGAATCCCCCTCAGAAAGGCCGCAACACCTTCCGCGTAAAACTAACAAGCGAGAACGGCTCGCCGGTCGCCGGAGCAAACGTTTCCGTGACATTTTTTATGCCGGCTATGCCTGCGATGGGCATGGCGGCGATGCGCACCGCAGTTGCTCTCAGCGACAAAGGCAACGGCGTGTATCAAGGCTCAGGACGGCTTGGAAGCGGAGGTACGTGGCAGGTCACGATCCTCGCGAGGAAAGGCGGCCAAGTCGTTGCCAGCAAGCGACTCTCCGTGAGCGCGACAGGAGGCATGTAGATGATCGCGCGACTGATTCAATGGTGCACGCGAAACCTCTTCCTAGTCCTCACGGCAACAGTCCTACTCGTCGCGGCGGGGGTATGGTCGATGATGCGCATTCCGCTCGATGCGCTACCCGATATCTCCGATGTCGAAGTAATTATCCACACGCCTTGGACCGGCGAGCCGCCTAACATCATCGAAGATCAGGTCACCTATCCCATCGTCACTACGCTTCTGGCCGCGCCGCACGTTAAAGCTGTGCGCGCGCAAACCATGTTCGGCGATTCCTACGTCTTCGTCGTATTTCAAGATGGCACCGACCTCTACTGGGCGCGCTCGCGCGTGCTCGAATATCTGCAGGAAATTCAGGGCGAGCTGCCATCTGGCGTACATCCCGTGCTTGGTCCCGATGCCACGGGAGCGGGTTGGGTCTATGAGTACGCTCTCGTTGACCACACTCATAAATACAGCTTGGCCGATCTGCGTAGCCTTCAAGACTGGTACCTGCGCTACCAGCTCGAAACCGTTCCCGGAGTGGCAGAGGTAGCCACGATTGGCGGGTTCGTTCGCCAGTATCAGGTGAATTTGGACCCGGATAAGCTTAGGGCCTACAACATCCCGCTTTCGACGGTGATCGACCGAGTCCGTGCGAGCACTAATGAAGTCGGCGGGCGCTTGCTTGAACTAGGCGGCGCGGAATACATGATTCGCGGCCTGGGGTATTTCCACTCGCTGGACGACCTCAAAAATGTTCCCGTTGCAACCAAAAACGGCACCGCTGTCCTGGTAAGCGATCTCGGCACCGTGTCCTTCGGGCCAGATATTCGCCGAGGTGTGGCCGAGTGGAACGGCGAGGGCGAGACCGTAGGTGGAATAGTTGTGATGCGCTACGGCGAAAACGCCCTGAATGTAATCAACGGAGTGAAAGCGAAGATCGCGGCAATCGCTCCGTCTCTTCCTCCTGGTGTAGAAATCCGCGCGGGCTACGACCGCTCTGGCTTGATTACCGCGTCGATTCACACTCTTGAGCGCGATCTAATCGAGGAAGCCATCGTCGTCAGCTTGGTCATCATCGTTTTTCTGTGGCACTTCCGCTCCGCGTTGATTCCGATCCTCACCATTCCAATTGCAATCGTGGCTTCGTTCATCCCCATGTACTACCTCCACGTGTCGAGCAACATCATGTCGCTTGGTGGGCTGGCTTTAGCAATCGGCGTCCTTGTGGACGCCGGCATCGTCATGGTGGAAAACGGCTATAGGCATCTGGCCGAGAGAGAGGCTCGCTCGCCTTCTCCAAAGCATCTGCCGCCGGACCATCTCGATCCGGGCGTCACACAGCCCAGAGATGAGTCCCTGCTTGTTGCACCGCCAACGCCAGAGAAAGAGCGTCGTCAAATCTTGCTCGGCGCTGCCCAACAAGTTGGACCAGCGCTTTTCTTTTCCCTGCTCATCATTGTTATGTCCTTCCTTCCGGTCTTTCTCCTCCAAGCGCAGGAAGGAAGAATGTTCAGTCCGCTGGCATGGACGAAGACTCTGGCCATCGCGATTTCCTCCATCCTCGCGATTACCCTGGTACCCGTGCTGATGCCGCTATTTATCCGCGGACGGCTCCGACCCGAATCGAAAAATCCTGTCTCCCGCGTTACTCAGGCGATCTATCTTCCCGTTTTGCATCTGTGTCTGCGGTTTCGCAAGACGACGATCCTCGTTGCTTTGATCTGTCTCGTACTGACCGTACCATTGGCGCGGCGGATCGGCAGCCAGTTCATGCCACCGCTCTTTGAAGATTCCTCGCTTTACATGCCGACGGCGTTGCCGGGCATTTCCATCACGCAAGCGTCGCAACTGCTTCAGGAGCAGGACCGCATCATTCGCACCTTCCCCGAAGTCCAGACCGTGTTTGGCACCGTGGGAAGATCGAATAGCGCCACGGACAACGCGCCGCTCGATATGTATGACACCACGATCATGCTCAAGCCACGAACCAATTGGCCGGCCGGAATGACTTACGAAAAGCTGATTCAGCAAATGGACGCCAAGCTGCAATTCCCTGGCATCACCAACACCTGGACGATGCCGATCGAAAACCGGCTGGACATGGAACTGACGGGCATAAAAACCCCGGTCGGAATGAAAATCCAAGGACCCCGTCTCGACGGAATCCAGCAGGCCGGGGCACGAATCAGTAACATTCTGTCTGGTCAGCCAGGCGTGGAGTCGGTGTTCGCGGAACGCGTGGCCCAAGGCTTCTATATCAACATAGCGGTGAACCGGCCCGTTGCGGCTCGATATGGCTTGGATGTGGCGGATGTTCAGCGCGCGGTTGAGTCCGGGATCGGCGGCGAGGACATCGCGGAAAATATCGAGGGCCGCGAACGCTTTCCGATCGACGTCCGCTATAATCGAGACTTCCGCGACGACATTCCCGCCCTCCAAAACGTCGTGATTGCGACTCCGTCCGGAGCGCAAATTCCGATCAGCGAAGTAGCAACGATTTCCTTCTCGCGCGGGCCTTCGATGATCCGCGACGAGGAAGCTCAGCTGACCGGCTACGTCTACTTCAACCTGAGCACGTCCGACTATGGCGGCTTCGTCACCCGCGCCAATCGATTGCTCCGGGAAAAGCTCAAGCTCCCTGCGGGTTACACTTACACTTGGTCGGGCGAATACCAATTTGAGGTGAGGGCCAAGAAGCGCCTCGAACTGATCTTGCCCATCGTGTTCGTTATAATTTTCCTGCTCCTCTACATGACGTTCCACTCGGTTGCGGAAGCCGCGATGTTGTTTTTCCCCGCCTTCTTCGCGCTGATTGGGGGCTTGCTCCTGCAGCTAGTGCTTGGCTACAACTTCAGCGTTGCAGTCGCCGTGGGTTATATCGACCTGTTCGGTATTGCAGTCGAAACGGCCGTGGTCATGATCGTTTACCTGCACGAGGCTCTTGATCTCCGTTTGGCCCGAGGGACCCCGCTGGAGCGTGAAGACGTCGAAGCGGCGACGATTGATGGCGCTGTCCTGCGCTTGCGGCCAAAACTTATGACGGTGTTCGCCGTCATCGCCAGCCTCGGACCTCTTCTTTGGGAAACGGGAATTAGCTCGGACGTGATGAAGCCAATCGCCGCGCCAATCGTCGGCGGCATGGTGACGTCAACGATCGCCGTCATGATTCTCGTCCCGATACTGTTCGCGATGCTTAAAGAACGTGCGCTCCGGCACGGCACCCTGCAATTGAAAGAATCGCAAGAGGGGGCGTAGGATGCTTGGACCTTCCAACCTAGCTCATCACGCTGTTCGACACGTGAAATTCTTAAGTTCCTCATTTTCGGAAAGGAAGTCCCCGGCCCGCCGAGAACCACGACGGCCGTCAGGCCTTCGATTTCGAGTCGCGGTTCGCCACGGCACGTGAATTATGAGGATTTCTCACCCTCAATTTTATCTACGCGTTGTGACTGAAAAACCAGAAGGCCGAGATAAGGCGTTGAAAAGAATGGTCGGGGCGAGTGGATTTGAACCACCGACCTCCTGGTCCGGAACCATGACAGTACAAAATCTAAGCTGTTGAATTGGCCTAGCTTCCCCTGCGCAACCCTCTCGATAACTGTGCTACAGGCTGTGCTACTCCCTCGGATGCGCACCATCCGAGCCGCATTCTAACTTCCGTCCGTCCTCGCATCTATTTGCTCGGATATCTGAATTCCCAAAGGTCTCACTCGTCCTCCAGAAACTTTAGCTGCGACCAATTTGGAAGCGCGCCGCTAACTCAATGCTGCCCATCGGACGAATGGTTCAAACGTGGACGTGGTGGATTCACGGTGTAATCGTGGAGGAATGTTTTCCCAGCTACGCGCTGTGGGCGGGTCGCTTTCTGGCATTCACGAAGAGGGCCAAGCCGAGCAATCCGCTGAGCAGCAAAATGAGCGTGCCTGGTTCCGGCGTAGGGACCAAGCTCGTCACATCCACGGAGAAATTTGCGTCGGCAAGATCGTCGGAAGCTGTACCAGCGCCCCCATCTGGTCCACCCAGGATCGAGAAGACACCGGTGTAGGTCCCGTCGGCCAAGTCCGTCGGCAGATCGACATTGAACAACGCGAAAGTCCCGCTCGAAGCTCCGGGGTCAAGGAAGTACGGCGCGTTGGCAAAAAACGGACCGTCATCCACGCTTACCAAGAGCGAATCGGTCGTCGAGATATCAGCGTTCAAATAAACGGTATCTGTAGTCGATGGATTCAGAATCGAAGCATCGAATTCGACGACCGTGGTGCCCTGCAGCACCGTTTGACTCGCTTCCGTGAGCGTTACGTCCAAGGAATCCGCCCGCGAAGCCGGTGTCCATCCGAGCAGCACAAACAACGCCAGCGCGGCAATTACAACCACATGCTTTTTCATGAGCTTGCTCTCCTGAATCTCAATCTTTAGTTCACGCATTCGGTTCCTAAGGTAACGTCACGCTGCGAAAACTGATCGTCCAATTACCGCTCAGCGAGCCGGCCGCATAGGTTCCCGTGAACGACAGCGGCACCGCCTTGCCTGCGGCTCCCGCCGAACTGGTGAACGTTGCGCTCAACGTCACGCTGGCGCCTGGAGCGAGATTGTTGATCGTCGTGCCCGCCGGGAACGTGAGAGCCCCCAGGCCGCCCAGCGTGGCTTTGATCAAATTCAAGGCGTCGAGTGGGACGTTACCGCCGTTTACCAACGTGACTGTGACGGTGTAGCCGGTTCCGGCCACGATGGTATAGGGATTGGTTGCTGGCGTGCCGATCTTAATGACGGGCGTCACCGCCGTCACATTCACGGTATCGGTCACCGTAATGGCTTCGGAATCCACGGTCTCCGGGAATGTCTCTGCATCCGAGACAGTGATCGTTTCATTGTCCGTGATCGGAATAGTTGCGAGCGGCGGACCGGGCGGGGCTGTACTGGCGCCCGAGCCGGTCAGGGTGATCGATTGCGTGTAATTCGAGCCCGATGCGCCGCTGGTGAGGTTGCTCAGGGCCGCGTTGTCGGTGAACACGAGGGTGCCGGTATCTGTCGTCGGCGCGGAGCCAGTGTAGGTGATCGTTACCGTGCAAAAGCCGGCAGAAGGGAGCGTGGCCGACGTAGCGCCGCTGGAGATCGCGCCGTTGAAACAGCTTATAGACGAAGCTGTGAAGGGCGCGCTCGCCGGGGAAATTGCTATCGACGCTAGGGCGAGAGAAGCGGGCGCTTCACCGATGTTGGAAATGGCGATGGTTTGCTGGCTTTGGCTCTGCGAGCTGAAGCCTAGGGCGCCAGCGGAAAAGTCCGCGACCGGTGCTGCCACGCTGATCGGCGCAGCAAGAGTGAAGGCGTTCACGACGTCGCTGTCGCTCACGGTGATCGGTTCGTTGTCCGAAACTGACGAGGTTATTTCAACCGTGTAGGTCTGGCCCGCGCTGCCGCCGATGGTTCCAGCAGCGGTGATCGTGAAGGTGAACGAACCACCCTCAGACGGCGTGCCGCTAAGCGTGCCGTCGCTTGCCAGAGCGAGTCCGGTCGGCAAGGAGCCCGAAGTGACGGCAAAGGTTGCCGGTTCGCTGGCTGCGATGGTTTGCGAATAACTTGTCCCGACGATGCCGTTGGGTAGGGTCAGCGTCGTAATCAACAGCGGCACGTAGTAAGTGAACTGGTCGGCGGACGAAGCTGGGCTCAACCCTCCGGGCGTGAACACGAAGACGTCTACGGCGCCCACCGAACCCGCCGGGGAACTCACTGTGATTTGTGTTCCGCTGCTGTTAACAGAGAAGGCGCTCACCGGCACGAGGGCAAAATACACTGCCGTCGCTCCCGCAAAGTTCGTGCCGGTGATAGTGACGGGAGTACCTCCAGACACCGGCCCGCTATTGGGACTGACTCCGGTTACAGTTGGCCCCGGCACAGATACATAGGTGAACTGGTCGGCGGACGAAGCTGGGCTCAACCCTCCGGGCGTGAACACGAAGACGTCTACGGCGCCCACCGAACCCCCTGGGGAATTCACCGTGATTTGTGTTCCGCTGCTGTTAATAGAGAAGGCGCTCACCGGCACGAGAGCAAAATACACTGCCGTAGCATTGGTGAAGTTCGTGCCCGTTATTGTAACGGGAGTGCCGCCAGTAATAGGGCCACTGCTCGGGCTCACTCCCGTCACCGTCGGCGTGGCTACATAAGTGAATTCGTCGGCTGCCGAAGTCGCGCTTGTTCCGGCAGAGGTTGTTACCTTAACGTCCACTGCACCAGCAGCACCTGCCGCCGGTGATGTCGCGGTGATCTGCGTCGTGCTAACAACCGTGAAACTGGTCGCAGCCGCGCTCCCAAACATTACCGCCGTCACCCCGGTGAAATCTGTGCCCGTGATGGTCACGCTGGTCCCGCCAGCAGCGGGTCCGCTGTTCGGACTGACTCCGCTCACCGTCAGGACGGGGGGGCGAGTACTTGGAGTTCCGCTCAAGATCAGCGTAATCGCGTTGCCGCCTTGGTCCGCGACCACGAGATCAGGTGTGCCGTCGCCATTGAAATCGGCCGCGGCCACGGAACTGGGAGCGTTGCCGGCGGAGTATAGGAACCCGGCGTTCTGACTACCGCAAGGCGTGTTGGCGGGCTGAAATGTTCCGTCGCCGTTGCCAAGGAGAATGATGGCCGCGTCCTCTATATTGCAAGAGTCGCCTGAAGACACGGAATTGACCGCCGCGATATCGGTGATGCCGTCTCCATTGAAGTCCCCAGCGGCAATGGCGCCAGTTAGACCGAAAACCGGCTGCGGCGGCAAGATGGTAAACGATCCGTGGCCGTTGTTCAGGAACACATCCAGCTCTTCCGATCCGTCCGCGACGGCGATATCCGGTCCGTTCGTGCCGTCGAAATCAGCGACAGTCATCGCAGTCGGCACAGGCGTCACTCCGGAATACGCCGACGTGATTGCATAGCTGGAAATATTTTGGAATGTCACGGTGGCGTTACCGGTTGTGGTGTTATTGATGAGAATTCCGACGTTGGGCGGACTTTGAATCAGCACGGCGAGATCCGGCCTTCCGTCACTATCGAAATCCGCCACTGAGATGCCAGCGAGGGCAAAGCCGATATTAATTGTTTGCGGATTGGAGAAGGTGCCAGACCCGTCGCCGGTGAAGACTTCCACGGTGCCGTTGCTAAGAGCTAGGGCCAAGTCGTTGTTGCCGTCACCATTGAAGTCGCCGATGGCCATCGCTAGCGCGCTATCGCCGTTGGGGAGCGCGAAGGATGTCGTCGCGGAAGTAACGACTTCGGAGGCCCCCGTGCTGGAGTTGTAGTAAGCCGTGGCGACGAAGGATTGGCATTGGCTCGCGGGCACGCTCGTTCTCAGGCAGCCGGCTGTTATGGCTGTCGGCGTCCCGGCGCCAGATGGCGCAGCTATCGTACTTAGAGTGTACAGAGCGCCGGCGCCCGGCGTAGGCGGGCCCAGCACGGTCACCGTGCCGTCGCCTGAGTTCATCGCCGCCACGTCGTTTTCGCCGTGGCCCGCGAAGTTCTGAAAAGCGACAATCGATTGCGGACTGGCGCCGACCGTGGTGCTCTGCGCGGCCTGGAAGGTGCCATCGCCGTTGTTGAGGAAAATACTGACGCCGGAATTCATGGGTACAACCAAGTCGTTAAATCCGTCGCCGCTCAAATCGGAGGCCAGAGGAAAGGAAGTCCCATTTCCGCCGACCGGCGCGAGAGGATAAGCTCCCGCCACGTAATTCCTCGGCGTTCCCAATGCGAGCACGCCTGCCGGGGAAAGGCCCTGGTTGAGCATCACGGTGAAACCGTCGTTGCCGTCGGTAAAAGCCACGTCGGCATTGCCGTCGTTGTTGAAATCCTCCACCATCAAGCCGCCTGAGGTGGGCACAGCCGCGCTGATCGGCTGCGCTGTATTGAACGTTCCATCGCCATTGCCCTCGACGAAATACAGATACCCAGAACCCGAGTAGCTCGGCTCGGTGGCAAACAAGTCCAGATGGCCGTTACCAAAATCGCCGATGCCAAACCCGTTCATCTGGTCCGCGACGGAATTTCCGGAAACCGTCGTAAGCGGAACGGTTACGGGCGTTAAGGTGGTGAAATCCGCTCTGGCGGCACCATTCGAGGTATTATTGAACATGACGATTACGGCGTTTGCGAGCGAACTGCCGAACTTCGTCACCCCTATAGCCAGGTCCGGTTTTTGGTCGCCATTAAAATCTCCCACCGCTAGCTTCACCACTTCGTATCCGCTGCCGGAAGGAAGGCTGACGGTTTGAGCATTGCTGAAGGCTCCGGGCACGCCATCGTGGTTGTTGAGCAGAATACTTACTCCAGACATGTACGTTTGCGGCGCGATAATATCGGGATAGCCGTCGCCATTGATGTCCGCGATGTACAGCGGCACCAGTGTGCCGCTGTACCCAAGCTGATAAGTGGGCGGACTCACGTTGTTGAAAGTGCCGTCGCCGTTCCCAAAATAAATGCTGACGCCGCTATATCCTTCGCCGATAAGGTCTGCACGGCCATCGCCGTTGACGTCCGCAATGGCAAACTGCCCGATAGAAGAACTCACTGAAGTGGTTATAGGCGGCTGAAAGGTTCCGTCGCCATTGCCTAGATAAACCATGATGGCGTTGTTGGCGACGACGATTATGTCCAGCTTGCCATCTCCGTTCACATCCGCGAGGGAAACTTGGCTGGGCTGAAATCCTAGGGTAATGTTCGGCGCGGAAATGTATTGCGGCGGCGGAGGGCTTTGCGGAGCGGCGTGGACCACGGCCAAGTTCGCGCCCAGGAAGATCGTCGCCAGCGCAGCGAACGCGATGCACAACGAACTCCGGCACATTTGCGCCTTCAGTTCCGCGCGCCAGGCTTGGTGTCCCGTTCTCTCGTTCACGGCCGCTCTCCTCGCATCGGGCTTGACCTTGGACCGGCAGCGCTCTATCCCGCGCGGCGATCCTCTGGCCGTGAACTAATCCGAACTGCCGAAGCTGAGCGTCACAGTGGCGGCGATGCTCTGGCCCGCCGACGTGATATTGACTGGACCGGGATCAGCGCCAACTCCATCGAGGTTTCGCTCGGTAAGAGTATAGAAGATCGCCGCCAGGGCTGAATCAGGAGCCGCCAACGTGCTGTTGCAAGCTTGGGCTGTTGTAGTTGTGACGCACGCAAATCCCCAGGTTTCTACGTCGGTGATTGTTCCGGGTGCCACTGCCGTGATGCTGCCACTCAAGGTGATCGTGGCTGGGCCATTCAGCTCCCAAACACCGACGCCGGTGCTATACCCCAGTCCTGGTGGAGGAGGGGGAAGATAATTGCTTAACACTGGCGCGGCGACGCTTAAGTTGAAAGAGCAGCCATACGAGTTGGAAGGTAAATTGCACAGGGCATTGATAAATGGCTGTTGGCCGTTATTGTAGGACGTAATCAAACAGGGCCCTGGTTCGGAGCTCGGGAAGAGAGTGCAAGGAGAGGTGGCGGGAAGGGTGTTAGTTCTCAACCCTGCGCCGTTCGTATTAAAAATCCACTGGACCGAGTTCCCGTTCAAGACAATGGCAAGTCCTCCGCCGGTCACGTTTCCCGCAAGCAGAGCTGCGATGCCCAACTGGCCGTTCGGCTGCAATGAATTGTCGAACTCTCGGCGCGTAGCCACGGTTCCGTCCGGGTTCTTGACTTCGATGACCCAGTGGCCGTGAACCGTGATGCCACTGTTCATCCCTTTCGGGGAGGATTGCGTGGACGCGGATTTCTGAGGCGCTGGTGCGGCAGCTTTTGCCACTGGCGTCGCTCCAGCCGGGACTTGCGCCTGCGTCGCACGAGCCCAGTTCGGGCCGGCGCATAGCAGTACTAGCGCTGCGATCGCCGGAAGCACGAGCGCCCAGAAACGCGCTACCCTGGTCCAATTTCCGTTCGCTCTTGCTTTCATCAAAGTTCTCCTTCTGCTGAAATCGGCGCGGGGTGAGCGCCGGACTGCTGTTTCACAAATCAGAGAATCTGCCCGTCTGAAAACCACCTAATCTGAATCTTGCTTTTCCCAGCCAAATGCCTTCGGCGGCTCAGGCGAGATCCGCTTCATGGTGCAACCGCCCTGCAAGCAGCGGTCTGCGCCGCGATACCACCGCCAGACTGAACAGGCCCAGGCCCAAAAGCGCGAGCGTCCCAGGCTCGGGAGTGGAGACAGGCGGAGGTGTTGACCCAAATTGCCCCGACGACAGCGAGGCGGTACCGTAGATCGGGTCGGAGTTGGCAACGTCGGATAACGTGCATGGGTTCGGAGCTGGCCCGCTCGTGCTGGTGCAGGTGAGCGCACCGAGGGTCACCGAAAAGGGATCGTCTACGGAACCTCCGGTGGGGTCGGTGCCGGTCGCCGTGCCGGAAAGCGTGATCGCGCCATTGGCGTCAGTGAGGGACGACCAAAGGATCAATCCGCCGCCACTGCAAAGCTGGCAAGTGTTATCGCCCGTCGGCGAGATGAGCCAATCTCCGGTGCCGGTTGTCGTCGAGTTGAAATCCCAGCAATCGCTGGTGCCCGCGCAGGGCGTAAAGTCAGCCGAGGTAGGCAAGAGCTGCCAACTGAAGGCAGTTCCATCGATGGTCGTCGAACCCATGATGCCGGCATCGGTGCCACCGCAGCCCGCCGGTTGCGAACTGGGGCAACCCGTGATCGTCATGCTCAGGTCGCCAGCGCTCGTGCCAGGAGCAAAAAAGAAGCTTCCTGTCGAACCGTCTCCTGAGAGTGTTACCCCCGAGAGGTTGTCCGCCCGCGCCATCGGACAGTTGACGAAAGCCAACATCAGGAACATCCCAAGCGCGATGGCTGATGCGGTTATCAGCCGCGCCGTAATTCGTGACGAGCATCCAACTGGATTCAGCTTCATACGTTCTCCTCTTTGCTCGGATTTCAGACGCCAATTTGGCGGCGAAGGCCCTTTGCGCCACGCGCTTGCGGGGCGGCAATTCCTCGATTTAGCCCACCTTGCGTGCGCTTGCGTTCGCGACGAAGAGCCGCTAGGAGCCACCGCTGGAAATCGGCTTCCGACGCGATTGCGACGCGCCAGCATTTCCGCCTTTTGACGCTCGGCTTCCGAGCTTTTTGAAACTGTTGCACTTGCGACTTCCTTGGCACGCCGAGCGCCAGATGGCGGCTCGGCCTTTCTTCGCGCCGCTGCGGGCGTCGCGATTGGCGCGCATTTGTAGGGGTTTTCGTGCGGAGGGTCAATGAACGGAGGCTGTCTTGCGTCTAAAATGTATCTAACACGGCAATCCATCCCCGGCTTCCGGGTTACGCGCACGTCTCACATACTTTGTTTCCGGTTGACCCTATGGTAAAATCCGCGGCAAGTCTTTTGTGGCGGGGCCCATGTCGACTCAACCCAGGCTGGCCCACGGCGTCGCTCGATTCGGCGTTTATCAGGTCGATTTTCGTGCGGGCGAATTGCACAAAAGCGGAATAAAAGTAAAGCTTACGGACCAGCCTTTTCGTCTTCTCGCCGTCCTGTTGGAATGCCGCGGACAATTGGTCACTCGTCAGGAACTGCGCGAGCAGCTCTGGCCAAACTACGAATACGGAGAATTCGACGACGGCCTGAACACAGCGATCAACCGGCTGCGGGCTACCCTCGACGACTCCGCCGAAAATCCGCGCTTTATTGAAACCGTTCCACGGCACGGCTATCGCTTTATCGCACCGGTTGAGTTTGACGCCCAGTCTCCCGCGCCGCCCGCGCCATCTGCGTCGTCCCTTCCAGCTTCCGCCGCCGCTGCGGAGCACGTCACCGCGTCTTCGCTCCCCGCCACATCGTCAGCTCCTCGCGCATTCGCCCGGCTAGCTGGCAGCGCGGCGATCATCATTATCCTGGGAGTGGGAGGTGCGGCAGTGTTCGTCTGGCGGCGGTCGCGCGAACGCATCACGTCCGCCGCCGAAGCCCCAATCCGCTCGATTGCCGTGCTTCCCTTCGAGAATTTTTCAGGCGATGCGAGCCAGGACTTCCTGGCCGAGGGCATGACCGACGAATTGACTACCGAGTTGGCGCAAGTGGGATCGCTTCGGGTGACCTCGCGTTCGTCGGTTCTGGCGCTCGGTAGTAAACGCAAAGCCATGCGTCAAATTCGAGACGAGCTGGGCGTCGACGCAGTGGTGGAAGGCTCCGTCGCGCGCGAGGGACAAAGCGTTCGAGTCGACGCGCATCTAGTCGAAACCAACGACGACCGCCAAATTTGGGCGCAGAGCTTCACCGAGAGCGAGCAGGATATCCTGGCGCTACAGGACGATGTGGCGCAGGCAGTCGCGGAACGCATCGAGGTTGCCATTGATCCGGCGATGCGCGAACGCCTGGCCAACGCGCGCCCGGTTAATGCGCAGGCTTATGAAGCCTATCTTCACGGCAATACGTACCTGATGCAACATACAGATGCTGATTTGCTGAAGAGCCTGGACTACTTTAAACAGGCAGTCGCTATTGATCCGACGCTCGCGGAGGCCTACGCGGCAGAGGCGGAGGCTTACTGTTATTTAGGCGACTATGATGTCCTCCCCGACAAGGTGGTATGGCCGAAGGCCGAGATCGCCGCTGAACGCGCTTTGGATCTTAATAGCTCCCTTAGCAGAGCACACGCTGCGGAGGCATTCGCGTTATGGCGTTACGAGTGGAAGTGGAAACAAGCCGAACTGGAATTCCAGAAAGCCTTGCAGCTAAATCCAAACGATGCGGATACGCACCATCTTTATGGGATTTTTTTGGCTACCAAGGGCAACTTCACCGGTGCCGAACAGCAACTACAAATCGCCCGGCAACTCGATCCGCTATCGCTGATTATCCGCACCAACATCGGCTGGCTTAGCTACTTCCAACGCGATTACCCGAAATCAGTTGCCGATTACCAACGCGTTTTGCAAACGGATCCGCGTTTTTATCCGGCCGCAGTCAAGCTTTGGTGGTCGTACGCTCTTGCTGGAGATCAAGAGCGCGCCGGGTTCGAACTTGACAACATCTTCCGCAACTGGGGTTACGCTGGATTGGCGGACCGCGTAGCGTTGCAGACTCGCGCCGCTCCCACAGCCCAGAGATTCCGCACCGAAGTGCTCGCTTACGCAAATTCTGGCTATCTTGCAGATTTTGAGAAGGCGCGCTACTTTGCCTTTGCGGGACAGAATAGCCAGGCCCTGGCAGCCCTAGACCATGCACGGGCGGCGCGGGATTCCTGGATGGTCTACGCGGGCATCGAACCGGCCTTCGACCCGCTTCGCTCTTCGCCGCAATTCCAGCACCTGCTCGCCGCCATCGGCCTGTCAAATCCGCCGCCAAAGCACTAGGTCCAAACGCTCTCCTCTTGGCCCGGAACGATTCAGGATCGACTCGTATTGCCCTTGACACGTATGGGCCGTAATCTTTGCCATTAACCGTGGCAAGGGCCGGGATGGGAAGCTGACTGAGCGGATCGAGTTGCATCTCTGCGTAACGTTATTTGCGCTACGTGCGCTACGAATTCGGTAGAGCACGAGGCCGTAGTCGCGGCGTGAGTGCAGTTATCGAGAGGGAATTAGATGGTCGGGGCGAGTGGATTTGAACCACCGACCTCCTGGTCCCGAACCAGGCGCTCTAGCCAGGCTGAGCCACGCCCCGACAGTAATTGGCGATTGCTTAACAGTTTACTTTGCATCGCGCAGAACCGCAACGGGCGCGATCGATCCACAGAGAGCGAGCCATTCTTCACGCTGTCTCGGAAAAACCGGGCTCGGCACTGTCTTCGGAATCCGGAGCATCGAAATCGTCGCTGCCGGAAGATGCGATCGAGGTGATCCGGCGAATCTGGAATCCCTGCGCGGTATCCGCGAATCCCGATTCCTCTAAGAACGCAGCGAGGAAATGCTCGCGCGCCGGTGCGCCGTTGATGATATCGATCAAGAGGCCCGAGCCGCGGCTTTGGCGTTGCGCGGCGACTTTGGCAAGTTTCTTTGCGAGAGCGCGGGCATGGGCGCTGCGTTCCGGATCGGCATCCGGCAAGAAAACGCGCAGGGATGAACTGCGGCGGCGAAAAAATACAGCGAGATGTCCGTTGAGCAAAATCACCGACGCGCCACGAACACGCGCCATCGTCGTCTTTTCGGATGAATCATCCTGACGCGGCCAGGGAAGCACCGCGCCGTACGGATTTGCCGGATCGGAAGCTGCGAGCGCGATTGCCTCTGGCACAGCTGGATCGATGCGCAGCGAGCGCAAGGTTTCGACCGCCGCTGGAACGGCAAATTGGGACGCGCCCAGCGCGGCCACGAACATTCCGCGGCGAATGCGCCCGCTTTCTTCCATTAGTTTCAGCGCAGGGTACACCGTTTGATAGCCGCCGGGAATATTTTCCGCGAGCGCGGTTTCGCGGGCCACGATTCCGTGGCGCAGCAGCAACTGCTGCGCGAGATTTGCGCTCCATTCCGTGGCTGTGATCGCAGACGGCATTCGCGATCCGATCAATGACCAGCGTCCCTGTCCCGGACCTCCCGCCGAAGTGCGAGGGCGCAAGCGGCGCAGATATTCAGGCGAACCCGGAAGCATGCCCGCGATATCGGTATGGCTACTGCGCCTGGAATGTGGCGGGCGAATCCAGTGACGAAGCGGGTCGAGCGAGTCGTTGGACAGGGAACCGGACCAGACGAGTTCCCAAAGCGCGTCGCGGGTTTCGCCGGGGAATCCGCCGCCGCAGGCGGATTGAATGTCAGCGAAAAAGGACGCGCCGCGCTGTTCGAGAGATTGAATGATGCGTTGAGCGCGCTCGGATAGGGAGGAGCGCTCCGGGCGCAATTCCCGTGGCGGGAAAAGCCGGCCGAGAGAAGCAGTGTGATACAAAGCGACGCGGCCATCGCGTTCGCCTATGCGCTCGATGCCAGTCCAGATTACTTCGCCGCTGGCCAGCAGCGCATCGATATCGGCCGGATGATAATCGCGAATGCGCGCGGGAAGAATTTCGCGTTCGAGTTCGGAAGCAAGCAGCGCCGCGCCCTGCAAGGACTCAATGCTGTCGAGCAGCGGGCCGATGCCACTGCGCGGTGCGGCAACGCCCTGCCAGCGAGCTACGAAACGCGCCAGCGTGTGCGGCTCGACCGGCTCGATTTCGCGGCGCAGGCGAGCCAGGCTCTTGCGGCGAATCTGCTGAAGAACTTCCGGATCGCACCATTCGCGGTGGTAACCAGAGGGACGGAATTCGCCTTCGAGCAGTTTGCCGCTGGACTGCAGCGCTTGGAGCACCGGCTCGACCATGCCGGCTTGCAATCCGTAACGTTCCGCAGCTTCGACAGTGGTGAACGGGCCGTGAGTTTTCGCGTAGCGGCGCAGGATTTCATGCAGCGGCTCGATTGCGGCCGTCAAAAACGCTTCTGGAATATCATCCGGCAATGTTATGACAAGTGCATCGCGGTAGAGCGCCGCGTATTCGATGGGTACATAGCGCGATTCGGCCCCAATTTGCAGCGGTAGCGCGCGGCCCGCATCGAACAGTTCGCGCACCATGGCTGCAATTTCCGGGTTGGCGCTGCGCGCGGCAATTGCGCGCGAGGAAAGATCGCCGAGCTTGAGCAGCAAATCGTGAAGGTCATCGGCGTGGCGAGCGCGGTAGTCGGGATCGAGATTTTGCAGGCGCGATTCGATTTCGACGATGGCCGTTTCGTCGAGCAACTCGCGAAGATCGGTATCGCCGAGCAGTTCCTGCAAATGCGATTGATCGATGGCGAGAGCCTGCGCGCGACGTTCCGCAAGGGGAGCGTCGCCATCATAAATGTAGTTCGCGACATAGAAAAAGAGCAGGGAAGCGGCGAACGGAGACGGCGTTTCTGATTCGACGGTGGTGACGCGAATGGCGCCGTGCTGAATTTTGTCGAGCAGTTCGGTCAGCGCAGGAAGGTCGAATACGTCGCGAAGGCATTCGCGATAGGTTTCGAGAAGGATGGGAAATGTGGCGTAACGCGACGCTACGGCGAGCAAATCGGTAGCGCGCTTGCGCTGGTGCCAGAGCGGAGTGCGCATTCCCGGGCGGCGCTTGGGCAGCAGCAGCGCGCGCCCGGCGGCTTCACGGAATTTCGCAGCGAATAGCGAAGTGGCGCCGAGCTGGCGCAAGAGCAGATTTTTACATTCGGCCGACGAAGGCAAAAACATACTCGGGTCGATTGGCGCATCTCCATCGGGAATGCGAATGACGAACCCGTCATCGGACCACATGGATTCCGCGTCGATGCCGCGCTCGTCGCGCAGCCGCGCGGTCACGGCCACGCACCACGGGATGTGCACGCGGCTGCCGAAAGGTGTGAGCACGCAGACGCGGCGGTCGCCAAGTTCATCTCGGCAGATTTCGATGATGATGTCTTCATCGCTGGGAACGCGCTTGGTAGCGGCGGCCTGTTCTTCGAGATAGCGAAGCAAATTTTCGGCGGCACTGGCATTGAGTTTGTGCTCTTCGATGAGCTTTGCAAATGCGGCAGGGCGCGGAAGGCGGATAAGCTCGCGCGTCATTCGACCGATGCGGGCTCCGAATTCCGCGGGACGCCCCGGACCATCGCCATGCCAGAACGGCATTTTGCCGGGACGTCCGGGAGCAGGCGAAACGAGCACGCGATCGTTGGAAATCTCCTCGAAGCGCCATGTGGAGGCGCCGAGCACGATGTTTTCGCCGACTTTCGTTTCGAAAACCATTTCCTCGTCGAGCTCACCGACTCGGGTGGTTTTCGCAGCATTGGCGAGGAAAACGCCGTAGAGTCCGCGATCAGGAATCGTGCCGCCGTTGAATATTGCGACGCGGCGCGCGCCTTGGCGAGCGGAGAGGCGATTGCGGCGGCGATCCCAAGTGAGACGCGGACGAAGGTCGGCGAAATCGAGAGATGGGTAGCGGCCGGAGAGCATGTCCAGCACGCCTTCGAAAACAGAGCGGGTGAGGGCGGCGTATGGAGCAGCGCGGTGGACCAAGGCGAAGAGATCGTCCACGTCCCATGTTTCGAGCGCGACGGTAGCGACGATCTGCTGCGCGAGCACGTCGAGTGGATTGCGCGGGTAATGCACGGATTCGATTTGCCCATCGTTCATGGCGCGCGTGATGGCAGCGCAGGAGACGAGATCGCCGCGAAATTTCGGGAATATAACTGCGTTGCTGACGGCGCCCACATGATGGCTGGCGCGGCCGACGCGCTGCATACCGCTGGCGACGGATGGTGGCGATTCGATTTGGACAACCAAGTCGATAGCGCCCATATCGATGCCGAGTTCGAGAGAAGAGGTGGCAACAATGGCGCGGAGCTCGCCGGCTTTCAGCAAATCTTCGATCTGCTTGCGCTGGTTGACGGCGACGCTGCCATGGTGAGCGCGGACGAGAGTTTCTCCCGCGAGTTCATTGATGGCGCCGGAGATGCGTTCGGCGAGGCGGCGATTGTTGACGAAAATCAAAGTGGAGCGATGCGCGCGGATCAATTCGAGCAATTTCGGATGAATGGCGCTCCAAATCGAGGAGGAAACGAACTCGGGCGAATCGGGACGGGGCGCGGGAGATTCCTCGTCACCGAGGCGGGACATGTCTTTCACGGGAACTTCGACGCGCAGATCGAGGCGCTTGGGCTCGCTGGCGTTGATGATGGTGACCGGGCGATAGACTGGTGCGGCGCCCGCAGACTCAAATTCGGACAGCGAATCTGCGCTGGTCTCCGCGGCGGACGCAATCATTTGGCCGTGTGAAGCTTCACAACCTCCCAGGAAGCGCGCAACTTCCTCAAGCGGTCTCTGCGTGGCGGAAAGGCCGATGCGTTGCAGGCCACGCCCGCAGAGATGTTCGAGGCGTTCGAGTGAGAGGACAAGATGCGAGCCGCGCTTGGTGGGAACGAGCGCGTGGATTTCATCGATGACCACTGTTTCGATGGATGTGAGGCGATCGCGCGCATTCGAAGTGAGCAGCAGATAAAGAGATTCGGGTGTGGTTATCAGAATATCGGATGGGTGGCGTACGAAGCGCGCGCGTTCGGCAGCGGGCGTGTCTCCGGTGCGCACCGAGACCGAAGGCTCGTGAAAATCCGCGCCGAGCTTCTGCGCGGCGTCGGCAATTCCGGCGAGCGGGACGCGAAGGTTGCGGTCGATATCGACGGCGAGGGCTTTGATGGGCGAAATGTAGAGCACGCGGCAGCGGCGGTTTTCTTCGGGCGGTTCGGGAGCGAACATCAGCCGGTTGATGCACCAGAGAAAAGCCGCGAGAGTTTTGCCGGAGCCGGTGGGCGCGAGGATCAGGGTGGAATCGCCGCGAGCGATGGCGGGCCAGCCGAGAAGCTGCGGCTTGGTCGGCTCCGCAAATGAAGATTCGAACCAAGCGCGAACGGCGGGATGGAATAAATCCAGCGGATGCTGCTGGTTAGCTGCTTCTGGCCGAATTTTTCTAAAATTGCGCATGATTTATGGAGTGGCAAAAACACTCGTTTGAGGAGGTGCGAAATTGTGTCGATCTGAACGGGGCGCGATTCAATGTTTTCAATAACCTACGAGAGGTTTTGAATGACAGGGTGTGTCGATCTACCATCCCGACGCGCTCTTGCGCGTTGGGGACCCCGGTAGTCGTTGCCGCAACGTACGGAAAGGCGTCTTGAACTGATCCGGCGGCTGCTCCGCTGAGACGATTCCCGAAACGGGAAATGAACAGATCGGCGTCACTACGCGAGGATCCGGTAGGAGTGGCATCGAGCGCCGGAATTCGACAGTGCAGCGCGGCGCAAGTCATACGGCGCCCCCTTCCCCTGACCCGTCAGATGCGCACGAGTCTTACTTCCAAGCTAGCATACGCGTCAAGGCCCCGCAGATTTGCGTACAGCCTAAGGTGCTGGGAGAGCGACGCTTACGAGGTAAAATTCGCCAAAAAAAGATGCGAAATTTAGGGGTTTCCGATGTCGCGACAAACCAATATGCCAGTAGCCATTTTTCGAGCGACGAAGATGCATTCTTCACTGCGCGGTGGAAGCGGCTTGCAGATCGTGGAGCTTCTGAAAGGCTGCCGGGCTAGAGCCCGGCGCTACATTTAAATCTTTTCGCGGCGCAAACGCGCTGCGGATAAGTCGCACAACGTACGTACGGATACGAAGTGATGCCCAGTGTGCGACGAAGAGAATTATTCTTCGGCGGGGTGGGCGGAGGCAGAGTGGTGATCGGCGGAATCGTCGGGCGAGTCGTGCGAGCCCGGGCGGGTGAAGGCGAATTTAATCAGGAGGAGTGAGATGAACCCGAAGACGGCGAAAAAGATAAGGACGAGCATGGAGCCGCTGACGCCGTCCCAAAAGCCGTACTGGATTTGATGTGAGGGAACGGCGGGGTGGGAGAAGAGGTTCAGGTAAAAGTTCAGCGGGACGGCAATCGAGACGAGTCCGAGGATGATGCCAGCTATGCCAGCGATGGCACGGACTACGCCTTTGGGAAGTGAATCGTCGATGAACATCTGCTGCAAGGATACCAGAATGTCGGCGAGTTAGGCGCTCGTCACATTGGAGTGACGGTGTGCGATTTCTCCTGCCATTGGTCCGGTGCTATGCGATTTCCAGGCTCGTGGAGATCAAGGAAATCCACATAAAGTTCACATATCTTTCCGTCTTCTTGATCAAGAGTCACTGTTATTAAGAAATCATCGACGGTCATGATTTCGATTCGGCCTAGATAACCTTTGCTGTGTGTGAATGAATTCTGAGGCAAAGGGCTATCTAGATAAACGGTTTTGCAATTCTTTGTATTGCAGTCGCATTGGGCAACAACTTGAGCATCACCGATGTCCACATCGGCCCATCGTTGATTGTGTGCCAGGATCTCTCGAATCCAAGACTGCTCTTGCGGGGAAAGAGACCGAGCCTTGATGGGCTTTCTTTGGGGCACACGCATAGATGTGATCTACCAGGAGTGTAACTCGATTTTGGCTAGCCGTGTCCTGATCGGCGGATCTTATCACCTGTGATTGGGAGAGGATGTGCTTGACAGGGGCGGAAGGGCGGGCTTAGAATCCGGCATAGGCGAAGAAAAAGCGAATATACAAATGCGCAATTTGCCCTTCGATTGCTGCTGAATCTGCTGACTATTTTACTGCGGAAGCCCCTTCTTTTTCGTCTCGCGGATTTCGCCTGGAATGCAGGATAGGTATTGGTCAGTTTGAATTTTGACTGTTTGTGTCACGATCAAGAAAATTCAAACTGACCCACTACTGCGGGGACGCCATGAGCGCGCGAGCGAACGCATTGCGATTGCAGGTGGAAACGGCGCTGGCCGGGCGGGTGGCGAACCCGTTCGAATACCGCGACCGGCGGATGGTGGAGACGGCTCCGGCGGGGGTGCCGGAGATCGATCGGCTGACGGGCGGGCTGCCGCGCGGCGGGTTGACGGAAATTTGCGGGCCGCCGTCGTCGGGGCGGACGAGCGTGATGATGGCGGCGATGGCGGCGCGGACGGAAGCGGCGGAAGTGTGCGCGCTGGTGGATGCGCGGGACGCGTTCGATCCGCAATCGGCGGCGGAGGCGGGCGTGCGGCTGGGGCAGTTGCTATGGGTGCGATGCCGTAACGTCGATCAGGCGCTGCGAGCAGCGGATTTGTTGATTCAAGGCGGCGGATTTGGGCTGATCGCGCTCGATCTGGGAGATACGCCGGCGCGAGTGGCGCGCGCGATTCCTTTGCCGGTGTGGTTTCGGATGCGGCGCGCGGTGGAGCATACGCCGACGATTTTGGTGGCGCTGGAGCAGGAGTCGAATGCGAAGACATGCGCGTCATTGGTGCTGCGGCTGGAAGCGCGGGAGGCGCGATGGAAAACCTCCACGCTCCAACACCGAGCATGGGGCACCCGCACCCGCAAGAACGAAGATCCAACGCGAGATGTGCGGATATTGTTGCCGTATGCGCATGGGTGTCTTTTCGAAGGCGGGAGGAATTATGCGGAGGTGATTCGTTCGCGGGCGAAGAAGGAAGGTGAGCGGTTGAGATGGCGAGAGGAATCGTCAGAAGGGACGGAGTTTGAAACGATAGCGACATAGAAATGAAAAGACATGCGGTTGCGAGCGAACGTTTCGGTAGGTTCATCGTGTAGACAAGACACGATCGAATACTTCGCGCGGGTAACCTAGCGCGAGAGGAGGCGCGCCATGCGCACCGTGTTGTGTCGGAGCTAAAGCTCCGACCCCCTAAGGTGTGGAACTTCAGCGGCTGAAGCCCATTGGCTTCAAAAACTTAATGTCGCGGCTGAAGCCGCGACCCGCAAAGCGAACCGTTTTTTCGCAAACTGTGCGGTGCGTGGAAATTCCGACAGGAACAGATTGGAAGGAGGAGCCGGCGAACGGTGAGACGAATTTGTGGCGTGATGCGGTGCAGATCATTTTGGCGCAACACGTTTGCGATGGCGGCAGATGGAGATGGCATTCGCTTCGATATTCGTTCCGAATTTCAGGGTACAGGCGGTGGTGCGCGCGGAACCGAAGCTGCGCGACTGCGCGCTGGCGCTGGTGGAAGGCGCGCCGCCGTTGTGCCATGTGGTGGCGGTGAACGAGCGAGCGGCGCGAAGGGGCGTTGAAATAGGGATGATGAAGGCGAATGCGGAACAGTTTGCGGGACTGGAGATCCGGGCGCGTTCGGAGGCGCTGGAAAAATCGGCGCACGCGGCGCTGTTGGATGCGGGTTGGTCGGTTTCGCCTCGGATAGAAGACGCGAGCGAAGACGAGATTGTGGCCGGCGTGGCGGGGCTGGGATCGCTTTTCGGAGGCGAGGCGGAGATTGGCGCGGAACTGGCGCAGCGGGCGTTGGCGTGCGGGCTGCAGGCGAATGTGGCGATTGCGGGGAATATCGACGCGGCGTCGATTGCGGCGCGCGGGTGCGGCGGCACAACGGTGATTGCGCGCGGGGAGGAAGCGGCGCGGCTGCGCGATTTGCCGGTGCGCGTGCTGCGTCCGACAGAAGAAACAGCCGAGACGCTGCGGCGCTGGGGCGTGCATACGTGCGGCGCGCTGGCGGCGTTGCCTGTTGCGCAGCTTTCCGAACGGCTGGGGCAGGAGGGTGTGCGGCTGCATGCGCTGGCGCGCGGGACAAGCGTGCGTTCGCTGTCTGTGGCAGCTGCGGCGGATTTTTTCGAGGAAGCAATGGAGCTGGACGACTCGGTGGAGGAGCTCGATCCGCTGTCGTTTTTGTTGGGGCGGCTGCTCGATCAGCTTTGCGCGCGGCTGATGGCGAGGGCGTTGGCGGCTGCGTCGATTCGGACGCAATTCGAGCTGCAGCCGCATTTCGAGAATGCGTGCGACCGACGCAAGGAGGTGGTGCGGGAGAAAAATCCTCCGGGCGAGTACGAAACGGAATTGCGGCTGCCGGTTCCGACGCGCGACCCAAAGATACTGCTGAAATTATTGCGTCTGCGCTTGCAGGCGCATCCACCGGGAGCGCCGATTCAGAAAATCGCGATGATCGCGGAGGCGGCGCGTCCGAGAGCGACGCAAGGCGGACTGTTTCTGCCGAGCTTTCCCGATCCGGAGAAATTGGAGCTGACCATCGCGCGGATCGCCAACGTGGTGGGCGAGGGGAACGTGGGATCGCCGGAGATTGTTGATACGCACCGGCCGGGAGCGTTTCAGATGCGGAGATTTTCGGCGAGCGAAGGCGCGGGCAATTCGAAGGCGCGCGCTGACGGCGCGGGACAGGCAAACGGCAGAGCAGCGGTCACTTTTCGGGCGTTTCGTCCGGAAATTCCGGCGAGAGTGGAACTACATGATGGGCGGCCCGTGGCGTTGATTTTTCAGGGGGCGCGAGGCGAGGTGCGGGCGGCCGCGGGGCCGTGGCTCACGTCTGGCGATTGGTGGCGTGAGGACGAATGGCAGCAGGAGGAGTGGGATTTGGAGGTGAGATTTTCAGCACCGCTTCATTTAGCGAGTGCGGAGAATGTGCGCGAGGGATGGAACTTACCACTCCAAAGTACGCAAACACCGCGTAAGCCGGGGACCTCGGTTTTGTACCGCGTGTATTTCGACGCGCGGCGGCAGGGGTGGTTTGTGCGCGGGATTTACGATTAGCACCGCGCGGTGCAGAACCGGTGCGGCGGGTACGCCACTCGATCTCGCACGATAGGAAGCGGAGGGTCGAGGAAAACAAAAATGGGAGATTCAGGAGCGAAATGAGTGGAGAGTTAAAATCGAGTACTTCGCGCGAGTGAATCTGCGCGAAAGGAAGCGCGCTGCCGCGCGCTTTTTTACGGCAGGGCCGAAAACGCCCTGCCTCCCCCGACTGAAGTCGGGGGCTTCTACAACACTCACGTCCGGGTTCTACAACGCTGGTGCCCGGGCGTCCACAACACTGAAGTCCATGACGCTGCGAAGCGGAGAAGTAAGCGCCGGGTTGAAACCGTGCCATCACAAAATGGCAAGTTTAAAGTCACAGCTAAAGCTTCGACCACAAAGCGCCTCCAATTTACTTGGCTTCGAAAGCTGTGGCAGATAGACGCGGGAATCCTATTGGTCAGCGTAGCTGAAATTACGAAAAATCCGCACCCTTTGCAAACACCGCAAAGAATGCGGCACCCGCAAAACATTCTCCGCTCAAAGACGAGTGGGACAAAAGCGCGAGTTTCATTTGAGTAAGGAAAGTGATGTACGTGGAATTGCATGCGCGGTCGGCGTTTAGTTTTTTGGAAGGCGCTTCGACGCCCGAGGAATTGGCGGAGGTATGCGCGGAACGCGGGATGGTAGCGATGGCGTTGGCGGATCGCGATGGAGTGTACGGCGCGGCGCGATTTCATCTAGCGGCGAAGAAAACGCGGATTCGCGCGCACATTGGCGCGGAAGTGTCAGCCACTCCATCGCGCACAGTTCCGACGAATGGCTTGATGCAGTCGGAATTTGACGAAGATCCGCACCCTTTGCACACACCGCAAAGGGTGCGGCACCCGGAACGGCAAAAACAAAGTGCCCACGCCCGCCACGGCGGGCAAGCTCAAAAACCGAGCTTGGGGCACCCAGCGCCTCAGGGTAAACGGCACCAGGACACGGCGGGGTGGCGATACACGCTGCTGACGGAGACGCACGCGGGATACCAAAATTTGTGCCGGCTGATTACGCGGATGAAGATGCGCGCGGCGAAAGGCGAAGGAAGCGCGTCGATGGAAGAGATTGCGGAATTTAGCGGCGGGCTGATTTGCTTGACCGGCGGCGATGAAGGGCCGCTGGAGCAGGCATTGAAGCGGGGCGGAGTTGCGGAGGCGACGGGATGCGTGCAGGAATTGTGCCGCACGTTCGGACGCGACAACGTGTACGTGGAGTTGCAGCGGCATTATTCGCGTCGAGAGGAGGCGCGGAACCAGGCGGCGGTGGAGATTGCGCGAAGGCTGAAGCTGCCGCTGCTGGCGACGAATGGAGTGGCATACGCACGGGCGGAACGGCGCGAAGTGCTGGACGTGTTTACCTGCATCCGGCACCACCGCACGCTCGAAACCGCGGGACGACTGCTGAGCCGGAATACGGAGCGGCGTTGCAAGGGCCACGCGGAGATGGCCGTGCTTTTCGCCGATTTGCCCGAAGCGATTGCGAATACGGAAGCAGTTTCGCGGCGGCTGAAATTCACGTTGAACGATCTGGGCTACCAATTTCCAAAATATCCGGTTCCCGGCGGCGGATCGCAGATGGAATTTCTGCGGCAGCGGGC
>JBAWEZ010000009.1:0-94298 GCA_049591475.1 Candidatus Acidiferrales bacterium
TCCCACCGCTGCGACGGTGGCGATCATCTTCCTTTCCCATTCAACAACAACTCCATCTCCCTTCGCCTCTTCGGACTCACACATTTCAATCCCGCCAGGGGGATACGATGTGAGTAGGCTCTTCCAATGGCATTCCCGGATTGCCTGCCGAAGGCCAATGTCGTAGGCTGTAGCGGGTTTCGGGATCCTTCCGGCGCTCAGAGCGGCGCCCTCTGGGCCGTGGACTGGATTCTTCCGGAACCGCCGCCAGACGAGGAGAGTGGGATGCGACGGCGGCGCGACCAAAGACAGCTTGAAGAAACTGCGACTCGCCCGTTCCCCAAATACTGGCTTTTGTGTGCCTGGCTGTGTGGCGATGATCCAACGGATCGACGAGATGGCATCCGTCAGCCAGACACGTATCTCGCGGTACGATCGCATTGATCAAACTATTCAAGGTCATCGTCGAAAAACGTTCGGTTTTACTGCGCGTCGTTGGCTATGGCGTGGCAATTGCCTCGCTCATCTGGGTGCTGCGCGATTTCCACATCGTTCGCGCAGTACACGACATGGCCAATGCCGATTGGCGCCTGGTGCTGGCAGGAATGGCTTGGGACGTGGCCAGTTATGGTTTTCAGTCGCTGCGCTGGAAGCTTCTGCTTACTCCCTTCGGCAAGGTACGGCTCACGCGGGCGAACCGGGCGGTTTTTGCCGGCCTATTCGCCAACCTCGTATTTCCGCTTCGCCCGGGCGAATTCCTCCGCAGCTATTTGCTTTCCAATTCGGAAGACATCCCCCTGGGACGCGTGATCGGGTCGGTCGGCGTGGAGCGCTTCATAGACCTGGTGATCGCCACAGCTGGATTAGGCATCGTTTCGCTGCTGGTGCAAGCTCCGCCCGGCTATGGGCCGTCGCTGAGTATTCGAAGGTTTGACCGCGCCGCCGACACTCTGGGCGTGATCATCCTGGCGCTTCTGATCGTCGTTGTAGCGCTCGTCCTGCACATCGAGTTCAAGCTGGGACGCGACGATGCAAAGGATGGCAACGAGCGCCGGGAGCCCGGGCGGGTGATGCAGGCGCTGATCGTGCTGCACGCTATGGGAACGGCGCCAAGTTTTTATCCCGCAGTGGCGGTTTCTCTGCTGATCCCATTTAGCCAGGCCATGGCTTTATGGATGTTGATGCACTCCTACGGCTTGCATTTTTCGTTGCTCGCGGCAGCCGTTGTGTTGCTGGTGATAAATCTAGGCGTATCGCTTCCAAACGCTCCGGCAAACGTGGGGTCCTACCAATTCTTTTGCGTCCTCGGCCTTAGCATTTTCCAGATCAATAAAAACCGCGCGACCGGATTTTCCATTTTCGCCTTCATCGCGCTCACGCTGCCGTTTGTCTTTCTGGGTTTCGCGGCCCTGCTCCGCAGCGGGCTCTCTTTGCGCTCGATGCGGGAGAAGGTCAGCACATTCCCCCGTCAAAGACCGGGCCGCAAGACTCCGGAAAAAGCCTAGCGAAACCGGATCAGAGGCGAGTTCGGCACATCGGGTTGATTTCGATTCCAGCCACGCCGAGCCTCCGGTATATATTTGAGATTAGATTCGCGCGAGGAATCCGCTGCGCCACTGCGCCGCGCTCCATCGCGTGAATCCCCAACACTGATGGCATCTGAAGCCAGCAAGAACCTCGAACGCGCCCGGCGGAGCCTTGAGAAAAACAAGCTGCGCGATGCCGTTGCCGCCTACCAGGCGGTTCTCGACGAAGTTCCTTCTCATCAAGAGTCACTGCAGGCGCTCGCCGACATTTACACGCGCCTGAACGAGCCCGCGCGCGCCGCGCAGTACTACGCTATCCAATTTGACCGCCTGATTGAAAGCGGCGACACAGCCAAGGGTACCGCGATCTTTAGCCGATTCCTCCGGCCTTTGCCACAGCCGCCGGACCGGCTGATGCGCTACGCGACGCTGCTGCAAAAGCACAACCGAACCGCCGAGGCTGTGGAGCAGTTCACTGCTGCCGCCGATCTGTTCCTGCAACAGCAGCGGGAAATCGAGGCGGTGGCCTGTTACGAAAGTCTCGCGGTCATCGACCCGGAAAACGCTGCCCGGCATGTGGCCCTCGCGCAGCTCGCGGAAAAACTGGGACACTCCGACCTAGCCTCACGGTCATACCTTCGCGCCGGTCAGCTCGCTTTGGCTGCGTCCGCTCTCGACGACGCGCTCGATTATTTCGAACGTGCTCACAAACTTTTGCCGGCCGATCGCACTGGCGCGCTGCTTTTTGCGGAGGCCAAACTGCGAAAGGGTGATCCCGCGGGCGCCGCGGCGCTCTTGGAGCCTTTCGCACCCGGCGAAAAAGATGTGGCGTTTCTAGCTCTCTACGGCGAGGGACTGCTTCGTTCCGAGCAGTTCGACCGCGCGCGCGAAGTGCTCGAGGCCTATTGCAAAATCAAGCCCGAAAGCTTTTCAAAAATATTCGAATTGATCGCCGCGTACCTTCAAACCGGCCAGGACCCCAAAGGCGCCTCGCTTCTGCGCCAGGCGAAAGACTGGATGCGCGCCGCGCGCAAGGAAATCGAGCTGCCGCCTGTGATGGACAAGCTCGGCGCCTCATATCCGGCGTCGTTGCCGCTGGCCGAGGCGATCGCCAAAAACTACGAGGAAATGAATCGCGAAACGCAGTATTTCGACGCGCTCGTGCGCCTTTTCGATTTGTACCTCGTCGCCGGCAATATGAAGCAGGCTTGCGAAGTTCTGGACCGCCTGGTGGACATTGATCCCTACGATTACCGCAACCAAGATCGAATCGCGCAGCTAGAAGGGAAAGTCGATCCCTCGTTTCTGCTCAACGTGCAATCTCGCGCCGCCAAGGCCGCGACCGTTTCCACGCGAAGCCAGGGGTTTGCTGGCGCCGGCGGCGAAGCATCTTCGGCCGCGGAGCCGGCCACGGAAGAAGCGCGCGCGCAACATGCTCTCGAGGATCTGATCGTGCAGGTCGAAATCTTTCTGCAGTATTCCCTCCAATCCAAAGCCGTCGAGCGGCTTACGCGGATCGCCGATCTCTTTCCCGGTGAAGAAGCAAGGAACGAGCGGTTGCGTGCTCTCTACGAGCGCGCCAATTGGTGGCCCAAGGGCCCCCCCCCGAAGGCGGCGCCCAAGGCTGCCGCCGCGCCTGCTGCCGTCCCCGCTGCGCAAGAAATTCCTTCTTCGCACATCACTGGGGCCGTTGACACGCACCGCGATCTCGCCGCAATCGCCGAAATTAATCGCCTGATGTACCGGCAGTCCACGCCGCGCGAGGTACTGGCCTCGACCGCAGCCGAAATCGGCAAGCACCTCCGTGTCACGCGCTGCCTTGTCGCGGTGGGGTCGTCCGGGGAAAACACGCAATTGACCGCCGAATACTCTGCGCCCGGCGTGCCGCCAGCCGGGACCGCGCATATCGCTTCCATCACCGAAGTTCTGTCCAAAACACCGCCGGATGCGCTCGGCGGAATCGAACTCAGCTCCGGCACGGCGCCGGCTCTTGCTGCTTTGGGACTTGCCTCGGCGCTCGGAATTCTGCTCACGGACAAGGAAACTCAGGCGCCCGCCGGCGCTCTTTTCGTCGGTGATGCGAACGCGCACAAATGGAAGCCCAACGAAAGCTTTTTTCTGCAAGCAGTTGGTGATCAGCTAGTCTTGAGCGTCAATCACACGCGCCTTCGCTCATTAGTCCGCTCTCTAGCCGTTACTGACGAACGCACTGGCTTGCTCAACCGCGGCGCATATATCGATTGCCTGCTGGCGGAGTCCAATCGCGCGCGCGCGCAACACACGCCGCTATCCCTGATCGTGTTGCAAATCGACCGCGGCCCCGAACTGCTGCGCGAACATGGCGACGTAGCCGTCGATCAATTCATTGAGCAGCTCGCGCGGGCGCTAAGCTCCGCCATTCGCCAGACGGATATCGCGGTAAAATACACCGCATGGTCGCTGGTCTTCATCTTGCCGGATACCTCGCTCGAAAACGCACGCACGCTGGCCGACAAACTCCGACAGGTGGCCGCGGCTGTGCGCCCAGCATGGGGTGGGCAGAATTTGACCGGGAGCGCCGTGGTCGCCGAGGCCACCGCGCGCCCTGCCGATGAAACAGAGGACCGCGTGACTGAATGGATCAACCGCGCGGAGAGCGGGCTCGACGAAGTGCGCCAGCGCGGCGGAAACGTGCTCGTGTCACTTGCAACCCCCTGACAACGTGCGAAAATGGCTGCCCGGCCGCCAGCCGGAATCGCGCGGGTACCGTCTGGCCTTTTGCGCGGCAAACGTTTCCCGCGATATGCTGAAGTGACTGAATGGCTCAGAATATTCAATCGAGTGCAATTCGGGGCGAGTTGAACGCGGTGGGTCTGCGTTTCGGCATCGTGGTCAGCCAGTTCAACAACTTCATCACCGACCGCTTGCTGTCCGGTGCGCTCGACGCGCTGCGTCGTGCCGGCGCGCCTGACGATCGCATCGAACTCGTGCGCGTTCCTGGCTCGTTTGAGGTCCCGCTAGCAGCAAAGAAGCTGGCTTCCACAGGCCGTTGCGACGCGATCGTGTGCATCGGCTGCATCTTGCGCGGCGAAACGGCGCATTTCGACTACGTGGCCTCCGAAACGGCGCGCGGCATTCAGCTCGCGCAGCTCGATACTGGCGTTCCCATGGCTTTCTGTGTGCTCACCTGCGATACACTCGAACAGGCCATCGACCGCGCCGGACTGAAGAGCGGTAACAAAGGCTACGAAGCAGGTTTGAGCGCCATCGAAATGGCCTCGCTTTCCCGCAAACTCTCCGGCAAATCCGGCCCCGCGCGCCGGCCGCGGCGCCGATAGCATGGCGCTCCGGCGGAAATCGCGCGAGTTCGCACTGCAAATGCTGTTTCAGTGGGATATGACCCGGCAGGATCCCAAACGGCTGGAAAAAGCTTTTTGGAAATCCGCCCGCGCCGAAGAACGTACCCGCAAATTCGCCAATCAGCTTTTTGAAGACGCCGTCGCGCTCGCAGGCGAAATCGACAGCCTCGTTTCTAAGCTCTCGGAAAACTGGCAGCTCGATCGGCTGGCAACGGTCGATCGCGGCATTTTGCGGCTGGCTATGGCCGAGCTGCGCCTCGGAACCGCGCCGCCGAAGGTGGTGATCAACGAAGCATTGGAACTTGCGAAAAAATTTTCCTCGGCCGAGTCTCCGGCATTCCTGAACGGCGTGCTCGACGCCGCATATAAATCGATGGAAGATAAATCGAAGCAGTAGCCAGGGGCCACTCGCGGATTGCTAATGCGCGACGACGGTCAGAACCGCTGAACCTGGGCGACCACTTCGTCCAGCACGCGCTTGGTGGTCTCCGCGCGCGAAGTTTCCGCATACACGCGCAGCATCGGCTCGGTCCCCGACGCGCGCACCATCACCCATCCAATCTCGCCGAGATAAACTTTCACGCCGTCGAGGTCCTCGCGGGCCCCTATCGGCCAGTCGAGCAATTTCGTGAATTTCGGATCGGCGAAGCGGCGGATCGCTTTCTCCTTTTGTCCGTCGCGCACAGTCAGGTCCACGCGGCCGTAATGATGTTGGCCGAAATCGCGCTCGAGCATCTTCACCAGCTCTCCGAGCCGCTTTCCGTGCCAGGCCATCACTTCGGCCAGCAGCAGTGCGTTCACCGTCGCGTCGCGCTCCGGAAGATACAGCTTGGTGCCGATACCTCCGCTTTCCTCGCCGCCGAGCAGTACATCGCCTTCCAGCATGCGATCGCAAATATATTTGAAGCCGATACGCGTTTCCCATACTTTGCGGCCGAATTTCGCGGCGATCTTGTCGATCATCTTGGTGGTCGAAAAAGACTTCGCCACGTCGCCCGCTAATTTTCGCGTACCGGCCAGATGCCAGAGCAGAATGGAAAAAATCTGGTGCGGCGTGATGAACGTCCCGTCGCGATCCATCGCCCCGATCCTGTCCGCGTCGCCATCGAATGCGAATCCTGCGTCGTAGGCCCCTTCCCGCAGCGCGCGGCGCAGCGCTTCCACGTGCGGCTCGATGGGTTCCGGATTCACGCCGCCAAAGAGCGGATCGCGCGTGCCGCGAATTTCGTGCGCGGTAATCCCGCGGCGACGAAATACCTCGCGTAATAATCCGCGCCCTGCGCCGTGCATCGGATCGATTAGGAAATGAAATTTCGACGCGCGCAAGCGCTCCCAATCCACCAGTTCGTCGAGTTTTTCCAGATACGGCGTGCGGATGTCGAGCGAGTGGATCAACTCTTTGCGCGTCGGAGGCGGCGGCACGCCATCGCGCAGCACTTTGGCCAGTTCCGATTCCACTTGTGAAACTATCGCCTGTGAAGCGGAGCTTCCGTAGCTGGCCTTGAGTTTCACGCCGTTCCACCGGTAGGGATTGTGGCTGGCGCTGATCTGAATTCCAGCTGCCGCGCCGCGTAATCGCACCAGCAGAGAAAGTGCCGGCGTGGGCGCCGCATCCGTCGCGAGCCATACCGGAATTCCCGCCGCGGACATCGCTTCGGCGGCCACGCGCGCGAAAAGCTCTGAAGCGAATCGTGTGTCGTAGCCAACCAGCACTCCGCGTTCCGGCCGCTCCGCCCGCACCACGTAACGCGCGATCGCATGCGCCACCGTGCGCACGTTCTCGCACGTAAAATCCTCCGCGATTACCCCGCGCCAACCGTCCGTGCCGAATTTGATCTGCGTGGCCATGAGTTGGTTACAAAAGCTTCTTTTGCTTCCGCTCTTCCAGCCATTTCACGATTTTGCCCACGTCTTGCGCGCGGCTCCGTTGGCAAACCAGCAGCGCATCGTCTGTTTCCACCACGATCAGATCGCGCACACCGATTGAGGCCACGTATTTCTTCGGGCTCCAGAAATAATTGCCTTCGGCATCAAGGGCGAAAAAGGCGCCCGCTGAAACATTAGCTCCGGGCTTCGCCGCTGCGAAATCGTACACGGCGGCCCATGAGCCGATGTCGCTCCATCCCACTTTGGCAGGCACCACAAAAACGCTCGGTGCGCCGCTCGCCCGCGTGGCCGGCTCCATGATGCCGTAATCCACGGAAATATTTTCGAGCTGCGGGTAAATGCGCTGCAGCGCCGCGGCGTAGCGGCTTGTGCCGATCGTGACAGCTAGTTTTTCCAGTGCGACACGCGTGGCAGGCAAATATTGCCGCAGACTCTCCAGAAATGTGGAAGCTCGCCAGAAAAACATTCCCGCATTCCACAAATATTTCCCCGACGCGACGTATTTTCGCGCCAGCGGTGGCGCAGGTTTTTCGGTAAAACGCCTTACCGCAAACACCGGCGTGCCGCGAGGTTTCGCCGCCCTGTTGCCCAGCTCGATATAGCCATACCCGGTTTCAGGGTGCGCTGGCGGGATGCCGAACACAGCCATTTTCCCCGGCTCGCGAACTAACTCCAATGCTGCGGCCATCAGCATCCGGTATCGCGCAACATCCGCCACGAAGCTATCTGACGGCAGCACCGCCATCAGTGCATCGCCGTGCTCGTGCACCAGATGAATCGCCGCCAGTCCAATCGCGGCTGCGGTGTTACGGCCGACCGGCTCAGCCAAAACGCGCGGAGCCGTCACACCGCGAAGTTCCTCGCGCGCAGCTGCCGCCTGTTCCGCGTTCGTGACCACCCAAAGGTTGCGCGCTGGTATCAGCGGCTTTAGGCGAGCCGCTGTCTGGCGCAGCATGGTGTCATCGCCCGTGATGTTCAACAGTTGCTTGGGAGTTCGGAGGCGGCTGCGCGGCCAAAATCGAGTGCCGCGTCCGCCGGCCAAAAGCACGCCGCAAATCGGCAGTGATTCCCCGCGCGCGCGCCTTTTCATGCGTGAACCAGCCGAGAGATTTCGACTTCGCCGAGTCCGGAATCTGACAGTTCGCACCGGACCACGTCCAGGTTCGGAGGCACGTAGGCCCGCAAAAGCGAAGTGCGTGAATTTGGCCTGATCTCGAACTTTCCCAGGGCCGCCGGAACCATCCATACCTGCGCGGAACCGAATCGCTCACTCCCTGAGCCGTAGAGAATCTCCCCGCTTCCATCAAGCACGATCAACAAATCGAAATGGGCGAGCGATGATTCCGCCTTGATGCTTTCGGAAAATTCCCATTTCTCGGTCACAAAATAACGGCAGGCAGCCATGAAAGTTTTCGTCAGAGCACCCCGCTCAATCGGCACCGGCTCGACCTTTCCGCCTCGCTGCTCGCCGAAGCGCATCACTGCCAAAGCTTTCTCAATATGCAGCGGTCGCGTGCGCCCTTGCGCATCGCGGCGGTTGTAATCGTACACGCGATAGGTCAAATCCGATTGCTGCTGAATTTCGCAGAGCACCAGACCCGGGCCGATGGTGTGCGCCGTCCCGGCGGGCACGAAAATTGCGTCGCCATCATACATGGGGATGGGTTCGAGAGAGCGTTCCACGGTGCCGTCCGCAATTTCGCGCTCGAAGCTTTCTCGCGTGACTTCGGCCTTCAGTCCAACCATGACCTCCGCGCCCGGCCGCGCCCGAACCGTGTACCACATCTCCGTCTTTCCGCATCCACCCGCTGCCCGTTCGTGTTGAGCGGCGTACGCATCGTCGGGATGCACTTGTACGGACAATTTTTCTTCGGTGAAAATGAATTTCACGAGCAAGGGAAAGGTCGGCTCGCGCAAGATGGCAGTCCCTGTCCATTCCGGCGACATGACCGGCCATGCTCGTGCAAGAGTTTGGCCAGTAAAGGGACCGTTCGAGAAACGGGATTCGCTGCCGCTCATCCAAGCTTCGCCGAGCGGCTCCGCGAGGTCTGTCATCGCAGTAAAAAATGGAGCCAGCGATCGCGCGCCCCACGGCCGAGCGCTGAATGTAGGCTCCAGCCGCGCGGGGCAGAGGGCGACGCGCTCCAGACTCACGCGCGGGTCACTTGGATTGGCTGAAGAAGCGGTTAAGACGCCGCAGGCCCTCGTCGATTCGATCCATCGACGTGGCATAGGAAAGCCGCAAGTACCCCGGCGCGCCAAAAGCCTCACCGGGAACCACGGCCACCTGCTCGCGGTCCAGCAGCAGCTTTGCGGCGGCGGTGTCGCTGGGCATGTCCTTGCTGAAATGAGCCGAGATGTTCGGGAACACGTAGAACGCGCCCGATGGCGCATTACACGTGACGCCGGGAATCGCGTTCAGCCCGCTCACGATCCGCTCGCGGCGCCGCGCATACTCCGCAAGCATCACCGGCACTGAATCCATCGGCCCGCGCATCGCCTCGATCGCGGCGTACTGAGCGATAGACGTCGGATTCGATGTGGACTGGCTCTGCAGCTTGGTCATCGCGGCAATCAGGCGTTGCGGCGCCAGCGTGTAGCCGATGCGCCAGCCAGTCATCGCGAACGTCTTCGACATAGAGCCAATGGTTATTAGCCCCGGCTTCGAATTCGGCACGCTGGCGATCGAGTACGGCTTGGCATCGCCATACGTAAAGTGCGAATAGCACTCGTCCGACATGAGCCACACGCCCTTGCGCTGGCACAACGCCAGAATATTCTCGAACTCATCCCTCGGAATCACCGCTCCCGAAGGATTGCTCGGCGAATTGACGATCACCATCCGCGTCTTCGGCGTGAAAAGCTTCTCGAGTTCCGACGCGCGCACCAGGAAATTTTCCTCGCCGCGGGTGTTCAGCACCACGGGATTCGCTCCCGCGTATTTCACAATATCCGGATAGGTGACCCAATAAGGCGCGGGAATGATCACTTCGTCTCCCGCGTTAATCAGCGAGCAAACCGCGTTGAAGATGGCGTGCTTACCACCCACCGAAACCAGGCATTCCGCCGGCTGATAGGATGAGGCTAGTTCCCGCGCATGCCACTCGCAAATCGCCTGCCGCAGCGCCGCCAGTCCCGGCACGGGCGTGTACTTCGTGCGGTTCTCCTCGATGGCCTTCATGCCCGCGCGTTTGATGTGTTCCGGCGTAGGAAAGTCCGGCTCGCCCGGACCGAAGTCGGCGACGTCCACACCTTTGGACTTAAGCTGGTCAGCCGCCGCCAACACCACCATGGTGGGCGAGGGGCTGATGCGGTTCACGCGCTCCGCAAGCGGAAATTCGGCAGTCTTTACTCCGGTAGCTGGCTCCATTGCTGTTTCCTATCAATTTGTCAACTCGCCGATCCGTTTGGATGGCTGTACATCGATTGTAACGGCCCGGCGGAAGGGGTCAACATCCAATTTGTACCGCACCCAACCATTTTGGTCTGCGGATTTTAGCCGAACTTAGCGCGCAACCGCTGTTCCACGGCGGCCGGCACCAGCCCTTTCGGCAGGCCGTTGAGCCTGGCCAGTTCCTTCACCAGACGGGAACTGAGGTAGCTGTACGCCTCGCCCGGCAGCATGAACACGGTCTCAATATGCGGCTCGATCTTGCGATTCATCATGGCCATCTGCAGCTCGTATTCGTAGTCAGAAACAGCGCGGATGCCGCGCAGTACCACGCTCGCGCTCCGAGCGCGCGCGTAATCCATCAGCAAGCCGTCGAACACGTCCACTTCGACGTTTTTCCAGTCGAACGTGACCGTCTCCAGCATCTCCACGCGCTCCTGGATGGCAAAGAGCGGGTCTTTATCCAGATTTCGCGTGATGGCCACGACCAGCTTGTCAAATATCTTCGCTCCGCGCGCGATCAGATCCAAGTGACCATTGGTCACCGGATCAAACGAGCCCGGATAGATGGCTGTGACTGTCTTGGATCTTTCTGCGGCCATTATTTCGAGGAATTTTACCCTAGAATTGAGAGCCCAGCCGGCCGTTTCTGGCCAGAGTTGCGATAGCCGCAATTCTCATCGAGGGGCACCTTACCCGGCCAAGCCCGGAGACCTGCTCAGCTTTCCAGCCGCAATCTGTACCCGTAACCTGATACCGTCTCGACCATATCCGAATGCGCGCCCAGCTTTTTCCGCAAACTCTTGATCAGCACATCGACGACATTGCTTCCCACGTCGTATTCATGGTTCCAGACATCTTGAATCAAAGATGCGCGGGCCACTGGCTTTCCTTTGCGTTCGTGGAGATATCGTATCACCCCAAATTCCAGGCGCGTGAGCGGGACGCTTTTCCCCTCGACAACTAAGCTCCTCCCTTCGATGTCTATCACGTCTTCTGCTTTCACTTGCAGCTCTGCCGCCACCAAGCGCGCCAGCCAACCGTCGATTGACGAAGCGCCGAAATCGAGCATCGCCGTGTGATAGGTTCGGCCGTCCAACTGACACGCGGCGCTTTCAAGCGGGCGAAATCCCAGGGTTTGCGCTACTGACGCGTAAGCTCCCAAATCGGTCACCGTAAGATAAACACGGCGTAGCTTCGGCCTCATAGCCAAATAGGTCCTCTTGATATCCAGCCAGCACGCCGCCTGTACAGCCGAGGGTGCCTCTCCCGTGGACTCGCTCAGCCATCGACGCAAGAAAAGCACGCGCTGCCCTTTGGGAACCCCATCACGCCGGAGATGAGCGAGCCAGCCTTTCACGAGGGGATCGCCATTCAGAACCTTCCGTGAAACACCGCCAGCTTCGAAAAGACAATAGAAACCGACGACTTTTCCCTCATGATCGTGCACGGTTGAGAATGCCTGAGGAAGCGCTTCCCATAACTTACACAGATAAGCGCCCGATTCCCGTCTTTCCTGTTTCGCGCAAATCGATCGAATCGCAACTCCGTCGCCCGGACGCGCAACCTCAACGCTATACAAGGCCGATTCGCTCGGAAAAAAAGCCTCGCGGACCACGGGGTTGTCCAACAGGAAAAGCATGTCCGCCGTGTATCGCCACAGCTCATCGTTAGGGACACGCGCCAACTGGCCGCGAAGTTCTGCCCACGCGGCGCGCCGGTGCGCGTGATACCGGGCCGGGTCGGAGCCTCTCAGCGTTGCGGCGACTGTTTGCTTCACGGAATCGTGAACGTGCAGCCCGTCTGCCTCTACATGGACGAAAGGCAACGCACGAAGCGCCTCGAAAACCCGTCTGCAGTTGGCCTCGGGAATCATGGCCCGGAGCAGCGGAACCGTGGCGCGCCGGACGACGCAGGACGCTTCAAGAGCCTGTTGCGTGAGAGGGTCGGCGATATCAGCAAGATAAAGCTGTGCAAGCTCCGCGATTACCCTCTGGATCGCCGAGCTCTCTAAAATGCGGTCGCTCTGATTTGCAAACGTGCCGGCCGCCAGCGTGAGCGCCAACGGATGACCGCGAACGATCCGGTTGATGCGCACAGCTTGCGCTTGCCGAATTCCTGAGTGCGCCAGCAATTTAGTAGCGTCCGATTGCGCCAACGCGTCCAGCTCGATCGTGCGTAGCAGGCCGCGCCATCCGGGAGACGAACTCCACGGTGGCGCCGGAGGTTCGCGGCTAGCCAAGATGACGCGAACCCCGCCCGGCAGCTTCGGAATAAACGTCTGGCGAAGCCATGAATCCAGCAGCCTCCAAACCTCGTAGTGATCGAGCACCAAAAGCACACGCGCGTTCCGCGACGCCAGTGCCTTCGCTGCCTGCCCGGTCGACGATATCTTTCGCCGTAGAGCGGACCCCAGCCACTGCAGAAATCCTCGCTCGGTCGGTTCCACGGAACGGCAATCGAGCATAATCGCGCGCGCACCCCGGCGCCGCGCCCGCTCCACAAATGCCGCAAGCAGTCTCGATTTCCCAATACCAGCGATGCCGTGGAGAAAGATGACGCGAGGTCCGGATCCCTTCAGAGCTTCCAGGAGCAACCCGATTTCGCGATCCCGGCCGACGAAGCTCCGGGATGTCTCGGCCGCGATCAAATCTGAAACGCGCTGTTTCACGGGCGTTAGGCGATGACCTGCGCGCATTGTACTCCGCCCCTGGACGTTTGCGAAGCTGCGCCACTCGCATCGCGCAGCCTGCAAAACGCCGCGGCAGATCCTGTTTCAGACGTGCTTGTGGATCTTACGTAGGCGCCTGCCTTGGAATCTGGCTAACACGTCTTCTCACAAATTTCTCATGCGTATCTCATGACAATAGCTCGCCCCTTATGTAAATTGTTAAGCCAAGAGAGCATCGATCGCGGCTGCGCTTGGCAACTTTGCGAGCACCGGCTGTGAGCACGTACAACGAGGAGAGGAGAGACAACATGCCGCTAATTCAGGTGAAGTTGATCGAGGAAGTCTTCACGCCAGAGCAGAAGAAACAAATCATATCGAAACTGACGGACGCGATGGTCGCCATTGAAGGCGAAAACCTGCGCAAGGTAACCTGGGTGGTCATTGAGGACGTCAAAAGTGGGGAATGGGGCATTGGCGGCCAGCCGATTTCCACGGACGCGGTGAAAGCTATAGCAGCCGGAAAGTCTTGACGGCATCTCCCGCCCCGCATCGCCGCTACGAGCCGCGTAGCGGCGATGGGCGCTGGGACGGCCGGCTTACATATGGCACCAGTCGAGGGCCGGTCGCGGTTTTATTGAAAAGCCGCGCATCGCGTTCGCCTGAGAACGCGAAAGTGCCGGCCCTCGATCCATCGAATCGAAACAACATCGCGGCACTCTGCGGATTTCGCGAGCCGCGCAGCTCGGCGGAGGCCGTTTGGCTTCGGTTGAAAACTCTATCGATCGGTTGAACCGAGAGGTTATCGCCTGCCGCAAATGTCCCCGGCTGGTGCGTTATCGCGAAACCGTCGCAAAAGAAAAGCGCGCCGCATATCGCATCTGGAACTACTGGGGCAAGCCCGTGCCGGGATTTGGCGGTCCGCGCGCGCAACTGATGATTCTCGGTCTCGCCCCCGCCGCTCACGGCGCAAATCGCACCGGACGCATGTTTACCGGCGACCGCTCCGGCGATTTTCTATATCAAGCTTTGTATCGCACCGGCTTTGCCAGCCAACCCTCCTCAACGCATCGCGGCGACGGCCTAACATTGCGCAACGCCTACATCACTGCTGCCGCGCGATGCGCGCCTCCCGATAACAAGCCGCTACCAAAAGAACTCGCCAATTGCCGCCCTTATTTCGAACGGGAGCTCGAATTGCTTCGCCCGAAAGCAATCCTCGCGCTCGGCTCAATCGCCCTGCGCGCGTACCTCGGCTATCTAAAAGAGCGCCGCGCTGTTGCCAGTTTTGCGGCGTACCCCTTCCGCCATGGCGCAAGCTACCAACTCAGCGAAGACTTACCGCGCCTTTTCGCGTCCTACCATCCCAGCCAGCAGAACACCTTTACCGGCAAACTCACAGAGGAGATGCTGGGAAACGTACTTGCTGAGATTTGGGATTTCCTCTCTGCTCACAACCCACCAAAGCACTAGAACGTCTGCCTTTTTGGTGTACTCTTGGCGGCACCTGGAACTGGGTGTCCGGGGGGATGCCATGTTCGGAACAAGGTCCGGAACGATGTACCGAAAACGTGCGCTCATTCGCGCCATCGCTGCAATCGGCCTGGCAGCACTTTTGCTGTCTTTCTTACCAAATCGGGCGTTGGCTAAGCGCACCGCCGCCCAAGCGAACTCCAGCTGCGATCGCGCCTGTCTCGACGGTTTCGTCAATCAGTATCTCAACGCCCTTGCCGCCAACGACCCGTCTCGTCTGCCCGTCACCAAGTCCGTTAAATTCACCGAAGATGGCCAGCGGCTCAATCTCGGCGATGGCCTCTGGAATACCGCCACCGGCCGCGGCACGTACAGGTTCTACATGGAGGATCCGCAAGCCGGCGAAGCCGCTTTCTTCGGCACCATGCGCGAGTCCGGCGAGCCCATCATCCTTGCGCTTCGCCTGAAAATCGAAAACCGCAAAATCGCCGAGGTCGAAACGATCGTCGTTCGCGACGTGCAGGACGCGAAAAACATGGAAATGCGCGGCCATCCCGATCCTCTTTTCATGCAGTCCGTCGCTCCTTCCGACCGTCTTTCCCGTGCCGCTCTCGTCCGCACCGCGAATCTCTATTTCTCAGGCATGCAGCTCGACAACGGCAAAGGCGACTATTCGTTTTTCTCCAATGATTGCGATCGCGTCGAAAATGGTTCGGAAGCCACCAACAACCATGAGGTCGAGAACAGCAGCGTTATCGCATCGCAAAGCAACTCCGTCGAGAAGGCTTCGCGAGATCGTTCCAGTCTCACCTACTCTGCCTCATGGGGCTGCGCCGAGCAGTTTCAATCCGGCCTGCTGCACTTCGTCACCCGAATTCGCGATCGCCGCTTCGTTGTCGTCGATACCCAACGCGGCGTGGCTCTGGCGTTCGGTTTCTTCGACCATGCATCCGGCAAGACGCGCACCTTCAAATTGCCTAACGAAAAAACCGTCACCTCCGGCCCAACCACTCCATGGACTTGGGAAATCGCCGAGGTTTTCAAAGTCGAGCACCACAAAGTCCACCGCATCGAGGCGGTGTATCTTCGCGCGCCCTACGGCATGAATTCCGGGTGGAGTTCCTGGCAGGACAACATGTCCACGCGCGCGCAATGGGTCTCGATCGCCGGAAACAATTGATCGACTTCTGCTGAGCAGAAAGGGGTGGACAATGAATAAGACAGCCTCTGTGATTGTCGCTGCCGTTCTTGTGTGTTTTGCTTTCGAGGCGCCCGCGCGCGCCGCCGCGCCTGCGAAAACCGCCGCTGGGGCCGCAGCATCTTCCTGCGACTACAACTGCCTCACCGGTTTTGTGAATCAATACCTGCAAGCTCTTGTGGCGCACGATTCGGCAAAACTCGCGGTCGCGCCCAACGTTCGTTTCACTGAAAACACAATCCCGCTCAAACTGGGCGACGCCCTCTGGGGCACCATCAGCGGCCTCGGCGACTATAAGATCTACTTCGCCGATCCGCAGGGTGGCGCAGCCGGGATCGAAACCACTATCCGCGAAAACGGCACGCCCGCGATCCTTCTGCTTCGCCTGCGCGTCGTGAACCGCCGTATCACGGAAGTCGAAACAATCGTCCATCGCAACGCTGCGGACGCCAAGGCGCTCGAAGCCTTCGGCCATCCCAATCCCGTTTGGCTCCAGCCGCTCACAGCCTCGCAGCGTACGCCGCGCGCGCAGATGATTAAGGACGCGAACCTCTACTTCGACGGCATCCTGCACTCCAACGGCAACATGGTCCCGTTCGATCTTCGCTGCAATCGCGTTCTCGACGGCTACCAGGATACGAACCATCCCAACCCAAAAGGCTGGTTCCACAAAGGTTCCTTCGACCCGGACGGCATGAACATCCGCGACAACATGAATACGGGTATCTGGTCCTACATTCACTCCATCCAGCCACGCCACGTCGTCGTCGTTGACCAAAAAATGGGCATCGTCCTCGGCATGTGGATGTTCAACCATCCCGGGCGTATGACGTCCGTTAACGTGAAAGGCATCGGCAACGTTCCCGAGCCTCCGGTGGTCACGCATCCGTCCAGCGTTCTGATGGCCGAATTCTTCAAGATCGAAACCGGGAAGATCCGCCAGATCGAGGGCACTTCGCTTGCGCTTCCCTACGGCGCCGGCACTGGATGGGACAAGCCTGCGCCACGCGAATCGAGCGGCCACTGAGCAAAGTCTTATGTAGAAGCGCGGGGAAACACAGCCTGGGCGCGCGTATGGGTACAAGCGGAGATGGGAGATGAAGGCCACATTGGTTCTGGGTGAAAGGGCGACAGCGAGTCCACCAGCGGTTTTGGTTGGAAGCGCGGGACTTTCGTCCCGCGAAAAGGCGCGAAACTAACAGGGGCTTCGGCCCCGGGAAATCGAAGGGACGCGAACTTTTCCGCGGCACAGAGCCGCGTTCTAAAAACTGACGATGCCTAAGAAACCTTTCTACGGTTGGAAGCTCCTGCTGGTCTTTTGGGCCGTGATCGTCTTGAATTTCGCGTTCCCCACGTTCGGAATGAGCGTGGTCAATACTTACATGGCCGGCGCCATGCACCTCGATCGCAAAGAACTCGGCCTGGCCTATTCCGTCTTCACTTTGATGGGAGGCTTGCCCAGCCCCATCGTCGGCTGGTCGATCAATCGCTTCGGTATTCGACTCACCATGCTCGCCGGCATTTTGCTTGTCGGTTCCGGGGCCGTGCTGATGGCTGCGGTGGTCCATACCGCTATCGAGGCGTTTCTCGTGCTGGCTCTTGTTGTCGGTTTTGGCGCGGCTCTTTCCGGCACCATGGGCCCGCAAGTCGGAGTGGCGCGTTGGTTCCATGCCAAGCGCGGCCGCGCCATGTCGCTGTTTTTCACGTGCAGCGGCATCGGAGGTTTCCTGGCCGTGCCCTCGCTCAACGGAGTAATTTCGAAATCAGGAGGCAACTGGCGCAGCGCCTGGTGGTTCATGGCCGCAATGTCCGTTCTATCCCTGCTGTTGGCCGGACTCTTCATTCGCGAAAGTCCCGAGCAGATGGGACAAGAACCCGATGGTGGCGCAACCGAACCAGCTGAATCTCGCGCAGCGGCGCTGGAATCGAAGCCTGCTCGCGGCGTCTTCAAAACTACCGAAGATTGGACGCTCCGCGAAACGCTTCACTCTCCCGTCCTGTGGATGCTCGTCGTCACCTATCTCGGATTTTTCATGGGCTTCTTCATGTATCTCGCGCACGGGATTATCCATCTCGAAGGACTCGGCCACTCTCCCGCTGCGGCCGCGCAATCGCTTGCTCTGGTGATGCTCGCATCGGTGATCGGCCAGTTCGCCGTGGCGACGCTAGGCGATCGCATCGAGATGCGTTTCATCTTCTCCGTCGCTGTAGCGCTTTTTGGCGTGGGCATCGTTTTGGCTACTCGCGCCACCAGCACCTTCGCGCTTTACCCCTACGCCCTCTGCATGGGCGCCGGCTTCGGCGCCGGGTACACGTGCCTGGCCACCATGCAAACCAACTACTTCGGGTCCAAGGTCTATCCGGCGCTGCTGGGAATCACCATTCCGATGGGGACGATCCTCGGCGGTGTTGGCCCGGTGATCGCCGGCTGGTTTTACGACTCCTATCACAGCTACTCGCAGATTTTCTTTCTCGTCGCGGCAATCTGCTTCGCCAGCGCTGTGCTCCTGCTCTTCGCCAAGCCGCCCCTGCGCCGCATGCCTCGCGCAGAACCCGCCGCGGCGCTGGAACAGCCTCGCTGACAAACACTCCGATCGCACAGGTACAGGTCCCATGGGCCTGTACTGCGGACCAGTAGCTTTCCATACCACCCAATTTGCTAGAGTGGGGATGTGCTCATCCGTGCCCAGGAAAATTTCGAACCCAGAGCGGGAGATCTCAGCCGCAGGGAGAAAGCTGCCTCCCTCTGGTACGAGCAGCAGCTCCGCCCAAAACGCCGCTGGAATGCGGTATCGAAAATGCCCGGACGAGGTGCCGTGCCTTCGCAGATCGGTACACGTTCGGGTAGAACATATCGTAAGTGATTGCAAACAAAGGACCGGATACTCGCCAGATCGGTACAGTCTCGTTGCGCGTTTCGAGGCAATTTTCGCCGCTTTCAATTTCTGATCGGGTCGCTCGACTTCATCTCATGAACCTAAACCGCGGCGGGCTGCGTGGGACGGTGCCGCTCGGCGACGATGATGACGCGAACATCCTTGGCGCTGCGGACAACACGAAGGATCAAGTCCGTGCCCAGCAACCGATCCCACAAGTGATATTTCGGGCGGCCGAGAAGAATCTGAGTGATTTGATTGCGGCGGGCGAAGTCAACGAGCGACTCGGCGGGATCCTGACCTTCCAGGATGCGGGTATCGATGTGCAGGGTTCTTGCGAAATTGAGGTGCTTTTCAATTGCGTCGTGATCATCGGAGACAAGCTGCTTATCCTCGCGGCCAGGAACTACGCAGACGGCAAAGCAGTCCGCGCTGAGGTAGTCCGCCATTCGACGGCCGCGCCTGATGAGCACGGCCGTGGAGGCATTGGCGGTCACATATATCAAAATCCGGTCGTGGACGCTCTTTTCAGCGAAAGGAGCGGAAACGAGGTGTTTTGCCGGCGCGGCGGTCTCCGCAATTTCGCGTACCTCGAGTTCATGGGCCGTCTGACGCAGAGCCAATTCGCGCAAGGAAGCGAGCGTGGATTCCTTGAAAAAATTTTCCATGGCGCGCTGAGCTTTTTCAGGAGCGTAGATCACGCCGCGCTTCAAGCGGTTTAGAAGCGCTTCGGTGGTGGCATCGACCATAACCACTTCCGCGGCGCTTTTAACCAGCCAGTCCGGGACGGTTTCGCGGACGCGGATACCGGTGACGTGGAAAATCTGGTCGTTCAAACTCTCGAGGTGCTGGATGTTCATGGTGGTCATCACGTCGATGCCAGCATCGAGAAGTTCCTGCACGTCTTCCCACCTTTTCACGTGACTAGAGCCCGGCACGTTGGTGTGAGGAAGTTCGTCAACGGCGCAAATGGCCGGATGACGACGCAGAATGGCGGCTGTATCCAGTTCTCTCAGCTGCACGCCGCGATAATCGACAATTTTATTTGGAATCATTTCGAGGCCGACGGTTCTGGCGATTGTGTCTTTGCGCCCGTGCGACTCAAAATATCCAACCACAATATCTTTTCCCGCGCGCTTCAGCTCTTGCGCGTCTTCAAGCATGCGATACGTCTTACCGACGCCCGCGGCATAGCCCAAGAAAACCTGCAGGCGGCCTCGCTTGCCTTGCGAGGCACCGGCGCCGGAGGAAGCGTTACTGGGGATAGACGACGACATCGATTCCTTCCGCGGAACGCACCAATCGATCGACCAAGCTGCCCCAAAGTCTGCGCTGAACTCCGTGGCGGCTGCTGTGGCCGACGAAGATTTGGGTGATGCCCTTCTGATGCGCGAAGCGGAGAATGGCGTCGGATGTGTCGAAACCGCTGAGGACTTCGACTTGGGCTCCTAACTCGCGCGCGTAATTCAGATTCGTTTCCAGTGTCTGCCGGTCCTGCTCGGATAGCGAATGCTCTTGCACGTACACTACATAAAACTCGCCCTGAAAACGATCAGCATTCCGGTTCCCGCTTTCGAGGATGGGCGCCGCATTCACATGGGGACTGACACAAACCAGAATTCTTTCCTGGACGCCCCAGGATTGCTCGATGCCATGAGCTCGAAGATAGGCTTCGAGCTGGCGATCCACTACGGAAGCGGCGACCAGCAAAGCGAGTTCACGCAAGCGGGACATCTGATGGCGCTCGGCAAGCAGGGCGGCGCGTTCCTGCGGCGCCAAGCCGATAATGGGAGCGTCCGGCGTGGGCGCATCTACGACGACGATTTCGTCGGCACTTCGGTCCAGAAAGCCACGAGGAATGGTGCATCGCGCTCTGGCGCCAGTGATGCGTTCAACCTCATCTTGTAGTTTCTCGAGATATTGCAGGTTGACCGTGGTGACCACGGAAATCCCCGCGTTCAACAACTGCTCCACGTCTTCCCAACGGTGGGCATTTCCACACCCAGAAGGATTGTCATAAGCGAGGCCGTCGATTATTGCCACTTGAGGGTGGCGGCGAATCACAACCTCATCATCGATCGCTTCCCCGTCGCCGGTCTTTATTGTCGGGATAATTTCGAGCTGACGCAAAATCTCCTGAACTTCGATAGGGTAGGCTGGCTGCAAAGCGCAGACGACAACGTCCTCTCCGCGCTGCAAACGCCGACGGCCTTCGTCGAGCATCTGAAAGGATTTGCCGACACCAGCGGAGTAACCGAGGAAAACTTTCAGCCGACCGCGCCGACTGCGGCGCTCCTCGAGCTCGATTTGTTCGAGCAGCTGCTCGGGACTAGGCCGCTGGGGGAGACTTTTGGCCATTTGAGGTAAGTGTAGCGAGACTGCGCGAAAAGGCAAACTGGCACAGCGGCTCAGCGCATCGGATCGTAAACCAGCGCCCAGCTGTGCACGGTTACGCGGACCAGATGGAAACGATCTCGACGACCTGCGCTGCCACTGATCGCGCCGCGCGTCTAGGACGTTCAGAAGCGAGAGCATGTCCAGCGCCGAATAGCCAGTGTCCATTACAAATAGAACTAAAATAACGGACAGCACGAAAAACAAAAGCCAATTCGATAACTCAACGGCACCTGCGGGTTAGGAACGGCTGGGCGAGCGATCAGCGCATGCCCGCGCTCATTTGTTCCGCGTTGGCATCCGCCGACTGCGATTTCCCGGCTGGAAAATGCCGGTCGAGCGCGATGTTGAGCTCCAAAACATTGACGCGCGGCTCGCCAAGAAAACCCAAATCCGGGCGGCTGGTAAACTCCGCGACCAACGTCTTGATTTGACTTGGAGGAACACCGCGAGCTTTAGCCACTCGCGCCAGTTGCAGATCAGCATTTTGGGGGCTGATATCCGGATCGAGTCCAGAGGCCGAGTCTGTGACTGCGTCCGAAGGAATCGGCACTTTGGGAGTGAATGCAAGAGGATTTCGGGGATCGTTGAAAGCGTCAATCAGCTTCACATCATCAAGATGGCCTTGCGAATCCTTGAAGCGATCAAGTGGCACGGAAGACTCGTAGGGAATATTGTTATCGACGCAGTAGTGCACGATGCGGTCCTCAATACCATCGAAACTGACGGTTTCCTTTCCTTTGCTATCGGTGGAAATCACTCCCCGGATAAGCTTCGCGCTCGTGGGTCCCAAATTCGTTCCACCGGATTGTGTGGGATCGTAGCCGTTGCCCGCGGCCGACGGCCGAGGATGGAAATACCCCGGCTTTGAGAACGATTGGCCGATCAGGCTTGACCCGACCACTTTGCCATCCACGCGAATCAAGCTACCGTAGGCTTGGTGCGGGAAAATCGCTTCGGAAATGCCGGTCATCACCGCCGGGTAGACGAGTCCGGTCAAGATGGTAAAAGCGATCGTGAGCCGCAATCCCGGTCCCAATTCCTTAAGCATCATTCACTCCCTATGCGAGATGCAGCGCGACGAGGATCTTATCGATCGCCCAAATACCAGGAAAGGGCGCGATGATACCGCCTAGACCATAGATCAACAGGTTGCGCATTAGCATCTGCCCCGCGCTTACGGGCTTGTAGCGCACCCCTCGCAGAGCTAACGGAACTAGCGCAACGATGATCAGCGCGTTGAAGATGACCGCCGCGAGCACCGCGCTTTGAGGCGAATGCAAATGCATGATGTTCAGTTTATTCAGTTCCGGATAAATCGCGGCGAACATGGCGGGAATGATGGCGAAGTATTTGGCCACGTCGTTAGCGATGGAGAAGGTGGTCAGCGATCCGCGTGTGATCAGCAGCTGTTTGCCGATAGCAACGACTTCGATTAATTTCGTCGGATTGCTATCAAGATCAACCATGTTGCCCGCCTCTTTCGCCGCCGTCGTGCCGGTGTTCATGGCCAGGCCGACATCTGCTTGCGCGAGGGCGGGAGCATCGTTGGTTCCGTCGCCGGTCATTGCGACGAGGCGGCCCTGCGCCTGCTCCTGCTGAATATATTCGAGCTTATCTTTTGGAGTGGCTTGGGCCAGGAAATCGTCCACGCCAGCTTCCTGCGCGATGGCTGCGGCGGTGAGGGGATTGTCGCCGGTGATCATCACGGACCGAATGCCCATGGCACGCAGGGAGGAGAGGCGTTCTTTCATGCCGCCCTTGACGATATCCTTCAGGTGAATGACGCCGAGGACCCTTGGCCCATCCGCGACAGCAAGTGGAGTGCCCCCGTTTCTGGCGATGCGATCGGACACTTCGGAAAGCGCTGGCGGAACTTTACCTCGGGCTTCGCGGACGAAATTCGCGACGGCATCCGTGGCCCCTTTTCGAAGTTGGCGTCCGTCGATATTGACGCCACTCATTTTTGTGTACGCGGAGAACGGGATGAACTGGGCCTCATGTTCGGCGACTTCGCGTCCGCGCAGACTGTATTTTTCTTTGGCGAGCACGACGATCGAACGGCCCTCGGGAGTTTCGTCGGCGAGGCTGGAGAGCTGAGCGGCATCCGCTAATTCGCTTTCAGTGGAGCCTTCGACCGGAATGAATTCGACTGCCTGTCGATTGCCCAAAGTAATGGTTCCGGTCTTATCCAGGAGCAGGGTGTTAACATCGCCGGAAGCCTCCACTGCTTTGCCGCTCATGGCCAGGACGTTGTGCTGCATGACGCGGTCCATGCCCGCAATGCCGATTGCGGAAAGAAGTCCACCGATGGTAGTCGGTATCAAGCAAACGAGAAGCGAGACAAGCACCACAACCGATGGGGCGGTACCGTGCCCGATCGAGGCGATCGCATATTTTGCATATGGAGTGAGCGTGGCCACGGCCATCAAGAAAATTAGGGCCAAGCCTGCGATCAGGATGTTCAGTGCGATTTCGTTCGGCGTTTTCTGGCGCACTGCGCCCTCAACCAAGGCGATCATGCGATCGAGGAACGTTTCCCCGGGATTCGAAGTAATGCGAATTTTGATGTGATCCGAAAGGACCTTGGTGCCGCCGGTTACGGCGCTGCGGTCGCCGCCTGATTCGCGAATGACCGGAGCGCTCTCCCCGGTGATCACAGACTCGTCCACGCTCGCAACGCCCTCAATCACTTCGCCGTCGCCCGGGATCAGATATCCCGCCTCGCAATAGACAACGTCTCCGACGCGCAACTTTGAAGCGGGGACCATGTCGAACTTGCCGTCTGGAAGGAGCTTCCGGGCAATTGTGTCGGTCTTGGTCTTGCGGAGCGTGTCGGCCTGAGCTTTGCCGCGGGCTTCCGCCATGGCTTCAGCGAAGTTTGCAAACAGCACGGTGAACCAAAGCCAGATAGATATTTGGATTCCGAAGAAGATGCCATGAACGCCTGCGAACACGTCCTTGATTACATAGGCCGTGGTGAGAGCTGCCCCCACTTCTACAACGAACATCACCGGGTTCTTCGCTACGAGCCGCGGGTTGAGCTTGACGAAGGACTCCTTAATGGCGCGCCGGACGATTTCAGGGTCAAACAAAGGCCTGGATCGAGCGCCCCTGGAAATCAGGGCGGCTTGGTCTTGCTTCGGCTTTTGCTCTGGCGAAGTGGCCCTAATGGCAGGCATTGTCGTCCCTCGTTCCCGATTCAGAAAAGTTTGCCGCTCAGCATTTGGAAATGTTCAACGATCGGCCCTAATGACAGCGCCGGGAAGTACGTCAAGGCGCCAACAATAATTACGGTGCCGATCAAAAGAATCACGAATAGCGGCCCAGTGGTTGGAAGAGTCCCACTGGTAGTGGGGATCAATTTCTTCTTTGCCAAGCTACCGGCGATCGCTAGAGCGGGGATGATGAAAAAAAAGCGGCCCACGAGCATGTCCAAACCCATGGTGAGGTTGTACCAGGGCGTATTCGCATTGATTCCGGCGAAGGCGCTGCCGTTATTACCGGCCCCGCTGGAGTAGGCGTATAGAATCTCGGAGAATCCGTGAGCGGCGCTGTTGTTTGTATTCGCAGCGGCGGCGCCAGGCGGATTCCAGTAGCCATTCTTGGGAAGATGGACAACCGAGCCGAGCGCAGTGAAACCAAGAATGCAGAGAGAAGTGGCAAGAATCGTGATGATTGCCATCTTCACTTCCTTCTGTTCGATTTTCTTGCCTATATATTCTGGAGTCCGGCCAACCATCAGGCCGCCGATAAATACGGCCACGATCACGTAGATCAACATGCTGTAGAAACCGGCGCCTACGCCACCGAAAATGACTTCATCCGTCTGGATATTGAAGAGAGGCACGAGGCCACCAATCGGCGTATAGCTATCGTGCATAGAATTCACCGCGCCGCAACTCGCATCCGTGGTGACGGTGGCAAACAAAGTAGATTCCGCAATTCCGAAACGAACTTCCTTGCCTTCCATATTGCCGCCCGGCTGGTTCCTCGTGTAAGCGGAGCTGATGCCGAGCCGATTCACATTGAAATTTCCATGCTGTTCAGCCGGGTAGCAAATAAATACACCCGCGAGAAACATCAGGGCCATTGCCGCGAATATGGCCCAACCCTGGCGAGTGTCTCCCACTGCTTTTCCGAACATATAGGTCAGGCCGGCGCCCAGCGAAAAAATCAGGATCATTTGCAACAAATTCGTGAGCGGAGTCGGGTTTTCATAGGGGTGCGACGAGTTGGCATTGAAAAAACCACCTCCGTTTGTTCCTAGCATCTTGATTGCTTCTTGGGACGCCAACGGGCCCTGCTCGATTATCTGCGTGGCGCCTTCGAGCGCGGTTGCCGTCACCGGATCCTTGAAGTTCTGGATGCAGCCCTGCCACACGAAAAAGAGGGTAGCGAGGACGCAGACTGGAAGCAGTATGTAAACCGTGCATCGAGTGACGTCGACCCAGAAATTGCCGATCGCTTTAACCTCATGGCGCGCAAATCCGCGAATCAGCGCAACCGCAACCGCTATTCCGACCGCAGCGGAGACGAAATTTTGCACCGCGAGAGCGGCCATCTGCGTAAAATAACTCATCGTGGTGTCCGGCGAATACGACTGCCAATTAGTATTGGTCATGAAACTGACGGCGGTGTTGAAGGCCAGGTCTGGCGTCATCGGCGTGGCGAACGGAGGCGCATGAGCGGTGGAAAAGTGCATGGGGTTGAGCGGCAAATGCCCCTGCAGACGCTGAGTGATGTAGACGAACAGAAAACTGAAGATGCTGAGCGATATCAAAGACGCCGAGTAGCGTACCCATGATTGCTCTTCCTCTTCGCGAACGCCGCCTACCCAATAAATCAAACGTTCGAGCGGCCGAAAGATAGGGTGGAGGAACGTGCGCTGGCCCTCGAAGACGCGGTACATGAATACACCGACGGGCTTGGTGATCAAGAGGATGATCGAGAAGTAAAAGAAGATTTGAGCAACGCCGATTGGGGTCATTTGCAGATCCTCAAAACCTTTCCGGCCGGATCAGCGCATACAGCAGGTAAATGAACAGACCCGCGGCGACGAATCCTGCGATGACGTATTCCATCGGTTTCCCCTACATATGCTCCGAGAATTTCGTAAAGCCCCAGAGCAGCACGAAAAACGCTACGACTACGCCGACATAAAACAAATCCAACATCAATCCACCTCGCGAGTTACCGGCGATTGCATTTCGGGCCACGCGCCAACTCGCCGCGCCAGCAACCGCACCAGCATGTCTCGCCGGGGCCGCGGAGTCATTGCAGGTTTCCGTCTCGTGTCTACCAGCATCACGCGGATTCCTTTGGCACGCAGCGCGCGCGCAAGGCGGCTCTCGGCGGTGGGCCACCGGCGTTTCCGAAAGCCAATCACCACGACGGAATCCGGCTTTAGAACTTCGACAAGCGTGTCGTTCCAATCGCGACAGATGTAGAGATGAATCGTGCGCTCGAATTCATCTGATTCAGACGAATGCATCAGTTTCCGCAGCGCCTGTTCGAAAAAGTTGACGGACACCAATGGCTGATCGAGCGGCAACTGCACAGGCACTACAATTCCAGCCCGCAATCGAATCCGGGCGCCGAGGTCTCGTGCAAACGATTCCGTAGCGCTCAGAGCTGCTGCCGTCGCTTCCATGTTGGTGAAAATCACGTTCACTTCGAGCAGCCCGAGAGACGTGCCTTTGGCGGTTTCCCAAGTAAACGATTGCCCGGGGCGTTTCGTGAGTTCCGCACTTTTGAATTTCTTCATAGCGCCGATCCGCCGATAATCTTGCTACCTGGGGAGTAAACGGCGCATAAACACAACCTAAGAACCGCATAAACTAAATCTGCGGAGATTCGCGAACGTGCGGAAGTGCGCAGTTCACAATTTATTGGAGAGACTGTTGTTTCCCTGCGGTGAGGATCATCCGCCAGCTGACAACGCCGATCACGGTTGTTCGAAGCTTTTTCGAATTCCGGAGCGAGCGAGGGCTATTACGGTAGCTGAAAGCGGTAGCCAGCCCAAGCGTCCGTGAGCAGGAACTGCGGTTTGGATGGATCTGGCTCGATTTTTTTCCGCAATCGATTCACAAAGACGCGCAGATATTCGAGCTCGTCACCATAGTCAGGGCCCCAGACGGCTTGAAGGAGTTCGCGATGCGTGATGGTTTTATTTGGACGCGCGAGCACGTAGGAAAGCAGATCGAATTCCTTGGCGGTGAGGCGAGACACGCGCCCGAGAACCGTGACCTGCCTGGACGGCAAATCGATTTGCACGCCCTTTGCAGTAAGGGCGCGGAGGTCGGACTGACCGGGCGTTTGCGGCAAACGCCGAAGGGTCGCCCGGATGCGCGCGAGAAGCTCGGGCATGCTAAAAGGTTTGGTGATGTAATCGTCCGCGCCTGCATCGAGAGCCTCGACTTTGTCTTTTTCCGCGTTACTGACGGTCAGCATGATGATGGCAATTTCAGAGCCGGATCGGATCAGGTGACAGGTTTCAAGTCCGCCCATTCCCGGCATATTGATATCGAGCAGCACCAGATCGTAGGACGCCGAGCGCAGCATTTCGAGTCCTTCTTCTCCCGTGCGAGCGTCGCTCACTTGATAATCGCGAGAGGTCAAGGTGGCCCGCATCGCGCGACGAATCTGAGGATCATCATCGATTACCAAGATTCGGCCCGCACTCATTCGCCGGCGGTTCCAGCAATTGGGAGCGACACAAAAAACTCCGATCCCTTTCCCGCTGCGCTCGATAGCCAGATTTCCTGGCCATGAGCGGACATGATTTCGCGAGCGATTGCCAAGCCCATTCCCGTCCCTTTCAGATTGTTCTCGCTTTTGCCTCGATAGAATTTATCGAAGATTCGCGGCTGTTCCTGCTCGGGGATGCCGGAACCACGATCGGCAACGGAGACGACCACCCGCGCGTCTTGTTGTTTGGCCGCAACGGAGACGGGAGTGCCCGAGAGCGAATATTTCAAGGCATTGTCCAAAAGGTGCGCGATCACCATTTGAATCAGGTCTGCATCCACCCGCACGGGCGGCAAGTCGTCCGCCACCGAAACGTTGATTTCTCGCCCATCCATGAGCGACTTCATCTGGCGAACCGACGCGGAAACGAGCGAACTCACAAAATGCACCCCGCGGTTGAGGCGGAACGTTCCGCCTTCGGTTCGCACCAGTTGTATCGCTTCGGTCACGAGTTTCGACAACCGGTCGGCACTTTCATCGGCAATGCTGACCAATTCGCGCTCTTCTTGCGAGAGCGCATGGGGCGAACCGGACAGTAGGTCCGTCGTAACCGCTTTGATCGAGGTAAGCGGCGTTTTAAATTCGTGGGCGATGGCGTCCAGAAGAGTCGATTTCAGCTCCTCACTTTGCCTGGCGATTTCGGCTCGATTCATGGCTGCTTGTGATGTCGCGCGCTCAAGGCCAATCGCTACGAGATTCAAAAGGGATTGAAGGGCGGCGTCTGAAAGCGACGAACCCGCGATGGCCAAGCTTCCGATGGGCTGCCCTCCCAAACGAATCGGCGTCACGGTCAATTTCTGTTTGTCGTCGCTGAAACTGGAAGATCGAAGCGCCGCTTCCCGCAGCTTATCTTCAATCTCGGGACTGTCTTGCTCCGCAGCGCGGTAAACAAAGTTGTTCGCCCGGTCGTAAAGAGCTACCAGGGAAAAATCGAATGCCTGCGCGACGCACTGAACTACCTGATGAGGTATCGGCCGGTCCAGGTCCGCGAGCAAAAGAGAACGGCTGAGCGAATAGAGCTTTTCCATTTCGTGCTGACGGTAGATGGCTTCCCGTGTTCGCCGTTTGGCACGCGCTGAAACGTGGCTGGCCATCAGCGACGTGGCGAGGAACGCGAAAAGGGCCACCCAATTCTGGGGATTTTCGATCGTGAACCTGCCGACCGGAGGGAGAAAAAAATAGTTAAAACACAGCATGGCGGAGATGGAGGCGACCGCGGACTCCATCAAGCCACCGACGGATGCGATCACAAGAACGGCAATCAGATAGAAAAGCCCTGCCGTCGTGGCGTTCACGTGCAAGTAGCCAAACAGGAGCAGCGTTACCGCTGCGACCAAGGCCAATGAAGCAAAAAGACGGACCGCGAAAAACGCGGCATTCTTAGCGATTGGCCGAAAGATGTAACGGGATTCAAAAACCGCTGAGCTGGCCATCGAAGGCATCGTTCTTGACGCTCCGAGAAGGGGCGGCGCTGCACAAAGCATACTCCAATCCAATAAGGTTGTAAGCTATGCAGAAAGTCTAGGTCCAGGAAACGCGCCCCACTAGATGCACGTTCGGTTGGGGCTATCCGAGCGCTGTTTCCGCTGCTGTCGTCGGCAGTGGAGAATAATTGCTTCGGCTACCTTGTGCCGGGTTGCAGCCGCGCTCTGGATGCTGGATAATTCAGCCCAGCCGTACTATCCGCGCGAGCCCAGTGCGCAATGCTTATTTGTCCACACTGTAAGACGCCCAACCCTGATTTCGCCGCAAATTGTTCGGAATGCAACACGCCCGTATCCATCGACGGCTCCGAGACGGTAATGGCAGCAGACTCGAGTAGCCTGAAACTCGGAACTGATTTCGGGCCGCGGTATCGCGTGGAATCGCTGCTCGGTGAAGGCGGCATGGGGCGGGTGTACAAGGCCTACGACCGGGAGCTAAACCGCACGATTGCGATCAAAGTGGTGCGCGAGGGCATGATGGCGGAAGCCAACGCCCTCAACCGGTTTAAGCAGGAACTCGTGTTGGCAAGCAAGATTTCACATAAACACATCTTACGCATCCATGACCTCGGAGAAGTGAATGGGCTGAAGTTCATCACCATGGCGTACGTTGAAGGCCAGGATCTGCACCAAATCATCAAAGACAATCCAAAGCTTCCCTTCGAACGAGTGGTCAATTTCGCGACGCAACTGGCGGATGCGCTCGCAGCCGCTCACGCCGAAGGCGTAGTCCATAGGGATCTGAAGCCGCAGAACATTTTGGTGGACAAGAACGACCAAATCTACATTTCTGACTTTGGGCTGGCACGGTCGTTTGCGGAAGGCGCTGTCGGAATGACGCAAACGGGAGCGTTTATGGGCACGCCGCGCTACATGTCGCCAGAGCAAGCAGAAGCGAAGCCGACGGATGGGCGCTCCGACCTGTATGCGTACGGCCTGATTTTGTACGAGATGGCGACAGGAGATGTTCCGTTCAGGGGGAAAACCACTCTGGAGCTGATGTACCAAAGGGTCCGAGAGAAACCGAAAAGCCCTAAGGTAGCGAATCCGTCGCTGCCGAACTGGTTGGCGGCAATCATTATGCGATGCCTGGAGAGGGATCCCGCCGCACGCTACCAGAACGCGTACGAAATCCTGGCTGACCTGAAGGCCTCGGAGCCCGGCGGCGCGTCTCGCGTTTTTTCGCGCAGCGGCACTAGCATTCAGATTGCGATTCCGGAGATCGCGCGCCGGCGTTGGGTTTGGATCGGCGGTGGGATCGTACTGCTGATTGCTATTGCCGCCGCTATTCCGAGCGTTCGCCACAAATTTCCCGGGCATGCGTCGACAGCGGGGAGATCAACGATTGCAGGGATCCCTCCGCTTTCGAGCGGCAAGTTTATTGCCGTGTTGCCGCTTCAGATCCTTGGCGATTCATCGCAATTGGATTTTGTGGCCAAAGGCATCGAGGAGGCGCTTTCGGCGAAGCTCTTCGACCTAAAAGATGTGCGAGTTACCTCTGTGGACGCGGCCGATCAGGCCAACCAAAAACAGCCGCTGCCCAAGATTGCGCGCGCCCTGGGAGCAAATCTTCTTGTCCAGGGAGTGCTGCAGGGCGCCGGCGATAAGATTCGCATCGTGATTAATCTCCAAGACGTCGCCGATGGCAAGACGCTTTGGAGCCGCGAGTTCGACGGTGTCGTGGGCGATCTTTTTACGCTGGAAGATCAAATTTACAGCCAACTGGTTGCCGGCCTGAACGTGAACCCAACCAGCGACGAACTGGCATCAGCGGAGACCCGTCCGACCGATAACATCGCGGCATACGATGCCTATCTGCGCGGGCGAAATTCCCTGCGCGGCCACGACAGCAAGAGCATTCAGGCAGCTCTCGATTTCTTCAATCAGGCGGTGAAAGCAGACCCTAGATTTGCGCTTGCTTACACGGGAGTCGCGGACGCCAGCTTGCGCATGTACAAGATCAAGAGAGACCCTTTCTGGACGCAAAAGGCCCTGGTAGCCGCTCAACAAGCACAGCAACTGAACGACAAGCTGGCAGAGGTCCACGCGACGCTTGGCAGCGTCTACCGCTCAACGGGCAAATATTCCGAATCAATTGCGGAGTTGAAGCGCGCTCTGTCTCTCGCGCCGAATTCGGATGATTTTTATCGCCGGCTGGGAGATGTCTATCTCGATAGCGGCGACTCCGCGGAAGCGCTCGAGGCCTATCAGAAGGCCGTGAAGTTGAATCCGTATTATTGGGTGGATGAAAATGCTCTCGGAACTGCGTACGCGCAAATGGCCGATTACTCGAAGGCCTTACAGGCGTTTCAGCAGGTTTCAGTTCTTGAGCCAGACGTGGATGCGGGATTCGAAAATGTGGGAAACATGTACCTTCAGGAGGGCAAGTACCAGGAGTCGATTCCGTACTTTCAAAAGGCGCTTCAGATCGAACCTTATTTTTCAACCTACACGAATCTAGGCACGTCGTATTTCATGCTAAAGCAGTACCCGCAAGCAGTGGCAATGTTCGAAAAGGCCGTCGAGATGAACCCCAACGATGCGGACGTGATCTTGAATTTAGCCGATGCCTACCGCGGTCTGGGCCAGCAGGACAAGGCGCGAAGCGCGTATTTGCGGACCATTTCCACCGGATTCAAGGAACTCGAAACTAACCCCCAAGACGCTGACGTGATGAGTGATATAGCGCTTGCGTACGCAAAGACGGGAAACGCGTCTCAAGCTACTAGCTTTATCCGGCAGGCGCGCGGGATCGACAAAGGAAACGTGAGCTACATTTACGCCGAAGCGGAAATCAGCGCCATCCTCGGGCACAAATCGGATGCACTGAATTCATTGCGGCAGGCACTCGATGGGCACTACCCTGCCGAATATGCGGCAGGAGACGAAGACCTGAAGAATTTGAATGGCGACCCCGAATTCAAAGCATTGATCGCGGAACACTCGAGGTAAAAACCCTAGATCCGGACAGTTCACGCTAATCGGGTGCGGGGGGATTTTGGCGGAGTTTGGTAGGGACAAAACCACTGAGCGCACAATCTCGCCGAAAACATCCAGCTACATCTTTTCGAACTGCGCTCTCGATGCAGCTGCGAACGCAAATCCCCTGCGCCGAAAGAAGCCGAGGAGCAGAAGGCCACTGACGAATAGAAGAACGGTGGGCGGCTCAGGAGTCAAAGTGACGACTCCGTTCGGGCATGCGTTATCGTCACATTCAAAATTGGCCGGCAGATCCAACGCTAGCGAGGAGAGTCCGGATACACCGACGTCGAGGTCTTCCTGCTGCGAAATCGTACCGCCCCAGTAAGCTACCGCGTAAAAGTAGTCAAAGGGATCTGTCGGATTTCCTTCGCCGTTGCCCGGGAAGATCACTGCGCAGTTGCTAAGGAAGTCCGACGAGCATGCGGCAGTCTGACCCGCCGGGATGAGGACAGGCGAGGTCGCGACGAAAATCACCGGATTCAAGATACTGACGTACTCGCTGGGTCCTTCGTAGCCAATATCGGCGCAAATGGTACCGGACGGGCAGCTGGGATCATTTAGAACCACCTTAAAATCATTCAAGGTGGCGGGCGCGTCGTCTGCTCGCGCGATAGCCGCCAAGCTCATGAAAAGCAATAGAAAAATCCCGGCCCGGGTCACTTGCTTCATCATCGAGTCTCCACCTGCCGCTTAATCTTGTAACCGGTTAATGGGACTAGCAAAGTAGCTAGATGCACATCCCAGTGTGCATTATGGATAAGCCAATGAAATGCTGGTGTCAACAAATAAGTGATGGAACGCTAAACTTTTTAGAATCCGTTAGTTCCAGAACTTCCAGAACGGCAGGAGCTTTGACAACTATTCCCCAAGAATTGCCACCTTGTGGCAGGGAAGTGGCCGTTCCACAGAACCGTTGGCTGCGAGCATAGTCCTATGCCGGAGCCACCCTTGGCGAAGAATCGCCGATTTCGGCCCATCAGACTGAACGCGGGAGGTCGGGCACTAATGCGGGCGTGAACCTTCGGAATCCGACCGAATGCGACGTGGTACAATGCGCGCAATTGGATATGCAAAACTCAGGTGCAGACCGGCTCCGCCTTCAAGTGACGGCGCCTGATGGTACGCAGACTACGGTTCACGTCACCGAATTGCCCTTCCTCATGGGGCGCGGCAGCGCGGGCAATCACCTTCAACTTTCGGACGCGCGCATTTCGCGCCACTGCTGCGCCATCGTGAGAGAAGCCGACGCGTGGTATCTGGAAGATCGCGGACACCATCGCGGGCTTTTCGTTAATGGAAGCAGGGTGCAGCGGACCCGCTTGCGTGGTGGCGACCTGATTACTTTCGGCCTGGAGAATTCCTACGAAATCGCGCTGCGCTCCGATGAAGGAGAGTCGAGCGTCGCGGGGCTGCTGACGCGCCTCAGCGATATTTCCGGGACCGACGAAAGTTCGGGCGGCCTCCACAAACTCAACGTACTGCTCCAGGCCACTTCCCTGCTGCATTCCGATTTGCCGCTCGAGTCAATTCTCGGAACAATGCTGGATCACGCCATTGGGATCACTGGCGCCGACCGCGGAGTGCTCTTCGAGGTGGATGCTTCCGGCGCACTTCGCGCGCGGCTGGCGCGCGGCAAAGGGGGTCTGTCTGTGCCATCTCCGGGTAGCATCACTCCCAGTCAAACGGCCCTCCGGCAGGCAATCGATCAAAAATCAAGCGTGGTAACAGAGGATCTCAACCTCGCGGACAACGCGCTGCAGATGGCGCAAAGTATCGTCGCGCAGTCGCTTCGTGCGGTCGTCGTGATTCCTCTTTACTCCAACGCGCACGCCGATTCAAACGCTGCGATTCGTGAGGGGCAGCTTCTAGGAGTAGCATATCTTGACTCGCGCCGGCCTACTGCTTTCTCCAAGTTGGATCGCCAGATCCTCGATGCTCTCGCCGCGGAGGCTGCAAGCGTATTAGACAACGCGCGGTTGGTGGAACGAGAGAGAGAGCGGCAGCGTCTGGAACAGGAACTGAATATCGCGCGAGACATCCAGCAGGCGCTTATCCCGCACGGGTTCCGCAACTTCGACTACTTCGCCGTCACTGGCATTCATACTCCCTGCCATGCCGTCGGAGGCGATTATTTCGATGTGTTTCCCCTGGATGAGGAACGTACGGCAATTCTGGTGGCCGATGTTTCTGGGAAGGGTCTTGGGGCCGCATTGCTAACCACGATGCTGCAGGGGGCTCTTTCCGGCATGACCATCGGTACGGAGCCCGTTCGGGTGATCAGCCACATGAATCGGTTTCTCTGCGAACACGCCGAGGTGGGGCGCTATGCCACCATGTTCTTTGGAATTCTCGATGCGCATGGCAAATTCGTGTACATCAACGCGGGTCACCCCTCTCCCCTGCTTCTGCGCGGCGGCGAAGTTACCGAGCTCACCAGCGAAGGCTCTTTCCCGGTAGGACTGATACCAGAGGCGGACTATGAAGCTAAAACGGTGACGCTCGAACACGACGACACTCTGATCTTGTTCAGTGATGGCGTTACGGAGGCCGTGAATCAGGCGGAGGAAATGTTCGGCACCGCGCGGTTGCGCGATGCGCTGTGCGGAAGCCGAAACGCTTCACTCGAGCAACTGCAGAAGACCGTGTTGGGATCTCTCGAGAAATTCGCCAGCGGCGCGAATCAAGCGGACGACATCACGCTACTGATCGTTCGCTTCCGGGCCGCGGCGCAAGCGGTGTCCGTCTCATAGCGAATCATCAGATCGGAAGACCCGCGTATCTACGCTCTTCACGAGCCTCTCTAATGTTCTAGTGTTTGGAGACACGGTCGGTGGAATCCATCCTCTTCGATCTGATGGCTGGAAGTTTCCTGAGCACACTATCGCGGTCGTTTGAGCGTCGACATCGCCGAAATCTTCTTCATTGCAGCGTGAACCTTGACGTGTAATTCCCGCCGCGCTGGCTCCGCATTAAGATCCGGTTTCGAGGGAAAGCACAATGCGTAGGATGGGCCGCTGTCAGACGGTCTTCGGTGTTTTTCTATTACAATCCAATTGGCTAATTCAGCAGCCAGAGTAGGGGAGCGATAACACATGACGGTCGTCGGTACATGGAAACTTATCTCCGCATCGAGCTCCACGCCAAAGGGAGACCGAAACGACGTTCCGTATGGCACGAATCCGGTGGGTTTGCTGACCTATACGCAGGATGGCAGAGTAGCTGTGATGATCAGCTATGACGATCGAAAACCACTGTCGCTATCGTCGTCGATCGAAGATCAGGCAGAGGCGTACAAAACCTTTGTCGGCTACGCTGGCACGTACGTTATCGGCGAAGGCAGGATAACTCATTTCATTGAGGTATCGTCGGTACAGAGCTACGCGAATAAGGAACTTGTGCGATTCATTACATTTGATGGCGACCGCATTACCTTAGTCACACCCCCGACGCTCGTAAACGGAAAGATTCAAACTGTCGAGTTATGCTGGGAACGCCTCGTTATCAAATCCTGAAAAGCATCTTTAAGAATGCCTCGAAAAATACTCAAAGAACTACCTGAAGAGATTTGAGACCGCGAAACCCAAACGTATCCGCCCACTGTGGCTTCGGTCCGACGATGTTCATCTTGGGAAACCGCTGCAACAAATGCAAGATCGCGATTTGCCCCTCCAGACGTGCGAGTTGATTTCCAATGCAAAAATGCGGTCCAGCACTGAATGCCAGATGTTGGTTATTAAGCCTTTTCAAATTGAGTTGATTGGGTTCACTAAACTGCTTGGGATCGCGGTTCGCCGCCCCCAGCATGCATAGAATAGACCAGCCCCTGCGTATGGGCTGGCCGCAAACCTCCATATCTTCCTTCAACACGCGAGCTGTGAATTGCACTGGGCTCTCGTAACGTAGAAGCTCTTCCACAGCCGAGCGAATCATCTGCGGGTTTCCCCTCAGTTCTCCCGCCGCTTCCGGATTTCTCAAAAGCGTGTATATTCCGTTGCCGATCAGATTTCGCGTCGTCTCATGACCAGCGAAGAGAAGCGCGATGCACTGTGCGTACAATTCTTCTTCTGTGAGCGCCTCTCCGTCTTCCTCGATGCCGATAAGCAAGCTAATCAGATCGGTAGCTTTGTTTTTCTTTCGCTCGGCCACCATTGTTCTAAAAAAGTCGGTCATATTTAGCAGCGCGTCTTGGGCTGCTTGCGCTTCTTCGACGGTTCGATTCGGATTGCCGCGAAACACTGCGATCGCTCGCGACCAATTTACGAATGTGCCATGCAGAGCCTCAGGCACACCCATCATTTCGGAAATCACGCGCACCGGCATCGGGTTCGCAAATTCGCGCATGAGTTCCGTTTCCGATCCTTCTTTCAAAGGCTCCAACATCCGGTCAACGATCAATTCCATCTGCGGACGCAACGCTTCGACGGCCGCCTGCGAGAATCCTTTGTTCAGAAGTTTGCGGAGACGTGTGTGCTCGGGCGGATCCATGAAAATCAGCCACAGGCCAAGCATTCGCGCCAGCTCTGCGAACTCTGCCTGCCGACTGAATGGCAGCGGCAACAGCATCTGGTGTGCCCGCTTCGCTGAGCACCGAGGGTCTTTCGCGACTTCCAGACACTCGGAGTGGCCGAAGACCGACCACACCGCCCATTTCCCAGCCACCTCCACGTAATGGAGGGGTCCCTCTTCGAGGAGACGAGTATAGGTGGGGTATGGATCCTGGAGAATTTCCTCGGTGAAAAGAGACTTTCTCTCTCGGTCGTTAACGGATGGCAAACTTCACCTCTTCAATTTTTCCCGATTGAAAACCGGAAAGCGACAACCTCGCTGATGACGAGTTTAGCAGAACGTCGATCCTAGAGCGCCGGTCCGAATATCTTCGCCGGTCGCGGCGGACTGGCCGACCGACCGCACGAGTGCGGTTCCGTCATTCAACACCGCGGGGCCCGCACGGGAGCTAGACCTCGCAGTGTTTCCTTCTCCGCGTACCATGTCCATTGTTTCCGACGATGACCGACGCACGCGAAGAAGCTCCGGCTCGTTCCAAGGCACGTCGTGGTATCCCGAGCACAGATACAGACTCGAAGGGTCCCGCCTCCACTCTTGCGGAAAAAGCGCGATCACGGCATTGTCCGTTAGTGTTGAAGATTCGTGCACCGGCTCACCGGTCACAGACGCGAAAAGGGTCGCGGGCAGGTCTCGAGTCGGGCCAAGCGTCAAGTGACCGACTTGGGTTGCGCGCGCGTTTATTTCAATGAGGTGGGGGTTTCCGGTCTCCGCTTCCAGTATGAAGTCGAAGCCATTCATACCGGAAAGGCCGAGCCGCTGGGCGATTTTTGCGACAGCCGCAGACATTTCGGCGTTTTCGATTAAACGAAGTACCGTAGAATGCCCGGTAGAACTCGACTTGTTGATTACCTCGAAATGCAAAGCGGCCAGGACCGCGCCTTTCCGGCACACCACGGTGCTGGTAGCTTCATGGCCATGCGCTGAGCGTGGCGCGCCGACGGGAAAAAGATTGCGCCACGAGAGTCGAGTCTTGGTCAATCAGCGCGCGCTTGATGGCGCGCGCAAGCAATGGAGGAGATGAAAGGGAGCGGAATGCTCGCGCAGCTTCCTCGAGGGTCTTAACGATTCTGACCCCCTCGCCACCGGAGGTGCCGTCAGCCTTGAGGACAAGTGGCAACCCCGTTGAACGTGCGAACGACTCTAGGTCGCTCCAATCCCTTACGACTTGCGTAGCCGGAACACGAATACCCTCCTTACTGGCAACGTGAAGAAACGCCGCTCGCTGGTAGAGGATCGCAAAGGTTCCAGGCGATCCAAGAGAACGTTCGATTAGGTCACAAATTGGGCTATCAGCTCTTCGCGAATGTGCTCGTTCATGTAGCTGATGCAAGCAGCGCACAGCCACGTCATCACAAGGCACCACAACATCGGGTGCCGAAGCCCGGATCGCGGCCTCGAAAGAAGCAATTGGAGTAAAACCGAAATGCCCGTAAGTCTTGGAGACGCAGCGCAGCTTAGGCAAAGAATGGCGCGACGGGCACGCCGCCTCGACGCGGAAACCCGAACTTGCTAACGCTATCGCCAATCTCGAAGTCGGAAACCACCTAGACGTGCAAGCAAGAAGCGCGATCGATTTCAAAGTTGTGGCGCCCCCGGGTTTTTGCGCCCCAGTCCCGAGTATCACAGGAAGGCCAGCATTATTTATAATTTTATGGCGACGCCACCGGCGCCGAGGCTAAGCTCTAGCCCGTGTCCGTAGGGCATTTTCGCAGGGAAGCAGTCCAGTTGCGCATGAGGAGATGCTGCAACTGCGTTTCCAAAATCGTGAAAGCTGCTTTCTCCGCGGAGGGATCAAATTCCAGCTAACTGTATGAATATACATATCTTAATAGAGGTTGTGCCCTCAGTTGATCGCCATCCCGGAAACGAAACCGTGACAACAAGGAAAATAAATTCCAACATTGGGTGGCTAAACCCGATAGTATTGCCACGTTTCCGTCGTCACGAACGCGGTCTGCGGCCATCGATCTGCCCACTTAGGAGCACGCGGATGCTCGTTTGGATCGGGTCAGACAAAGCCATACGTAAGCGGCTCTCCTTGGCGCGCTTGCAGTCGTGCGAATGCCTGGTTTCGATGGAGGCCATTTGCGCAGCGGAATTCGTATTCACAATTATAAACAGCGTTTCCCTAGGAGAGTTGAATGGGTAGCGATCCCAAGTGGTCAAAGACTTGGACGTTCTTTCAGGATCGATGGCAGGAGGGTAACGTGCCTATCATGGGCCCTAGGACGCATGCCGCCTGGCTCTGCTCGCTGGTGTTCGACGGAGCGCGCGCGTTCGAGGGTGTAACTCCCGACTTGGATCTCCATTGCGCTCGAGTCAATGAATCCGCGCAAAAGCTGCACCTTAAACCAATTGTTTCAACCGAACGTTGGATTGAGCTTGCGCTCGAAGGAATTGCAAAGTTTGAAAAAGACGTGCCGCTGTATATACGTCCGATGTATTGGGGCGAGAAAGAGGGTCCCTGGATCCAGGCTCCCGATCCTGAATCAACACGCTGGTGCATGACCATCTATGAAGCGCCGATGCGTAAACCGACCGGATTCTCAATGACGATCTCACCCTTCCGGCGGCCGACGCTCGAAACAATGCCCGTCGATGCAAAGGCCGGATGCTTATACCCAAACAATGCCCGAGCGTTGCTGGAAGCGCACTCCCGTGGATTCGACAATGCGGCAGTGTGCGATATGGTGGGGAACGTGGCCGAGCTCGCAACGTCTAACCTCTTTATGGCCAAAGACGGCGTGGTTTACACCCCGATTCCGAATGGCACGTTCCTAGATGGCATCACTCGGAGGCGCGTGATCAAACTGATGCGTTCGGCGGGCCTGAGAGTGATCGAAAAGTCCCTCAGCTACGGGGACTTTCAGAAGGCAGATGAAATTTTTTCGAGCGGCAACTATTCAAAAGTGGTGCCAGTGATCAAAATTGACGAACGCGCGTTGCCGATCGGACCGCTCTACACGAAAGCGAGGGAGCTGTATTGGGAGTTCGCACATTCCGGAGGGGTTCGAAGCCACCTTTCACGATAGAAACGCGTTAGGGCTGTCCCCTTAAGACTTTGGGGGCGTTTTAGAATTGCTGTTTAGCGTTCCGGGTGCGAACCCGCGATTCGCGGTGATGCGTGCTCGAATCACCCGAACACGAGTAGCGAAAAACTGGGCGAAAAGGCGAGGCTTGGCGCAGGAAGCAAGTTCGCGAACCGTTGATGTTCTGACATCGATCTGGCAGCTCGTGCTCAAGCAGCCAGGCATCGGGGCGGATGATAACTTTTTTGAACTTGGAGGAAATCCGCGACTCGCCGCAAAGTTGTCCTGCGAAATTGAGAGCAAACTCGGATGCCACGTTCCTCCTGTTGCGATGTACCACACGCCAACTATCGCTTCGCTGGCGGCCTGTCTTGAAACTTCCGAAGTTGCCAAGATTCCCGCGTTGACTAAACTGAGAGCGGGCGGTAGAGATACGCCGCTATTCATCGCGCACGGTGTCGGCGGCAGCGTTTTTGAATTTTTTGAACTTGCGAAACTCATTGACTCCAATCGACCCGTATACGGGCTCCAGGCGAAGGGCTCTGACGGCGTGAGCGAGCCCCTGAATCGTTTCGAAGATATGGCAGACTTTCATTTCGAAGCGATCAGGAAAGTACAGCCACATGGGCCGTACTTCTTGGCCGGACACTCGCTCGGCGGACTCGTTGTTCTGGAAATCGCGCGCCGCGTGCAAGAGGGAGGCGAAAATCCCGGCGTGCTCGTGATGATCGATGCCTATCCGCACCTTCGACACCTGTCTCCAAACCAACAGTTGCGTCTGCTTGCGCGTATGGCCGCGCGCCGCGTATTGGGGGCCAAGGAACAGTTGCCCAATCCCGACCGCAAGCACGATCAAAAACTAACCGAAGAACTTCAGTTGTCGGCCAATACCAAGGCGGCCATGCGCCGGGTTCGCGAAAGCGGCTATGCGGCACTCGAAAAATATCGTCCCCGCTTCTACAATGGGAAAATTAACTTTGTGCGCGCGGCTGTCGCTTCGGTTTTCCCCGACGATCCCGCCGCAATTTGGGGCGGCTTGGCAATGGAATTTCAGCTCGAAACCGCTCCCGGCGATCACTTCGAGATGCTCACCAAGTACCCGGAGCATCTCGCGACAGTACTTTCGCGATGCGCGCGCGAATTCGATGCCTAGCGCTGATGTGATCGCATACTGCGGCAACGGACTCAGGGCAACCTGAATTGCGTCAATTGAGAACTGATCAGAGCACGGGGTCGGCGAACTTTTCTGGCATCGCCGGCCACAATAATCGGCATTCCCAAGCGAAAGAGGTCCGATCATTATGAATGGCGCCGAGGCTGTGATTCGTTCGCTGGTCGCCGGAGGAATCGATACCTGCTTCACTAATCCGGGCACCTCCGAGATGCACTTGGTTGCCGCACTTGATGGCTCCACGGAGGTTCGCTGCGTTCTGGCGCTTTTCGAAGGTGTGGCGATCGGTGCGGCAGATGGTTACGCGCGAATGACCGGGAAGCCGGCGTGCACACTGCTTCACTTAGGACCGGGTTTTGCGAATGGGATGGCCAACCTGCATAACGCCAGCAGAGCTCACGTACCGATGGTGAACCTCATTGGACAGCATCCCGCCTATCATTTGGGTTACGACGCACCTCTAACATCCGACATAGAAGCGATTGCGCGTCCTTATTCAGCATGGTTGAGGACTACACAAGAAGTTCGAAACGCAGGCTGCGATACGGCCGACGCGATTGCAAATGCCAGGATTCCGCCAGGACAAATTGCGACCCTTATCATTCCAGCCGACGTGGCCTGGAACCAAGGCGCGACTGCGCCAATCGTTTGCGCTCCAGCGTCGGCTGGCGTGCCTGACGTCGAACGAATCGAGCGCGCTGCAGCAATGCTCCGCGCGAGTCGGAGAACGGCGATACTCATTGGTGGGAACGCGCTTTTCGAGGAGGGGCTTACGACGGCCGGGAAAATTGCGTCGATGACGGGCGCAAAACTCTTTGCCCCGTACCCATTCACGCGCCTGCGGCACGGCGCGGGCACGCCGGTGATCGAGCGTGTGGCCTACGTGCGGGAGCAGGCTACCGAACAGTTCAGCGAATTCCCGCAACTGATTTTGGTCGGCGCAGCCGCTCCCGTTTCATATTTCGCGTATCAGGGAAAGAGGAGTCAGCCGACGCAACCGGATTGCGAAATATTCACGCTGGCAGATGCCACTGAGGACGGGAATGCCGCGCTCATGCGCCTGGCCGAAGCGCTCGGTGCAGAAAACTCTAGCGTCAACATGGCAAAGTCCGGTCGCCCGCCAGCGCCCAGCGGAGAAATTTCGCTCTCTGGCCTCGCGCTCGCAATCGCCGCTACCCTACCCGAGGAAGTGATTGTCTCGGACGAGTCAATGACGTCCGGCAAAGGTATTCTCACGGCCACGCAAGGTTGTTCTCCGCATGATTGGCTTGCGTGCACTGGCGGTTCGATCGGGATCGCCATGCCCTTGGCGGTAGGGGCGGCAACAGCGTGTCCGGACCGGCCGGTGCTATGCCTCACTGCTGACGGCAGTGGGATGTACACGTTGCAGGCGCTATGGACAATGGCCCGCGAAGGTCTTCACGTCGTGACGGTGGTATTTGCGAATCGCGCTTATGGCGTCCTGAAACGTGAATACTCGAACCTGAAGGTGGGTGAGGCAGGGCCTCGTGCTAAGGCGTTATTCAATATCGGCGAGCCCGACCTGGATTGGGTGGCGCTTGCGCATGGCATGGGCGTTCCTGGTACACGCGTAAGATCGCTTGAGGAATTCAGCGCCGCGTTGAAGAAAGGCTATGCGAGCGCGGGCCCCAGTTTGATCGAGGTTCCCTGTTAAGGGCAGACCACCCCCGCATTCAGCGGTATTATTGGCCCCACGGCATCGGGCGCGTCATATCACGCATTTGGGAGAATAAGTGACGTAACAGATTATATATCAGTGACTTGCGCTGTGTCGATCTTGTCTGCTAGCATTCGAGAAGTGCGAGCTGCCTCGAACGATCTCTTATAAGACAAGTGTTTTCACTCGGTGCATCGCGAGAGTTTGGCTTACCTGGCGGTGCAAAGACGTGTCGAACCTCGGCAGCCGGTCAACAGGCCCTTGAGTCGATTGGGATACAAAAGGAGCACGAGGACGTTGGTCATGCATTCTAAGGCCGAACCCACAGTTTGCATCATAGGAGCCGGTCCGTACGGAGTCGCAATTGCGGCGCACCTGCAGTTTCTGGACGTCGACTTTCGTATCTTCGGATCGCCGATGCGGCGCTGGGTGTCGCAGATGCCGAATTCCATGAATCTCAAATCGGAGGCTTGCGCATCGAATTTGCCCGATCCGGATGGGCGCTATAGCTTGGCGGAATATTTCCACGAGCACGGACTTCCTTACAACGACTACGCCGTGCCGCTCTCGCGGGAGCTCTTTGCCAGCTATGCGCTTTCCTTTCAACGGAAGCTCGTTCCACAGGTGGAGAACTTCCAAGTCACAGCCGTGAGTAAGGGGCTTAGCGGCTTTGACATAAAGCTCGACAGCGGAGAGACCTTACGATCCGCAAAGGTGGTGCTCGCCACGGGCCTCGATCACATGGAGCATATTCCGCCAGAACTTCGCGAGCTGAACCAAGAATTATGCTCGCACTCCGCGGACCACTATGATTTCAGCAAGTTCAAAGGCAAGCACGTAGCCGTCATTGGTGGCGGTCAATCAGCCCTGGAGACGGCTGCGATATTGAAGGACGAAGGAGCTTCGGTCTCTCTGATCGTTCGTGCGCCGAGGCTTTACTGGAATCGGATCCCCTCGACGGATCGCCGATCCAACTACCAGCGCCTGCGGCTTCCCAGAACCCGGCTAGGCGATGGGCTGAAACTATGGGTTTACGACAACGCTCCCCAGCTGTTTCACGCCTTACCTCGGCAGATGCGGCTTTCGCTCGTGAAGGCGACGCTCGGCCCCGCCGGAGCCTGGTGGCTGAAGGAGCGGGTCGTCGAGCAAATGCCCGTACTTCTAGGCCATCACGTTCGCGCCGTCAAAATGACGGGGGGGCGAGTTGCTGTATCAATCACAAAACAGAATGCGCAGGCTATGGAACTTATTGCCGATCACGTGGTTGCATCGACTGGGTACCGCTTTGAGTTCCAGAAGCTTCCATTCCTCTCCCAGGAACTGCGATCACAGATCGCACACGACGAAGGCGCGCCGCGACTGTCCGTCAATTTCGAATCGACCGTTCCTGGTCTATATTTCACAAGCATTGCCAGTGCGAACTCCTTTGGTCCCGTAATGCGGTTTCTGGCGGGGACGGATTTTGCAGCGCGTCACCTCGCCTCGCATCTCGCGCCGGCATCACGCGGTCGTCGTGCAGCTTCGGCGCCAAAATGTGTCGAGAATTGAGCCCGCGCGGTCGTTGAATTGAGGAAGGATTCCGCTCGATTTGGTAATCTACCCGGCACTCATTGTGAGAGCAAGTGGTGGCACGATCCACCACGGAGCCCTGGCGGCGGCTAGAACGCTTGGCAGGTTAGGCGCGACCGTCTACGCCGTTGTTCCGCGAAGATGGACTCCGGTTTCAGCATCGCATTACCTCAGGAGAGCCTTCGTCTGGGAAAGCTGGCCGAGGGACCGGGCCTCTTTCCTCGACGCGATGTTGGAGATTGGCCACTCGATAGGCCGTCCGTCGGTACTCTTCCCAATAGATGACCTCTCGGCGATATTCGCAGCGGAAAACAGCGCGGAACTGGCGCAATGGTTCGTCCTACCGCAGGTCAAGACGCAAGTTCCCCGCCAACTAGCCGACAAAATCCATCTACATGCCCTGTGCTTGAAAATCGGCATATCCGTTCCGCGAACCGTCGTGCCGCATTCGATCGAAGATGTCGTAACTTTCGCCGAGACTTCGAAATTCCCGGTGGTCGTGAAAGCCGCGGAACAATGGACGCTGTTACACGACAGGTTCAGCACTCAAATAGTATCGAGCCCCAAAGAACTAATTGGGTTTTACGACGGATTGGGGAGTATTGAAACGTCACATAGCATCCTCCAGGAATACGTAGAAGGCGAGGATTGGATAGCACACGGGTACTGCAACTCAGAGAAGGGCATCTATCTCACATTCACCGGGCGAAAGTTGCTTGCCTACCCGGCACGTGCGGGATCTACTGCCGTCGGCCTTTCGGTCCCCAACGACACACTACGCTGCCAAACTGAAAACTTGCTGAGATTTGTCGGCTATTCGGGCATCGTTGATACCGACTGGCGACGGGATAAGCGAGACGGCCAATACAAGTTATTGGACTGTAATCCGCGTATGGGTCAGAACTTCCGAATGTTCGAGAACGGAGCAGGAATAGACGTGGTTCGAGCACAGTATCTCGATCTGACCGGCCAGCGTATTCAGAATGCTCCCATGCTCGCCGGACGAAGGTTCTCGGTTGAATCATTCCGCTTCCTGGCAGCTCTTCGAGGGTCCTATCGTCCAGAAACGGCAGACGTCAATGCGTACCCAGCCGGTCGGTCGCGAGAATTGGCATGGTGGAGCGGCGACGATGCGCGACCGTTTCTCGTGATGGCCGCTCGCATGCCCCTATCTCTGATTCGGCGCAGGTATCGGCGCGCAGCCAAACGTCTTCTCTCAGTGCGACACAGGTTCTTACTACGCGGCAAAACGCTATGGTGAGGAGACCGGCGTGCCTTGTTGCCCCCAAGGAAACACCAGAGGATTAGATGGGCCGCAGCGCAAAAATCCTTGCTCGAAATTGGGCAGTCTAGTCTGGATTTGCCGTTGTGAGGGCAACGAATGAGGTTGATGGCGTGCACCTAAACCGCTGGAGAAGATTTGCGGCTGTGTTGACAGGATGCCGCCAGAGGGAGAAGGCGAGAACGTTCGGAGGTTCGCTGTATAGCTACGCTTGTCAAATCCCGGCTGTGAAGGGTTCTGCAAACATTTTGGCAAGCTCGTTCTTTGCGACTTTCCCGGTGGTGGTGGTGGGCATTTCTTGTACGATGTGGATATCTGCTGGCCTTTTGTAGTTTGCGAGACGATCTGCAGCGTGCTTGGCTATCTCACTTACATCGAGCGCCGCACCTTCGGCTGCCTGCACGAACGCGACCACGTCCTCATCGCCATTTCTGCGCCAGCCGATCACTGCGCACCGAGCAACGGCCGGGTGGCTGCTGATCACGGCCTCTACTTCGGCGGGATAAACATTGAAACCGCGGTGGACGATCAGTTCCTTCGTGCGTCCGACGATGAATAGAAATCCGTCTTCGAACCGCGCTAGGTCTCGTGTATTGAACCATCCATCGTTGTCAATCGCCGCTGCGGTTTCTTCCGACGCACGATAATAGCCCTTCATTACGTTCGGCCCGCGCACCCGCAGCTCGCCAACGTCGCCGGCGCCCACCTCCTTGCCATCGGGGCCGACGAACTTCACTTCGATTCCCGGCAGGACGCGGCCCACCGAGCTATCCGATCGAGGCCCCTCTGGGCTCGCCTGTGCGATAGTTGGAGAGCATTCGGTGATTCCGTAACCGTTGTGGAGCACGAGCCCAAATAATTCTTCCGTGGCGGATTTTGTTGCTGGATGTAGCGGGGCGCCGGAAGAAGAAATAATGCGAAGCTCCGGCAGGTCGAAACGTTTCACTCCACGAAGTTTTGCGTATTCCAACATCTGCGCGAACATCGCCGGAACACCCAAAACAACTGTCAGCCGTTCTGTCTCTATCGTGCGGCGAGCGGTAATCGGATCGAACTGCGACGCCAGGTAAATACACGCGCCGCTCAGCAATCCGCCGAGCAGCACGACTGACAGACCCACTGCGTGGCACATCGGCAAAATGCCATACAAACGGTCGCCCGGACCAAGTTTGCGGATCTTGGATGACACCGAAGCCATGTACAAAAGGTTTTTATGCGTCAGCATCACGCCTTTCGGACTTCCGGTGGTTCCAGACGTATAAATCAGAGCCGCTACGCGATCTGCGGCATTCGCGTCAAGCAGTTCCGAAATCGCGTTATCGTCGCGATCGCTCAATCCGACCGAACCAATCTCGCCAAACCGATGAATCGAAGCGCCCCTTCGTTTCGCGTGATCGGCTGCGTGCGGCGACGCGTCCACCGTATAGATCACCAATCGCGCACCACAGTGATCGCGGATTCTGTCCACCTCGCTCACCGAAAGTCGAGCGTTCACCAGCACCGGCCAAGCATCTAGATTGGTAACAGCAAACAGCGTGGCTACAAACGGTCGGCAGTTCTCGCACACAATCATGACCCGGTCGCCGGAGCGCACTCCGGATTCAGCGAGCCAAGTTTCGGTATCGGCTATGGCAGATGATAATGCACGGTAGGTCCACGATCCCGTAGATTCAACAAGGGCCAATTGGTCGGGAGACTCGTCGGCTCGCAGCTTCACTATGTCGCCGATGCGCATGAGCGGTACACTTGAAATGTCGGCGAACGAACTGTTATTCATGGACTCTCGCGAGAAGTTTCATCGGCGGAACGGACCATACACTTCGGCCCACGCTCAATAGGGGCTCGCTCGATAGCCCGAACTAGCGGCGGCTGCTAATCTCGGCGCTTCAATTTTTCGGCCAGCTACATACTGCAACCAATTTCCGTAGATTCGAAGGGCGGTGGGCCTCCAGTGAGGCGACAGGCCGCGCGCTAACTCTTCTCTAGGGAAATCTGCCAGGAGTTCCGGATCGGGGTTCGATCGCGCGCGCTCCTGGAAATTCACGGCGAGCTTGGCGGACTCGGAATCAAAATAGCCGCTTGGCATCGAAGGATAAGCGTCGCGCTCTCTCCTCAAATATCTGCCAATGTCCCTGCGGTATTCCTTTAGCAGCGTCCGGGCTCCGTATTCGGGATGACCCTGAAAATAAACGAAGAGGCTGCGGTTCTTCTTCTTTGCGAAAAGATCCACTCCGGCTTCCGGAGATTTGGTCAGGATCGTATAACCGGCCGTAGTCAGTTCCGCTTCGCAGACTTCATTCCAGCGCGAGTGAGGGAAGCTGGCTGGCGCTGTAATTCCCTCTGTAAGCGCGTGCGCACGGACTACTGACTGCTCGAATACACCGCACTTTTTCACTCGCAGGGGACGGCGTTCAATGCCGTCCGAATGCAGCACACCAGCGTGAGCCGCTAAGCAAGAAAGAACCGCAGATTTCGTGTTTACCTCCGCCCAATCAAGCAAAGCGGCCAAGCTGTTCCAGTACGGCTCCTGTCGAAGATCTGCCTGCCGTGGTTCAGCTCCGGTAACGATGATGCCGTCCAGACTGCCATTCCACAGATCATCGATGCAACGATAGAAACGCGCGATGTGCCGCTTTCCTCGTGTTTCGCGGGGTATTTCCGGAAGCGAATAGAGGTCGATATGGACCGGAAGATCGCCGGCGGCGGCCGCGAGCAAAGTGAAAAATTGCGACTCGGTATCTTGCAGCGCGGAATCCGGCATGTTGTTGATTAGGCCCACCCGAACGCATCGCCGGGGCGCATCAGCCGTCTCTAAAACACGCACCGTCGGGGCATCGTCGTTCGCTCCGAAGTGATCGGGTATTCGATCTCTGTCTGCCATCAAAGGCATCTGCAATTCCTTGATGCGGATAATTCCAATGGCAAAGCCACTTTCATGCCGCTGCGTCGATTGCCTGATCGAGATCCGCAAGAATATCGTCGATATGCTCGATTCCTACGCTCAAGCGCAGCATCTCAGGCGTGACGCCCGCCTTGGCCTGTTCTTCCGGCGTCAATTGCCGGTGTGTGGTGGACGCCGGATGACATGCCAGCGATTTCGCATCTCCCATATTCACCATACGCTTGAACAGTTTCAGCGCGTCGAAACACTTCTTCCCGGCTTCAAACCCGCCCTTCACTCCAAATGTCAGCAGGGAGCAGCGCTTCGAGCCCATATACCTTTGCGCCATGGTATAGAGAGGGCTATCCTGGAACCCAGCGTAGTTCACCCATTCCACCCGAGGGTGTTCACGAAGGAATTCCGCGACTTTCCGTGCATTTTCTACGTGGCGCTCCATGCGCAGAGCCAGCGTTTCGATCCCTTGCAAGAAGAGAAAACCGTTGAAGGGAGAGAGCGTAGAGCCTGTGTTGCGTTGGCAGACCGTGCGGCACCGCGCCACGAACGCCGCCTCGCCGTACTGATCCACGTAGACCACTCCGTGATAAGCAATTTCGGGTCGGTTGAACATGTAGAACTTCTCGGGGTATTTGCGCCAAGGAAATCTACCGCTGTCCACGATCATGCCACCGATCGAGGTGCCATGGCCGCACATGAACTTGGTCATCGCATGCACGACCACGTCCGCACCGTAGTCGATCGGTTTCATCAAAATCGGCGTGGCCACCGTGTTATCCACGATCAAAGGCACACCGTGCTTGTGTGCCACTCTCGCAAGACCCTCGATATCGGCTACATTGCCGGCCGGGTTGCCCACGCTTTCGCAGTATACCGCGCGTGTATTTTCGTCGATCAGCTCTTCGACGGCCGCAGGCTCATCGGACTTCGCAAAGCGACTGCAGATTCCTTGCTTTGGAAAGATGTGGGCGAGGAGGGTGTACGTGGCGCCGTAAAGCTGCGGAATCGAAACGATATTGTTGCCTGCCTCAGTGATGTTTGCCAGCGCGTAGTGGATTGCCGCCATCCCTGCGCTCACGCTCAAGGCTCCCACGCCGCCCTCGAGCGCGGCAACGCGTTTCTCGAGTACCGTGTTTGTGGGGTTGCCGATCCTCGTGTAGATGTTTCCTGGAACTTCGAGGTTGAACAGCGCCGCTCCGTGTTCCGCGCTGTCGAACTCAAAAGCAACCGTCTGGTAGATCGGCACCGCCACGGCTCTCGTGGTCGGATCTCCGTCGTACCCCGCGTGAATGGCGATTGTTTCGTCTTTCATCCGGCCGCCAGAGTCACTCCGCCGCTCGAACGACGTTGGGACTTGTGACAGAAGCCCTGGTGTAGACCCGCGCATTCGCGAGCACTCGCGTCAAGCGGCGAGCTGTGTACCTCGCGCCAAACGCGAAGCGCATCAGCGGTCCGAAGCTGGTGGCCGCCGCTACTCCTACAAAATAGAGTCCTCGCATCGTCGATTCGAAATTCACCGACAGCACCGGAGAGCCTTCGAGCGTCTTCAATTCAGAACGAACCTTCGGGTTCAAAAACTTCAGGCGGTTTACATCCACTCGATAACCGGTGGCGCAGATGATGTGGTCGGCGACGATTTCGTGCGGCGTTCCATCGACCCCGCGAAGTTTTAGACAGACGTGCTCTCCCTGGATGTCGGCCTTTTCTACCGTGCATCCAAGCATCAGCGGCACCTTACCTATCACCATATCTTTGACGAACCAGCCTCCGGAAGGCCCGAGATGTTTCTTAACGATCTTCAGCCGCAAGCCCGCAGGTAGCCGATGGAACCAGTGTGGCGCGTCGCAGAAAAAGCGCGAACGAAGACTGGGTCCCAGCCCGGACTGCGGATGCCGCAGCCGTTGCCACCACGATCGCCGCTGGTTCGGATTTGGTTTGTTGTGAAAGTTCAGCTTTCGATCGCGCGCAACAAGTTGTACTTTGGCGCCACTTTCATGCAGCAAACCTGCAATATCGGTCGCAGAGGCGCCGCCGCCGACTACCACCACGCGGCGGCCGCGGAACGGCTCCAGATCGGAATGCTGAAAGCTGTGAGATACGAACCGCGCCGGCAGTCGCGCGAGATTGGTGGGAACGTGCTGGAAATGCGTAATGCCGATCGCCAGCACCACTTGCCGGGCTTTCACCTTCTCGCCGTCTTCCAACGTGAGCGTAAACCCACCCACAAACTGCTCGATATCTGCCACCAGCTTGTTCTCGATTTCAGGCAGAAGCTGGCCCTTGAACGCTAGGCCGAACGCAACGAACGTGTCCAAGCTAACCGGGACGCCCAGATCCGCATAATTGATGCCCCGGTCGGCGCAGAATTGTTTCAGCGTAAGCTTCTGGTCGGGGTCGTCTATGGTGGAAGCAAAGCCGTCAGATTTGAGCATCATGCCCTTAGGCATGTGACTCTGCCAGCTATCCATCGGGCGCCCAAAAATGCGAAACGGCACTCCAGCGCGCCGCAAGTGGGCGGCCATCGAAAGTCCGTAGGGTCCCGCTCCAACTATCGCCACGTCTACCATAATGTCTCGGTCACCTCTGCCGCGATCTGTGATCAAACGTTATTACGCGCCAGAGAGCAGCAACTGGCTAACCATTTAATCCTTCGGAAGTCCCTTTAAAACAAGGGATTGCCTCCAATTCGCCCAAAAATAGGGAAGCGGCTATCCTTTAAGGGCAAACTTTTGTCCCAACTTCCAGGTAAGGGCCTTTAGGTCCCTGCTGGTATCTTTCCTTCCACATAAGCGACCAGTCGGCTGATCGAGTCGAGATTTTCCGGGACTATATCTTCGTCATCTACGGTGATCTTGAAGTTCCTCTGGAGGAAGCCAACCAACTCTAATGTGCCCGTCGAATCGATGATATTGCCCAGTAAGGCGGAATCACCGTGTAGCATATCGCTGCGACCGAGAAGATAATTGGCCGCTAAATAATCGCGAATTTGTCGTTCGATCTCGTTTCTGCTCATCTCATCCTCGTGTGGTCGCCCACGAACGGCAAGGGCTCGGCACGTCCGAGAGCCGGTCCGCAGTGGGTCTCTACTACGATTCGGGATCGTCCCGGTCCGCGCCAGAACCCCCGGCCGAATATCCATCCAACGATAGGAAACCCAGCAACCTCTTCTTAATCTTCAAAATCGATGGTAGCCAACTATAGGCGCCCAGCAACTTCAGATAAAATTCGACGGGCCAGTCACCCGGGTTAGCCTCGATTCGTCCGGTTACAAACTCGTGAGGATCACGAAAGGCCAAGCTAGGTACGATTGTAAACACCCGGGAATAGCCTGCCTCGCGGCACAGCTCGATTAGTTGTTCGTTAGATTGCCCGTAGGGAAAACTGAAGAGATCGATTTTTTTATCTAGCAGACGCTGTAATCTCTCACGCGACGCAGAGATTTCCTCGCGCGCTTCGGGTTCGGTAACAGAGGGGAGCCACGCATGAGTGACTGTGTGAGATCCAATCGTGATCAGTTCCGCGGGTAGCGCCTTTAGCTGCGCCGCCGAAATAAGAGGTTCCTTCAAAATGTAATCCGCTCCCAGTGTGTCCCATACTGGGTTTCCGCCGAGCAGACTAGGTACAACGAAGATAGTTCCGGGAATCTTTCGAATGATCATCTCGGGCACTGCGTTCTCAACGACGTTTTGAAAACCATCATCAAACGTCAAAGCCGCGTACCGTTTTCCTGGCTGCAATGGATCGCGGTTGCCTGCCGAAATCGGAATAGCCAGGCGGATCAAAGTATCCATTTGTTGAGCGAATCTCGAACGCTCGCCAAGACGCACGCCGTGGTAGTGCAAAACCACGCTGATCGCTGGACGTGGCCTTCCCAACATCCGTAAGAATTTGTCAGAAGCTTCCGCACAAAAGTAGAACACAAGACTGACGCCAATTTTTATAACGCGCTTCACGCGATTCCACGCGAGGATGAATCGGCCGTCCCCGGCCGTGAACCGACTGGCCTAGCTCTCTTTTTTTTCGCTACGTATTGGATCTCTTCGGCCACTTGAGTTTCGCTGAAAGAAGAAAGGTCCGGCCGGTCTACGTCATTGCGAATCACAGTATAGCCAACTTCGGGACTTCACATCGATGCCACGTCGTATGGACCTAGTCTCGCGTTCAACTGAAGATTGCCTTTAATTTGTCCCGCTGTTCTTCTCTTAAGTACGCGATAAATTCAATCGATACGGGTTTACGCTCGCGGCGCGTCCATGACCACCAGAAACCCACCAGACGCGCTAATCCGCCAATTAAAAATGGTTTTTCACAGACTCGTTCCAGACATTTTAGTGTCTCGAATAAAGGATCGCTTCCTAGCGCGTAATCCATTCGGCCCTGACGGAACTTGTGCCGGACCAAATTGTCGGCTTCTCCCGTCCGTCGATGATGGAATACAGGCAGGTCAGGAAACGCTTCTGCTTGCCAACCATTCATTCTGGCCGATATCTGCGCGTGCCAATCCTCGCCACCATACTCGAGCACCGCGTAACCGCCAAATTGCTCATAACATTGTCGACGAACCAACTGTGCCGCATGGGCCACGGAATACGTCCGATTGGACCTGCGGTTCCGAAAACAACCGCCGATCTTGTCGTGTACGAACCCCCCCGCGATACCCAATTTCGGATTCACTTCGAAGCGATTCAAAAGATCTTCGAAGTACGCAGGCGCGAGCGTGATATCCGCGTCAAGATTTCCGATGAATTCGAAAGTGGCGCCATTTAGCAGCTCGGCGGCGTGCTGCAGCGCGATCACTTTGGACCCAAAGCTGCGGCCGGGTTTTCTTGTCATCCTGAGAAAGCTGATAAAATCGTGCTGCCTTGCATAGCCCTGCGCGATATCGTCGGTCGCGTCTTGCGATCCGTCGCTTACAATTACCCATCGCTCCGGCAGCCGCGTCTGCGCTAGAACCGAATCAATAGTCTTCCCAATGTTCTCTTCCTCGTTATACGCCGCCGTCATGAGCACATAACAGCCAGTGGCTTTCCGCCCAGCGGCGCCGGGCTCAAGTACGCCGGCTTCGTTGACGCAGTTGCGATTGGATGAATAAATAGGCGATTCCACGTTGTTTACGGCTGTGCGTGCAGAAGGTATTCGCGAAGGCCTTCCTGCCACGGACGGAAGACGTTCAACCCGTGGCATTTCAGTGCGCGGTTCTCCAGCACGGAGTACAGTGGCCGCGCAACCTTTGCGGGAAACTCGTTCGGCCGGGCGGCCTCGAGCTTCACATCGACCTTCGCTAAATCGAATATCGCGTGCGCGAACTCGTACCAAGAGCAACTGCCCTCGGCCGTCGCATGATACAAACCGTAATGGTCGCTCCGGCTTAACTCCACCATTTCGCGGGCTATTTCTGCAGTGGATGTAGGGCTTACAAATTCATTATTGACGACGCGAACGGCGCCCCGCTCGCGAGCTAGCTTCAACATCAGCTCGATGAAATTCAATCCTCCCTTGGCTCGGCATGGGTGTTTTCCATATATCGCTGATGTCCGAAGGACAAAGTGCTTGTCGCTTATTGAGCGTACGAAATACTCCCCCGAAAGTTTCGTATTGCCGTAGACATTCAACGGCATTGGGCTGTCGGATTCCTCGTACGGTTCCCCCTTCGCGCCGTCGAACACGTAATCAGTGCTAATATGCATAACCGTTGCACCGATCTCTCGGGCGGCCAATGCTAGATTCGCGGCCCCAATTCCGTTAATGGCAAATGCTTTTTCGGGCTCGCGCTCGCAGTTTTCCACGTGATGCATGGCAGCCGTGTTTATCACCAGTTCCGGTTGCGCTTTTTTCATTATGGCTTGCACCGAGCCGAAATCCGACAGCTCGATCTCGGCATGCGTTAAGGGACAAACTTCGTCCCCTTTCGCCGTAAACGCCGAAACCGCGTCGTGACCGAGTTGCCCGCTCGCGCCGATAACGGCGATCTTCATCGGACGGTTGCCCCGGCTAGAGTCGGAACCTCCATGTCGTTCTCCAACTTTTTGAACTGTTGGATGTTCGAATACTCCGGGTTGTCCCAGTCTTTGAACTTTTCCATGTTATCGACCAGCATTCCAACGATCGACCGGACGTCTCCGCTTGCATGAAAACTCAACACGTTGCTCGCTTTGTCCGTGCTGACTTTGTAATTCCGGAAATCCTGGATGTGTTTGATGTTCAAGTTCACTCGAATCTGCAGTCGATCCTCGACCGCCGCCTTCACCTGGTCCGCCACTTCTCCGACGGTGTAGTTTCCAGAAGCCACATTGAAAATTCCCGACAGCTTGTAATTTGCCTCGATCGCTCGGATGTAGGCTGTGGCCGCGTCGTTAATGCTCAGGATCGGCCTCCATATGGATGGATTGTTGACGTTGATCACCCGTTCTCTCACCGCGTTCCGAAACATAGTGTTCACAATCAAGTCGAAGCGCATGCGCGGGCTGTAGCCCGAAATCGTGCCCTTCCGCAGCGCGATCACGGAGAAATTCTCGTCGGCTAGCTGCGTCGCCGCCTGTTCGCCCTGAAGCTTCGAAATTCCGTAGGGGTAATTCGAACTTACCGGACGCGTTTCATCAAACAGCTCGTTTTCCGTGTAGCCGTAAACGGAGCAAGATGAGGCGTAGATGTATCGCTTAACCTTTGCCTTCTTAGCCGTGTACGCCAAGTACGCTGGGGCAGCCGCATTGAAAATAAAGTTTTTGCTCGGCGAAAATTCGGCCATGGGATCATTGGAAAGCCCGGCAAGAAACACAACCTGGTCGTAGGTCTCCAGGTCTTCTACCGTAAGCTGGAAGATGTCCTTGTTGAGGATCCCCACCTGCCGCGGCAAGTGGTTGCCGAACCAGAAGAGGTCGACGACATCCACTTTGTATCCGCGGTCCAGCAGCTTCGGAATTAACACGCTGCCAACGTAACCTGCGCCACCAGCAATTAAAACCTTCATTTGTCTCTCCTCCAAGTATTGGCCCTGGGTTCGATCTTAATATTGGAAATGTTCGGAATTTGGCGATGCGAGCCACTGTGCCAACGTTTGCGCCTTTTTGTCCTTCTCTGAAAGCTGCGCCTCGTCTAGCCGAATCGGCCAATCGATGCCAATCGCCGGGTCGTTCCAAAGGACTCCAGATTCACCTTTGTTGCTGTAAAGCCCTGTGCACTTGTACTGAATCTCGGCAAACTCAGACAGCACGCAAAATCCTCGCGCGAATCCTGCCGGAGCCCATACCTGACGTCTATTCTCAACGGAAGTTTCCACGCCTACCCATTTGCCTAGTGTGGGAGATCCTTTGCGGATATCGACAGCGACAAGAAATGCGCTTCCTGCCGTAACGCGCATCAGTTTCCCCATCGGCGGCTCCCATTGGAAATGCAGGCCTCGAATAACGCCCTTCGCTGATCGCGAATGATTGTCCTGAACAAAAACGCTTGGCAAACCCAGGTTCCTGAACTTATCTTCCCGGTACGTCTCCATAAAAAACCCTCGGCTATCCTGAAAAACTTCCGGTACGATCACCGCAACGTCCCTCATGTGCCGCGACTCAATCTTGAATTCCATCGATGTCCGAGTGCCTCCGCTTTTGAATTTGGCGCGTGTCACAATCCAACAAATTTGCCGACTATCTTTCGAGCACTCGATCCATCCCTTGAAAGTTGAGCTCCGGCTCTTCCCCTGTTTCAGCCAGCCGCACCGGATCAACGCGCCAGTTCCATTCGTACAAGGATCGCAGAAGCTCCGCCCGGCTCTTGCTCTCCTCGTTTCGCGCCAAGAGGTGCGACACTCCGTATCGCAATCTCCTGAGCAGGAGCCCAGTCAATGCAGCCCGCCGACAGCTTCGCGCTCCTTTTGCCCCAAAGTATTTGTAGAAATAGAAGTACCGCGTCACCTGCGCATCAAGAGCGAATCCCAGCGGTTTGAACCGCTTGTTCGTCGACTGCCCGACAAGATGTGTGATCGTCGCTTCCGGCGTGTAGAGGATCGTGTAGCCCTCATTCCAAATTCGCTGGCATAGGTCAGTATCTTCGAAATAGTAGAAAAACCGAGGATCAAACCCACCCAATCGCCTCAGTAGCTCGCCCCGAACTACAATGAAACAACCGGCCAGCCAACCAACTGTCCTCTCGTTGTCCCCCTTCCATCCGGTGTACTCGCCAGCATGAAGCCGCTCCGATACATTTGCGAGCTCTGTTAGTCCGAGCGCCGCAAACCATTCCGAGCGCAGCGTATACAGAGGTCGCATACATCGTTGAAACGATCCATCCGCGAAGGTCACCCGGCATCCAAACGCTCCGCCCTCCGGATGCCGCTCCGCGAATGCCACAACCTTGTCAAGCGCCCCATCATGGATGATCGTGTCCGGGTTCAGGATCAAAACGTATTCGCCACGACTTTCCGCGATTCCGGCATTATTGCCTTTCGCGAACCGCAGATTCCTGCCGTTCTCGATCAATCGTACCTGCGGAAACTCACCGCGGATCATCTCGATCGACCCATCCGTCGATCCGTTGTCCGCCACAATCACCTCGAATTCAGTCTGACGAGTTTCGGCGTAAATCGAGGTGAGACAATCGCGGATCACCTTCCGATCGTTCCAGCAAAGTATGATGACTGATAATTTCATGACGGTATTCCCGTAATCGTCGCACCCTTTCGTTCGTTGCCCCATGGCTGCCGTGCCCGTCTGTACCCAATAGGACACCTTAGGTCCCTCGCTGTCGCGCGATTTTCCCCGTCCCAAGCCGCTTGGATTGAGACCCTTGCTGCGTCGCCACCGGCCGCGCTGCCGAAGGAAACTCCCCCCTGCCGGCAGCCAGCGCGGGACCGTAGTTCGGCATCATTCCCACCACCGCAGGTTCCTCTGCCCGACTCGGTTTTCTGGCAGCCAGTGTCATCACTGAGATAATTGCCAGCACCGCGTACCAGGGAACAATCGTCTGATCGAAATAGCTGATGCCCCAAAACGCCACAAGATTGGCGAATAGCGAGGCACCGATCGCCCAGATAAACCATTCCTCCTGCTTGTTTCCTTCCACCAGCTTCCGCATCCTCCCGATATACTTGAATCCGAAGACCAAAATGGCAATCAGCGCTATCAGCGGAATCAGCCCCGACTGGTCCGCCGTGAAAACGTATTGATTGCTCAAGTCCCACATGTCCCAGCCCCACGACGCGTACGCTTTCGTTCCGACCAGCGCCCACACCCAAAAGTGCCTGATGCATTGATCCACCAGTGCGTAGCGATGGTATGAGGACGAATCCGCCGAAAGGCTCACGTCTGAGATGATGTGCCACACCGGCGACGTCATGTAGATCTGCCCCGCAATTAGCGTTCCCGCGATTCCCCATCTAACCAGCCTCATCTTCCGCCGTATTGGCCATAGACACAGCGCCCCCGTTCCGGCTAATAGAGCAAACAGCGCCGTACTCGATCCCGCCAAGAACGCCATGAGCGTTGCCGCTGCCGCTCCCAAAGCCGCCCATTTCCGCTCCGCCTTCTCCTTCAACCACCAACCCACAAACAGCGGCATCACAAATCCGCCAAACGTCCCCGCAAGAATCGGATGTTCGAATGGGCCTTGCGCCCGGAAGAACCCATCCCTAGCAACTGAACGCTCCAGCTTGGCGGCGTGCAACCCTCCCAGAACTCCATAAAAGAGGTTGTTTCCCGTTAAATGTTCGTACAGCATGGCCGGCGCAATGATTGCCACCACCCAGGCCATAGCCCGCAGCGCCCGTTTCACATCTTCTTCGTCCCGAATCAAATATCGGAAGAAGAAGTACAGGCCAAAAGCTGTGTACAGCTCCCCCAGTTGAAAAACGATTTCACCCTGCGACTGCCATAGCAGCGCGCCGTCGATTGCCGAAAACACCGTAAGAATGATCAGCGCCCAATCGATCCCGTTCATTCCTCCGCTGAAGATCTTATCCGTCCCAGAAATCTTCGCCCACGCCATCCGTACAATCCCGAATACGGCCAGCACCCGCATCATCGGAAAGTGCAGGCCGACAATCATCAGTATCTGATTGATCGGGATGAGCATTCCCGCGAGCAGCAGGGGAACTATCACTTTCTTCCGCGGCAGGAAAATAATCAGAAACCCCACCAGCAGCACAATTGCCAACACCACCGGGTTCACAACCGTTTCGGCGGCTCCTCCTCCAAATTGAATGTTCTTCGGTATCAAGCTGATCCTCAGGCCGCGCGGCTGCTTTACCGCACGTCCTCCGTCCGCTCTTCCGTCACCCGCACCCATTCACCCCGCTGGCAGTCGTATCTTTTTATTAGCCTCGCCGGATTCCCGGCCACCACGCTATAGGGAGGGACGCTCCGCGTTACCACGGCGCTAGCGCCGATTACGCTGTTGCGCCCGATCGTCAATTCTCCCGAGGTACATACCACGGCGCACGAGAAGCCAAGCCAGCAGTTCTTGCCAATCGTAATTTCCCCACCCTCTGTCACGCCCTGTTCGCGTATGGGCCTTTCGATATCTCTAAACTCATGGCTGTGATCCATCACCAGGACCGACGGGGCTAATAAAACATCCTCTTCAAAGGTAATCAGGTTCTTTGCCGATATCATGCATCGTCTCCCAATACTGCACCCAGCCCTCAGAACGATCCGTGGCGCGGAACCCTCCGACCCAGGGTTCACGTTAAGCCAAACGCCCCTGTCAAGAATCACCCTGTCGCCGATGTAAATACTTGACGCCGTTCGCCGCCGCACATCGCAAGAGTAATTAACGGATACCCCGTCGCCAAAATGGCCGAAGGGGTAGGTTGCCTGTAGCCAGCGCGAATGCAGCCACGATCTCGCCCTCGGAAGCAAGTGCAAAAGATCTTCGCCAGTTGGTCGGCCTTCACCCACGCTTATTCCACGGACGGCAGCGCCGTCCCTGGGCTCCTTCGGAATATGTTCCGGATCGACCGCACCTCTGCCCCGGAAATCGATCCCGTCAAGTACAGCGCGGGATACGTTGCCACCAATGCTGCCAAGCAAACCACGCCGACCTTGATTATCGCCAGCATTCGATCTCCAAAAATCCCATTCGGAAGCGCGTACACGGCCAGCGCTGCGAACGCCACAATCGCTCCAGTCGCCACCGAAAGCCTAAGCGCGTCGGACGCCAGCATCTTTACCTTAAACACGTGGAACGATTTCTCCACCACCAAAACCATCAGGACCATACCCACGAATTCCGACCCGGCCATCCAACCCAGAATGCCCTCGAATCCGATCCGGTGCGCCATGAAGAGAACCGGCACGAATGCCGCTAATCGTATTGCCTGAAAGACGTTATCCATTACGGCGCCCCCGGCAGCCCGGTAAAGCACCAGCGCGAGAATGGAGAAAGATTGAAAAAGCATCGCCAGACAAACCAGCCAGATCGCGAAATGAAACGAGGCGTCGGTCCGTCCCGTCCACGCCTGTACCATGTACGTGCCGAAAATCGAAATCAGCGCCAGCGGCATCAGCGTCAGCGCCAGCGTCACCTTGAACGACTTCGTCAGCAGCCTCCGCAACCGGTCCGTCTCTCCCGACGCATACACCATCGCCCCGCCCGAAAGTATTGGTAGCAGGAAGGCGTTGTGGCACATCGAAACTGGCCCGGCCAGCCGGCTCGCCACCGCGTAAACGCCTGCTGCATCCGCTCCGTACGCCCGCAGCAGAACGATCGGAACTATCGCTCCGTACGTTATGTACAGTATGTTCAGCAGTTGATAGCTCCCGGCAAACCGCATCAACTCGCGCACCACGCTTCTCGTGATGTGTTTCACCCGCACCTGAACCTCTGGAACCACCCGGTGCGCCACCGTGTAGCAGCACACCAAATAGATCAGCTCCGATGCCGCCATCACGCACGCCATTGCGAACAGCCCCAACCCGATATGCAGCAAGGCAATGATCGCAACTGCTTCGGCCACCGTCAGAACGGTGTTGATTTTCCTCGCTACGTCGATCCGTTGCCCTCCTAGCACGATCGCCTCGTACGCCGCACCGCCGTTCGAGAAAACCATCGTCAGCGCCAGCACTGAGAACGCCCATGCCGCGTCTTGCAGAAATTCGGGAGGCACCCCCGCCGCCTGCGCGAGTTGCCGCGAAAAAATCACCACCGGAATCAACCCCGCCACGGAAAGAGCTGCCATCGTCGCCGTGCCCGTGCTCAGCAGTTGGCTCGCTTTTTCGTAATCCCCATTCCCAGTTGCTTCCGCCACGTATTTTTGGAAAGCGCTTTTCACGCCGGCGCTTCCAAATCGCATGTAGATCGCCGCCGTCATGATGATCGACCAAATGCCGTATCCGCCGAGACCCAGATGGTAAATTACGATCGGAACCGTTACGAGCCTCGTTCCCACCTGAAAAAGGCTCGCAACAATTCCGTAAGCGGTATTTTTCCCCACCGTCGCTGTCAGGTTACTGCCAGCGCGATCAGAAACACTCGGTATTGGTTGACCTGTGCCCACGATTGCAGCAGTCTTACGACATCTGCGCCGAGCGCCCGCCGTCACGCAGTCGCCAGACACTCAAATGGTCTCGCCGCGCTATAAGCTCAAACGCAGCCTCCGACTCGAACAGTCCGTGGTGTATATCTTCGAGGTAGATCACGTACGCCGTGCGACGGCAGCTTTTCCCCCACTCCAGGAGACTCCTTATTACTGTGATCATCACGGCTGACCCAAACGGGTTGTACATGTAAATCACTAGATTATCGTCCGGCAAACGGTATTGGCCGGCGTCCTCGTCAACTACCTCGGCGTCGAGGCCGGTGCGCTTCAGGTTTTTGCGGGCGATTGCCACCAGACCGGGCGAAAATTCCACACCAATCACCCGCTTGAATCCTCGCCGCGCTGCCAGTATCAGCGTCCGTCCCTTGCCGCATCCTAAATCCACGAAGCACAAGCCGCTCGGATCGAGTTCAACGAGCCCGAGCGCCCCATTGAAGACCGAGGGAGCCACTGTTCCGTAATGAACTGCAAATCTCGCGTTCGGGGAATTAGCTCCGAGACGCCAAGCTGGTACGCGTCCCGCCGTATCGACGCCCATTCCACCATCGAAAGCATCTTTCTCTCGGGGACGAAAGACCCACCGAATAAACGACCGACCTCTGAGGACAACACCCGAGAGACCCTCATCCTGCCACGCAGCCACAAGTCGTCCCCAAATCATCACGGCACGGCCACTCTGGGAGTCCGGCTGATCGCGATTCCTATTATTCTTGGCTGTCACGCAGCTTCAGCCTCCAGGCTTTCTTGACAGTGGAAAGCGCTCCTATCCTCTGAAGCGCTTCCTTCGCGCCAGAGTCCACTAGCAGGATCGTCGTTCTCACGCTGTTCAGTAACCAGGCCTTCCACGTTGGAGCAAAGATGTAGAACCAAACTACAGCTAAGTTTAGCTGTCCAAACCGATCCTTGTACCGCCCGTCGCCTGCCCCAAAGTGGACCTCTTTGACACCGGATCGGCAAAAGTCCTCGATCATCTCAGTGAACAGGACGGTACCCGGTGAATAGCTCGATATTTGGGGGTCAAAACCGAGATAATCACTGTAAAAAGCCCCTTCGTAGCAGGTACCGATCCAGAACGCCCGCGCCTTGCCGTTAATCATCAAAAGATATGCACGAAGCCAGCCGTGTTCGGCACAGACCCGAAGGTTCCGGCGCATCGGTTCCGTGTCTTCAAACCCGACTCCCAAGCCACGCTGATACGTCTTTCTCGCTACCTCCTCGGCTCGGGGAACGAAAACGTCTAGGTCTTCGGCTTTCTGCACGCACTGAATTTCCACACCATCGCCGAAATCCTTCAGTAACTTCTTTTTCTTCCTTCGAAGCTCCGCTCGCAGCCCCGCGGACAACCCGGCGTAAACCTGTTCGACTGTTCCTGAGATCTGCATCACGCGGTAATCGTAACGACTGACGGAGTGGTCGCGGCTCGCGATACCGGGCAGGGCCAACCCCTTCTCGAAAAGCGGGCTATCTGCCCTCGATTGAAAATACGCCGCCTCGCCTTCGCCGCGCCGCAGCGCGTCCATCACGGACCTAACCAACGCTTCCGCGTTCTGTTCTGTTTGCCGGCCCAAGAAACCGCCGTAGGAAAACGACAGTAGCCGGAGAGGAACGCTTGAAAGTCGAAGGTATCCGATCTTCAAATCCAAGTGCGCTTGTCTTAATCGGCCCACGAGCATCGCGTCGAGGGCTCCGTTCCGGTAAATCAAAATCACGTGCGGCCGGATGAAATCCTTTGACCGCCAGACAAATTCGATGCAGATATCAATGTCGCTGTCTCGGTGCGTATTCCACTTGGACCAAAACTCGCGGATAGCCTCGACCTCTGCGATTGTTCGGGCCACACGAATTTCGTGTGTCGGTGCGGCTGTAGCCCTGTCATCCTTCAAGGAATCGCTGCTCACCGCTGCGGCCCCCTGCGGAATTATCAGGTTTCGTTTGTATCGTCATAATGATTGGACCCAGCTCAGCGAGAGGCTAGTGGCTCTAGGCCACAACGGCCTTGGTGTCGGAGGGAAGATACATAGTGCTCGCTTCGCGTCTCTCCAATTTGACATTGATGCGCGCCATTGTCTTATCGTCGCTCTTGCGGGAAATCGAACCTACGTAGGCCGCGGTATTCCCATCGGGAGATTTTCGCGCCGAGTGTACGCGAAAAATCAGTGCCTCCCTGGGACTCGCGTTGGCGAAGTAGCATACGTCCCGCTCCACCGGTGACCATTCCATCGCTGCGTGCGCGCCGCCCAAATACCGCATTAGGCAAATGTCCGAAATGTTGGGATATGCGGCAAAGTAGATCAGACCGACCCCGTTGATGTCGTGCTGAGGGATGATTTCGTACTCGGTTTCAAAAAGGATGGGGCCAAGCTGGGTCGCTCGCAGCCGGCGATATTCGTCAATGAATTCGGGGAGCGCACTGAGCGCCGGAATGGCGAACCCTTCGGGCAGCGCAGGCTGGCCCTTAACCAGCGAGGTATTGGAACCGTGCTCGCTAAACATCGAGAACGAAGTCGCTACGTCAAATTCAATCTCAGCCCCGCCCCCAGCGATCATCGTGTTGGAAAAAAACATGCCCGCGCCAAAGCGGTTGATTCTTGACGAAAGTTCGAGGCGCGAATCGATCTTAACGTCGCGAAGAGGAACGGTCGAGCGATACCGAAGACGCGTAAAGGTCGCGTATAGCCGTGCCCCCGTCTGATCGAAAATATTCCGGCTTTTCACTCCCAGCGCCGACGTAAGCATCTGCCAATGCACGTCGCCCGCTTCCCTGAATAACCAGCCTTCCGAAAGGCCGCCCACTGCCATGTGTGGCAAGTTGATTTCATACGAACGGTGTGCGGTCGCCGGTGCAACAGCGCGCTCGGTTGCCGAGCCGCCAGGCGTCGCGTCCGCCGCCCTCTGCGGTAACTTGACCTGGTAGGAGCCGTTGCCATCGGCCAGCTCCTCGGAGCGTTCCGCCCGGGTCTCTGCCATGCCGCATCGCGTCCATCGGATTATGTCGAGCGGGCAGGTGATTGAGGTCCACTCTCCATCGGAGATGGTAATGCCCTCGGTCTCTTCGATTTGGGCTCTCAGCGTGACTAGCGCGAAGCTGTCGAGCGCCAGCTCTTGAAATGGCTTCTGGAGCTGGTCGGCCCGGAGCTGCGGCAGGTAGGTAAGCAGCGCTTCCACCGGAGACGGGTGGACGTCACGACTATCTCCGGGTAAGACGGTTGCAATGGGTACCTTCGGTGCCGGTGGCTCGATTCCTTCGAGGCGCAGAAATTCTGGCATCCGGATGCCCCACTTTCCCGTGACGATTCCTTTCTCAACGATTCTGGCCGGCACACCCATAACCACGGTGTTTGAGGGCACATCCGCAGCGACCACGGAATTGGGGCCCACGATGCAGTGGTCGCCTATGGTCACGCCCGGCATGATCTTCGCGCCGGCGCCGACCAGGCTATGTGAGCCGATCCGCGTCTCCCTATGAACGCCATTTACGAAGTCGTGCGTCAGGATCGCAGAGCCGAAAGTGAGGGTAGTGTAGTCGCCGATATGGATGCCCTTCGGGTTTGTCATATCCATTTTGGCGCTTGAGGAGATGTGAACCCCCTCGCCGATGTCCATGCCCCATACCCTACGGTAATAAAACCGCAGGGTGGCCGTCGACACTTTGTAGGCGAGGCGTTTAAGGCGGGTTAGCACTTGGATCAACCTAGATGAATGGGAATAACGTTAGCGCGCGGATGACCGACAGGTTCCGCGTCGCCTATCGTCGAGCAGTCAGTTTTAGAATTTTCGCCAATGGCCCAGGTGAGTACTTCGTTCGCGCAAAGGAAGGTCTTAGACTCGACCGGAACAAATCCCAGGGGCTGTATCCGGATACCAGCAGAGATGAAGAGTCACTCTATACACGGCTCATTGCACAGATGCTGTCAGACCCAATGGTGCAATCGGCTGGTTGCTGGAATCGCCGCTATACTGATAGGCGCCGGCGTCCCAGGCGGCTCCGCGAAGTGACGCTTGGATATCCAGAACTGGAAGTGTTCCGCTGGCCGCGACGTCGATCACGCCTCCCGTCGAACCGCTGCACAGTGCCAAATCCAGTGAATAGGTCGCGCACTGCAGGGAAAGATCCCCGCCCTGGTGGTAGGTCGCGCCACTGGCTGAGGTCGGCTGGTAATCGTTGCCGCTCGTATACCCCTGATTGTTCGCGGCGGATTCCGTCTGGAACACCTCATTGCCGTTGTCGGTCCACGTGCAGGTCGATCCGCTGCTGCACGACTCCATAGCGCTAAGCGACGTGATGCCGATCAGATGGTTGTTTTGGAAATACACCGTGCCGTTCCAACCCTGACCCGAATTGGGCTGCGCTCGGATGGCGCATACGTTCGTGGTGTTATCGACGGTGTTGTTGGTGAAGTACATCGAACGTGTCTGCGATTGATTGTCATTCTGAATCATCACGCAGTTTCCGCCGCTGATTCCCTGGATGTCGAAAAATGTATTGTTAAAGATATAGAGGCCGCCCGATGTGCCGTACAGGTCTAGGATAATCCCTGCATTCACATGGCGAACGACGTTATTGTAAAAGGTTGTGGTGCCGCCAGGCGCCCCGTACTGCTCCACGACGTTGCCATGTTCGCTTGGATCGTAAGATTCGTACACGTATTCAAAGAGGTTGTCGTGAATGCTCTTGAGAAAGTGAGGGCTGGCGATGCAGTTGGTCATGTACCGGCACACGTTTCCGTAAAAATATGTCGAATCAGCGTCGTTGCCTTGCACGGGACCACCTGTGCAATTGTTGACTCCTGTACAATGCGAGTCCGAGCCGTCGAACACGCTCCATGCGATGGTATCCGTGCCCGTGCCGAGTGCCGCGTCAGTAATCATCGCGGCATCATCCATTTGGTTGCTGCCTCCATCAGGCAGCGGGTTATAGCTCTCGGTCCATCCGTGAATGTAAATTTTCGTGACCGCTATATAGTTTCCGTTACGCGAGATCTCCGCGTCGCCTCCATAAACGGGGGGCGTGGCCCAGCACTTTCCCCACATGTTGAAGTTGTCAAACTGAATGTCGGAGGCATCCAGGTATACAGCGTTTGTATTGTAGTCGTCGTAGGAGCAGGCCGTAACGAATCCCGCGTGGCTTCCGTCCTGATGCGTCGAGTTAGCCCAGATAGGATTGTCGAACTCCACTTGAGGGCGGCAGAACGAAGAACCGCAAACCGACGAGTTGTACCACATGGTGTCCACGCCGATGTAAATGCAGGTCGAAGTCACGCTTGGATAGTTACAAGTCGAGCCGCCGCCCGATCCGCTCCACTTCCACGTCCACTCTCCGCCCATCGGCACGTCGGATGAATCGCTTGTGCTGGCGCTGCGATGCCAGGCATCCCCGCCGCGAAAGATAAACGAGTCGCCTGGCTGTGGCGTCTTACTAGCGCAGTTGGCGGTGCAGTTGGGCATTCCCGGAGCGTGCAGCCAGGGCGACGTGTTGACAGTCCCGCTGTTCGAGTCCGAGCCGTTCGCCGCGATGTAATACGTTGTCGCGTGCGCTCGCATCGACAGTGCGAAAAAGATTGTCAGCAGGATCAGCAGCATTCGTGTCCAGTGGCCCATCGTTACCCCCGTTCGGCCTGCGCCATTTGTTATCATCGCGAGCGATGATAGCGGCCACACCGGGGGTTTGCTACTGGTCGGAGGTACAGTTTAAGTACAGGTCCCCTGGACCTGTACCCGCGCCTTCGAGCCCACAATTCCGTCGGATCTACTCGACACAGCCAGGCGAGTAGAAACCATCCTAACCTGTTGAAAACACAGGGCTCCTGCCCATTCTACCCGACACAGAGCGCGGAGAATCTGCGCGCCGCTTTTGCGTAACTTCGCGCCGCCTCCGTCGCCACTGTCCTTGGCACCCCGATGGGCGGTTCATCCCCTGTCGGTTTTCAAAGCATCCGTCAACACGGCTTCCGCCGATGATGCGTGATTTTCGGAGGATCTGGTCGGTAGTTTCGGTGCGGGAGGTTCTATACCTTCCTGGCGCAAAAACTCTGGGTCTCGAATGCCCCACTTGCCGGTCACGATTCCCCTATCGATGATTCTGGCCGGCACTCCCATAACTGTCGTGTTTGAAGGGACGTCGAAGACAACAACGGAATTCGGGCCCACAATGCAGTGATCGCCGATGGTCACGCCCGGCATGATTTTCGCACCGGCTCCGATCATGCAATACGAGCCGATCCGGGTATCCTTGTGGCGGCGATGCACGAAGTCATGCGTGAGAATAGCAGCCCCGAACGTGATGGCGGTGTAATCGCCGATATGGACACCCTTCGGGTTTGTCAAATCCAACTTCGCGCTTGACGAGATAGCAACCTCCTCGCCAATGTCCATGCCCCAGAACTTACGGTAATACACGCGCAACCAAGCCGTCGAAGCTCTAAAAGCGAGTAGTTTAAGGCGGCTCAGCAATTGCATCCTCCCAGATACATCGGGTTATCTACGCCCATGTTCCGGATACGGCCGGTTAATTCACCGATGAGCGCTTCAATGATTCGTTCCGCAGCGCGGCCATCCCATTTCTCGGGCGCGGTGCCCGCTTTCATTGTATGTAGCTGCGATTGAATGGCTTCCCGAATCTTCGTCGGGTTCGTTCCCGCGATCACGTTCGTGCCTTTCGTCACCGTCACGGGCCGTTCCGTATTTTCGCGCACCGTAACGCACGGCACGCCCAGGCACGTCGTCTCCTCTTGGATCCCGCCCGAGTCCGTCACTACCACTGTCGCGTGCTTCATCAGGCACAGAAAATCCAGGTATCCCAATGGATCGAGAATCCGTATGCCCTTTCGACCTCCCGCCCCTTCGAAGTCGAAATGCGCTTCCAGCCCGAACTCCGCGATCCGCTTTCGTGTCCGCGGATGCGCAGAGAAAAAAATCGGCCCCGCCTCCGCCAGTTCGTCGAGTCCCTGCAAAATACCGGCAACCGTCTCGCGGTTATCCACATTGGACGGCCGGTGTAGCGTCAGCAGCGCGTACTTGTTCGCCGAGCTGCCGTTCCCGTTCGCTCCGCTACCGTTCTTACGAACGCCCAAGGTTTCCAAGATTCCGGAGCGGTCCGCCTTTTCCTGAGAGGCAAGCAGCGAATCGATCATCGTGTTGCCGGCGAAATGAATCCGATCTTCGGCGATTCCTTCGTCGATCAGATTTTTCACTCCGCTTTTCTCGGTCACAAACAGCAGATCCGACAGATGGTCCGTCACCACACGGTTTACTTCTTCGGGCATCGCGCGATCGAACGATCGAAGCCCTGCTTCCACGTGTGCGATCACCGGCCGACCGCCGTCTTCATACGAAATTTTCGACGCCACCAGCGTGCAAGCCACTGTCGAGTTCACATCGCCCACCACGACCAACGCCTCCGGCCGCTCGCTCAAAATCACCCGCTCGAAGAGCCGCATGATTTCGCCCGTTTGCACCGCGTGAGAGCCGGAACCAACGCCCAAGTAAATGTCCGGTTTGGGCAGCGCGAGATCAGTGAAGAAGGATCCGGACATGGATTCGTCGTAATGCTGGCCAGTGTGCACCAAGACCGCCCTTACGTCGCCGCCTGGAGCGTCCAACGCTCCGCCGAGCCTATTGCTGTTCTGGATTGCGCGGATCAAAGGAGCGGCTTTCATAAAATTCGGCCTCGCTCCGACGACGATCATGATCTTCACGTTTGGGCTCCGGGTCCTTCGAGGAATGCGTGCGGGAAATCCGTGGATCGCAGCATCTACTCGTTCTCAAAGTTGGCGAACGCGTATAGGAGCCATCCAAGCTCGTACGGGCGGCACTCGAACAATGCCCGCAGACCCTCGCGGGATTCGCGGTCTTCGCGACGGGTGGCCAAATTAACGACGGCATTCCAGTATCGACGTGACGGAGTACGTTCGATGCAGCGCCACACCACATTTGCTGAATCATCTTGCATGTTGATTCCCAGCTCATTGTCGTCGATCCACTGCAAGCCTTTGTAGATCCATGGGCTGAAATCAGACTGAACCGCTTCGCCGACTGCGTACAAGGCCATCGGCCCCATGGCGTGCTGGTGAACTGAAAAGACAGGAAACCGTTCCGCGACGTGACCGTTCGAAGAGTCGTAATGCCACCACCACTGTCCCCGGGAACCCTGCGCTTCGCATAGGTTCAGGGCGCAATCGAGCGCCCGCTTGGCTGCGCGATTATCGCAGTAAGCGAGCGAAAACTTGCTCATGGCATAGATGGGGTAGACCTGATCGGCAAAACTACCGATGTCACCGCGCATCACGCCGGCAATTCCTTCGTTGCTGGCGAGATGACCGAAGAAGCCCTGCTCACCTTGGTTTTTGCAAATCCTTCGATAAATTTCAGCCGCGAGATCTTTCGTCTCCGCGGTTTTCTCGGGCCGCGCCAGCGCCTGATGCGACAGGCCGGAAAGAAACCAAGATAATTCCATCGTCCGGCCATGGCGCGCGTCACGAAAGCGAAAGAGTGAACTCTTGATGTCGAACTTACGATCGATTTCGTCCAGCCGGTCCGGCGCGATCAGCGCGCAAAGCCACATTAGCAGCCCGAAATCTCCGATGTTGTCGACCCATTCCGTGTTCGCCAAAAGCGCGTTGAGGACATTCTGGATGTTGATGGGTGACGCCGTTCCGCTCTGTTCCAGACGGTGCAGCCCCATCAACGTGATCACGGAATACCGGTGAGAAATACCCTCCTGCACCAGGCCGGATTCAGTGCGCTTCAGCTTAAAGCAGAAGAGCTGTTTCGCCGCGTCGAACATCGGCACCAAGCCCTTCACCGCGAGCCTGTTCAGCGAATGGACAATGCGTTGGAAATCTGCAGAGTTCTTGACCTGCGTGGTCCCCATCGCGGTCATCGTACGGACTGCTGAGTCGCTGGACATTTAGCCTCCAAAATCGTGACGATACTGTCGACCACGAATTGCAAAGTTGGGCGTTGCTCCATATCTGGTAGCGACGCTCGGTTCCGCCGGGTCAGAACGATCTTTTTTCGCACTTGCTCCACACTTTCAACCAGAACGAGCCGCCCCGCATCTTGCAGGTATCGGTCAACCGCGCCTATTTTGCCGCGGAAAATGCTGTACACTGGGACGCCCAGCGCAGCAGCCTCTCGATTCATCGTGCCGCCGCCGCTGATCACCAAATCCGAAAACCAGATGATGTTTAATCCGTCGAGCGGGCGCTCGGGAATGATCATCGTTCCTGCGGCGATCACCTCGCGCCATTTTTCTCGGAGATGCTCGGCTTGCCGGGCATTCCGTGGGAGCGTAACTGCGCGCACGAAGGGTTTTTCGGCCAGCATGCGTACTGTTTCAGCGAACAGTTCGTCGCTCTCAGGATTGTGATAGTGCGCCTCCGTAGCCGGAGGCCGGAGTGTAACAATCAAATGTCCCGGGTCGATGCCCAGAAGGTTCAGTAGTGACGGATCGGGTCGAAAGCGCGGAACGTAAACGTCTTCTTTAATTCCCGGATATTTTAAGATTCGTTCTTCCTTGCCGCTCATGGCTTTGTTTGGAATCACGTCGGGCATGAACACCCAATCCGGGCTGAGAAACCCGGTTTTGGTACTGTGCTCGTAGTCGTGCATCATCACGGCCGGAATTCCTAAGGCCTTGCAGACAAGAATCTGCGCGCGGGAGCCGTGGGAAACCGCTAGATCCGGCCGACACTTATGCGTTCTTGGCAGCAACTGCACTGCCCGCATGCAGTTGCCCAGCACTTTCAGGACTTTGTTTTTGCCGTAATGTCTGCCGATCACCTTGCAAGGCAGGTTGTAAAACTCAAGTAGATCGCAGACCTGATAAATATCGCGGGCCGTCAAAATCACTTCGATTCCGCGCGCGCGGAGCTCATCAATGATCGGCAAGAAGAACGGCACGTGCGGGGAGTTGTCGATGTCGATCCAGACTTTCTTTCCGTTCGACACCCGGCTGCGCGCGATTTCAGGCCCGGACACCGATGACGTTGGAGGTCGCGGGACCGTAGTCGATTCCGGGATCGTTGGCTCTGCAACCGCGTTCAGTTGTTTTTCCATTTTTCAGCTCGGCTAGGAAGACGTGAGCGACCGACACCACTTCGCAAACAGATCAAGCAAACCAACGGGGTCCAAATCTCCAGCGGGAAGGCGAACCGCGAGGACATTAACTGACGGAACTTAGCGATCCGCTGAACTGCAGCGATTGCTCCGATCCAAAATGTAAGTGAGCCCTCAAGTTTGAAGTTCGGCGAAAGCTCGGGGAAACTTTAGTACGCGTCCCCGCCGAAGGCGACCGCTCGCGGCGTAGCAAGAAGGATGCGAACGTCGAGCCACAGGGACCACCCCCGGGCATATTGAAGATCCAGGCGCACCATGTCGTCAAACCGAACGCGGCTCCGGCCTCGCACCTGCCACAAGCCAGTGATGCCAGGCTTGACCTCGAGCACACGGCGCCGGTGCCAAACGTCGTATTCCTTGTACTCGTAAGCAATTGGCGGCCGGGGACCGACCAGGGACATGTCGCCTTTCAACACGTTGAAAAACTGCGGCAACTCATCCAAGCTAGTGCGCCGCAATAATTGGCCCACGCGGGTGACACGCGGATCGCGCGTCATCTTGTATACGGGCGCTCCATCCTCGGCTCGGTTTCCGTCGTAGGTGCCTTTAATGACCTGAGTGATAAAATCCTGGTGAATCTTGGAGCTGTTATTCGGGTTCATGGAGCGAAACTTCAGGCAACTGAAGGTTTTTCCAAATTGACCCAACCGGTCTTGCTTGAAAAGGATCGGGCCCTTAGACGTGAGCTTGATGGCCGCAGCTATCAGAAAAAATACAGGCGCCAGCATAATAACGGCAGTCAGGCTGCCCGCTACATCCATGACTCGCTTCAGCAAGAAGGGTAGTTTCTTCGACTCGTGCAAATGAATCAAATCCGGATAGAAGATCGGATCGGCCGAAATGTCGTCATCGTCGTCGGAATCAGCGCCGAATACGTGCGTGGATACGCCAACCAACTCTAAGTCTTGCGAGTTAAGCTCCGCGGCCAGCGCCGCGCAAACTTTTTCTTGAAGGCCGAGCATTGCTGCTGAATCTTCGGCAGTCCCAAGCTCCGTAAAGATAATGCCTAGAATCCCCCGATCTTTGTACCAACCAGCAGGATCGGTTTCTCTGCGCGACGCATCGGCAGCCCTGGCTAGACCACTCAGAATCTCTGACTTGCGACCACTATTCGCCGCGTCCTCGGCATCGATGAGCAATAGAATAAATCTCTTGCGCGAGCGCTCGGCCCGTTTTCGTTCCAAACACAGGATGCCTAAAAACAGTTCCTCGGGCAGGATCTTCAGCATCAGGTCCGAGGGCTGAAAGGCTGGGTTTCGTTTCACACCACGCGTACGAGAACGGTGGTGCCTTGGGATTTCTTTTACTGCGGCGTTTCCGGGCTTTTTGGTCATTGAGGGCTTTTCGGCTAGCGAGGATTCAAGACGACTGTTCGGCTCCCTGTAGGGAACATCGCACAGGCTACCGCCATTTCACTCCCAGCAAGCACCTGCACCTAGTTGGGTGCAATTCGCCTACCACTGACGGGACCAAAACTTGGGACTTTCGGGGTTTAGGCCCCATGCTAAGGCTCTGATAATACAGCACATACAAAACGGCGATTCGACTGTTGGGTGCGACGTGACTAGACCTCCGCTCAGTACATGAAAAGCGCTGCCCAAATATTGAAAACCCATTCCCAACCGCTCCGCGATGCCACTCCCGCCGCTAGCCACCGGCTAACTCGCCGCTGGGCGCAGCCGTGCCTGCGCCATGTAAGGCGGGCGTCTCGGTACGGTGCAGGATGGAGAGAAGCGGCCACAGGATGACTAGGGCCAGTAGGAAAAACACGAAACCACCATCTCGGTGAAGGTCTCCGTGGAGAAACCCGGGATTCACGTAAATGCTCAGGAGCGTCAAGGTGGTTATTCGGATTCCGTTTTTAATGACTGACACAGGTAGCGAGACGGCCACGAATACAATCTGCTTCCAAAAAGATCGGAGATAAAACCTCGCCGCAAGGATGCACGTGATTAGCAGCGCCATGCTTGACCGAATGCTGCTGCATTCCTTGGCAACTTCGATCGTCACGCCGGGAACGGAGAGCAAAACGCCATGCCGAAATACCGGCACTCGGAACAATTTGAAGAGCAAATAGCTGACTTCGACCGAACCATGTTGGAGCGCGGCGACGATCGGCGAAAGCAGGGATTCCGGAGGCGGAATCATCAAAAACAGAAACGATAGCGGAAAGATGGCAGAACGAGCTGCCCTGGCGCCAAAACACGCGACGAAACAACCCACCCAAGCGAATACCAGACCGATGATCGTGCCGGATAGATGTTCGGCGCCATTCGAATAAAACCGTGGGTTGGCCAAATACGATATCAACATCCCCGCGGCAATCGCCGCAGCCCCCACAGGAATCGCGGAACGCACTTCCCGAAATATGCGGCCACGTTCGCTGATCACGAGATACAAAACGATGAACGGGATCAGGAGTATGTGGGAGTAGGAATCGCCCTGCAGGCACAACGACACAAGTGCTTTCAGCGAGTTCCAATACAGCCCGACGCAAGCCAGTGCGATCAGCACGAAAACGAATTCACGCCCGCCGAATTTCAGAGCACTACTGTGAGTAGCCGTTGCCTTGGCAGCGTACATGGCGGATCTCAACCGATATGCTTGTAAAGTAGGTTTCCAATTGACGGCAGCAAGAACGCTGGAGCGAGCGAGCAGAGGCGCTTGATCGCAAGCATTTTTATGCCACCGGCAGGATCAAACGCGTGCGCCGAGTTACCAGACGGGGAGAAGCGATGGTAGTTTAACGGACGCGCCTCAGCTCCCCAGCGGCTCTTGAAAGTGATCAAACCGGTTTGTCCGGCGTCTGATCGGCCCAGGTCAAGAGCGGCAAGGCCTTGGTTTTTGGCATCCTGAATCGCATTCCAGTAAAGCAGATGCATGGCTCCAAGTCTGTGATACTGCGTGTCCGACCCACCGTATTTGTAAAATAGCGTGTCTTTGTGGCGAATCGTAAGCATCCCGGCCACCGCTCGGTCGCCCTTGAACGCCAGGCGAATCTTTAAGGCGTCGCCAAAGTTTTGAAGCAAATTGACAAACCAATTGCGCGGCTGCGGCGGAATGTAGTGCCGCTTGCGGGTAACGACTAACAACCGATAGAAAGGATCAAGGAGAAACCGGCCCGATGATTCGCGATAGGTCAAACCTTCACGTTCCGCCCGGCGAATTTTCCTCTGTATCGAACTCTGGTGGAAATTGCGAAAGAGCGTGCCGAGCGCCGGCCGGAGGTCCAATCGATGGAAACAGTAGCTCGCGCTTGTGTGCCAGGCGGGACCTACCAGCTCGCCACAATGTAAGGGGCGAATTTCAACGTATCGCCACTGAGACTCGGACACTGTATTTTGCACCGCCGAAAGCAGGGCGAGCGCGTTTTGAGTATCCTGCACAAGCGAGTCGCAATGATCGGAAAACGGCAGCGAAACTAATCTTCGTCCCGTGAGCCAGCTGTCTACCTCACAGAACAACATGGCATCTTGCAATCGTTCGACAGGCGAGGACCATGTAAAGCCTATCGGCTTGTAGCCGTACGTATCTCGAAGAGCACGCAGCCAAGCGACGGAATGGAAAACCGATGCTTGCGGATGCTGTTCGACGAGTTCGGTCCATCGATTGTCTTCGAGGGCGTCAAAGCGATGAAGGTTTTGACTGGCGATGGTCACCTTTGATGTTAAGTCCGGGGTTGACGCGCAGATGATGTTTGCGTTCATTAATCTCGGCGTTTCAACGGTAGATAAAGTCGTGCGCGGTCCAGGTAACGATGTGTCCTTTACGTCGCTACAGGTTTTCCGAGACGCCCGAGAAGACGCCCAATGTAGGGCACTTGCTTCGAATTTGGAACGCCTTGTTGCAGGAGCGAAACTATCAGTGGCGCGTTCAGCGAGTTCCTGAGTTGCAAAGTCACAGCGATGCGCTAGGTTGCCATCTGCCAGGCGCGCCCCTTTTGTGCCGTCCGCTTGATCGGCGCGGAGCGCACCGCCCTTACCAGCGCCGAATCAATTTCCACGGCGACAGACCTATGAAGCAATGTGACAGAAACGACAAGGCGGTGAGATCCCTTGAGTTCCACCAGCAGGCCTTCTAGGCCGCGGAGCGGGCCAGAGTCAATTTGGACCTGGTCGCCTACTTGGAGATATGGCCAAGGCTGGCTTGGGAGGCCGGAGGCAACCAAGCTCTGGATCGCATCGATTTCCATCTCGTTTACGGCAACCGGAGTGCGGTTGAATCCAACGATCTGGACAACACCGGGAGTTGTAAGGATCGGCAGCCTGTTGTTGAGATCAATCCTACAAAATAGGTATCCTGGGAAGAGCGGTTCTGCAACAAGCTTAATCCTATCCGACCACCGTTTTCTGTTCTGGTAAACGGGTACAAAGGGCTCGTACCCCTTGCCATATAAGAACTTAGCGACGCCCGCCTCGTGGCGGGCTCGAACTTGCAAGGCGAACCAAGGGAAATTGGTTCGATCGCTGCCAGAACAGCTCGGGTTAGACTCAAACACCGCGCTCTGTTGCACTTTGGCCCCTTTCGGACACGCTACCGCCGTTGGAGTCCCGCTCGGCCCTGCCATTCACTTGCTGGCACGGGGAGGGCCAGTACCACCTTGCCACCTCCCGGGCCGCAACCGCCTCACCCAAAACGCGTTACGAACTAACGTGAATCACCACCATCGGAGGCCAAGATATGCCCAGAGAAGCCTAGTACCCTTAAGTGGCAATTCCTTGGAGCGAAAGTAAGCCTATTAAATACATATACTTACGTAATATACAACGCATTCCATCGGCTTACGCCGACGAGCGAACTGAATCAGCTGCCTTTCCCGACTCCCTTGGCTCGGCGTATTCTCCGTAAGCTCCATAGTAGGAAGAGCCATACATATGCCCCTCGTCAACGGCGTTCAGTACCACTCCGGCAATCGTGTGATTCCGAAGCTCCTGCAATCCGCGATGGGCGACGTCAGACGGGGTTACTCCAGCACGCACCACCAGAAGGACTGCGTCGCAAAGATTGGCAAGAATGGTGGAGTCCGCGACGGGAAGACACGGCGGGGAGTCGAGAATTATCCAGTCAAACACTGACCCGACGCGATTCAGCAGCGCCGAAAGGCGGCCGTTGGAGAGGAGTTCACTCGGGTTAGTAACTTCGTCTCCACCCGGTACGAGGCAAAGATTCGCCTCGCTTCCGCATTGAATGACAGACGTTTCGTCCGCTTCTCCCCGGAGATAATCCGTGAGCCCGGGAGAAGTCGGCGCGCCAAAGGGCAAGTGCAGCCGTGCACATCGCAAATCGGCGTCGATTAGAAGTACGCGGCGATCCGGCTGGCGAACAATGGCCTGCGCGAGATTGCTGGCAACAAAGGTCTTTCCTTCAGCCGGAACTGCGCTGGTGACCAAAATGGTTCGCAGTGTTTGATTGCTGCGCAGTTGATAGAGCCTTGAACGAAGCGTTCGGAATTGCTCGGCGCCACGGGAATTCACTCCTGCGCTGAAAACGTTGACGTTCGGATCGAGCTGCCATCGCGGATGGGCGCACCGCGCCATCAAATCGTCGAAACGAAAATACTCTTGGGATGTGAGCAAAGACGAAGGAACAGAAGAAGCCTCCGAGGTTTCGTGCGTCGCGACTGCAACTGGCGCTTCTTCGGTCAACGACGGTTCTGAAGCGGCCTGCAGCGACATCGAACCTGAAGCTTCGAACGCTTCGACTCCGGCACGCTCTTGCTCCGCCTTTTTCAATGCATCGTGGATGCGGCTCATGATTTCCTCTCGCGCGCAGGAACCGCGCTGACTTGGCGCAGGCGTCCTAGTAACTCATCAAGATTCTCAAGGAGCGCTTGAGTGTTGGCGGTTTGGGCCGCAGCTGTAAGTCCCGCGCCGGCGATGGGAGAGATTTCATCGAGTTGAAATTCCCGCGCAACTTCTTCAACCAAGTGAGCGGGAACGGGGCGCAAGCTGTCGACGTATGCGTTGATCATGGAATGCTCGCAAAGAAGATTCACAACGCGAGGAATGCCGCAAGAATATGTGTGTACCATTTCAATCGCTTCCTTGGAAAAAATCGGCTCGCAGTTAGCGCCCGCAATTCGCAGACGCTCGGCAATGTAGCCGAACGTTTCTTCAAGCGTCAGCGGCGCTGTCCGGCATCGCAGCGTAATCCGCTGGCGAAGCTGCCGAACTTGAGGTGCTTTCAGCTTTTCTTCGAGCTCCGGCTGGCCAGTTAGCACGATCTGCAGAAGCTTCTCCGTGGAGGTCTCGAGATTTGTAAGCAGCCGAATTTCTTCGAGGACCTCGGACGACAAATTTTGTGCCTCGTCGACAATTAACACTGCCGTTTCGCCCGCACGGTAACGCTCCAGCAGCCATTGATTCAGCCGCAGCACGATTTGACTCTTTTCACGGGACTCGCAGGGAATTTCGAATTCGGCCAGCATCAGATCGAAGAGATCGTTCACGCCTAGGCGCGAATTGAATATGTATGCGGTTGCCACGCGCTGACCGCGCAGCCAGCCGAGCAGGCGGTTCAGAAGAGTGGTCTTGCCAGTACCGACTTCTCCGGTGAGCAGTATGAATCCTTTTCGATTCTGAATACCGTAGGTCAAGCCGGCGAGCGCCTCTTGAATTTGCCGCGTCAGAAACAGGTAGCGCGGATCCGGATTGACGTTAAAGGGGCTCTCTCGAAGCCCAAAAAATCGCTGGTACATGTTCGCCTTACGCCCTTGCGCCCTGTCTCAATCCAGAATCGATCGAAGATTTCTTATCTATCAGGACGCTTTCGGCTTTCCCTAAACCAGGTTGCACCGCCGGGATCATTGCAAGCACCGGAAGGTGCAGAACGAACTCGACGTCGCGCTCATTGCGCATCGACGTGTCCTGCATCTCCAACATGAATGCCAATCCCAAACCCAACCCGAGTCCGCCAACCAATCCTCCCAAAGCAAAGAGTGGCGGGTTGGGGAAGGAAGGTTTATCGGGCAAGTTTGCTGGATCAAGCAAATAAAACTGCTCGCCCTCTTGCTGCTGAGCCAGGTCTTGTGCCATAGCTGATGCGTCTCTCTTCTTCAAAAGATCGTTGTACGCATCAAGCGCAGTCTGGTACCCGCGCGTCAATTCCTTGTACTGCTCTTCTACCACGGGGCTCGCCTGCACGCGACTCTGATAGAGCGCGATCTGGTTTTTAATTTGTTGCTGCTCCTTGGTCTTTTCGGCGACGCTCTGCCCCGCGGAATACACCTGGGCACGTAACTGCGCGATCTGCGGTGGTTCAATGGCGTTCCTCGCGGCTTTAGGATCCACTACCGGGCCCGGGCCTTCCGCCATTCTCTTTTTAAGCCCCGCAATATCGGCCTTGGTTTTGATCACGTCGGGGTATTCGTCAGTGTACTGCGACTGAAGGGCCGCCAGTTTGGTCTGCAAGGCCGCAAGCTGCTGCTGCAGAGTGTCAGGATCGCCTCCAACCTGAGATGCCGCCTGCCAGGCTGCCATTTGTTGGTCCAGCATGGACTGAGCAAAAGTTTTGTCCTGTTCGGTTCTCGCCAGTGCTTGGGTAGCGGCGTCTAGCTGTGTGGTCAGGCTCGTAAGCAAATTCAGGTTTGTCTGTTCTTCATCCGGCAACGAACCGATATAGTGGAGCTTAAAGTCCGCGAGCTTGGCGTCTTGAGCATCGAGTGCTGTCTTGGCGTCGCTCAATTGTTGCGAAAGAAAATCGGTGGTCTGCGCTGAGCGCTGATTTTGAACTTTAAGACTCTCTTCGATAAACATAGAAGTTACTGCCGTGCACACGGCTTGAGCGGTGTGCGGGTTATCCATGGTGACGTTCACGAAAAATCCCGGCAGATCGTGAGTCGTGTCGGTTGTTGGCTGTATGGGCGTTACTTCGATCACTTTTTGCAGGCGCGCCACAAGTTCGTCCATCGAGACCCGGTTGATATCCTTGGGAAAAAGACCCAGCTGCCGGATGATGGGTTCCAGCCTGGTTCGGCTCAGAATCTGCTGTTGTAGACTAGCTAGACGCTGGCCGATGTCAACGCTGTCCACGGGTTCAACGATCTTCGGGGAAATCGTCGGCGGCTGCACGAGCACCAAAGTTTGTGATTTGTATTTAGCCGGAAGTATGCGCGCCACTCCATAAGCGAGCGGCGGACCAATCAGTGTCAGCACGATAATCAAAACCCAGCGCCGCCGTAGAATACCGATATAATCCGCCGGAGTTAATTCCCGCCGCGTCATTGCATCCTCGCTTCCGCTTGTGCTTTTGTAGCTAACGTGACCTGTTCACCTGATGAAACGGGCTAAAACAATAATGGTCGTTCATGCCAGCTCAGACCCACGGAAATTAGATTTCGCACGACACTCATTCCGCAGGCAGGCCCAATACAGAACGTCGCGTTCGACGTTTGATACTGCATCTGGTACGAAAGCGTCAGTGCCAGCGTTTCGGTAAACGGGCGAGCGAAGCTGGCACCTGCGAACCAATAGTCGTAGTTCTCACCGGAAGCCGTGCTACCGGCAAGCTGCAAACTCGCGTTCCGCGAATATCCAGCCGACAGGCCGCTCGAAAACGTGCGTGACATTTGTCGTGTCAAGCTGCCGGTGGCCATGTCGGTTTGAGCTCCGGCCAGCACGCCCGAGCCTTCCGAAATGCCATGCCAGTAACTGACGCCCATTCGGGTCCGCTGGTACTGATAATTTAGCGAAGAGTTCAAGGTCCAATAAAGATGCGTGGACGAACCATTGGATGCTCCAGGCCCGCCTACTGTGCCACCAGAGGTGCCGCCACCCTGGTTAAAAATGGCGAGTTCGGGACCTGCGGCAATTTGAAACGCCAGTCGACCGGAGACGAGCCGGCCATAAGAGCCTTCGATCGAGTGCGTATAGATCGATTCGTTTAGGCTGCTGTAACGAAAATCACTAAAAGCGTACGTCGCTGCCACCGTATCGTGGCGGGTGAGCTGGTAGTTGTAACCGCCCTGGAAAGTCACATCGCCGGAATCGTTGAGATTACTCCCCAAAAAGTGCAACAGCGAATACGCACCCGTCATTGTGATCGAACTGCGCGGCGTGACAAACGTCTCGAGCTGTAGTACCGATGCGTTTGAGAGGTTCTGCCCCTGCCCTGTCAGGATAGACTGGCCCGCCGTAAATCCGGGGCTCAAGCCCGTCGAACCGCTTCCCGAAAGAGGTAGGCCTCCGACTCCGCCAAACCCGAAACTCGCCTGCGGCAGATAGCTGAACTGGTCGATAAGCGCAAGAACCGAACGGCGGAACGTAATCTTCTCCGTAACGCCGAGTTCTTCCATATTGCCGCTGGGCACATCCGCCTCGTTCGAATACATACCGCCGCCGGTATAAGAAAGCTTCATGTCCGAGGTCCCAGCCGTCCGTTGTATGTCTACCCCGCCGAGAAATGATGTCCAGGTGCCCCAGCTCGAACTCGAAGGGCTCTCAGCAGGGTTCGAATCCACAGTACCGGAGAGGTCGAATCGCGGCTGCCAGTAGCTCCGATTGCTGGTCAGATTGCCCATTGAGATGTATTGCGCACCCGACAGCGGACGGGTATCCGGCGCCACGTTCTGAGAATTGTCAGTCGTGTTATCAGTTGTCGAAAGAGGTGCCAATGGAGAATGGTACGCCGGTATTGGTTGCTCAGCCGTACTCCCTTGACTTTGGGTGCCGCCGTCTTGCGTCTGCTGGGCTCTAGCCACATGCGTGTTGGCGACAAGTGCCGACGCAAATCCGATCGCCAGCCATAACGCGCGAAGGTTTGGATGTGCTTGTGAGTGCATTCTAAGGGACCACGATCTGATCCCCGGCGCGCAGCACAATATTTTGGTCCGTGCGCTTTCCGGAAATTACACTCTTATAATCAAACGGAAATTTTTTCTGCTTTCCGCCCTGCTGGCGAAGAACGTAAATCTTCTTCGTGTTGGCAAACATCGTGAATCCGCCTGCGCTGGATAGCGCCTGCAGCACGTTCATGCCCGGCAGCAGGGGATACGCTCCCGGTTTGGTAACCTCACCAAGAATGTAAACGCGCTGACTGTTAATCTGCGTGACGATCACCGTCACCTGCGGATCGGTTATGAACTTTTTCAGTCCACCGGTAATGTTCGCTGCAAGCTGCATAGGCGTCAGGCCGCTTGCCTGGATGTCGTTTAGCAACGGCAGAGAAATCTTTCCGTCAGGCCTCACTTCGACCGTGCGGGTGAGCTCCTTCTCTTTCCAGACATCGACGTCGAGCACATCCTGCGCGCCGATCACGTAGCTTGGATCCTGTGTGGCCGGTGCATGCGCGGATGACGTGGCGGATTGTAGGTCTCCGCTATTTCCGGCATCAGATGCGTTTCCCGGCGCCTGCGCTTTCATGGCCGGCGCAAACGCGAACAACGCAAAAACGATGATCCATTGCAAATTTCTCATTCCCCTTCTCCCGCTCAACTCGCTTCGCTTTCCTCAACTCCGATTTGTTTGAGCTTGTAGAGGAGCGATTTGTAGCTTATCTGTAATTCCTGGGCAGCCCTCTTGCGATTCCAGCGCGTGCGCGCAAGCGCTTCCATGATCAGTCCGCGCTCGGCCTCTCGCGATGCGGCGCGCGCCGCCGCCTTGAGCGAGTAGGTGCGCGCAGGCGAAGGATCGGACTTTAGCGCCGAAGACGGAACCGATCGCAGTTCGGATATCGCAAGCCTTTCGTCGCCCAACACAACGATCTTTCGCAGCACGTTTTCGAGTTCGCGTATATTTCCCGGCCAGAAGTAGTCCTCCAGGGTCTTCAGCGATTCTTGCCGCAGAAAAGGTTGCGGCCGACCTAATTGGGACGCGTGCTTAGCCAGTAAAAACTCAGCTAATGCCGGAATGTCTTCCTTGCGTTCACGCAGAGGCGGAAGACGAAGGCAAACGCCATTGATTCGATAATACAGGTCGCTGCGGAAGCGCCCCACACGGGTCTCTTCTTCGATTTCGCGCGCCGTGGACGAAATGATGCGCGAAGCGATTGTCTCCGCTTTCGGAATTGATTCGCCATCCGGCAGGGCGTAGACGAGCCGTGCTTGGCACGCGGCATCTAAATCGCTGAGTTCGTCGAACAACAGCGTGGCCGGGGTGTCGGCGAATTCTTGCTCACTCGCCGGCCGCAAGTGCGCCGCCAGCTCCGCGGAAAGCTTATCCGCGTTCATCGAGGCGCACGTAATCTTAGCGAATGGTTTCTCGAACTGATTCGACAATCCGTGGATTCGTCGCGCCAGAACTTCCTTGCCCGTCCCACTCTCTCCTGTGAGCAATACTGGGATATCAGTACGAGCGATTTCGGCGACGACCTTCTCGATGGCCCGCATCGACGGACTTCCGGGAACCACCCAAGTGCTTCTTCCGATTGACATTAAGCGCGCTGAACTAGCCGTCATTTACGGAGTCCTATGGCCTCCAGAGCCCTTACCGTTACCGCTCTACACTGTGACGTGCCCAATTGGTGCTTGTATCCCCGAACCTAGTGGGTGCAACGCGAATGCCAGGAGTGGGAATCATATTTGCAGGCCATCCAGTATATAAGTGTATTTATTTCATAAAGTTGACGTAAGGTTGTCGCTGACGATGTCCCGAGTCAAACGGAATGGGCCCCGCCAGGCTTCCATAATTGGGTAAATAGTTTTCCCTTTATTCCCTCCTCCTACCATCGTAAGTTCACCGGCGTGGACTTCGGAATGGGGGACACCGTGCGGCTATGAGCGCGATCTGTTCGTAAGCTGCTGAAGGATAATGACATGCTCAATAGATGGGTTGCTTTTGTCGCCGGATAGCCCGAGGACGTATGATTGCTGGAAAGTGAGAGTACCAGAGGATTAGTGGCCGCATAATAGACTTCATGGATCGGCTAACGCATATAGCCAGGGGCGTCGTCGTCAAACTACGGGGACCGCACGTATTTTTCGTGTGCGCCGTCGCGACTCTTCTGCTTTGCTCGACTGGCTGCTCGCGAAATCCAGAGGTGCGCAAGAGACGGTACCTTAGTAACGGTGCCGCGTACATGAAGCAAGGGAAATACCCTTCGGCCGTAATCGAATATCTAAACGCGATACAAGTCGATCCAAATTTTGCGGCCGCTCATTACGATTTGGCGCAATGTTATCTCAGGCAAGGAAACCTGCCGGGAGCTTATCAGGAACTCTCTCGCACGGTACAAATAGAGCCTTCAGATTCGAAAGCGCAACTGGAACTTGGCAACGTCCTGCTGGCCGCGCGGCACTTCGCGGACGCGCGCACTCATGCACAGACAGTCCTGAAGGCCGAGCCGAACAATGCCACCGCGGAAATGATTCTCGCCGGCGCGGATGCCGGAGCGGGCGATTTGGCAAAGGCGATCGACGAGGCGGAAAAAGCAATCCGAATGGATCCGCGCCGAGCGGCCTCATACCTCACGCTTGCAACTTTCGAAGACAAGAACAATGACGCGACGGCGGCCGGTCAGAACCTTCAAAAAGCCCGGGAACTCGACCCGAAGTCCGCGACCATCGCAATGGCCTATGGGCGCTTCGACGAGAGCCAAAAGAATTGGCTCGACGCCCAGAAACAGTTCGAATCCGCCGTTTCGCTCGACCCGAGCGATCCACTTCCCCGAGCCGCGCTCGCGGGAATGTACGCTGCCCAGGGGAAACCCGAAGTGGCTGAGCAAACATTGCGTGAGGCCAAGCAGGCGCTAAGCAATAATTCTTCGGGCTATCGCTTACTCGGCGACTTTTATCTGGCTGAGGGCGAACTGGATAAGGCAGCCGCTGAATTCGCGTCGCTTCACGGAGAACATCCGAAAGATGATGCGGTTACGACCACGTACGTACAGATCCTGATCCTGCAAAACCATCTCGACCAAGCGGCAAAGCTGAACGATTCGCTTTTGCAAGCTTCCCCGTCGAACATCGCCGCACAGGTGCTCCGTGGCGAAATCCTGACGCGCGAAGGCAAAGCCGCACAAGCAGTGACGATCCTTGCGTCCGCGGTCAACGCGGCGCCCGACAATGCCGCGGCTCATTATCAGCTGGGTATAGCCTATATCGAGGATTCCAACCCCGGACAGGCGCAGGTCGAGTGGTCGCAAGCCGCTCGGCTCAGTCCCCAAATGATCGATCCAGAGCGCGCACTGGCTACGCTCGCCGCTCGAAACGGGAAGAACCAACTCCTACTGGACAGTAGTGAGCGCCTAATTGCGCTGGAACCGCATTCTTCCGAGGGATACATATTCCACGCCCGTGCCCTTCTGGCAAACGGCGACGCGGCGGGTGCCGAAGCCGACCTCAAAAAAGCCATGGAAGTCGCCCCGCAGGACGCGGCGCCGTATGCTCGAATGGGCGATTTACGGGTCGCGCAAAAACAATACGCGGAAGCTGAGACGCTCTACGAGAAGGCACTCGCGCTCAATCCGGGAGCTGCGGACGCTCTCGGCTCGCTCGTCAATATCGATCTAGAGCGCAAACAACTCGCAGAGGCCCTGCGGCGGGTTCAGGACCAAATTGCGCGCGTGCCGACGAACAGCAACTATTATCTCCTGCTTGGCCAGCTCGAACTTCGCAATCAAGAGTCCGTTAAAGCCCAAGCATCCTTCGCAAAAGCGACCGAACTCGATAACCATAACGTACCCGCGTTTATACTGCTCGCGAACCTCGATGTTGCTCGCGGATCGGCAGATCAAGCCGTTACCGCCTATCAGCGGGCGCTTCAAGCCAATCCGAAAGACATCCGTGTTTACGTCGACTACGGTGAGCTTATGGAGTCTCGCGGCGACTGGCAAAAAGCTCAACAATTAGATCAGCAAGCGCTGGCGATTGATCCGAATTATCCGGATGCCGCAAATAACCTCGCATACTCAATGCTGGACCACGGCGGAGACGTGAACGTGGCTCTCTCGCTTGCGCAGACCGCGCGACGCGGATCGCCCAACCTGCCCAACTCCGCCGATACGCTTGGCTGGGCTTATTATCACGAAGGCGCTTACGATTCCGCGATCGACACGTTCCAGCAAGCCGTCAAGGGTGACCCGAACAATCCCACATATCATTATCATCTGGGGCTCGCATACGAAAAAGCAAACAAACCCGTGCTGGCTCGAATGCAATTGGAACAGACCCTCAAGATCGATCCTAACTATGCTCAGGCCAGTAACGTCAAAGAGCAGCTCAACGGACCGCTCGCGCACGTTCAGTCGCGCTAGCCGGTCGCTACGTCCCTAAGCAGACTTGCCGTTCCCACGCTTAATAAGCCGCTGGCTCTTCTCGGACCAGCCTCGAGTCTGGTATCGTGTCCCTCGCAAATCGCTTTGGGAGACTGCCGTGAAGATCACCTGCACGATCAATGGCAAAAACTACTCGAATGAAGTTGAGCCTCGGCTGCTATTAATCCACTACCTGCGCGAAGTGGCTCAGCTTACCGGATCGCACGTGGGATGCGAGACGTCTCTTTGCGGCGCATGCACGGTGGAAGTGAACGGAAACGCGGTAAAGAGCTGCACGATGTTCGCGGTCCAAGTCGATGGAGCGAAAATCACAACAATCGAAGGTTTGGCAAGCGACGGCAAGCTCCATCCACTTCAGGAAGCATTCTGGAACGAACACGGGTTGCAGTGCGGGTTCTGCACCCCGGGGATGATCATGGCTTCCAGGCAGATTTTGGAGCGCTATCCGAATCCCACCGATGAAGAAATCCGGCAAGCGCTAGCCGGAAACGTCTGCCGCTGCACCGGTTATCAGCACATCGTAAACGCACTCAAAGCAGCGGCGGCCGGCGCGCGGAAGTAGGAGACGACGATGGCGACAACAACTGCTGAAGTAGCAAAGGAAAAGCTAGTCGGCAAGCGGCTACGGCGGAGAGAAGATCCGCGTTTGATCACCGGCGCCGCAACGTACGTGGACGACATTCAAATGGAAGGCATGCAGTACGCGGCGATCGTGCGCAGCCCCCATGCGGCAGCGAAGATCCTGTCGATCAACAGTAAGGCGGCCGAGAAAGCGCCCGGCGTGATGGCGGTTTTCAAGGGGAAGGACACCGAAAAAGTTGGAGCAGTGCCCTGCGGAGCGTCGCTGCCCGGATTGCGCGTGCCTCATCACAACGTTTTGGCGCTCGATCGCGTGTACTTCGTCGGACATCCGGTTGCGGTGGTTGTCGCTCAGGATCGCTACATGGCGGAGGATGCCGCGGAGCTAGTGGAAGTGAACTACGAGCCCCTACCGGCGGTCGCTGACCCGGAGAAAGCGCTGGCGCCCAATGCGCCGGCGGTGCATCCGGAGTGGCCAGACAACACCTCTTTCACCTTTCATCAGGACGGCGGAGACGTGGATAAGGCCTTCGCCGAAGCGGACGTGGTGGTGAAGCAGCGCATCATCAGCCAACGCCTAATTCCGATGGCCATGGAAACGCGCGGAGTGGTAGCGGAATGGCATGGCGCGGATCGCCAGCTGAATCTCTACACTTCCACGCAGATTCCTCACTTGGTAAGGACACTCGTCGCCTCGATGCTGGGCCTCGATGAAAACCGCGTGCGCGTGATCACGCCGGAAGTCGGCGGAGGGTTTGGCAGCAAGCTCAACGTCTACGCCGAAGAAGCCCTGATGGGTTTCGTGGCCCAGAAAATCCAGAAGCCGGTGAAATGGATCGAGTCACGCCGGGAAAATTTCCTGTGCACGATTCACGGGCGCGGACACGTAGATTATTACGAACTCGCCGCGAAGCGCGACGGCACCATCCTGGGAATCAAGCTCAAAATCATTCAGGACCTCGGCGCGTACCTTCAACTGCTCACGCCGGCGATTCCCACGCTTAGCGTGCTGATGATGCCGGGAATTTACAAGACGCAGAATATCCGCGCCGATATCGTGGGCGTATTCACAAATTGCATGCCCACGGACGCGTATCGCGGCGCGGGTCGCCCCGAGGCCACGCACGGGATCGAGCGCATGGTGGACATTTTGGCTGACGAGCTAAATATCGATCCAGTTGAAATTCGCCTGAAGAATTTCGTGGCCAACGAACAATTCCCTTTCCACACGGCCACTGGCCTCGTCTACGACTCGGGAAACTATGCCGCGCCTCTCAAAAAAGCGCTCGATATGATCGACTATCCCAGCCTTCGGCGCGAACAAGCGGAAGCGCGCAAACAGGGCAAATGGATGGGAATCGGCATTTCAACATACGGCGAGATTTGCGCCATCGGTCCATCTCCCGCAACACCCGCGGGAGGATGGGAAAGCGCGACGGTAAAGGTCGAGCCTTCCGGAAAAGTAACCATCATGACGGGAGCGTGCCCCCACGGACAAGGCGAGGAAACCACGTTCGCGCAAATCGCCGCTGATGAATTGGGCGTGGGCGTCGACGATGTGCTGGTGGTTCGAGGCGACACCGCGGTGGTGCAATACGGTATCGGAACTTTCGGCAGCCGTGGCACGGCCATTGGCGGCACGGCGGTTTATTACGCGTTGCAAGATCTGAAAGAAAAGATCAAAAAATTCGGCGCGGTGCTACTTGAGTGTGACGACGTCACGTTCTCCGATGGAAAAGTCACCTGCAAGAAAACGGGACAAAGCAGATCGGTTCCCGAAATTGCGGCGGCTGCTTACCGTGCCATGAAGCTTCCGCCGAACACAGAGCCGGGTCTGGTCTCCACCCGCTTCTGGGAGCCTCCCAATTTCACTTTTCCTTTCGGCACTCACATCGTAGTCACTGAAATCGACGGGCAAACCGGCGACATCCAGATTCGGCGCTACGTTGCCGTGGATGACTGCGGCAATCGAATTAACCCTCTCATCGTCGATGGACAGGTGCACGGTGGTATCGCGCAAGGGTTGGGCCAAGCTCTGTGGGAGCGCGCGGTGTACGACGAAAATGGCCAGCTTATGACCGGTGAATTGACCGATTATGCGGTGCCGCGCGCACACATGATTCCGTGGATCGAGAGCGACCACACCACCACCCCTTCACCAGTGAATCCGCTTGGCGTTAAGGGCGTAGGCGAAGCCGGCACGATCGGCTGTTCGCCTGCGGTGGTCAATTCGGTCGTCGACGCGCTTTCGCCGCTGGGAATTCGGCACATCGATATGCCGATGACGCCGGAAAAGATTTGGAATATTTTGTCCAGGGGGGCCTGAAATGGTTCCACAAAAATTCGAATATACCGCTCCAGATTCGCTGAAATCCGTCCTGCAAATGCTGGATGCTGGAGCAAAACCGCTCGCCGGCGGCATGAGCCTGATTCCCATGATGAAGCTGCGTCTGGCTGCCCCGGAACGTCTGGTTGATCTCGGAAGAGTCAAAGAGCTTAGTTATATCCGGGAATCGGGAAACGCAGTGCACATCGGAGCGATGTCGACTCACTACGATGTCGAGACTTCGCCAGTGCTGCTTCGAAAGTGCCCGCTGCTCGCGGAAGCCGCGGCGGAGATCGGCGATCTGCAGGTGCGAAATCGCGGCACGATCGGCGGAAGCGCGGCTCATGCTGACCCGTCGGCGGACTATCCCGCTGCGTTGCAGGCGCTCGAAGCAAAATTCGTCCTGATCGGCGCGCACGAGGAGCGCACTGTATCAGCCGCGGATTTCTTTGTGGACGCGTTCACCACGCTGCTAGAGCCGGGCGAAATCGTACGCGAAGCGATCGTCCCAGTGGAAGAAGCCGGCACCGGAACGTGCTACGAAAAAGTGGTGCAGCCAGCGAGCGGATTTGCAATCGTGGGAATCGCCGCCCGCATCCGGCGCAGCGCCGGGAAGATCAGTTTCGTGCGCATTGGAGTCACGGGCCTATCCAACCATTCCTATCGTGCCGCGGCGGCCGAAGCGGCTCTCCTCGGCAAATCCGGCTCGGCCAAAGATGTCGAGGGCGCCGCCGCGCTCGTGGCCCAGGGCGTGGACGCGAATTCCGACCTGTATGCGTCCGCCGAATATCGGCGTCATTTGGCCAACGTGCACGCTGCCCGCGCGATAACCGCGGCGCTATCGAGGATGGAGTGAAGATTTCCGGCTCGTACGCGCTGGCCGTCCCGCAAGAACGAGCCTACGAAATGATGCAGGATCCCGCAATTCTCGCGCGCGCGATGCCTGGTTGCGAATCCCTGGAAAAAATCGGCGAAAATGAATACCGCATGAAGATGAAAATGGTGCTGGCCAGCCTTTCGGGAGTATTCGAAGGCAAGGTGCGAATCGCTGACCAAAATCCTCCTTCGAGTTTTCGGCTCGTCGTCGAAGGTTCGGGCAGGCCTGGCTTCATCAAAGGAGATGGGCTGCTGAAGCTCGTCCCGGCCGCAAGCGGCGGAACCGAAGTCTCCTACGACGGCGACGCACAGGTCGGAGGAACCATTGCGGCGGTTGGCCAGCGCCTTTTAGATGGAACGGCGAAGCTTTTGATCAAGAAATTCTTCGAAAAGCTGTCCACCGCAGCGAACACGGCTAACTCCTAACGGCCGTTCGCGGTCTCGGCGCCAACCGACTCTTCTCTTCTCGCAGGAGCAGTGGAGGGTATCACTGCCTGGACGAGCGTTCCTGGATTTGCGTTGCCGATCTTTAATTCCCCTCCCAATTGTTTCACCCGCTGCCGCATGCCGCCGATCCCCACGCCCATCCGGTCGGGCCGAAACTCCCTTACCTTTTCCGAAACGCCCTTTCCATTGTCCCGCACCGAAAGCACGAGTCGGTCATGGTTTTCGAAAAGGCTAACGGAAGCAACGCTCGCGCCCGAGTGCTTCAGGATGTTGGTCAGCGCTTCCTGCACAATGCGGAAAACCGTGGTCTCGAGCTCGGGTGTGAACCGCGGGAAACCGGGCTGGATATCAATTTCAATTTCTATCCCGCTCCGCTTCGAGAGTCCATCCAAATACCATTCCAGCGCCGACTTCAATCCAATTTCGTCCAGCATTGGGGGATGGAGGAGATAGGACATGCTGCGAACCTGTTGGATTACGCCGTACACCACGTCGCTCGCTTTGGAGGCAGCTTCCCGTGTCCATGGCGGGCAATCCTCTGCGAACGCAATTTTATCGAGTGCCATCTTTGTCACCGCCAGATCCTGGCCGAAGCCGTCATGCATTTCGCGCGATAATCGGCGTCGCTCCTCATCTTGGGCGGCGATCAAACGTGCGGAAAGGCATCGCAGCTCGAAGTTGAGCATTTCCAGGTCGCGGGTTTTTCGATGCAACTCGGAGAAAATACTCACCTTCGCTCTCAGAAGCTCCGGCACCACGGGCACCGAAATATAGTCCACAGCTCCGCGTTGGTATCCCTTCAATCGGTCGAGGTCTGTCAAATGCACGGCGGAGACGAAAATGATTGCCGTTTTTTCGAACCGGGGATGCTGCCGAATTAGATCGGCAAGTTCAAAGCCGTCCAACTCCGGCATGCTCACATCCATCAACACCACCGCGATCTCGTTCTTCAGCAGGATCTCCATGGCTTCGCGACCCGAGCTGGCTTGGATGAGGTTCTCATTCAACTCGGCAAGTATGGCCTCGTAGCTCAGCAGTTTGCCGGCTTGGTCGTCGACCATTAAGATGTTTACTTTCTCTTTCGGCTCGGCATTCACAATTGGCTCTCCGTCCCGTTGCTCTCCCATACCAAATGTTTTCGACATAATTTACCTGTGCAGCCACATCCGAAGCGCCGAAAGCAACTGATCGGTATTCACCGGTTTTGCCAGATACTCGGAAGCACCCGCCTCCAGACATTTTTCGCGGTCGCCTTTCATCGCCTTCGCGGTGAGAGCGATGATCGGCAGGCGCCGGAACGAGGAATTCTGGCGAATGGCTTGCATGGTCGCGTACCCGTCCATATCCGGCATCATGATGTCCATTAGCACGATCGCTAAATCCGGCGTTGATTCGAGCGTGAATATTGCTTCCCTTCCCGTGCCAGCCGTCAGCACCGTCATGCCGCGACGTTCGAGGACGCTACTCAGCGCAAAAATATTTCGCACGTCATCGTCAACAACTAGTACTTTCCTCCCCACGAGAGCTTCGTCCGAGCGATGCAGCCGATCGAGCATCCGCTGTTTCTCGACTGGCAAGCTGCCAATGACGCGGTGCAAGAAGAGCGACGTTTCGTCCAGCAAACGTTCGGGGGATTCAACACCCTTCACCACCACGCTGCGCGCTAGGGTGTGAAGGCGGGCGTCCTCGTCCGGCGAAAGCTCTTTCCCGGTGAACACCACGACTGGCAGATCGCTCAGTTCGGGATTCTGGCCGAGCGTCTCCAGCACCTCAAAACCCGACATGTCTGGGAGCCGCAGGTCGAGCACCGCACAGTCAAATTGTTGTTCTTGGATGAGCTTCAGCGCCTCTGCTCCCGTACCAGCGATACACACCTCAATATCGTCGTGACCAAGCAGCTCCTGCACGCTCATCTGCTCAGCAGGATTATCTTCGACGATCAACAGTTTCTTGCGCGGCGTTGACGCGTACTCCTTTATCCTCGTCAAAGCTGCTTCTAACGGCTCGGTCGAAGCCGGTTTCGTCAAAAACGAAAATGCGCCTCGCGCCAATCCATGCCGTCTGTCTTCGTCCAACGTGAGTATCTGAACCGGAATGTGCCGCGTTGTGGGATCTTGTTTTAAGTGATTTAACACCGTCCATCCCAACATGTCGGGTAAGAACACATCCAAGGAGATCGCCGCCGGCTGAAATTCGTGAGCCAGAGCAAGCGCATCCGTTCCACGCTGTGCCACGAGAACTTTGAAGCCCTTATCGCGGGAAAGATCGCACAGCACTCTGGCATAATGCGGATCATCTTCAACGATCAGCAGGATCTCGTCGCCGGGCTGCAGATTATTTCGATCGTCGGGAATCGGCTCGGTGGCACGTTCCACCATCGGCGCGACTGCTTGTTCCGAGGCGCTGCTCGCTGAATTGCGGCTCCCGGCCGGAACCGCTGCTGCCGACGGGCCAACATACGTCAGCGGCAGATAAAGCGTGAACGAGCTTCCAGCTCCTGGCGCGCTCTTAAGCTGAAGTTCGCCGCCCAGCAAACCAGCAAGTTCGCGGCTGATCGCCAGCCCCAGGCCCGTTCCGCCGTATTTCCGGCTGGTGCCAGCGTCGGCTTGCTGAAAAGCTTCGAAGATGATGCGCTGCTTCTCGAACGGAATTCCGATTCCCGTGTCCGCGACTTCGAAAGTCACTACCGTAGCGGCAGCGCCAAGCACTGGGTGGTTCGCACTCCAGCCGTTCTCCGCCAACGACACCGAAAGCCGCACGCCTCCGTGTTCAGTAAACTTAAACGCGTTCGATAGCAAGTTCTTCAGCACTTGCTGCAAGCGCTTGGAATCGGTCACCAAGCTGCGGCCCAAATGCGAGTCCGGGTGAACTTCGAAGCTGAGCCGCCGGTTCTCGGCTTCATGCCGGAACGGCCGCGCCACCATCTCGAGCAAACTCGAGAAGAACACTTCTTCGGCTTCCACCGATACGGTTCCCGATTCGATTTTCGATAGGTCCAGGATATCGCTGATCAGGTTCAGGAGATCCGTTCCGGCGCCGTGAATCGTCCGGGCAAACTCCACCTGACGCGCGGTCAAATTTCCGTCCGGGTTTTCGCTCAACTGCTGGCCCAGCACCAAGATGCTGTTCAGCGGCGTGCGAAGCTCGTGAGACATGTTGGCCAGGAATTCGGATTTGTACTTGGACGTGAGCGCCAACTCCTTGGCCTTTTCTTCCAGCGCCCGGCGGGCCTGTTCGATTTCCTGGTTCTTGCGCTCGACCTCCACGTTCTGTTCGGCGAGTTGCTGCGCTTTTTGGGCGAGCTGTTCGTTGGTCTGCTGCAGCTCTTTTTGCTGGGTTTGCAATTCGGTGGCGAGTTGCTGCGACTGCTTCAGCAGCGCTTCGGTCTGCATCGTCGCCTCGATGCTGTTAAGCACAATGCCGATGCTGGAAATCAGCTGGTCGAGAAACGCGAGGTGAGACGGCGTAAACGTGCCAAGCGAGGCTAATTCGATCACCGCCTTGACGCGCCCCTCGAACAGAACCGGAAGCACAATTACGTTTCGCGGCACAGCCTTGAATAGGCCGGAACGAACAGGAACCGCAGATTCGGGAACTTCGGTGATCAGCATCCGGCGCTTCTCTACGGCGCACTGACCCGCCAGACCTTCGCCCAGTCCCAGCCTCTGCGGGTGCCCGTTAACGCCATCGTCGGCAAACGCCGACAGCAGCCGCATGGAGGACTCTTCCGTTTCCACCTGATAAATCACGCCTTGTTGACCGGCCACTAGCGGCGCCAATTCCGAAAGGAGCATTTGGCCCACAGTCGCCAGATCCCTTTGGCCTTGGAGCATACCGGTAAAGCGTGCCAAGTTCGTTTTCAACCAGTCTTGCTCGGTATTTCGCTCTGTGGTGAGTCGCAGGTTGCCGATCATCGTGTTGATATTGTCCTTCAGTTCGCTTACTTCGCCGCGCGCCTCCACTTGGATCGAACGCGTCAAATCGCCCTTTGTCACTGCCGTCGCAACTTCGGCAATGGCGCGCACCTGGTTTGTCAGATTGTCTGCAAGCAGGTTCACGTTGCCTACCAGATCTTTCCATGTGCCTGCGGCGCCCGGCACATTGGCCTGGCCGCCAAGCCGGCCTTCGACGCCTACTTCGCGCGCAACGGAAGTCACCTGATCTGCGAAGGTCGCAAGCGTGCCCGTCATGTTGTTGATCGTTTCGGCCAACGCGGCAACTTCGCCCTTTGCGTTAACGGTCAACTTTTTCGCAAGATCGCCGTTTGCGACGGCCGTCACTACTTTCACGATGCCGCGCACCTGTTCCGTCAGGTTGGCAGCCATAACGTTCACGTTGTCGGTCAGGTCCTTCCAGGTGCCGGCTACTCCGGGCACTTTTGCCTGCCCGCCAAGCTTTCCTTCCGTGCCCACTTCGCGAGCCACGCGCGTCACTTCTGCGGCGAACGCGTTCAGCTGGTCCACCATCGTGTTGATGGTGTTTTTCAGCTCCAGAATCTCGCCCTTCACGTCCACCGTGATTTTGCGCGATAGGTCGCCGCGAGCAACCGCCGTCGTCACTTCCGCGATGTTTCTCACTTGTCCCGTCAGGTTGCCAGCCATGGCGTTCACGGAATCGGTGAGGTCTTTCCACGTGCCCGCCACGCCCGGCACGTTGGCTTGTCCGCCCAGCCGCCCCTCGCTGCCTACTTCGCGCGCCACGCGCGTTACTTCCGCGGCGAATGAACGCAACTGCTCGACCATCGTGTTCAGCGTTTCTTTCAGCTGCAAGATTTCTCCGCGCACGTCCACCGTGATTTTGCGCGATAGGTCGCCGCTCGCAATCGCCGTGGCCACTTCCGCAATATTTCTTACCTGGCCGGTCAGGTTACTGGCCATGAAGTTCACGTTATCCGTCAGGTCCTTCCACGTGCCACCGACTCCGGGCACCTGCGCTTGACCGCCAAGCTTTCCTTCCGTGCCCACTTCGCGCGCCACGCGCGTCACTTCTCCCGCGAATGCGTTCAGTTGGTCCACCATCGTGTTGATGGTGTTTTTCAGCTCCAGAATCTCGCCCTTCACGTCCACCGTGATCTTGCGCGAGAGGT
>JBAWEZ010000010.1:0-48691 GCA_049591475.1 Candidatus Acidiferrales bacterium
CACCCTCAGGGCGGCTGTATTTTCTGGACACACATGCGCGGCAGGTGATGTCCGCGAATGCTGACGGGTCGGATGTGAAGGTGGTCGCCGATACAGCGGGGATGCCGGACGGCATCGCCGTGGATAAGGCGGCTGGGCACGTGTACTGGACCAACATGGCGACGTGGAGTGAAACGGTGCGGTTCGGCGCTGGATCGTTGCAGCGCGCGGATTTGAACGGGAGCCACGTTACCACCGTGGTGCCGAGCGGCGGAACTTTTCGTCCGAAGCAGATGACGATCGATCTACGGGACGGAAAGCTTTACTGGTCTGACCGCGAGGGAATGCGCGTGATGCGTTCGAACCTGGACGGCTCGGACGTGGAAACTCTCGTCGAAACGGGGCAAAGGGTTGAGGGCGAGCGAGGCGATCCGAAAGACTATTGCGTGGGCATCGCGCTCGATCTGGCTCGCGGGCAGATGTATTGGACGCAGCGCGGCGACCGTTCGGACGACGGCAGCATTCGGCGCGCGAGCATCGATATCCCGAAAGGCGAGAATCCAGCGCACCGTACAGATATTCAAGTGCTGTTCGACCAGATGCCCGAGCCGGTGGACCTGGCGCTAGATTTGAAAACGCGCACGATCTACTGGACATCGGATGGCGGCGATGGACCGGGAGCCGACACGGTGAGCCGCGCGCCGATGGATCCTCCCTCTGGAGTCGATCCGGCGCATCGCAAAGACCAGCAGATTCTGGTGAGTGGGCTGAATGCAGGCATCGGAATTTCGCTCGATCTGAATCGAGGGAGGATGTACTTCACGGACTTGGGCGGCAATGTGTACAGTGCGAATCTGGATGGCTCGGACGAAAAGACCCTGCTCACTGGAATGGGCTCGCTGACGGGAATCACCTACGTGGCAGCCGCGTCGAATTAAGCATGCAATTAAGAGTCGAAATTTAATCGTGAAAAATTTCTTGCGATTCCTGCAGATGCTGGCGCTGGGAGGCTGGATCGGCGCGATTGTGTATTTCGCCGCGGTGGTGACGGTGGGCGCGTTCGCGGTGCTGCCGAATCAGGATCTGGCCGGAGGGATTGTCGGATACACGATTGGCGGGCTGCACGATTTTGGCATCGCGGCGGCGGTGATTTATCTGGTAGCGGCGATTTGCTTGCGGGGGTCGCTTGCGGCGTTTGCGAGGCCAGGGGCGATAGGCGTGGTGCTGATGCTGGCGCTGACGCTGGCATCACAGTGGATCGTGATTCCGCGCATGGATGCGCTGCGGACGCAAATGGGTTCGGTGCAGGCCACCGTGGCGACCAACCCTCTCCGCGTGCAATTCGAACACCTGCACGGGATTTCGGTGGATTTAGAAGTAGCAATACTGCTGATTGGCCTGGTGACGCTCTACCTGACGGTGCGCGAACCTAGTGAGGGGGCGCGACGAAACCTTCCGGCGGCTTAGAGCCGTCACCGAAGAAAAACTGCTCCATCTGCTCTTCCATGATTTTCTGCGAGCGTGGGTCGAGCGGGTTCAGTCGAAACTCGTTCAAAAGCATTTTCGAGTGATCGACCCACATTCCCCAGGCTTCTTGGGAGACGTTTTCGTAGATGCGCTGGCCGATCTCGCCCTTCCATGGTGGGCGATCGAGGCCGGGAAGCTCGCGGCCAAGCTTTACGCACTTCACCATGCGAACTTTTTGCGTTCCCTTCTCATCCGCCATTGCGTTGTCTCCTATAAAAATTGATTGGTGATTTAGGTTACTTCAAGCTGCCGTGAAATTCCAGCCGTCGCGTTTGGCAGAAAGGGTTTCGCGGGCGACGTGCGCGCGAGTTCGGGGTTAAACTGGCACGCCGAACAATGGGTACGGCGGCAAAGTTCGTGCCTTCGCGAAAGGCGCGAAGAATCGGTACCCGCATATTGAGGTAGCGGAGGATTGCGATGACGGTTAATCGTGTGAACGGGCGAGTGTTGGCGAAAGGTGTCTCGCCTGGGGACTTTGACCGCGCGCTGAAATCGTTCGCGGCGGCGGTTGGCGACGAGTGGGTGGTCACCTCCGAACAAGCGCTGCAAGACTATCGCGATCCGTTCGCATTTGCTTCGGCCGATCCGAATCAGTTTGGGCCGTCGGCGGCGGTGAAGCCCGCGTCGGTGGAGGAAGTGCGCGCGATCGTGAAAATCGCGAACGAGTTCAAGATTCCGCTGTGGGTGGTTTCGCGCGGGAAAAACCTGGGTTACGGAGGCGCGGCGCCGCGAGTCTCCGGCTCGGTGACGGTCGATTTGGGGCGCATGAACCGCATCCTAGAGGTGAACGAGGAGTTTGGATACGCGGTGGTGGAACCGGGCGCGACGTTTTTCGACCTGTACGAGCACATTCGCGCGAACAAGATGAAACTGTGGATTTCGGTTCCGGCGCTGGGATGGGGCAGCGTGATCGGGAACGCTCTCGATCGCGGCGTGGGTTACACGCCGTACGGCGAACATTCGACCAACCTTTGCGGCTTGGAAGTGGTGCTGCCCTCGGGCGAAGTGATTCGCACGGGAATGGGCGCGCTGAGCCGAGGAAAAACCTGGCATATGTTCAAGCACGGATACGGCCCAACCGTGGACGGACTTTTCTTGCAGTCGAATTTTGGAATTGTGACCAAGGCGGGGATGTGGCTGATGCCGCAGCCTGATTATTTCATTGCATGCGATTTGCAGTTCGAGCGCGAATCCGATCTGGAGCAGATCGTCGATATAACTGGACGGTTGCGGCGGGAGGACATTATTCAAAACACCGCAGTGCTGAGCAACGCAGTGCGGCTGATATCTCGGTTGGGGGCACGTGAAAAATGGTTCAAAGGCGATGGCGCGGCGCCCGATGATGTGGTGCAGAAAACAGTGCGCGAGATGGGGCTAGGCGCGTGGAATTTGCGGTTTGCGATGTATGGCCCGGAGGCGCTTGCCGAAGGACGGTTGAAAATCGCGAAGGAAGCGTTCGCGGCGATTCAGGGGGCGCGATTTGATAGCAAGAAATGGGATGTGAGGGCGCATGGCGCGGAGGAATTTACGGCGGCGATCGGGTCGGAAAGCGTGCAGGCGGGGATTCCGTCACTGATGGCGCTGGGAGTGCTGAAGTATCGAGGCGAGGATGGGGGGCATATCGGATTTTCGCCGATTTTGGCGCCGAGCGGAAAAGAGGCGGCGAAACTGGCGAATCTTGTGGGAGGAATGTGCCACGAGCACGGCTTTGATTACTACGGCGGGTTTTCGTTTGGCTTCCGGCATATATGGTCGATCATGATGATTTTGTTCGACAAGAAAAGCGACCAGCATCGCGCCCAGGTGGACAAGCTATTTCGCAAGCTCGTGAAAGAGGCGGGCGAACTGGGATTCGCGGAATACCGTGCGCACGTGGAATATATGGACCTGGTCGGCGAGCAATATGATTACAACGATCACGCGCTGCGTCGATTCACTGAGACGCTGAAGGATGCCGCCGATCCCAACGGGATATTGGCGCCGGGGAAGCAGGGGATTTGGCCGAAGGCAATGCGCGAGAACGGGGACAGCCGGGCGCGAACATAATCCATCGCAACTCGGCGTCAACTCCACATTCTTAATTCATCATCTGCATGCGGAAAGCGAGGGACTAACAACGTGCAACACGTGCGGTTGGGAAACACGGGACTGAAAGTTTCAAAGCTATGCCTTGGCACGATGACATTCGGTTTTCAATGCGACGAGCCGGCTTCGTTCGCCATTTTGGACAAAGCGGCGAGCGCGGGGATCACCTTTCTCGATTCTTCGGATGTGTATCCGCTCGGCGGAGGTCTAGAACGTGCAGGCCGCACGGAAGAAATTATTGGGCGGTGGATGCGCGGCAAGCGGCACGATTTCGTGATCGCGACGAAATGTTTTGGCGCCACAGGGCCCCAGCCGTTTCACGCCGGGAATAACCGCCGGCACATATTCGATGCCATCGATGCATCGCTGCGGCGCTTGCAGACGGACTACATCGACTTGTATCAACTGCACGGGCTCGATCCGAACGTGACTCTGGACGAGACGCTGGGCGCGCTCGACGATGTGGTGCGCGCGGGCAAAGTGCGTTACATCGGGTGCTCGAATCACCTTGCGTATCAAATAGCGCGCGCTCTGGGCCGCAGCGACGTGCGCGGCTTCGCGCGATTTGTGTCCGTGCAGCCGCGCTACAACTTGCTCTATCGCGAAATCGAGCGCGAAATGCTGCCGCTGTGCACGGAGGAGGGCTTAGGCGTGATTTCGTACAATCCGATTGCAGGAGGCATGCTGACGGGAAAATACGATCGCAGCAAGCCGCCAACGGATATGTCCACCTCGCGCTTTGCGTTCCCCGGCAGGATCGGCGAGCTATATCGCGGGCGGTATTGGGTAGAGACGATTTTCGACGCTGTCGATGGCCTGAAAAAGATCGCGGACGGCGCCGGGATCCCGCTGACAACGCTCGCGGTCGCGTGGGTGCTCGCGAATCCGACGATTACCAGCCCAATCGTTGGCGCCAGCCGGCCGGAACAGCTTGATGCAACGGTTGTCGCGTTGGACCTGAAAATCCCAGAGGGCGTGAAGGCTGAATTAGATAACGCTACGACACAGTTTCGGTGATGGGCGAAGGTTAAGGGCTGCGGATCTGTGCATCGCAGGTCCGAAAGATCAAGCTCAACCATTCAGTCCCGAAACGCGCACACCAGCAAGATCCGCTAGTTGGCGAACGAATTGTGCTTGGCGCGCGTGGAGCATGGAATGTACGATTCTCGCGCCGTTCTTGCCGGTGATCAGGATGCACCGCTGACGAGCGTCGAATTTCGCGACTGCGATGTCCGCAAATGCCAGAGATTTTATGCCGCCGAAAATGTTTCTCTGTACCAGCGCGCTGCCTGCAAATCGAATCGGTCGTGGCCAGCTGTAAAGGACCAGCAGCACCATCGCGGCATAAAACAAAATGTCTGTTCCGGTGAACGGGTCCCTATCGCGATATTGCCAAGCGCCTAAGCCAACCGCGAGCATTAGAACGATTCCAAGCAACAACTCGTAGCCGATCGCCCCCCCGAACGCCAAATTTCCTGCCCGAGCGCTCGCGGCATCAGTGCCATCCTGAAACATGGCCACAGTCAGGACCATCGAAAAATACAGCCCAGGCAAAAGAACCGCCCACAGTGCCAACGTGAGCCAATTCGTATAGGGCCTCAGTGTCCCATTGTGTATCCGCAGCCCAACGCAAAACGGAAACAGGGCCATAATGACAAGCAGGGTGGCGTTGTTACGTACGACTTTGAGAGCGTTGAGTTTGAGTTCGTCGAGTGTCATGCCGACGCTCGGGTCCCGCCAACGTTCGCAAATGGCGGAGGGTCCCACTTATGCGTACCACGCGGAATCCGTACCATTCGCAAGAGTCGCGACGAGTGCAACACCCACAATTGCGTTAGTTTCCGCTTTGCTGGCTCGATTCCTGCTTGCGGCGCCAGGCGAAGTAGCCGTCGAGAGCTTTCAGCTTGTCGAGATTGGGCACGGGGATGGCCTTCGACGGAGTGTCGAGCTCCATGTACTGCTGCTTGGCGTTGGTGAACGCGGGCCATTCGGGCAGGCCCTTGCCATTGGGATTTCCGTACTTTGCGAAGTTGGTCCAATAGGACATGAGCTGCTCGGACACCACTTTGTCCTCAGGCGTAGCTGGCATCCCTTTGGTGAAATTGCCGAAGACGTAGGATATCTCGCTGCCGTGCGCCGGACCCCAATCCTTGAAACGCGGCAGATCGGGATACTGCGGGCGGTGATTAAAGTAGTAGACAAATACTTTGTCTTTGCCGGTGCTAGCCTGTAATTTCGCCCAGCTCCAGGTGGCCCAAGCGAAGGTGGAGTCGCGAGCGAGATCGCGGGCGGAGCGCAGCGCCTGCTGCTGGGAACCGTCCGGATAGGCAGCGAGTATATTGCGCGCGAATTCGCCATAGCCATTTTCGACGCTGGCTTTGTACTTCTGCATGTCGGTGCTGGCGACGAAGAGCGCGCCTTCGTCGGCGTTGGTGCCGACGAGAATGGGTGTGTCGTTGTATTTGCCCTCTTCGTAGAGCTTGTACTGATCGCCTAGCAGCACGTAGCCGTCAAAATTCGGCCACCAACCGCCCAGGCCGCCGCCTACTTTTTTGTAGAGATCTGCGGCGGGAATTTTTCGCGCGTCGGCGATGGAAGAGGCGCCGAGCTTGGAAATGAAGGCCTCGCCCGTTTTTTCAGCTTCGGCTAACGTGGGAACATTTTCTCCGGCGTCGTGATCTTCGAGCGCGGGACTGAAGGAGCCGCCGCTTTCGGAAATCGCACCCTCGAAGAGTCCCTGGGCAAGCGGGGAAGCGCACAGCATGCTGACGGAAATGCCTCCGGCGGATTCGCCGAAGATAGTCACCTTATTGGGATTACCGCCGAACGCGGCGATGTTGCGCTTCACCCATTTCAGTCCGGCGATTTGATCGAGCAGCCCGTAATTGCCGGAATGGCCGCCCTGCTCCTTGGTGAGTTGGGGATCGGCGAGGAAGCCGAGAGGGCCCAGGCGGTAAGCCACGCTGACGAGAATGACGCCTTTTTTCGCGAGGTTTACGCCATCGTATTGGCCCATCGAAGTGGCGCCGATGGTGAAGCCTCCACCATAAATCCAGACCATCACAGGCAGGCGGGCGCCCGCGGAGTGTGCCGGTGTCCAGACGTTCAGATAGAGGCAATCTTCGCTGACGGCGACGGCGTCTAGACCGAGCGCGGGTTCGACGATGGGAATCTGCATGCAGGCCGGGGCATACGCGTCGGTCTTCTTCACGCCTTTCCAGGACTTCGCCGGTTGCGGCGCTAGCCAGCGCAGAGCGCCAAGCGGAGGCGCGGCGAACGGGATGCCTTCGAAGACGCGGACGCCGTCAACGACCGTGCCCTGCACGAGGCCAGTTTGCGTACGCAGTGGACGCGAGGTCTGCGCGCAAACCGCGGAAGCGCATGCGAGCGCGAGCACGGCGGTTACCGCGAAAATTCCGTTTGCTGCTTTCATGCTGATGCTCCTTCGGCGGAAAGTTCGCGCGCGGATTGCTGGTCGCGCTGCGTTCCGCCCTTTATAAACGAGGACACAAACCCCACACCGACCGGGCCGGATTCTACTCCCATCCGTAGGCGGCGGTGCGGAGAATCTGAAATTCGTTCAGTGCTTTTTGACGGTGAGTTCGGACGGGCGTTTACGGGCAGTGCGCTTGCCGGTGTGGCCGGGAAAGCGGGCGAGCACTTCGCCGTCCCAGAGACGAATGATGCGCTGCTGAAAGAGCCAGTGGCCGCTCGTTTTCACGATCTGATCCTCGTAGTAACCGGCGAAGCGAACGACGTATGGCGGCTCGCCGCGGCATTCGGTGACGAACACGAAGGAACGCGACGAGCAGTGGGAGCTATCTCCGTTGACGAGCACCTGCGAGACGTGGTGCTGCCGGCCGGGAAAATTCGGTACCGTGCGAAAGTGCTCGGCTAGCGCGCGGATGCCAGCGGCGCCTTCCCAGCGGTCGGGCTCTTCGAATACTTCTTCGATCACCACGGCGGTGGAAGTAAAACAGGCGACAAATGCTTCCACGTCGCCCGTGTCGAGCGCCCAGGCGTAACGCGCCAGCAGATCATTGATAGCGATGCGATCTTCGATGGTGAGCGGAGTTGCAGCCGGCATTTAAAACTCCTTGATAGAGCGACTGGCGCAAGCGTCAGGCGAACCGCATTATACAAATGTGATTTAGTAGCCTATGGTGAAGCGCTCGCGGTGGTGTTTTGGATTCTCCAACTCGTCCACCGCCGCCACAGCGTAGTCCTCCACGGAAATCCGGCTTGCGCCGCTGGCATCCGCGACGATGCGATCGCCACCCATTCGGAATTTGCCGGTCCTTTGGCCCGGCTGAATCATGATGGCCGGAGAGAAGTAGGCCCAGTCGAGTTCTGGTTCATTTTTCAGCAGGTAATAATACTCTCGCACTCCGCGCATCGCTGGCTTGGCAGCTTCGAATGAAGCAGGGAACTGAGGTGAATCAATGAACTCGACGCCCTCCGGCGTCTTTAGGCTGGAGGCTCCCCCCACCACCAGAAGCCGCTTCACACCGGATTCTTTCACAGCGCCGATAATCGCGCGATTGCCTTCGACGAAGCGGTCATACAACTCTGGGCCCGATCCGTCCTTTGCGGCATTCCACGCGCTCACCACGGCATCGTGCCCAGCGAGCGAGCGCGCGAGCTTATCGCCCTGCGATACGTTCTGGGCCACCCCAGTTAGTTTAGGATTCTGAGGCAGGCGGCTCGGATTGCGGACGATTCCAGTCACTTCGTGTCCTCGCCGCAGGGCCTCTTCGGTGATTTTCGAGCCAATGAAACCGCTGGCGCCAATGATCGCTATTTTCATCTGTAATTCTCCCTGGCCTTGGAATGCGAAAAGGGCCCCGAACAGTCGGGGATTGTATCATCGCTTGCTTGCGGGGAGATTGAGGGCCTCCACATTCGCGAAAAACAGTTCGCGAAGAGAACGCGCGGGGCGGCCTGTGAGCAGTTGCACGTGCTGCGAGCAAATGGAGAAATATCCTTGGCGAATGGCGCGTTCGTAGGAAACCATCTCTTCGCTGCCCCAAACGCCAGTACCGTCTGAATTGGTTTCACCCTCGACATATTCCCGCGGGATGCCGGCGGCGTCAAAGAAAGCGAGCTTTTCTTCATGGCTGACGGAGAGATATTCGACGGGACGGCCGCCGATTTCGGCGGTGAGCGCGGCGGCTTCGCGGAAAGTGTAAAGGGCAGGTCCGGTGATTTCGTAGATCGCGCCTTCATGGCCCGGCGTGGTAAGCGCCGCGACGGCGGAGGCGACGCAATCTTGTTTCGAGACGAAGGCCATGCCCCCTTCTCCCGTGCTCATGACCCATTGACCAGTTTGCAGCGCCATCGGAGCAAGCATGGTGGTGATTACTTCGGCATATTGGCTGTCTCGAAGAATAGTGAAGTCCATGCCGGAGCGGCGCAACCAATCTTCGGTAAGTAGATGATCGGCGACGGCGAATGAAGGATTGCGCGGATGTATGCCGACGCTCGATGTGTAGACGATATGCTTCACTCCGGCTGCTTCCGCAGCGTCGATGGCGGCGCGATGCTGACGTTGTCGCCGCTGGCCCACGGCCAGCGTGCTGATCAGCAGCATTTTTTCGGCGCCGGCGAAGGCGCGCGAGAGAGTTTCCGGATTGTCGAAATCTCCGGCGCGGACTTGCGCACCGCGCTCGGCAAATGGCGCGAGAGCCGCTGGGTTGCGCGTTACCAGAATCAGTTCGGGCGCGGAAACTTTATGGAGAAGAAGTTCGGCGACCTGACGGCCGAAACTTCCCGAAGCGCCTGTGACAAGGATGCTCATGTGGGTGTCCAGCGTGACGATTTTCGACGCGCGGAGATATTAGCATCGCGCTCGCTGCGAGCGAAGCGCGAAACTTGCGGACGCGAGAGCCTTGAGATTCCTTGACATGGGCGTGCCGCGCCGCCAATATCGTCACGAATTTGAACGATGCGGCAGCCGCCACAGGGAAACGTTGAGAGTGCTTCGCACATTCCACAACTGAAAGAGAGACTTCGATGAACGAGACCGGTCCTCTCGGCTTTACCGCGTCCATATTGGAGGCGCCCAAGTTGAATTTTGCATTCGAGGTGCGCATCTGGTTCCAGCGCGTGCAAACGATTCCGAACATGCCGAGCGGCGCGGCGCGCGGAGCGGTGTACGTGGACCGCGGAGAATTTTCCGGGCCGCGTCTGAAAGGCAAAGTGGTGCCCGATAGCGGCGGAGATTACGCGCTGTTCCGTCCTGATAATACGGTGCAGTTTGATGCGCGCTACATGCTGCAGGAAGACGACGGCACGCTGATCCTGCTGCAGAATCGCGGTTACCTGTGGGGCTACAAGCCGAACACCATGCAACGATTGCGGGAGATGATTTTTTCCGCAGGACCGGCGGTGGACCCATCGGAATATTACCTGCGCGCATGCCCGTCATTTGAGGTGGAAACCGGCAAACACGACTGGCTCACGAGGCATGTATTTGTCGGCATAGGCGAGCGGAAGCCAGATGGCAATTTGATTCGATACTACGTGCTGACTTAGCCTTTCCCGGTTTGATAGAAATTCAGTTGCACCGTCCTGAACCTGCGATGGGTCCGAGCGCATCGAAATAGTCGAAGGGGATTCGGAACCTTACTTTACAGCCCCAATGCGTTTCGAACTTCGCAGGCGTCCAGCCCCAGCCCTTAAGGAGAGTCCTTCATGAGTGGCCGTGCAGCGATCGCCCAAGAGGTGGCTTATCCCGACAATTATTTTTGCGAGGCGCCGAGCGACCCGTGCGCAATCGTGATGTTTGGCGCCTCGGGCGATCTGGCGAAAAGAAAGCTGCTGCCGGCGCTCTATGATCTGGCGGTGCATAGCTGCCTGGCGCCGCGGTTCCGTCTGCTGGGATTTGCGCGCACGGAAATGAACGATGAAGCGTTTCAGAAAGAATCCACGGAATTCCTGCCAGACAAAGCGCCGAGCGGGGATACGGAGAGCGCCCGCCGGGATTTCTTGCAGCACCTGCACTATATCAACGGCAACTACGACGAGCTCGAATCGTACCAGCGGCTAGCGAAACGGTTGGAAGATCTCGATCGCGAGGCTGATCTGGGCGGGAACCGCTTGTTTTATTTGGCGACCCCTCCGTCGGTATACCCGCGCATCGTGGAGCAGCTCGGGCGATCCGGGTTGGCGAAACCGAAGGACGACAAGTCGTGGGTGCGCATCATCGTGGAGAAGCCTTTCGGTCACGACGGCACATCGGCGCGGGCATTGAATGCCCAACTACTGACGGTGTTTGACGAGTCGCAGATATTTCGAATCGATCATTACCTCGGCAAAGAAACCGTGCAAAACCTGTTGGTACTTCGCTTCGGCAACGGCATCTTCGAGCCACTTTGGAACCGGAACTATGTGGATAGCGTGCAGATCACGGCGGCGGAGTCACTGGGAGTAGAGCGCCGGGCTGCGTTTTACGAATCGGCCGGGGCGCTGCGAGACATGGTGCAAAGCCACGTGCTACAGCTCACGTCGCTGGTGGCGATGGAGACGCCGGGAAATTTTGACGCCACCGCCGTTCGCAACGAAAAAATCAAAGTGTTGCAATCGATTCGTCCGCTCGATGGCGAATGGGTAAAGAAACAAGTGGTGCGCGGGCAATACGGGCCGGGTTGCGTGAAGGGCGAGGAAGTTCCCGGCTATCGCCAGGAGCCAGGTGTGAACCCTCACTCCGCGACGGAAACTTTCGTGGCGCTCAAGCTTTCGATCGACAATTGGCGGTGGAGCGGCGTGCCATTCTATTTGCGAACCGGCAAGCGGTTGGCGAAATCAGCGGCGGAGATCGCGATCCGGTTCAAGCGTGCGCCTCACATGGTGTTTCAGGGTGAATCGGTGGAGTCCAATTCGCTGGTGCTAAACATTCAGCCGGAAGAGGGTATTTCGCTGTCTTTCGGCGCCAAAGCCCCCGGCACCAAACTGCACATCAGCCCGGTGACCATGGATTTTCAGTACCGTCGCGCGTTTGGAGCGGGGTCGCGAGAGGCGTACGCGACGCTGATCAACGATTGCGTCCGCGGTGACGCAACGCTTTTCGACCGCGCGGACAGCGTGGAAGCGGCCTGGGCTCTGATGGACCCGATCCTTGACGCTTGGAAGACTTCGAAGCCGCAATTTCCCAATTATCCGGCGGGAAGCGAAGGGCCCGAAGATGCGTTCGATTTGCTGGAATCGGACGACCGGCGCTGGCGTCCGCTGTCCTCATAAAAGCGTGCGCACTTCCCATCCTGTGCTGGCAATTCCCGTACTCTGCGGCATAATCCTTCCGGAGAATTGCCATGATCCTTGCGGGTGATATCGGCGGGACAAAATCGAATCTTGGTCTTTTCGACGTGCGCGACGACGCGCTTGTGCGCGTAGCGCACAAGCGTTACGCGAGCCACGAACATGCTGGCCTGCACGAAATCGCCCAGGATTTCTTGCGCGAGACGGGCGCGAAGATCACAGCCGCGGCTTTTGGAATCGCCGGTCCCGTGCTGCAGAACCGCGTACAAGCGTCTAATTTGCCTTGGGTTGTCGACGGTGCGGAGATGGCCAAGTTTTTGAGCTTGCCCCGCGTCCTCCTGCTCAACGACTTGCAAGCGACGGCGTACGGAGTAAGCGTGCTGGAGCCTGGCGATATGGAGACGATCTCGCCCGGAGTGCCGGTGGAAAATGCGACCCGCGCGGTGATAGCGGCGGGCACGGGTCTGGGCCAGTCGATTCTTTACTGGGACGGCGTGCAATACGAAGCCATGCCTTCGGAAGCAGGACACGCCGACTTCGCTCCGAATACGAATCAGCAGGCGGATTTGTGGAAATTCCTGAAAGCCAGCAACGAGTTCGTATATCAAGAACTGATTCTCGCAGGCCGAGGCTTCCAGCGCGTTCACGAATTCCTCGATCCGACTGTGAAGCACCCGGGCTTCGATGGCCAGCAGATCGACCCGGCGATGGAGATCACCCAACTCGCGTTAGCTGGCACGTGCCCCGTGTGCGTCGCGACGGTGAATTTATGGGTCGAGATCTACGGATCGGAGGCTGGCAATCTGGCGCTGCGCGCCGTGGCGCGCGGTGGCATTTACGTGGCAGGCGGTATCGCGGTGAAGGTATTGGCGAAAATCAAAGAAGGAAGGTTCGCCGCAGCGATGCTGCGAAAGTCGAATGCAGGCGGATTCGCGCTGCAGGACGTGCCGGTCCATGTTGTCCTTGACGAAGAATGTCCGCTTAAGGGCGCTGCTTATGCGGCGTGGAAATCTTCGTAAGCGGGTCCGCACCACCCGGCAAACTGCTCTCACGGAGGTTTGAAGTTCCAGTACTGAATATTTCGATCGAATGCCCTAGCGCTACACATCCGAGCGAAAATACGATTCCACGCCATTCCTGTCCCGGGCGCTTGTCGCTGTCAGAATCGTTGTAAGGCCTCCATTTCCATCACGCAATATCCGTCAATCCTGGCATGCAGCTTGCCCTACAACGTCATGATCGGAACAAGCATTCGCGAGGGGATAACGTGATCAAACTTACCGGGGCAGCGGTACTAGTCCTAGCTTTTGCAGTTTCCGCCCGGGCCCAATCGGCGCGGGGCGGTGCGCATTTCTCCGTTTCGCCGAGCAGTTATTCGGTTGGCGGGGGAGGAGGTGGCGGAGGAGGGCTTAGCTCCGGCGGATCGCGCACCTTGCCGCATTACGCGTCGGCGCGTCTCGCGGTGCGCGATGCCAGCGGCAACGCGTCTGACTATATCCCCTCAACTTTTGTAACCTACACCGTGGCGCTAAAAGAGGGGCAGGCTGACCTAGCGATGCGTCCGTCGCCGCTAGGAACCTTGGCGCATGCCAGCGCCAAGCCGTCGAAGGACGGCGCAAAAATCGACGTAGTGCAGGGCCAAAACGGCAAGCCCACTATCCAGACGCACTGAGCGCGAGGTTAACCGCGCATCCCTTCTTATCTACGCCGCTTCTGTGATTCCTGCAGCCCCAAGAAATCTACCTCCAAAAATAAAGCAACCGCCCATGGGGGCGGTCGCTTGTCGTGCTGTGAATTTGCGCCCTGAACCACGGGCCGCTGAACGTTATTACTTGGCGTTTGCGCTGCTGAACGTGTACAAGAATCCGAGTTCAGCGGTATTTTGCGTCTTTTGCGCGGACGCCCCGCCGTACTCGAAGAAAGGCTCGCTGGCGAAATCATACCGATATTCGCCGCGCACCTGCAGCCCGCTAGTGAGGTTGTACGCATAAGTCCCGGTCACTTCCTGCGCGTGTCCAGGTGTTCCGCCCAGCAGGCCGGTGTATCCGTAGGCATCGTCGTAGTATTCGTAGCGAACCGCGGCGTAGCTCTTCGGGCTGAGCGTGTACTTTGCATAGCCCGCTATTCCGCCCCAGTTTTCGCTAGGACCCACTGCCAGGGCCTTCGGACCCCATCCGTAGTCGCCATTCACCATGAACGCCCATTTGCCGTTCGGCGTGTACGAAATTACCGTGTCGGACAACTGCTTCCAGTCAGTGATCGCCTTGGTTAGTCCCGCGTTATAGGCGTCGATCACCGGGCCAGCCATGTAGTTCTGAATAATCGACCACTTTGCATTAGGCGTCCAGGTCACGCTCCCGATGTAGTTCAAACCGCCGCTGGTGCCGGTACCTGCTGCATGGTTGATGATGGTGTTATTCCAGCCGTTCACAAGGTAGCCGGCCACCGACCATTTGGAATTGAACGCGTACGTTGCGCGCGCCCCGACGTGGTAGAAGGGAATCGCGTAGTAAAAAAGTATGCCACGCGAGTAGTTCCAGTTGCCGTTGGACTCGATCACTTCTCCGCCGATCGGCGTCACAAATTTACCGACGTCGATTTGCAGTCCTTTTCCGATATTCGCGAGATACGAACCGTACGCCTGCTCTAGATAAAAGTTGGCGTGATCGGTGGCCGGGTCGGAGCTATTAACTGCGAACGCCGCATCCCCGTATCCCGCCACGACGTGGTAGCCGAAGCGGGTTTCCGTCGAAGTTGCGTCGGGCGCCTTCAAAACGCCGATCTCGGCCATGTTCAGACTAAAGGCGTTGGTGTTCCCGTCAAAGAAGCGGAAACCGCTCGTATTGTCGAACGGGTGGTTGCTATTGAACTGATAATAGGCGTCCACCAATCCGCTGATTGTCGTTGGTCCGAGCAGGCTCGCGATACTGATCTTTGCCGGTGCGTCATCGGCCGCCGGTGCTGGCGCCATTTCGCTCGCAGAAGACGAGGGCGAGCTCATCGCTACCGTCTTGACCGTCGGAGCTGCCTGCTGCGCCGCTTTCAGCGCGGCGATCTGGGTCTGCAGCTCGCTGAGTTCTTTCTGCAGGTCGTCCAAACGTTTTTGCGTGTCCGCCGAACTTAGCGCTGTGGCGCTAGGCGCTGCCGCGCTCGTAGATGACTGGGCGGGCGCCTGCGCGCGCGACAGCGGAGCCACGCCTACCGCGAGGCCCAACCCGAATATGGCCGTGGCCCATCTGTGAATACACCTCATGCTCTTCATGTGGTTTTCCTCTCCCTCCCTACCCGCGCTCACGGTCGTTCGTCAATTCGTGGGGTCGCGGCGCCTTGATACACCTGAGTTCTGTGGAAACACCGTACAAGCCATATGTCGAACGGTCCAACTCAACGATTCAATCCAATGGATTCAGAAAAGAAATTGTTATGAAACGTTTATGTGCACGTAAACACCAGGCGAGAAATCCGCGCTGCTTTAGGAAGGGTCAAAAACGGTGCTCAACGATGGTTTGAAAAACAGCTAAGGACCGCCGCTGCCTTCCGGCGGCTGCTGGAACCAGCGGCTAGCGACGGGTAAACAGAAACATCAGGCCGAATATCACTACGGGAATCAGCGCCAACAAAATGTAGAAGAGCACGCGGCGCACCCACGGAGTCCGGCGCTTCTTCCAATCGCGCAGCTCGGCACGCTCGGCCACGCCTACCTGGTCTTGATGTTCCAGATCCCAAGCGAACTCCTTGGCGGTAGCGTAGCGGTTTTTGGGATCCCGTTCGAGCGCCCGGTAGGTGATTTCCTGCAATTGCGGCGATATCGATGGGTCGATTTCGCGCGGAGGAATGGGATTATTCAGCAGCCGGTCGTTCATAATGGCGAACGGATTCGGCCCCTGAAACGGCTCCTTTCCGGTGAGCATTTCGTAGAGCATCACGCCCAGCGCGTAAATGTCGCTGCGCCCATCTCCGCGCTTGCCCTTCACCTGCTCGGGCGAAATGTATTCTGGCGTCCCCATCACATTGGAGAGCTTTGCGAAGGTGAGCCTGCGCGCGCCGGCCTGCGCCGCGATGCCAAAGTCGATCAGCTTCACGTTGTCGTCGGCGTCCACCATGATGTTTTCGGGCTTCAGATCGCGATGTACCACGCCGTGGCTGTGGATGTAATCGAGCGCATGGCAGATGCCAATGGCGATTTTTCCGGCGCGTTCGGGCGGCAGCTTCTTCTCCTCGTACAAAACTTTGCGGAGAAGCCCGCCATCCACCCACTCCATCACCATGTAGAGCTGGCTGCGATCGTCGTCCTTATAAACCTTCATCACGCCGGGATGATCGAGAGCTGCACCGATATCCTGCTCGCGGTGAAAGCGGTCGAAGAGGATCGGATCGCTTTCCATTTCCGGGTGGGGAACTTTGATGGCGACTTGCTTGCCGCTGCGAAGATCGGTGCCGCGGAAAATAGACGCCATTCCGCTGCGGGCGGCCACAGCGTCGATGCGATAGTGATCGAGTTGGTCGCCGGGTCGGACCGAAGCCTCATCTGCGTACGCTTGTGGGAAAACCGTGGGCGAGCTCACGTTATGGCAGCCGGTAAGGTCTTCCACGGTACATGCCCACACGCTCCACGCTTCGAACGCGTACGATCTGTAGGCTGATATTATCACTGCCGTCTCGGTCGTTGGCAATATCCACCAACCGGCGCGCCGCGAAATCGAGGTTTTCGGCGCGTCCAACAACTGCGGCTATTTCAGACGTCTCGACCGAACCGTGCAATCCGTCCGAGCAGAGCACCAGGGCGTCCCCGACGAACACTTGGTGCTCGTTGACCTCAACGTTTGCTGTCAGACCGGCTCCCAGCGAGCGGCTCAGTATGTGACGCGACTCTGATTCGGCAGCTTCCTTGGGTGACAAAATGCCCATGCGGACCTGCTCGGCGGCAAATGTGTGATCTCGCGTGATAATGCGCCCTTCGCCTTGTCGAATTAAATAGCAGCGTGAGTCGCCGACGTGAGCCACCACCACCCGATCGTATCGCAGCGCGCAAGCCACGATGGTGGTAGCCATGTTCGAACCACCGGGGCCTGATTCGTGCGCTGCGTCTAGCACGCGCGTGTTGGCCCTGCGAATCAGAGTTGGCAAGAGGGAAGCGTTTGGCACGCCGCGCGTGACCTCGCGAAACCCGTCAAGTACGGCTTCGACGGCACTTCGCGAAGCGACCTCTCCCTGATCTTGGCCGCCGACGCCGTCCGCCAGCACGAAAAGCCAGCCGCGCGAGCTTGCCTCCTCAGGAGTCGCTGGCTGAGAGTGGCCAAGGTAATCCTCGTTGCCTTGACGCACTCGTCCCAGCTCGGATAATTGAGCGAATTCGACGTCCATGCCGGAACCAACCGAACCGTATCGCTGCGACGCGCGATCCGCCGCCGTTCCGAGTTCTCGCGCTTCCGTCCAACCCGCCATCACCGACGGCCTTTCGTCGCAGCCAAAGCGCGTTCAAGAAGACCGGGCCGCACGCCTCATGTTCTTGCGATACTCAGCGTCCGCGCTACCGCCTCACACGGCCATTATCCGCCGCAGAGGCCTGTTCTGCCGATGCAAGCTTTGGATGGCTCGGATACAGGATTTGAATAGAGGCCGGGCATGCAAAAGGGGCGGGCGCCGCGTGGCGCCCGCCCCGAAGCCTCACTACACGGCTCTGCGAATCATGTGCTCCGTACGGTGACCATCGTGGTCCGCCCCTGTTTCTTGCTGTTCATGGAGAAGTATATCCCGCCGTATATGGCCCAAACGGCTGCTATCCCCAAAGCCAGGTACGGTTCCATTTTCGTCCCGTATCCCAGGAATGGCCCGATCAGGTAGAACGACATGCACACCAGGTTCGCAGCGATCCCGAACACCGGAATAACCAGGTGCTTCAGGAAGTTGAACTTCGGGTGGCCGTGGAAGCATACGATGCACGTGACGCAGCTTAACCCGTACAGCAGGAACGTGCCGAAGTTCGATGCGAGGGTGATGGTGGTCCACGTGTTGGGCAAGGCGGCCATCTTGGCGTGCGTTAGATAGCCAAAACTCGACCAGAACCCGTGAGGCAGGGCGGCGATGGCGACGTCCGTTGGTGCACCACCGTCTCCGAAGACCATTAGCAGGCCAACGCAGCCGATAACTGCGGAGATCACCGCCAGGGTCCAAATAGCCCGGTGCGGGCTTAGGTTTTTCTTGTGCAGGAGCCCGAAATGCTCCGGTACTTCCTGGTCCTTTCCCATCGCGTAGGTCACGCGCGCCCCCGTGTTCATACACGAAAGTGTAGTGCCGATGAGCGCGAGAAAGACGGTGACGGCTTCGACGAGCATGAAGGCGCGGCCGTGTCCCGGGCCGAAAATCGCGTCGCCGACCATCACCATCATGTCGCCGATTGGCGCGGCCGAACCGGCCGCGCTCTGCATGGTATAGCCGCTACTTAAAGCGTAGTTTGCGGCGAAATACTCGATCAGATAACAGAATGCTCCTTGTACGAGCAGCGAGACGACCACCGCGATGGGCACGTCCCGCTTGGCGTTGCGCGCCTCGCCGCCCATCGCCGTTACGGATTCGAAGCCTACGAGGATTAGGATGGCGACGTTGGCCTGCACGAACATCCAGCCCAGGTTGTGGATGCCCAGGACCGACTTGGCGTTCGGATGGCTCAGGAAATTGCCGCTCGAATCATTCCAAGGATAGCTGACGTGGTAGGGAACGATAGCACCGCTGCCATCCCGCTTGCATTGCGGGATCTGGCTGGCGCTGCGCACGATGGCTCCGCTGGCATCCGTCTGAAATGCGCAATTGTAGGCGTCGGCCGAGGTGGCATCCCATTGCCAGGCAACGCTGCCTGCCGGATGGCTGGTGCGATAGCCGATAGCCATTGCCGAAAATACCAGCAGGGCCGAAATCTGAATCACGTTGATGGCAATGTTCACGGAGGTCGAGCCGGTGACGCCGCGATGAGCGATGTAGGCGACGCCGAAGGCGAACACGATGGCTACCGCCATCATGAACATGGGGCCCGGATTCGAAGCACTCATGAAACTCGGATAGAGCGTTCCGACGACGTAACCGACGAAGATTCCCGTCGTAGCCACCATTACCGCCGGGTAAATCCAATAGTAAAGATGCGACGCCCAGCCCACAATGAATTTGGATAGTCGCGCGTAGCGCCACGCTTTGTCGTGATTGAGAAACGACTGCTCGGCGAAGTAGTAGGAACTGCCCGTCCCCGGATACAATTTCGCCATTTCCGCGTAACAGACCGCCGTGGCAAGGCACAGCAACAATGCGAACACGATGCCAATCCACATCGATGGCGACGTGGAGCCTTCGGTCGCCTGTCCGTAAAATGTGAGCCAGAGGAAGGCGCCGGGCGCGATTAGCGCCATGGCGTTCATCGTCAATCCAGTCAAACCGAGCGTCGCCTTCATTTCACCGGTAGTCTTCTCGGCCATATAGACTCCTTTGAGAGTGGGTACCGCAGCCGGGAGAGTAACGGCAAGTTTCGAGCAAAGAAAATGCAACGTTTGGATGCGCGGGATAGATGTTTCAAATGCGCTTCTTGCGGAGTAAAACTAAGCTGCTCAATCGGTTGGTCGCGCGATCAGCAATTCAAATGGCTGCCCAAGGCATTCGAAATATCGTTATCGCGTAGTGAAAACGCGCAGCGGCCGGGATGGAGGGGGAAACGACGATCCGGAGTTTTCGCGGCCACACGCCGAAAATCGCTTCGAGCGCCTACGTTGACCCGCAAGCGGTGGTGATTGGGGATGTGGTGATCGGCGAAGACGCGAGCGTCTGGCCCTGCGCCATCCTGCGCGGCGATTACAATGCAATTCGCATCGGGGCGCGGACGAGCATCCAAGACGGTTGCGTCTGCCACATCGAAAGCGGGCAGTACGCGCTGACGGTCGGATCGAGCGTAACAGTTGGCCATCGCGTGATTTTGCACGGCTGCACCGTCGAAGACGATTGCCTGATCGGCATGGGCAGCATCCTGCTGAATGGCTGCAAGATTGGCGCGGGCAGCATCGTCGGCGCCGGGACGCTGATTACCGAGCGCATGGAGATTCCTCCCGGCAGCTTGGTGATGGGCGCGCCGGGAAAGGTGCGCCGCGCCGTCACCGAAGAAGAACGTCGCCGCATTGCGCTTTCCGCCGAGCACTACGTCGCCTTCAAGAACCAATTCCTGGCAGAAAATTACCTTGCGTAGCGCCGGCGTCTCGCCGGCATTTTACGCTCGCGGCGGGGCACAACATGGTGTGGCCTTACCTCCACTCAACTCTCTCGGTGCCAACATGGGCTTGCGCGCGCAGGTCCAGCTATCTACTATGACTCGATGATTTGCGTGCTCAATTTCGATAGAGAAGCGCAGCCGCCGATCGAGCCAAAGCGAATGACGGATATAAGCAGCACTCCGATCACCCCTGCAATTATCGTGTCCCGGGGGCTGCTACGCCTCCGGCAAAAGTGGGGGTCACCTTTCGCCCCATGTTCGCCTCGCCGCGCGAAAAATGCCGTGATTTTACCCGGAACGGTCAATCGAGTAGAATTGAATCTAACTTGTAGAAAACAAACGGCCGCTTGCGTGCTCACCCGGAACGTCCCGGTGCACGCCACGGCGCTTTGTTGCTGCCTGAAAAAATGAACGAAAAATCCGCCGAAACAACTGAAAAATCCGAGCGCCGCCAGTTCCGCGCCATCAAAGGCACCCGCGATATTCTGCCGCCCGATTCCGGGCTGTGGAATTGGTTCGAGCAGTCCGCCCGCGAAGTCTTCGAGTCCTACAATTTCCGCGACATCCGCACCCCGATTTTTGAGGAGTCGTCGCTGTTCGCACGGTCTGTCGGCACCGACACAGACATCGTGAATAAGGAGATGTACTCATTCGAGGACGCGCGTGGCGAAATTGTTCGCATTCGGGAAGCCATCAGAGACTACGTCATGATGGCACCTGACCCGCGGGCGGTTGGTGCCGGAAGTCCAATTCATTTCAAAGCGTTGTTGAGAGATTTTCTAGGGCTCGTGGACGCCGGCTTTACGTCCGGTGACGATCCACCCGAAATGCGGTCGAAACGGGACCTGGAAAATTTCCGGCATGGCGTCATTTACTTCGAGAGTCTCCTCGCAGACACGCGCGATGATAACGCCGAGATTGTCCGTATCTTCAGAATTTTGAAACTCGCGGCTGGAGCTGTTCAGGTCGGCGAGAATGTTAGCCTTCGGCCGGAAGCAACGGCCTCCGTGTGCCGCGCGTACATTGAGCATGGGATGCAGACGCTGCCCGGCAATCAGCGGCTGTACTACGTGGGGCCGATGTTTCGGCGCGAGCGGCCGCAAAAAGGACGCTACCGCCAGTTCTACCAAGTCGGCGCGGAAGTACTTGGCCCGTCCGATGCGCCGGCGATCGACGCCGAAGTGCTGGAAATGCTTGTCACGCTTTTCAATCGCGTGGGGCTCGCGGATATCAAGCTGTACGTCAATTCCATTGGCTGCAAAGAATGCCGCCCGAAATACGTCGAATTGCTTCGCGCCGAATTGCGCAAAGTAAAAGATCACCTGAAAGAAGATTCGCGGCGCCGCATCGAAACCAATCCGCTGCGCGTGCTCGACTCGAAATTGCCCGAAGAGCAGCCGATCATCGAAAAGCTGCCGCGCATCTCCGATCATCTATGCGTGGCGTGCCGCGAGCACTTCACCAAACTGAAAGACGAGCTGGCGCTGCGCGGCGTCGGCTACGAAGAAAATTGGCGGCTGGTTCGCGGTCTGGACTATTACACGCGCACCACTTTTGAGGTGACCGCTGCAGGCCTCGGTTCGCAGAACGCTGTCTGCGGCGGAGGCCGTTACGACGGGCTCGTCGAACTTCTCGGCGGGCAGGCGGGAATCAAAGGCATCGGCTTCGCCATCGGCACCGACCGCGCGATCCTGTCGATTCAGGAAGGCGGCAATTTGCCGAAGCTGCCCGGCCTGGCCTTTTTTATCGCTTGGATGGGCGCGAAAGCATACGCGCCGGCGGTAGCGATCGCGAAAAAGCTTCGCGAGCGCGGCCTGATCGTCGAATTGCCTCCCGAGGAATTGAAATTCAGAAAATCGCTCGGTTTGGCGGATAAACTTGGCGCGCGCTACGCGCTAATCATCGGTGAGGACGAAGCCACCTCCGGAACGTTTACGCTGAAACGTCTCTCCGACGCGCAGCAGCAGAAGCTTGATGAACCAGCTTTGATCACACTCCTAGAATCTGAATTCCGAGGATCGGATGCTTGACTCGTTGGGAAGTTTGAAACGAACAACCTACTGCGGCGCGCTTCGCGCCTCGGATGCCGATAAAGACGTGGTGTTGATGGGCTGGGTACACCGGCGGCGTGACCTGGGCCAACTGATCTTCATCGACCTGCGCGACCGTGCCGGAATCGCGCAGATCGTTTTCAACAAGGAACAAAATTCCGAGGCCCACGCCAAGGCCGAAGAGCTTCGTTCGGAATTCGTGGTGGCCGTCGAGGGTCGCGTCGTGCGACGGCAGAAAGCCAACCCCGAAATTCCCACCGGCGAAGTGGAAGTGGTCGCCACGGGGCTGCACATCCTGAACAATTCTAAGACGCCTCCATTTCAGATCGAAGATGAAGTGACCGCGAGCGAAGAAACGCGCCTGCGCTACCGCTATCTCGATCTACGGCGGCCGCGGCTGCATACCAATATCGAGCTGCGCCATAAAATCGTTTTCGAAATTCGCAAGACTCTCGACGAGCTGAGCTTCTTCGAAATTGAGACGCCCTTCCTGACGCGCTCCACTCCCGAAGGCGCCCGCGATTATCTGGTGCCCAGCCGCGTGCATCACGGGCAGTTTTACGCGCTGCCGCAATCGCCGCAGATCTTCAAGCAAATCCTGATGATTTCCGGCATGGACCGTTACTTCCAGATCGTGCGCTGCTTCCGCGACGAGGATTTGCGTGCCGACCGCCAGCCGGAATTCACGCAGCTCGATTTGGAGATGTCGTTCCCGCGCCAGCAGGATATTTTCGAGGCCATCGAAAAAGTGATGGAGCGCTGCTGTGCCGTCGCAGGCGTTACGGCGAAGGGCCCGTTCCGCCACCTCGATTACAAGGACGCCATGCGGCGCTACGGCTCCGATAAACCGGACCTGCGATTTGGGATGGAGCTGCACAATGTAACGGAACTCTTCGAGCCGGCGCGCGCGACGCTACATTTCGAGGGTAACGTGCAAGCCGTCGTCGCGCCCGGCGCGGCCACCTGGTCGCGCAAGCAGATGGACGAGCTTTCCGAATTCGCGAAATCCGCAGGCGCGCGTGGCGTTTATACGGTGAAGGTCGCGGCCGAGGGGGCTTCGTCGCCACTGGAAAAAAATCTCGGCGCGGACGGGCTGCAGAAGCTTGTGGCCGCCACTGGCGCGAGGCCCGGCGACCTGATTGTCGCCGCGGCCGCGAAAGAGCAAGTCGCGCACAGCGATACTTCGCTGCATGTCGCCGGACAGATTCGCCTCCATCTTGGCGACAGATTGAACCTGATCGACCGCAGCAAGTGGGAGTTTCTCTGGATCACTGGCTTCGCGCTTTTCGAATGGAGCGATACGGAAAAGCGCTGGGTGAGCGCGCAGCATCCGTTCACCGGAATCATCGAGGAAGATATCGAAAAGCTCGAAACCGCGCCTTGGGAATGCCGCTCGAAGGGATACGATCTCGTCCTCAACGGCAACGAGCTCGGCTCCGGCAGCATTCGAATTCACCGTCAAGACGTGCAAGCGCGCCTGTTCAAGGCGCTGGGACTTTCCGACGAGCAGGCTAAACACCGTTTCGGTTTTTTTCTCGATGCGCTCACCTACGGCACTCCACCGCACGGAGGCATCGCGCTCGGCATCGACCGCATCGCCATGCTGCTCGCAAAAGAAAAATCTCTGCGCGACGTGATCGCGTTCCCAAAGACCACCGCCGCGCAAGATCTGATGGCCGAATCGCCTTCGGACGTGGACCAATCGCAGCTGGCTGAGCTTGGCATTGCCATCAAGGATGCGAAATGAAGTTGGCAGATTTCGGCCAACTCTGGCGCCAGATCTACTTGACGCTCGAAGGCGCGCTGGCGATCGCGGGTATAGTTGGAGCCGTTCTGCGCGACCCGAGCGACCGAGTCCTCCTGTTCGAATTCTTGGCGTTCACTAGTCTTCTGCTTGGCGCGCTCACGTTGCGGGCCTTCGGATTCTTCTGGTCCGGCGCAATAGTGTCGATGCTAGTTTTTTTGAGTTTTACGTTTTTGGCAGCGTACTTCGCCATCCGTAATTGGCGGCGGCGAAGGAAAGAGGCACACTAGGCCGATGTCGCGCATTCGCATACTTGCGGAGAACGTGGCGAACAAGATCGCGGCGGGCGAAGTGGTGGAGCGGCCCGCGTCGGTGGTGAAGGAGTTGCTGGAAAACGCGCTGGACGCCGGCGCGCGGTTGATTCGCGTGGAGGTGGAATCGGGCGGCAAGCGCATGATTCGCGTGATCGACGATGGCTGCGGCATGAACCACGACGACGCGCTGCTGGCGTTCGAGCGCCACGCCACTTCGAAACTTGCCAACGCGGACGACCTGCTCTCGATTTCAACGCTCGGCTTCCGAGGCGAGGCGCTGCCGACGATCGCCGCCGTGTCGCGCCTGCTGCTCGAAACCCGCACGGCGGAGGAAGATCAGGGCACTCGGGTGGAATTTGCCGGTGGAAAGCTCGTCAGCGTGAAACCGGCGGGCGTTCCGGCTGGAACGTCGATGAGCGTGGCGGATATTTTTTACTGCGTGCCGGCGCGACGGAAATTCCTGAAATCGGAAACCACCGAGTTGGGGCACGTGGCGTCGCTCGTTACGCACTACGCGCTGGCGCATCCGGAAACCCATTTCGTGCTGAAAACGCCCACGCAAGTGATCATCGATTGCCCGCCGGTGGAAAAGTTGGCGGACCGTGTGTATCAGGTTTTCGGCCAGCAGGCGCTCGACGAGCTGGTGGAAATTCCGCCGAGCGACGCGCCGGTGCGGTCCGCGATCACCGAGCCGGCAATGGAGGCGGGCGAGGAATCCGCCACGATTCGCGTTAGCGGATTCACGTCGCGCCCCGAAGTGCAGCGCGCGAATCGCAATGGCACTTACATCTTCATCAATCGGCGGCTGGTGCGCGATCGCCTGCTGCTGCACGCCATCGGCGAAGCGTATCGCAACATCATGCCGCCCGGAGTTTATCCGGTGGTGCTGCTATTTTTGGAGCTGCCGTACCAGGAAGTCGATGTGAATGTGCATCCGGCGAAAATTGAGGTGCGCTTCCGCCATCCGCAATTCGTTCACGACTTCACGCGCGATGCTTTGCGCCACGCGCTTTCGATTGCGCGCCCGATTCCCGGATTTCCCGCCGCACGAGCTGCCGCAGCCACTGCGTCCAACGCTGGGGCGAGCTTTGCCTCCGGATCGGAAACCCTGCGCGGTTACGCGCCGGCGGAGGATAGCAGCGCGTTTCCGGGCCCGCCGCGCGCGGAAATTCCCGCCACTTTCGCGTCAAGCGCGGCGCTCGCCGATACGCTCGAACTTAGCGGCGCGCCCGATCGCCCGTTCGCGCAACGGCTCGGTTTCGGGTCGGACAGCATGAATTTCCCGATACCGCAGAGCAGCACGGACGCATCGGAGGCCAATGCGGCAGTGATCGAACTTCCCACGAGCGAAGGCGGCTCGCTGCCTGGACCCGAATCGATTGCGGACCTAAAACCGCTCGGGCAGGTAAACGCTAGCTTCATTGTCGCGGTGAATGGCGAGGGACTGTGGATCGTCGATCAGCATGTGGCGCACGAGCGCGTGCTTTTCGAGCAGCACCTGCGCGCGCGGCGCGAAGGTGCGCTGGGAGGCCAGCGCATGCTTGCGCCGCTGATGGTGGATTTGAACCCCCAGCAGCTCGCCACTTTCGATCTGATCGGAGACGAATTGCGCGCCAACGGTTTCGAAGCCGAACTGATGGGCGGACGCAGCGTGGCCATTCAGGCCGCGCCTGCGGGAATCGCCAGCGGCGACGCGGAAAAGCTGCTCTTCGAAATTCTCGATGGCGTGGCGCGAGAAAATCAAGCCGTGTCGATCGATTCGCTGCAATCGAAGATCGCCGCATCCACTTCCTGCCATGCGGCGATTAAAGTGAACACGCCTCTCGACGCTGCAAAAATGGAATGGCTGCTCAGCGAACTCGCCAAAACGGAATACCCGATGAGCTGCCCGCATGGGCGCCCAATCGTGCTGCGCTATTCCGTGCGCGAAATCGAACGCGCCTTTAAACGGATATGAGGAAATGCACGAGCGACTAGCAAACGATCCGCTGGCAAACGAGCTCTTGTTGCTCGGGGCCTCGATCTGGGTGGTGGCGGGTATTCTTTTTACAAGATTAACGAAAGATGTGGCTCGCGCTGCGCCGCCTAAAACAAACCAGCCGTTGCGCGATGCAATCAAGGCGAATAATCCGCGCCGAGTGTGGCGAGAACACGTGAAGCAGTTTCCCGAAAGCACGCGACGAAAGGCCATCATCGCATTGGCCGCTATCAGTATTGCCCTCCTGGCGTTGGGGATGTATTTCAGTTGATGCGAAAATTAATCATCGCCATCGACGGCCCGGTCGGCTCTGGAAAAAGCACGCTGGCGCGCCGCGTGGCCGCGCTGATGGGCTACGTCTACATCGACACGGGCGCGATGTATCGGGCCGTGGCGCTGCGCTATTCCGTGCGCGAAATCGAGCGCGCTTTCAAACGGCATCGATCATGATTGCGTCCCCTTGGTCCCCCTTAGCTACATCGTTGTTGGGCGTGTTTGTCGCTCTTGGCGCTGTCGGAAACGGGTTGTTTCACCTACTGATTTACAAGGTCAACCGTGGATTTTCGCCGAGCGAGCGGATTCCGCATTCACTGTACTGGGGGGGGTGGAATCGACTGCGTGATTTATATCGGAGCTTCTATCCTCGAAGTTCACTTTGGTCCGTAACGCTTGCGCTCGCGATAGCCGCTCTGTTTTTTGCGGTTGTCGCGGCGAGCGTTCTCTGGTGGCAATATGCCGCAGGGAAGTGATTCGTGCAAAAACTAATCATCGCTATTGACGGCCCCGTGGGCTCGGGCAAGAGCACGCTGGCGCGGCGCGTGGCGGCGCTTCTGGGCTATGTGTACATCGATACGGGCGCGATGTATCGGGCCGTGGCCCTGAAGTCGCTTCGCCGCGGCGTGCTGCTCGATGCCGCGGACCAGCTTACCGAGCTCGCCGGCGAAACCCGTATCGACCTCAAAGCGGATGATGGCGGGCAGCGCGTCTATCTCGACGGCGAGGATGTGACCTCCGCCATTCGCACGCCGGAAGTTTCGCAGGGCGCGTCAAAGGTGGCCGTGGTTCCCGGCGTGCGCCACGTACTGGTGGCCGAGCAGCGCCGCGCAGGCGCGCAGGGCGGCGTGGTGATGGAGGGGCGCGATATCGGCAGCGTGGTGTTTCCTGATGCCGAGCTGAAGATTTTTCTCACCGCCTCGCCCGAAATTCGCGCCGAACGCCGCTGGCGCGAGCATCAGCAGAAGGGCGACGCGATCGACCTGCCGCGCACCCTCGAAGAAATCCACGAACGCGACCGCCGCGATTCTGGGCGCGCATCGTCTCCGCTGATTCGCGCGAAAGGTGCCGTGGTGGTGGACAGCACAGCGATGGATCCCGAGGAAGTGGCCAGGCTAGTGGTGATGCTAGCCGAAAATCAAGCTGCCGCTGGAGCGGCGCGGTAGCCGGTCAGGTAGTCTCGACTTCTTCTGCCTGCTGGCCGCTGAACACGCGCCGCGCCCAGTCCACAGCCTCCAGAAACATGCCAGGTATCGCGTCGGACGGCAGTCCGATCTGGGCGGCCGCTGCATCTAGCTTTTCCCATGCCGCTTGCTCGTACAACAGCACGATATCGAGCACCTGCCGCAGCGGGTTTTTTTCGCCAAGTAGAGCGTCGCGAATTTCCTCGCGCAACGTCACTTCGTTCAGCACGTCGGTCATCTTCATGTCGAGAATCGCGTCGATTGCCGAAAGCAATCCGAGAAGAAACAGGTCATTCGATGACTCCTGCATGCCGGCGGCGGGCGACAGCAATTCGCAAAAGCGCGCGCGAATCAGAGGAAGCGTGATCAACTCCTGCGGTTTGTCGTCGGCCATGCAGGCTACGGCCACTAGCGAGACCCACCGGCGAATGCCGCGTTCGCCGAGAAGCATCAAGGCGTGTGGAATGGACCGAATTTCGGTGGCCAGGAAGAACGCCGGAGAATTCAAATACCGCAACAGGCGGTAGCTCAGCGACGCCTCCGCTTTGATCTGTTCGGCCACTTCTTGCAGATCGATCGACCGGCCGTTCGCCGCTTGCAGGATGCGCAGGTAGCTGAGCTTGTACGCTGGGACGTCATGATGCGTCAGCATCTCCGGCTTACTGAAGAAATATCCCTGAAAATACGAATAACCCCAGTCCAGGGTGCGCTCGAAATCCTGGTAACTTTCCACCTTCTCCGCCACCAGGCGAATTTCCGTGCGCGAAAATTCCTTGGCCAGGCGCAATTGCTCCTCCTCGGAGGTCGCGAGCAGGTCTACCTTGATGAAATCCGCGATCGCCAGCAGCGGGCGCCAGTTCGGCAAGTCGCGATAATCGTCGAGAGCCAGCAGATAGCCGGCGCTCTTTAGCCGCCTGAACGTGGCGATCAGTTGATCGTCCACCACCACGCTCTCCAGTACTTCCAGCACCACCGACTCCTTGGGCAGCATAAAAGGGAAGTCACGAGTAAAAAACTCGCGCGTGCAGTTGACGAACACCCGCCGGCCCTGCGCCAGACGGTCGATGCCGAAAAGAAACAGACTATCGGCGGCCGAAGCGCTGGCGATATCCGGCTGAGGGTGACTGAAAAAATTCTCCGGACTGTTGCGGAAGAGCAGTTCGTAACCGAAGACGACCCGCTGGGGGTTAAAAATGGGCTGGCGGGCCAAGAATTTTTGCAAGTTCCCACTCTCCTTCCGATAAGGGCGCACTACGGCCGTTACTTTTTGGCGGAAGGGGGAACGTGCAATAGACCCAAGAACTTCAGGCTGAGACTAGGTCGGGCTCGACATCGAAGCGAGGAACTCTCCGTTGGTTTTGGTTTTTGAGAGGCGGCCGAGCAACAGTTCCATGGCCTCGACGGTGGAAAGTGGGCTGAGCACCTTGCGCAAGACCCAAATGCGATTCAGTTCGTCGGCCGGCAGGAGCAGTTCATCCTTTCGCGTGCCGGAGCGGTTGATGTCGATTGTGGGGAACACGCGCTTGTCCACGAGGCGCCGGTCGAGGTTGATTTCCATGTTGCCGGTGCCCTTGAACTCCTCGAAGATCACGTCGTCCATGCGGCTGCCGGTATCGACGAGAGCGGTGGCGATGATGGTCAGCGAGCCACCCTCTTCCACATTTCGCGCAGCGGCAAAGAATCGGCGCGGTCTCTGCAGCGCGTTGGCGTCGATACCGCCGGAGAGAACTTTGCCGGAAGGCGGGGTGACGGCGTTGTAAGCGCGGCCAAGCCGGGTAAGTGAGTCGAGCAGAATCACCACGTCGCGTTTGTGTTCCACCAGGCGCTTGGCTTTTTCGAGAACCATTTCGGCAACCTGGATGTGCCGTTGCGGCGGCTCGTCGAAAGTGGAGCTGATCACTTCGCCCTTCACCGTGCGCTGCATATCGGTAACTTCTTCGGGTCGCTCGTCGATCAACAGGACGATCAGTACCACTTCGGGATGATTGGCCGTGACGGAATTGGCGACCGACTGTAGCATCATGGTCTTGCCAGTTCGTGGAGGCGCCACGATCAACCCGCGCTGCCCTTTGCCAATGGGGCAGAGCATATCGAGCACTCGTCCAGTCAGGTTTTCCTTCGTCGTTTCCAGCCGAACCCGCTCTTGCGGATAGAGCGGCGTCAGGTTGTCGAAGAAAATTTTGTTGCGCGCGACTTCCGGATCCTCGAAATTGATTGCTTCGACCTTAATTAGCGCGAAGTAGCGCTCGCCATCCTTTGGCGGACGCACCTGGCCGGAGACGGTATCTCCGGTGCGCAGGTCGAACTTGCGAATCTGCGAGGGCGAGACGTAGATATCGTCCGGGCCCGGCAGATAGTTGTATTCCGGCGCGCGAAGAAACCCGAATCCGTCCGGCAGGCACTCCAGAACGCCCTCGGAGAAAATCAGGCCGTTCTTTTCCGTCTGCGCGCGGAGGATCTGGAAAATCAACTCCTGTTTGCGCATGCCGGACGAGCCGGGAATGTTCAGCTCTTTCGCGATCTTTGCCAGATCGGTGATGTTCTTGTCTTTCAGTTCAGCAAGACTAACGCTCATTCTTGTTTCCTTCTTCAGGCCTGTTTGCTCAGGCATGTTTGTGTTCCGTATAAACCCAGGGCAGGCGCATTCGAATTCAGCACCGGGTCCCAGTTTCATAAGTGGGCTGACTACAGAGAATCGTTACACTCCGGTCGCGGGCCGAACCTGCGTGGCAGGATGTAGGGGACCGAAGGATTTCAATTGGTTAATTCATTGTCCTGCGCGACGTCCGTGCCGAACTTAGGCTCGACTTCGCCCACCGGCGGCTGTCCGGAGACTGGCAGCGGCTTTTCGAGAGCAAATCGCAGGACTTCGTCCATGGACTCCACAAATTGAATGGACATCTGCGCCAGAATTTCCGGCGGAATATCCGCAAGGTCCTTTTCGTTGTCTTTTGGCAAAATCACCGTGCGCAGCCCCAGCCGATGCGCGGCCAGCAACTTTTCTTTCACGCCGCCGATCGGCAGCACTTTACCGCGCAGCGTGATTTCGCCGGTCATGGCTAGGTCGCAGCGAACCGGAATGCGTGTGAGCGCGCTGACGATTGAGGTGCAAATCGTAATTCCTGCGGAAGGGCCGTCCTTCGGAATCGCGCCCTCAGGGACGTGCACGTGAATGTCGAGGTGGCGGTAGAAATCCTTTGGCAAGCCGAACAGGTGGCCGCGCGACCGGACGTAGCTCATGCCAGCTTGCGCGGACTCCTGCATGACGTCTCCGAGCTTCCCGGTCAACGTCAAGCGTCCCTTGCCCTCCATTAATGTGGCTTCCGTGGAAAGCACCTGCCCGCCCACTTCCGTCCAGGCCAGCCCGGTCGTGAGGCCGATCTCGTTGGTCTTGGCCGCCAGGAAGTCGCGGTACCTCAGAATGCCGAGGTACTCGCCCACATTCGCCGCCGTGATTTCCACCGAGGCGCTCTTCGGATCGGTGACCACCCTGCGCGCCATTTTGCGGCAGACGTTGGCGATTTCACGATCGAGATTACGGACGCCCGCCTCATGCGTGTAATGACGGATGATGTGCGTAACGGCGTCGTCCGTGAACTGTACGAGTTCCTTGTTCAAGCCGGTTCCTTCGAGCTGGCGCGGCACCAGGTAACGCTGCGCGATCTGGTGCTTTTCCTGCTCCGTGTAGCCGGGCAGCCGCAGCACTTCCATGCGGTCCTGCAAAGGCTGGGGAATCGTATGCAGTACGTTGGCGGTGCAGATGAACATCACCTTCGAGAGATCATATTCAACGTCGAGATAGTGGTCCGTGAACGCATGGTTCAGCTCAGGGTCGAGCACTTCCATCAGCGCCGCGGACGGATCGCCGCGAAAATCCATGGACATCTTGTCGACTTCGTCCAGTACGAATACCGGGTTCACCGTGCCAGCCTTGCGCATCATCTGAACGATCTGGCCGGGCAGCGCGCCAATATAGGTGCGGCGATGGCCACGGATTTCGGCCTCGTCGCGCACGCCGCCGAGCGACACACGGACAAATTTTCTGCCTGTAGCGCGTCCGATCGACATGGCCAGCGAAGTCTTGCCCACTCCCGGAGGTCCAACGAAGCACAAGATCGAGCCCTTGGGATTCTTCACCAATTGCCGGACCGCCAGATATTCGAGAATCCGTTCTTTAATCTTCTCGAGGCCGTAGTGATCCTCGGACAGAATCTGCTCGGCGCGCTTGATGTCGCGGATTTCCTTGGACCGTTTCTTCCATGGCACCGCCAGCAGCCAGTCCAGATAATTTCGCGAAACGGTGGACTCGGCCGACATCGGCGGCATCATCTCCAGCCGCTTTAGCTCCTGCATGGCCTTTTCCATCGGACCTTCGGGCATGCCCGACGTTTCGATCTTCTTCTTCAGCTGTTCGATTTCGCTCGCTTCGCCGCGGCCCAGCTCTTTCTGGATGGCCTTGAGCTTTTCGTTGAGGTAATACTCTTTTTGGGCGCGCTCCATCTGGCGCTTCACGCGTGTATTGATCGAGCGATCGACGTTAAGCTTTTCGATTTCGCCTTCGAGAATGTCCGCCACGCGCTGCAGGCGCTCCAGGGGATCGAAAATCTCAAGGAGTTCCTGCTTTTCCTCGACGGGGATCTGCAGGTTCGCAGCAATGGCGTCGCCGAGCTTGCTGGCGTCTTCAACGCGCACCGCGGCGATCATCGTGTCGTAATTGAGGCTCTGCGAAAGCTTCACGTACTGTTCAAATAGGCCGGTAACCCGCTCGGTGACCTGCTGCGTTTGAGGCCCGGGTTCAGACTTCACCGGCACCACGCGAATCGACGCGCGGAAGAAGCCCTCGTCGCTGGTTACCTGCACGATTTTGGCGCGCTCGGTGCCTTCCACCAGGACTTTGATGTTGCCGTCCGGCAGCTTCACGCTCTGGACGATATTCGCGAGCGTTCCAACCTGGTAGATTTCCTCCGGTTTAGGGTCATCCACCGAAGCATCGTGCTGCGTGACTAAAAAGATTTTCTTGTCTCCCGCCAGCGCCTCTTCCAGCGCGCGGACGGACGCCTCACGACCCACGATAAACGGGTGCATCATCTCCGGAAAGATCACCATCTCCCGCACGGGCATCATGGGTACGCGCCGCGTTTCCATTTTTTCCTTGCTAAACATCGGTAATCCTAAAAATCCTCTCTGTTAATACACTAAATCAGATTTCCTTCACAAATTGCCCTAAGAAATCGGGATTTCGCCGCACCGAGGGCAAGATTGTGTGCCGCTTCGCAAACCAACCGAAGGATCAGCCGGCCTTTTCGAGCAAGCTCCAATTGATTTCGTGACCCTTTACCATATCGGCGGTAATCACGAAATCGCGCAGCTTTCGCTGCGCCGGCAGGTGGTACATCATCTCGAGCATCAAGTCTTCGAGGATCATGCGCAGGCCGCGCGCTCCAACCTTGCGTTGCAGGGCAAGGTCCGCGACCGTTTCCAGGGCATCATCGGTAAAGCGCAGACGAACGTTTTCAAATTCAAAGAGTCTTTGGTATTGACGCACCAACGCATTTTTCGGTTCCGTCAAAATTCGTACCAGTGCGCTCTTGTCCAGATCGCTCAGAACGCCGGCCACCGGCAAGCGACCCACGAATTCTGGAATCAGCCCGTAGCGGATCAGATCCGTGGGCTGAACCTGCTCGAGAACTTCGATGTTGCGTCGCGTGGCCGTGCTCGGCGCCGTGTCCGCGTGGAAACCGAGCGATTTCTGCCCCGCGCGGCGCTCGATGATCCTCTCGAGACCCACAAAAGCTCCGCCGCAAATGAACAGGATATTCGTGGTATCAACTGGCGTGAACTCCTGATGCGGATGCTTGCGACCGCCCTGCGGAGGCACATTAGCCACCGTACCTTCCAAAATCTTCAGCAGCGCCTGCTGCACGCCCTCGCCCGAAACATCCCGGGTAATTGAGGGGTTTTCGTCCTTTTTCGAAATTTTGTCGATTTCGTCTATATATATGATGCCTTGCTGAGCCTTTTGGACGTCCCCATCGGCGGCCTGCAGCAGCTTAAGGATAATGTTTTCCACGTCCTCGCCGACGTACCCCGCTTCGGTGAGCGTGGTCGCGTCCACGATTGCGAACGGCACTTCGAGCATGCGCGAAAGCGTCTGCGCCAGCAGCGTCTTGCCGGTGCCGGTCGGCCCGATCAGCAAAATATTCGATTTCGTCAATTCCACATCGCCAGGCTGGCGGTTCAGGAAAATTCGTTTGTAGTGGTTGTAAACGGCGACGGCCAGCTTCTTCTTGGTGTTGTCCTGGCCGATTACGTAGCTATCGAGAAATGCCTTGATTTCGGGCGGTCTCGGAAGGCGCCGATTGACGGGGCTGGATTGTTCGCGCTTCTCGTCTTCCAGAATTTGCTGGCATACGCCCACACATTCGTTGCAGATGTACGAGCGTGGATACTCGGACGGAGAGCTGATCAGCTTCTCTACCTGCTCCTGCGTTTTATGGCAGAAGGAACAACGTAACGGCTCTTCTGGGGTGAACCGTTTCACCGATGGCGCCCCCTCCCCTTGAAACCCGCCCCACCACGATTCTGAAGCCTATTGTAAATCAGGTGTACACCATCCGCACCGGGATTCGTTCCGTTCACTACTAACCCTTTGGAACGGAGCTGCGGTGCTTTGTGATGATTTCATCCACGATGCCGTACGCCTTCGCCTGGTCGGCGGTCATGATGAAGTCGCGCTCCACATCCCGTTCGATTTTCTCCACCTCCTGGCCTGTGTGATGCGCCAGTAATTTGTTGATCGACGTGCGGGTGCGGATGATTTCCTTGGCGTGAATGTCGATATCGGTGGCCTGACCCGAAAGTCCGGACATCCACGGCTGATGAATCAATACACGCGAATTCGGCAAAGCGTAGCGCTTGCCAGTCGTTCCAGCGGCCAACAACAGCGCCGCGATCGAGGCCGATTGCCCGATGCAGTAGGTGACCACATCAGGTCGAACGAACTGCATTGTGTCGTAAATCGCCATCCCCGCCGAAATCGATCCGCCGGGAGAATTGATGTACACCGAAATGTCCTTCTCCGGATCCTCGGATTCCAGGAACAGCAGCTGCGCGGTCACCAGATTGGCCACATGATCGTCGATCGGCGTTCCGATAAAGATGATGTGATCTTTCAGCAGCCGGGAGTAGATGTCGTAAGCGCGCTCGCCGCGGTTGGTCTGTTCGACAACCATCGGAACAAGTGTTGTGGCATGCGGACTTGAATCGTCAGTTAGTTTCATTGGGAAATTTGGTTGCGCGCTGAGGAGACCCGAATCACTTTTCACCCTTGGATGTCTTTTCGATTCGGGCCGTGCGGTAGAGCCAGTCAATCGTCTTGTCACTGCGCAACTTCGATTTAATCCTATCCAGCGCATCTTGCTTTGTCAAGCGAGCGCGCAGCGATGTTGCCGACTCTCCACTGCGTTCCGCCACGGCGGCCAGTTCTTTGTCCAACTCTTCGTCGTTGATTTCAATTTTTTCCGCGGAGGCAACGCGATCAAGCAGTAATTCCGCTTTCACGTCGGCCACAGCGCGGTCGTGCTGCCTCCTTCGCATCGCCACCCAGTCCACATTCACGGCGCGCGGGTCCACTCCCTGCGCTGCCAGCGAACGCACCGCGCGATCCAGACGCGTATCCATCTGGCTTTCCACCAGCGCTTCGGGCACCGGAAAATCGTGCTGTTTCACAAGTTCGTCCAGGATTCGCTCCTGCGCCTGCGATTTCTCTTGCTGCTCTTTCGCCGCTTCCATGTTCTCGCGAAGTTTCTTGCGCAGTTCATCCAGTGTGGAAATGTCTGCCTTCTCCCCCGCTGCTTCCTTCACAAACTCATCGTTCAGCTCCGGCAGCTTCTTCTCTTTTATGCCCAGCACTTCCACCGTGTAGTCGTATGCTTTGCCAGCCAGTTTCGGATCGGGATAATCCGCCGGATATTCTGTCCGGAACCTCTTTGTTTCGCCGACATTGACTCCCGTCAAGTTCTCGGTGAAGCTCGCGAGCGTTTCTTCCGAACCCAGATGCACCAATATATTGTCCGCTTGCACCGGCTCGCCGCCCTCTACGGGCGCTCCTATGAGCTTAACTGACACGGAATCGCCATTCTGTGCCGAACGCCCTTCCACCGGCACGTACACCGCCGCGCGCTCGCGCATTTCTTCAATCGCCTTATCCACCTGCGCATCGCCAACCTCGATCTCATCCACTTGAACGGTCACATTCTTGTAGTCGCCCAGATCGAATTCCGGCAGCACCTCGAATACCGCCCGGAATTTCAGCGGCTCACCGTCCTTGAACTCCACCTTGTCCACTTCCGGACGGGTCACCGGCACCATCTTCTTTTCGTCTAGCGCCTTCTCCAGATATTCGGGCACCAGCGATTGCAGTACTTCGCCCTGAATATCGTCGGCAAATCTCCGACGCACCAGCGCCACGGGCGCTTTGCCCGGACGGAATCCCGGCACGCGCGCCACGCGAGCGATATCGCGCGCCACTCTTTCCGTCGCTTTTTGAACGTTCTCCGCGGGAATTTCCAGTTCGATTTCTCGTTTGCAGGTAGCTTCGGTCATGTCGTCGTTAGCTTCGCCAATCAGTGAGGTTCCGGCGGATGCGCGCCGGCCAAAACTCAAACTCCAGCCCGCCTTTCGCCTTGTCGCAACTCGGAAGAGAAGAGCAGGTGGGAAAACTAAGTATAAGGAATTCATGCCAGCGCGTCAACGCGGCCGCAGCGTTTACGGGCGTACGACTGCCCCTCCCGCCTCCGACTGAGACGATGTGTTTTATCGACACATACCCGAATTTTCTATCATCGCGGACCGTGACAGACATATGATTGGCTCGCAAACGGTAGGGGGCTGGCCGCAAAGCGCATCAGTTGTCCACCTCGCGCGCTGCATCAGGATTTAGTCGAGTAAGTTGATCGTGCAACGTTCCAGACCTGCCGCGTTCGCGCGGACCGGCTCTGGTCGATTGCCGAGTCGATCCGAAATGGGCTGCACCTGCAAAGGATTCAATGAAAATTTTACTGTACAACCCTGATAACGGCGTCACTCGGAACTTCATGCCGCATCTTTGGATGTTTTTGCTGCAAGCGCTGACTCCGGCGGGCCATGAAGTGGAATTGATTGATGGCAACGCACAGCCCATGGATGAGGAAAGCATTGCGCGCTACGTGCGTGAACACAATATCGGACTGGTCGGCATCGGAGCGATGACCCGAATGATCGCCAAAGCTTACCGTATGGCTGACGCGGTGCGCGGCGTGGGAGTAAAGGTTGTGATGGGCGGCCCGCACGTGACGGAACTGCCCGATGAAGCGCTTGGGCGCGACGGCGGCCCGCGCCACGCCGACGCGGTCGCTCTCGGCGAAGCCGATGAGACGTGGCCTACAATCGTGGAAGACGCAGCACGGGGGACGCTCAAGGATGTCTACATGCCAGTGGACGACGTTGGAAAGGAGCGCAAGCCGCCGCTTCGTCCTTATCCGGTGATTCCGTGGGACAAGATCGATCTGCATCAGTTCAACTTGCTTCCGGGCATGTTGCATCCGCTGCTGAAGCGCGTAGGCGCGGGCTGGGGAACGTTTCGGATCGTTCCGGTGGAGTCCGGACGCGGCTGCCCTTACGGATGCGAGTTTTGCACCGTGACGGGTTTTTTTGGCGACTCGATCCGCTTTCGCACCAATGAGAGCGTGGTGAACGAGCTGTTGCTGTTGAAAGCGCGGGCGCGAGAAGAGGGCGGCCAGATAGCCGTATTTTTTATCGACGACAATTTTGCCATAAATGTAAAGCGCACAAAATCACTGCTGCGAGACATTATTGCCGCTAACGCGCAGGTGCATTGGGTGGCCCAGATCAGCGCAAATTTACTGCGCGACGAGGAGCTCGTGGAATTAATAGCGGCTGCGGGAGGCAAATGGATCTTCATCGGAATGGAGTCGATCGATCCGGCGAATCTTGCGGACGTCAAAAAAGGCTTCAACAAACCAGCCGAGTATGCCGTGGTTTTGGATCGGCTGGCGCGGCACAACGTGTTTGCCATCACCTCCTTTATCTTTGGCATGGACAACGATACGCCGGGAGTCGCCGAGCGAACAATGAAGGAGATTCGCAGTTGGCCGCCGGGGCTGCCGATTTTTGGATTGATGACCCCTTTGCCGGCGACTCCGCTGTACAAAAGGCTAGAAGCTGCTGGGCGGCTTACGCGTCCGAAGCACTGGCAGGAATTCATACCGTTCGCGATGGCCCACACTCCGTTGAAGATGAGCATCGATGAAGCTCATAACGAGGTCCGCATGGGGTGGGCGACATTTTACAGTCCCGAGGGGATCGAAAAGGCAGTAGATTCGCTCAAACACAAACCGCTGGGCTATCGAATCAACATTTTTATTGCCCGTCTTTGCTTCCGGGGAATTTATTTCCCACAAATGGGCCGCCTGGTATGGCTGAAAACAGCTTTTGAAAATCGGCGTACGATATTCAAACTGTTAGCGCAGGGATTTGGAGCAGGATTGCATTCCTCGGTGCCCGCGGTCGTGGCTCCGTCGGCCACTGAGGAATAGCATCGACGTGGCGTACTGAATGTCGATCGCCGCGTTCTGCAAAGCGGGCGCCTCAAAATTGGATAGAACTTCGGATCGTCCCCCGATATCCGCCTTTGGTACGGGAATAAGGTGTTCACCATTCTGGATGCGCACCTCTGAAGCAACTGGGCACACGCCCGCTTGAAAGTGCTACCGATCGCAGACCGCCAGACTTACACTTGCTTTGGGTGGGAACCCGCCACGCGTACCTTGCGTCTCACACAATCGAATCCTCTTTGGGAGCGCGCGTGAAAAAATTGAAATGCGTGCTGTCGCTTCCGGGCGACAATCTGTACCTGCGCGAACAGACATCGGCGGCGGAGACGGCGACCAACCGGCTCGGCATGGATCTCGAAGTGATCTCTGCCGAGATGGATCCGATTTTGCAGAGCCAGCAGTTGCTCGCGCGTGTGCAAGCCCAGGAGTCCGAGCGCCCAGACGCGATCCTGCTCGAGCCCGTGAATGCCACTGGTTTACCCCGCGTGGCGGAAGCGGCGGTTGCGGCGGGCATTGCCTGGGTGGTCAGCAATGCGCAGGTTGATTACATCTTCAAGCTTCGCCGCCAGGCCAAAGCACCCGTCTTTCTTGTCTCTCAGGACCACGTTGAAATCGGGCGCTTACAGGGCCGCCAGATTGCCGCGCTATTACCCTACGGTGGCTCGATCCTTTATTTGCGCGGGCCAGCCATGAGCTCCATCGCCTCGCGCCGATTTGAAGGTCTCGAACGCGGCAAGCCGCAAAATGTTGAAGTGAAAAGCGTAAAGGTGCAAGGTTCCACGGCGGACAATGCCTGCGCCGCCGTCACTTCCTGGCTAACTCTTTCCACTGTGCATGCGGACGCAACGCATCTGATCGTCTCACAAAACGCCGATTTCATCTTTGGCGCGCGGAAGGCCTTTGAAGCTAAATCCGGCGGCCCCGAACGCGCCAAATGGCTCGCCACGCCGTGCCTCGGCGCCGGTGTTTCGAGCCAGCTCAAGCCGCTCGTAGACCACGGCACACTGCGCGCGGCGCTGCTCACCTCTCTCACCATGGACAGAGTTCTCGATATGCTCGCGCAGGCCATCAAAAACGGCTCGCAGCCTCCCGAGCAAACCTTCGTCGAAGCCCACTCCTACCCCAGTTTCGAGGATCTGGCGAAAAAGCCCCTCAGCACGAAGGCCTAAACGACGGTTTGCATTCGATTGCCTGACGTGCCGGCTCTCGATAACCCGCGGCTTCGATTCCAAACATCGCATTGCTATCTCGCGCGGCTCGATGTATGTTTACCCGCGCCAGCGGCCCCGAAAGCATAGCGAACGGGGAATGGTCATCGTAAGGGGCTCGCTGGCTAATTATTTTCAGGCGGTGCGGGCCATGACTCGATTCAAGTTGCTTCCGGTTGCGATCGCAATGGCGCTTTTCACGCTTCCGGCCGTCGCGCAGCAATCCGGCAAGATGGCGGACAAAGAAGCGCCTGCTAAGGAAATCGTCGGCGCAGTGCAATCCTTCAGCGGCAATATACTGGACATCAAGCCGCCCACCGTCGCGCCCGCCGTCTGGGTCACTATCCCTGCGAACATGAAGGTTGACCGCGATGCGTTGAAGCCTGGCGTTAAAGTTAGTGTGGAAGCTCGCTGGGCCACTGTCACCTACATCGCGCTGAAGCCGCCGAAAATCATCACGAAAGAGAACCGGACGAAATAGCCGGCAAGTTCAGCTTGAATTGAGGCGTTCCGTCCATTCCCGTGGCCTGTTTGCTAGCGCTTCGTCCGAACCTTGCAATCGGTTAATCGCACATTAAAATGCCAGCGGCATTCCCGGAGGCACATCGCATGCAATCACATCGCGCTCGTCGTACGCTCCTGCTCGCTTCTCTCTTCATCGCGTTCGTGGCCTATGCCTCGCAAGCGGCGGGCGCGCAGCGCCATTGGATTCCTACTTGGATCGCTTCGCCCGAGAGCGCCATTATCAACCTTCCGGGGTTCGCGCGCCGGCCCGCCGGCCCAAACAATTCCGGCCCGGCGAATAACCGGCCTTTGTTTCCGCCTCCTCCGCCCGTGGAAAATCAGACCGTGCGCATGGTCATCCGCACCAGCGCGGCGGGCTCCGAAGTGCGCGTGCAGCTCTCGAACACGTTCGGCCCCGCCCCGCTGCCGGTGGGCGCGGTCCACATCGCCCTGCAGGACAAAGGCTCCTCAATCGTCACTTCGTCGGACCACGCTCTGACCTTCAGCGGGCAGCCGTCCATTTTGATTCCCGTGGGCGCCGAGGTGATCAGCGATCCCGTCAATATGAAAGTCGGCCCGCTCACTTACCTCACCATTAGCGTCTACATTTCCGGCAAAGCCGAAGATCCGACCGATCATCTTACTGGGCTGCATACCACGTACTTTTCCGGTCCCGGCGATTTCACTGGCTCTGCGTCGGTCACGCCTGTGCGCACGAGCGAATCATGGTATTGGATCTCGGCGGTTGATGTCCTCGCCCCGGCAAAGACCGGCGTGATCGTCGCGTTCGGGGACTCGATTACCGACGGCGCCACTTCCACTCCCAATACCGATAGCAGCTGGCCCAGCCAACTGGACGACCGCATACAGAAAGACAAAGCCATGGCCGGCAAGTGGTCGGTCGTAAACGCGGGCATCTCCGGCAACCAATTGCTGGCCGACGGTATGGGCGTTGCGGCTCTTGCGCGGCTCGACCGCGATGTATTCAGCCTTACCGGGGTGAAGTGGATCATCGTGCTCGAGGGGATCAACGACATCGGCCTCTCCAGCCTCACACACAATCCGGCCGACAAGGTGACCGCGCAGCAGCTGATTGATGCCCAAAAGCAGATCATCGAACGCGCCCATCTGCGCGGCATCAAGGTGATGGGCGCTACCCTCACGCCCTTCAAAGGCGCGTCCTATTACAGCGCCTACGGTGAGCAGACGCGCGAAGCAGTGAATAAATGGATTCTCACCAGCGGCGCGTTCGATGCAACGGTTGATTTCGACAGGGTGGTGGAGGATCCCGGGCATCCGGAAGAGATTCGCCCATCCTGGAATATTCGCGACCACCTGCACCCGAACGACAAGGGCTACAAAGCTATGGCGGATGCCATCAATCTCTCCGATTTTACGAAACGTTCCAAGTAGTCCAACTTCACAATCGCGGCCGGCATTTTGTGCAGTCCGACCTGAACGCCCGCGGCGAGCGTCATCGCAGCTCCTTCACGGGGGCCCAGCGCGCTAATTCTGCGCGCTGGGGCGGAGCGTAGCTTGCCAGTTCAGCACCACGTTGAATGGCGCCTGAGCTTGGCTGCCTTTGGCTGTCGGCGCGAGGAACAGAAACTTCTTGCCGTCTGCGGTGTAGGCACCGGCACTTGCGCGAAACTGCTGCGGCGCCTGGAAAAGAAGTTTGGGCGTTCCGGCCCGAAAATTGGGGCTGGTCGTGACATCAACTTCCATCACTTTCCAATCCGGCGTCAGGTAATACAATTCTTTCCCGTCCGTGCTCCATTGCGGCGCTTGGCCTCCGCCATATGAGACTTGCCATTTGGCGCCCGCGCCAGAGGCATCTGCCACATTCGAATCCGGCGAGAACGGCCGAACGTAAATCTCATCGCGGCCAGATTCATCCGAAACATATGCCACCCAATGCCCGTCCATAGAGAAATGACCACCCAGCTCGTTGGACTTCGTGCGCAGAAATGGGAAAGGCTTGCGGTCACCCTGGAGTGGGAGCGCCCAGATGTCATACCCCGTTTTCGGATCGAGCGGGGTGTACAGCAAGAAGCGCCCGTCGCGGGATATATCCGAGGGGGATTTATTCTCGCTCGACTTCAGCAGAATCTGCTCGCCGGTCGTTCCGCTGGACGGCTTTTGGTAGAGATCGAATACCCCGCTGGGATCGGACTCGAAGATGACGCGGCTCCCATCCGGAGACCAGATAGGGTAATTGGCATCCGAAGAATCGAATGTGAATCTGGTGTTTGTGCTCCGAGAGAAATCGAACAGCCAGAGACTCAAATTCTCAATGGAGGGCCCTCGGCCGACGACAGCCATGGTCCCGTCGGGGGAAAGTGCCGGGGAATAGTAGCCGCCCGGCGCTCCCTCCGTCCCCAGAACCTTTCCTTGCCGGTCAAACCACGTGAGTTGAGTGGCTGCGTCAGCGGCGGCTGCCCGATAAACCAAGACGCCGTTAGCCGAAGCTGAGAAGTCCCCGCCGTTAATGTAACTTCCTACCTGCCGCGCCACGGGAACCGGCTCGCCCGTAAGTTCCAATTGCCGGGCATCAAACGGCTGGGCCATCAGCGTGCCGTCGCTCGCCAGGAAAAGCAACTGCCCGGTATCCGGATCGGAAGAAGACGGCACATACTGCGCCCCAAAGGTGGTCGCCAGCAGCCGTTTCAGGCTCTGCTTCCCGGGTGCAGCGTCGAGAGAACCAACGTAAATCCCGCTATTGGCTTGGTCGTTTGAGACGCGAAGATAAATGAAATGGCTTCCATCGGGAAGAAATGACGGAACGACCTGCTGAATTTCACCGTGTGAGGAATCGAGGGTGGTAAGGGGAGACGCGGACCCGCCGTTCGCAGACACCCGCATCAGGCCACCGGCCCCCTGCCCGAAGATGATCACGCCATCGCGGTTCCACGAGCCGCCGATCTCTATCAAAGGCAAGTCGCAGAGGGATTGCACTACACCGCTTGAAATGTCGATCTTCTTCAGTCTTCCGCCCGCGTCCCACGCGATATATCGGCTATCGGCGGACCAAAAAAACGGAACGTCCGCGCTCGACTCCGTGCCAGCCACCGGACGTGCTTCGGACGAGCCCATGTCGCGTATCCAGAGCCCATTCGTCCCGTCAGGATTGGTTGCGAAAAACGCTAATTTGCGTCCATTGGGTGAGATCGCAAATCCGCTGGACTCGACCAAAGCCGCCTTCTGCGGCATCGGAATTTCGAAATTCACCAGCTCGGCCCGGGGAGCGGCGTTTCCCGTGCGCACGTAGGCCCACCATCCGAGGACAAGCAAGGCACTCGCGGTTACGCCGAATAGCGCCCACGGCAGGGCGCGACGCCAAACGGGCATGGGTTTTGTCGCGGCAGCAGTGGCCGAGGATGGCTCCTGCGCGCCGGAGAGAACTTCATCCAGCGAGATGCGCGCATCTCCGATGGCTTGCAAACGCTGTTTCGCGTCTTTCTGCAAGCAGCGCTGCAACAGCACGCGAACGCGCGTCGGCGTATTCGTCGGTAGCTGCGACCAATCCGGCTCGGCCCGAATCACGGCGGCCAATGTGTCCGTGACAGTCTCGCCGCCGAACGCGTGTTTGCCCGTCAGCATCTCGTACAGCACGCAGCCGAACGCCCAGATATCCGCGCGGCGGTCCACCGGCCTGCCCTTGGCTTGCTCGGGCGACATGTACGCCGCTGTGCCAAGGATGACTCCCGCCTGCGTCGCCAGACGGCTGATGGTCGGCGAATTCGCAATATCCATCGACGACGCGTCACCTTCAATCGCTTTCGCCAAGCCGAAATCGAGCACCTTTACCGCATCGTCGGGCGTGACCTTCACATTGGCAGGCTTCAGGTCCCGATGAACGATGCCGCGCTCGTGCGCGTATTCCAGCGCCTCGCAAATTTGCTTGGCAATCCGCAGCGCTTCGTCGATAGGAATCGGCCCCGCTTTGAGGCGGTCGGCCAGCGTCGGCCCTTCGACCAACTCCATCACCAGCGCGTGAGTCGCGCCGGAATCCTCGAAGCCGTAAATCGCAGCGATGTTGGGATGATTGAGAGAAGCGAGCAGCTTCGCTTCGCGCTGGAACCGCGCCATGCGTTCGGAGTCGCGCGCGAACGCGTCGGGGAGGACTTTGATAGCTACGTCGCGGCCAAGCTTGGAGTCGTGGGCACGGTAAACTTCGCCCATTCCGCCCGCGCCAATCGCCGCGAGAATCTCGTACGCTCCAAGCTTCGTTCCCGCCGTGAGCGTCATTGCTGTTCCTTCAGCGCCGCCTGCCAGTTCAGCACTACGGTGAATGGAGCTTGCGCGGCTTCTCCTGCCGGCGCAAGGAACAAAAACCGCTTACCATCGACGGTGTAATCGCCCGCGCCCGCGCCAGGCTGCTGGGGTGTCCCAAATAAAACCTTGGGCGTCCCGGCCTGAAAAGTCGGGCTGGTGGTGACGTCGGCCTCCATGACCGTGGAATTATCCAGGTAATACAGCCTTCTTCCGTCCGCGCTCCATCGCGGCTTGCCGCCGCCGTCGCCACCATAGGATACTTGCCATTTGGCGCCCCCGCCGGAGGCATCCGCTACGCTGGCATCTGGCGAAAACGGCCGTACGTAAATTTCGTTGCGGCCCGACTCGTCCGAAGAATAGGCCACCCAATGCCCATCCGGAGAGAAATGCGCATCGGCTTCGTTGAACTGCGTGCGCAAAAATGGGAAAGGCTTTCGGCTCCCCTGGAGCGGGAGCACCCAGATGTCGTACCCAGTTTTGGGATCGACGCTCTCGTAAAGCAAGTATCGCCCGTCGCGGGACACATCCGTCGGGTGCTTATTTGCGCTCGATTTCAGCAGCAGCTCCTCACCCGTCGCGCCATCGGCAGCCTTCTCGTAAAGATCGTACACACCGCTGGGATTGGAAGAGAAGATTACCCGCTTCCCATCCGAAGACCAGATCGGGTCTACGGCTGCGGATGAACCAAACGTAAACCGTGTACTTGTGCCCCGGGAGAAATCCGCCATCGAAAGCGCCTCGTTCCCCTGGGAGTCGGGCCCGACGACAATAGCCCTGCTTCCGTCGGGAGAGAGTGCCGGCGGACTGTAAACGCCCGGCTGCCCCGCAGTGCCGAGAACCTTGCCGTGCCCGTCGAACCAAGTTAGCTGGTAGAGCCCACCACCTTCTCGATAAACCAGCGTGCGCGAACCCGCAGCCGAAAAGAACCCGAACTGCCTGAAGAATCCTACGTGCTGCGCCACCGGAACAGGCTCGCCGGTTAGCTTCAATTGGCGGGCGTCGAATGGTTGCGCCATCAACGTGCCATCGTTCGTCAGGTAAAGCATCCGCCCTATATTCGGATCCGACGACGGCACGTACTCCGCTTTGAATTTGGTGGCCAGCAGCCGTTTCAAATCCTGCTTCCCTGGTGAAACATCGAAAGAACCAACGTAAATCCCGGTGCTCCCTTGCTTGGCCGAGTAACCCACGTAGATAAAATGGCGCCCATCAGGAAGAAAAGACGGAAAGATGCCGCTCATTTGCGTGGCCGGCGATGCAGTTCCGCCGGTTGCCGAGACGCGCATCACGCTGCCGCCGTCCGGCTGCCCGAAGATAATTACTCCATCGCGATTCCAGGAGCCGCCGACTACGACCGAAGGCGTATCCCATACGGTTTCGATCGTACCGCTGGACACGTCGATGGCCTTGAGCTTTCCGCTCCCACCCCACGCGATATGCGTGCTGTCATCCGACCAAAAGAAAGGCCCGGGCGAGCCCTCCGTACCGGGGAGAGGCCGCGCTGCCAGAGACGCCAAGGGACGAACCCAGATGCGCGGAACGCCGTCGGCTCCTTCAGCATAGAAAGCCAACTGGCTACCGTCGGGCGAGAGCGCAAACTCGTCATCTCCCGTCAGCGTCACCGTCGGCGGCAGTGGTATTTCGAATCGCATCAACATGGCTTGGCTGTGCGCTGTGCTGGCTCGCCACGGTGCCCACGCGACGATGGCGAGCGCAATCGCTAGACACGCCGCTGCGGCCCAAGGCAATACGCGGTGCCAGAAAGGCGCGGGAGCTAGCCCGTGGCCAGTCGCAGTTGGCTCAGGCGCGCCAGAAAGAGCTTCGCCGAGCGCGATGCGTGCCTCGCCAATGTCGCGCAGGCGCTGCTTCGGGTCTTTCTGCAAGCAGCGCTGCAAAAGAACTCGAACCCGCATCGGAGTTGCTGCGGGGAGCTGCGACCAATCCGGTTCTTCCTTGATAACGGCCGCAAGTGTGTCGGTGACCGTCTCGCCGGTGAACGCCATTTTCCCGGTGAGCATTTCGTACAGCACGCACCCAAAGGCCCAAATATCCGCGCGACGATCGACGGGCTTGGCTTTTGCCTGCTCGGGCGACATGTACGCCGCCGTGCCCAATAACACTCCCTGCATGGTGGCCATGTGCGTGAGCGTCGGCGAATTGGCCATGTCCATCGACGAGGCGTCGCCTTCAATCGCCTTCGCCAAACCGAAATCGAGCACCTTCACCGCGTCGTCGGTCGAGATTTTGATATTGGCGGGCTTCAGATCGCGATGAACGATGCCGCGGTCGTGCGCGTACTCCAGCGCTTCGCAGATTTGCCTGGCAATCCGCAGCGCTTCATCAACCGGGATTACTCTCCCCGTTTCGGCCTGTGTAGCGCCGGGCTTTCGCGCTGATTGCGTCCCAGTGGCACTTGGACCGGGAAGCCCGGCAGGTGTTTGGCTGGTTCCCGCCGCGGAGCCGCTGATCCTCTCTGCCAGCGTGGGTCCTTCGACTAGCTCCATGACCAGCGCGTGAGTCGCGCCGGAATCCTCGAAGCCGTAGATCGCAGCGATGTTGGGATGATTGAGCGAAGCGAGCAGCTTGGCCTCGCGCTGGAAGCGCGCCATGCGCTCGGAGTCTCGCGCGAACGCCTCGGGCAACACTTTCAGCGCCACGTTGCGCCCAAGCTTCGCATCCCGCGCGCGATACACCTCACCCATCCCGCCCGCGCCAATCGGCGAGAGGATTTCGTATGTTCCGAGTTTTGTTCCAGTAGCGAGAGTCATCCCGATTTTTTCTCAGTGCACGTTTTGGATCATGCCGATGTTGGCGCTGAGGATCGCGACGTGCTCAACGGCCAGATAGCGTCCGTCGGGAGACGCGGCCGAAGAATCCTCAGAGTTCAGCGTTGGATCGATAGAATAGTCGTGGGCCATGGGCAGCGTTACAGGCAGACGGGTGAGGCCCTGGCCATTCCACCGAACTTCCCAGACGATCCCGTTCAAATCGGGTTCGCCTTCGATGATGTAGATCTCGCCATCTGATCCAACCGCGTACGTGTCAATCCAGCCGTGGAAAATCTGGCGGGGCGGGTTTTTGAAATCCTCAATCCAGAGCCCGGCGGCCGGGTCACCTTCCGTGCGGGCGTGGACAACGTAGGCAATCGAGTGGCCGTCGAGCGACCAGCGTAAGGGCTTGGACCCGTCGCTCGGGTGAGCGGTGTCACGTATTTCTGCCGTATGGCCGCGCGGATCGAAGATTTCCACTTGATCTTTGGCATTGCGAAATAACAGCCGGCCATCCGGCGCCACGTCAACGAAGATGTCCGAGTCTTCCTTCACGATCGTCTTGGGCGCTCCACCAGATAGAGGGACGATCCTGATTGCTCCGACAAGTCCCGCCTTCTCCTTCTCCTCCGACCAATACACAATGTGCTGGTTGTCGGAAGTCCAGCGTGGAAACACGTTGATTCGGTCGTCTCGGACCAGTTGAACGGCGTTTGAGCCGTCGGCGTCGGAGACCCAGATGGTCTCTTTCTCGGCGCCTTTCAAGTTCGAGAAATAGGCCAGATGTTTTCCATCGGGCGAGTAAGCAGGCGCGAGCTGATTGCGTCCTGGATCGGCCCCAAGAGGTTTCCAACTCTGATCGCCTGGCTTGGCCATGAGGTCCAACCGAGCGAGATAGATGCTTTCGCGCCATGTGGAGAACACAATACGCTTGCCATCGGGAGAAACATCAAGCTGCGCGTCGTCTCCTTGGCCTTCTGTGATCTGCTGCGGTGCGCCCCCCGCAGCGGGAATTTTCCAGATATTCACCGTGCCGCCGCGGCTGGAGGCGAAATAGATCCAGCGCCCGTCGGGCGACCAAGCGGGCGACAGGGTCAGAGCCTGGTCGCCGGTCAGGGAGCGTACTTTTCCCGATTGCAGATCGAGCATCCGCAGATCCCCGTAAGGGCCGTTAGAGAGCACTACGAAAGCGATTTCGCGGCCATCGGGCGAGAAGCGCGGTTCCGCCACATGACGGGTAATCAATAGACTAGGTCCAGCAAGTTTCCGATTATTTTCGCCGTAGATCTCCGAAGTCCAAAGCGTGCCATCGGCCAAGTTGACATAAGCGAGTGACTTGCCATCCGGCGACCACGCCGGGTCAGCCGCATTCAAGATCACGCGCCGGGGCGTTCCGCCGAGCGCCGGAACCTCCCAAATGTCCCATAGGCCCGAACCGTTCAATTGTGCGTAGGCGATGGTGGCGCCATCCGGCGACCATTCGGGACGCGACTTGAAATTTGCGTCGTACGTGATTTGGATCAGGTTGCCGCCGCTGAGCAGGCCGACGTAGATGTTGTAGTGGCCGTCGCGATCGGAGACAAACGCCACCGAACGCCCATCCGGAGAAATCGCAGGTTGGGCTTGTACCCCCGCAAAGTCGGTGACGGCGCTGAAATGCATCGATTGCGCGGCGGGCGAGCCGAAT
>JBAWEZ010000011.1:0-146175 GCA_049591475.1 Candidatus Acidiferrales bacterium
GCGTATGCCGAGCACATAAGCTTCGATGGCCGACAGTGTTTGCGGCTTCAGGGCTATAAATCCGATGATCAGGCCTTGAGAAGCCTTGGCGGCAAGCATGGGCAACTCAGCCACGCCTTTCGCGTAGGAATCGATGGCCTCCGGGATGCCGAACCATTCCGGCAGGGATTCAAGGATTTCCCGGCACACGTCGCTCTTTCGTTCATGGAGAACTTCGATATGAATGCGATCGTTTGGGGGCTCATTCATCGAAGTCGTCCCTAGCCAAGCCCGCCTGTTGCCTCTAGCACGATCTTGACCACATTAAACAGCATAATCGTCCCCGCCAATTCAGTGATCCCGGCAACGCTGTTGGCGAAGCGGAAAGACTGCTCTTGCGGGTACAGGGCAACATCCAGCCACTCCGTTGCAACGTCGATGCCGAGATTAGTTTCTTTGGTCATCTTCCGTTCCTCCTGACCTGTAGGAGAGCTTGGCAAACGCCATCCCAAGTGATTGCTCGGAGCCAAGAGATAAAAAGGGCGCGCAACACACCCGGAGAGTCCATGACCAAAAGAGCACGATCGGGCCACAATCGTTGTCGCGCCCGGTTCTGGCACCATCCGAGCAATACCCCATTGGGATGGCTAGATAGCAAGAATCAAGATACAGGCCGCCTCGTCAATGGCCTGAACCAGACCGCCCGGCTTCGCTACTCATTCTCGCTGACTAACTGGACAGCCGAACGAGACGGCATTTGCATCATGTGGTAGCGTGGTGTCGGAACTCCCGGCTTCAGGTCTCAGCAGGAGGAACGGCCACTTCGATGACGACCACGGTGGAAAATGCGGCTGCCTACCAGCCAGTTCGGGCACCGCGCGGTACGGCCATTTCCTGTAAGGGCTGGCATCAGGAGGCCGCTCTCCGGATGTTGATGAATAACCTCGATCCCGAGGTCGCTGAAAAACCTGAAGATCTGATCGTTTACGGCGGACGCGGAAAAGCGGCACGCAACTGGACGTGCTTCCGAGCGATTGTAGACTCGTTGCGCGCTCTCGAAAATGACGAAACGCTTTTGATTCAATCCGGTAAGCCAGTAGGCGTCTTCCGGACTCATCCGTATGCGCCGCGCGTCCTGATCGCTAATTCCAATCTCGTCGGCCACTGGAGCGATTGGCGGCATTTCGACGAACTCGACCGCGCTGGACTGATGATGTACGGCCAGATGACCGCGGGCAGTTGGATATACATCGGCTCGCAAGGAATTTTGCAAGGAACCTACGAGACGTTTGCCGAAGCGGGCCGCCAGCACTTCGGCGGCAATCTCTCCGGAAAACTGATCGTTAGCGGCGGCATGGGCGGAATGGGCGGCGCGCAACCGCTCGCTGCAACGTTGAATGGCGCGGCATTCCTGGGCATCGACGTCGACCCGGAGCGGATCAAGCGCCGCGTCAAGACCGGCTATTGCGATGTGATGGTGAATGACCTCGATGAAGCGCTACGCATACTAAAGAACGCCGTCCGCAAACGCGAAGCCACTTCCGTCGGACTTGTAGCGAACTGCGCCGATGTAATTCCCGCACTTGCCCACCGAGGCGTGGTTCCCGATTTGCTCACAGACCAGACCAGCGCGCACGATCCCGTTGGCGGCTACATCCCGCAAGGCCTCAGCGTCGACCAGGCCGAAGAACTGCGGAAATCCGATCCCGAAATACGCCGAAAGCGCGCGCTTGGATCCATCGCGGCGCACGTGGAAGGAATGCTCGCGCTGCAGAAGCTCGGCTCGGTCACGTTCGATTACGGAAATAACATCCGCACTTTCGCGTTCGAGCAAGGCGTGAAGAACGCCTACGATTTTCCCGGGTTTGTCCCCGCCTATATTCGGCCGCTCTTTTGCGAGGGCCGAGGACCATTTCGTTGGGCGGCGCTATCTGGCGAGCCATCGGACATCCATCGCACCGACGAACTCGTGCTCGATATGTTCCCCGATAACGAAATCTTATGCCGCTGGATCAAACTCGCGCGGAAACGAGTGAGCTTTCAAGGTCTACCCGCGCGGATCTGCTGGCTCGGCTACGGCGAACGCGACAAATTCGGCCTGGCCCTGAACGATCTCGTCGCGCGTGGCGAATTGAAGGCGCCCATCGTCATCGGCCGCGATCATCTGGATTGCGGCTCGGTCGCCTCGCCCTATCGAGAAACGGAATCCATGCGTGACGGCTCCGACGCGGTCGCCGACTGGCCCTTCCTCAATGCGCTTCTTAATACTGCTGGTGGCGCGAGTTGGGTCTCGATTCACAATGGCGGAGGTGTGGGAATCGGCTACGCGCAGCACGCTGGACAAGTGCTGGTCGCCGACGGCACGAAAGACATGGCCGCGCGTATCGAGCGCGTGCTTACCAACGACCCTGGAATTGGTGTAGCGCGCCATGCGGATGCCGGTTACCCGAAGGCGGTCTCCTTCGCGAGAAAATCAGGAATCAAGATTCCGATGCTGGACGAAAGTTCGTGAGCAACAGCAAGCGCCCGCCAACAAAAGCGTTTCAGCAAACAATTGGAGTTTTGCCCGACCGCGCATTACTATCTCTTCAATCAACGTGCCTGATTTCGTCGTCACCGGCTGCAGCGAGATCCTGACGCTTCGCGGGCCCGTTCCGCGCCGAGGGCGCGCTATGCGCGACCTGGGAATCATCCGCAACGGCGCAATACTTGTTCAGGACGACCGCATCGCAGCCGTCGGTACGCGGCGCCGCATTGAATCGCTCCGCCAAGCGCGCCGCGCGGAAAAACTTGACCTCGGTGGGCGCGTGGTCCTGCCCGGATTCGTCGATTCGCACACTCATCTCGTTTTCTCGGCCTGCCGCGCAGATGAATACGAGCAACGTATCACTGGCATATCCTACGAGCAGATCGCTCGCAACGGAGGCGGCATTCGCTGCAGCGTCGAAGCTCTGCGAAAAGCAACGCCGCAGGCTCTCAAGGATCGCTCCGCGGCGTATCTTCGCCTATTCGCGGCACATGGCACCACGACGATCGAGGCTAAAAGCGGATACGGGCTTGATTGGCGGAGCGAGGCCAAGATACTGACCGTGCTGCATGAACTACATCAGGATCAGCCGCTCGATATCGTGCGCACGTTTCTTGGAGCTCACGTCGTCCCGCAGGAATTTCGGCGCCGACCCAGAGATTATGTCGATTTGCTGGTTCGACGATGGATTCCGTCGGTGGCCACAGCGGGGCTCGCTGAATTCTGCGATGTGTATTGCGATCGCGGTGCCTTTACTCTGGCGCAGGCGCGTCGGATCCTCTCAACTGCGCGAGAATGCGGCTTGGTGCCGCGAATCCACGCGGCGCAGTTCGATCGGACAGGAGCGGCTCGTTTGGCGATCGAACAGCGAGCCGCCAGCGCCGATCACTTGGATCAGATCAACGCGGCAGACGTTCACGCGCTCGCGCTATCGAATGTCGTCTGCACGCTTCTTCCCGGCTGCAGCTTCCATCTGGGACTCCCACAGTGCGCGCCGGCCCGCTCACTCCTTGACGCGGGCGCAATCGTTGCTCTTGCGACGGATTTCAATCCCGGCACAAGCCCCACGGTAAGCATGCCGATGATCCTCTCGCTTGCGTGCAGCCAACTGCGCATGACGCCAGCCGAAGCTGTGTCGGCAGCTACCATCAATCCTGCTTATTCGCTTCGCGCGCACGATCGGGCCGGTTCGATCGAAGTTGGCAAGTACGCTGATTTCGGCGCGTTTGACGTAGCCGACTACCGGGAAATTCCGTATTATTTTGGTGTGAATCTCTGCAGCATGACCATCAAACGCGGCGCTGTAATCCACTCGCGGCGAACGTAATCCATGCGACGCCTGGTTGAATGCGTTCCCAATTTTTCCGAAGGCCGCGATAGCGCGAAAGTGCAAGCGATCGTCGGCGCCATGCGCGAAGTGCGTGGCGTACTTGTCCTCGCGTATGAAAGCGATGCGGATCACAACCGCAGCGTGGTAACGATCGCGGGTGAACCGGACCTCGTGGTGGAGGCCGCGGTTCGCGGCGTCGGCAAGGCCGCCGAATTGATCGACTTGAGCAAGCAGGTGGGCGTGCACCCGCGCATCGGAGCCGCGGATGTGGTTCCGTTCGTTCCGCTCGAAGGAGTTACGCTCCAGGATTGCATAGCGCTCGCAGAGCTCGCCGGGCGCGAAATCTGGAGCCGCTTTCACATCCCGGTCTATCTCTATGAAGCGGCGGCGCAGCGGCCCGATCGCGTGAATCTCGAAAACATTCGTCGCGGCCAGTTCGAAGGGCTGCGCCAGGAGATCGCGACCAATCCGGATCGAGCTCCAGATATCGGCGACAGGGCGCTGCATCCCACTGCGGGAGCAACGGTGGTTGGCGCGCGGAAGTTTCTGATCGCCTATAACATCCTGCTAAACACACGCGACGTCGATATAGCAAAAAAAATCGCGAGCGCAGTCCGCTTTTCGAGCGGTGGACTACGTTACGTAAAGGCGATGGGTGTTTACCTCGATGCGCGCAACCTGGCGCAGGTCTCGATGAATCTTACCGACTTCGAACAGACACCTCTCCATCGTGTGTTCGAAATGGTCAAACGTGAAGCCGAACGGTACGGCGTGTCGATCGCCGGGAGCGAGATCATTGGACTGATTCCCCGTCGCGCGATCGATATGGCAGCCGAACATTTTCTGCAGTTTGAAAACTTTACGACGGCTCACGTGTTGGAAAAAAGGTTGGAGGACGCGCTGGCCGCCGGAACTACCGCGCAGGTGCAGAGCCTTGCTGCAATGGTCGAGCCGTTCCTTGCTGCCGTGGCTCAACCTACCGCTGCACCGGCCGGCGGCTCGGTAGCCGCGCTCGCCGGATCGCTGGCAGCATGCCTAGGACAAATGGTGGCAGGAATCTCGAGCCAGCGAAAATCGAACGCCACGTACGCGGCACGCCTGGAACGGATTTTCGAGGAGTTTCAAATCGCAGTTCGTGATTTCCCTGACCTGATTGACCGCGACGCAGCTGCCTATGGAGCGTTTATGACGGCGAGGAAATTACCTCGCGAATCGGACAGCGAACGGAAAGCGCGCGACAAGGCCATCCAAGATGCGTTGCAGCGCGCGGCCGCGGTTCCGCTGGAGATCGCCCGGCGTTCGGCAGATATATTTGAAATGCTGGGGCAACTGGAAGAGATGTGTAGCCCATCGATGTTATCAGACGTTCACGTGGGCCGCCTGATGGCCTCGGCAGCCGTTCGGGGTGCGATCGAAAATGTGGAAGTCAACATTGAAACAATCGAGGACCTGGGATTCGTTGAGCGGTCGCGTTCTGAAGCTCGTGCGATAACAGAACACGTTGGGGAGAAGCAGGTAAGTACGGGCAAATGAAATCAAAACGAAGGTCCTGAGGAATCATATGAAGTGTAAGATCCGTCGCTTTATCACCGCATTTCTGACTGCCGGATTTATCGCGCTGGCTGTTGCGGCCATTCCGCAAACTTCCTTCGCCGGGAGCTTGAGCACAGAAGTGATCGGAATGTTCCCCGAAAACGTTGGCGAATTCGCATACGCGGACATGAAATCCGCACGCCAATATCCCTGGTTTCCTCAGCTGAGTGAGCAGTTGCTGCCAAGCCGTTTCCGCCAGTTCGAGCAATTTCTCATCTCTGCCGGAGTGGATCCAAATACGCAAGTCGATGAGCTGGCGTGGGCCGCTATTCGAAGCCCGAAGGGCGGCGAGCAGATCCTGGGTGTCGCGCTTGGTTCCTTCACTCCAAGCTCCAGCGAAGATCGCTTCAAACAACAAAAGCTGCCCATGATCACGATCGATGGCTATCACCTGTATGCCTATGGCAGCGGAGCGGGTCCGAACGATATTCTCTTTACCTTCATCGATGCCAACACCGCGGCATTTGGCCAGCGCGCTGCTCTTCAAAAGCTGATTGACGTGCGCAACGGAGCGGCACAAAGCCTGCTCGACAACAGCCAGCTTTCTCCGCTGATCAGCGAAGCCAATGGCAATGGAATTATCTGGGCGGTACTGGACAAGAGCTACACGCATCTTGCAATACATCAATTGATTCCGCAGGCGGCGCAATTTCCACAAGCGGCTCCGATCATCAATCGCATGCAAGCGATGACGATCAACATACAGGCCGATTCGGGCGTCGATGCACAGTTCCAAGCTGTGTGTAGCTCTCCGGACGATGCAAATCTGCTCGCTGCGGGCTTGCAAGGCGCACTCATGCTCCGGCGTTATCAGGAGGCGCAGGCGAACCCCGACCTGGCCAACGCTCTCGATCAGGTGCACGTGACGCCAAGCGGAGACCGACTGAAGGTAGACGCACCGGTCAGCCAGGATCAGTTACTGGCTCTGATTCGAACTCGTGCTTTCGCCTCACCGATGTAAAACACGTGCGGAGGAAAGCAATTCTTTTCGGACCGTGTCATTCCCCTTCAGGGATACATTTAAACTGCGAATCGACGATTGGCAGCGCCGCAGTTCTTCACTAAGGTTATATGGGGAATTCCGTCGGTGATTTCGACGTCGACTCCGTCCACGGCTGCATTCTTGAGCTCCTGCCGGAGTTTTCCAGCGAGATCGGCCGGAAGTCCGGATGACCTCTGCGAGCGTCCTGCGTTCGACGACCGGGAGAGAAGTTGAGTCGAGATTTCGATATGATCGGGGAATTCCGCTGCCGATAGTTGCACCATCGCGCGCGAATTTGCCGGTTCGTCTTCCTCCTGAAAAATTGCGTTACAGGCTTCTATGGCCACGGCGCTTATTTCGGATGCGACAGGTTCGGAGAGCCCCGCGCGGCGAGCTATGTGAGCCACGATCGTGGCGGCGCCGGCGATCAGACGCGGATCGCCGTGGAACTTGCATTCGATTCGCGCCATCCACTCAGGATGTACGGTCATCGTCAGCCACTCGGACCTCGCATGCTTCCCGACAATCCGGACAATAATACATTCCGTCGACGCACAGCTTGATGTTATCCAGTGACTGACAGAAACAACAGTACTTCTCGCAGGTGCACTTTCTCTCGGGCTGGTCGCATTGCGAGCAGGCTGTGATCATGGGGCCGCCCCCTCCACTCGGAGCGCGTCTCAAGCTCCATGGTAGGCCACGCCTGCACGCTCTACAAGCGCCTCAACGTCGACCGGTGCGAAAAAGCCGATTGACGATCACGGCACGATTGACGTTCCGGCCATCTGCGACCATCGCGATTCCGACCCGACATTCCCATACCGGACCGAGACGAAGTAATATCTTGCCCGAGGCGCGTCAATGTATCCGCAAAACTACCGCTATACAAAAAACCATGAATGGATCGCCGTCGAAGGATCGATCGTGACGCTCGGCATCACGGACTACGCCCAGCGGCAGCTTGGGGACGTCGTGTTTATTGGGCTTCCGAAAGTTGGCGCACAACTGAAGGCTGGAGAAGCGCTCGGATCGATCGAATCTGTAAAGTCTGTAAATGATCTTTTCTCGCCCGTCTCAGGAGAAGTCACCGAAATCAACGCCGCTCTCGCTGATTCGCCAGACCTCGTGAACAAAGATCCCCACGGTGCCGCATGGTTTCTGAAGTTTCGTGTCTCTGGGTCGGCGGATATTTCTGCGCTAATGAACGCAGATGCGTACGATAAATATACCGAAGAGCTGGAAAAATAGAATTCCTTCGGGACAGAAGTAGGGGAGACGAGAGGCGCGGATTTTGGGCAACGCCTCAAGTCTTCTTATTTCAGAAACTGTCGAGTGCAATTACGTTTTGTTGTTCCTGGCCTTCTCCGTCGTGGTGCTGGGATCCGTTGCAGAGAAAATTGTCCTCTCCAAAGGAATTTCTGCACCAGCTGTGAGTGCAACCGGGTACGGAATCTCGCGTCCACCGCTGTGGGCTGCGGCTGCCGTCGCCACGGCAGCAGAATCCGGCGAGGGCATGGGCACGAGTGCGCCTTCGGCTTCCTTCGAGAACAGCAAGCCGGTGGTCGCGCCGTTCCAGTCAATCGAGATCACGTCCCCAAGCGCCACCTGATCGGTGGCCAGCAGATTCGCCAGCGGATACACCACGTGCCGCTCAATGGCCCGCTTTAAATGTCGCGCCCCGTACTTCAGGTCCGTCCCTTCCTTCAACAGAAATTCCCGCGCCGCCGATGTCACCCGAAATAGAAAGCGTCCCTTGGCCGTCTCCAGCACTCGCTGCTGCACCATCCCCAGCTCGATTTCCAAGATCTGCTCGAGTTGCTCGCTGCGCAGCGGATGGAACACCACTACCTTGTCGATCCGGTTCATGAACTCCGGCGCGAACTTCCGCTTGGCCGCCTCCGTCGCCGTCCGCCCCACCTTCTCGTCCAGCTGCGGGCGCATTTCTGCCGGCACTTCCGGCGCGAACCCCAGCCCTCCGGTCATCAGCTCGGTGATCTCCCCGCCCCCCAGGTTCGAGGTCATGAAAATCATCGTCTGCGACAAATCCACTCGCCGGTTGTCGCCCAGCGTCAGCGTGGCCTTGTCCAAAATTCCCAGCAGCAACTGCCACAGCGCGTCGCTGGCTTTCTCGATCTCGTCGAACAGCAAAAAGCTGATCTTCAGCTTGTCGGTGTGAAATTGCGCCAGCGCCTCCTGCGTGATCAGCGGATGCGTCTCGCGGTGCCCCAGGTATCCTGGAGGCGACCCAATCAGCTTGGCGATCTCATGCGAGTGCTGAAATTCCGCGCAGTCCACCTTGATCACCGCTCGTGGATCGCCAAATAGCACTTCCGCCGTGGCTTCCACCACACGCGTCTTACCCGCTCCGGTCGGCCCCAGAAACAGCAAGTTCCCCACCGGCCGACCCGGCGAGTTCAACCCCGCGCGGAACACCTGGTACAGGTCCACTACCGCCTGCACGGCTTCGTCCTGCCCCACGATCTTCCGCCGCAGTCCCCCTTCGAAATCCCGCGATTCCACGCTCCGCAGCGTCGGATCCAGTTGCGTTGCTTGCGCGCCCATGGTCGTGCTCCCCCTACCGGAATCTTCGCCCGCCCTCCGCGCTGCGCGGCACTGTCCGCTCGAACTGATCCAGTTTCACGTCAAGCGTTGACCGCAGCAATCGAAGTTGAGTGACGAGATCACGGCTCGAATTGGCTCGGTCTGTCACCGTCAAAAGCGGCGGCGACAGATCGGCCAGGTCCAAATTTAAACTTCGGAGTGAATGCATCAAATTCTGCACGTACGGCGACTGGATATCGAATAGCTCGATCCGGCTGTTGACCTGCTCGCGCAGTTCGGACCAGTCGAGATCGAGGAAAGGATGATTCCGCGAGACCTTACGCATCACATCATCGGTGATGCGGGGCCGTTCGCCGAGCCGAGCCAAGTGCAACTGCTGCACCTTGCCGTCGCGGCGGACGTTGTGAACGAGATAATAAGAGTTCCCCTTGCGCCGAATAAAAGCCACCACCGCCTCCTGTTCCGGGTGGGCCGTGCGACAACCAGCCCGTAGTGTAAGAGCCGTCCACTACACCGTCAATAGTAAGATGCCCGGAAAACTGCATGGTTGCTTCGTAACGGTTATTACTCCTGCGGAAGTGTACTGGGCTAGGTCGGGATAGGAGCTGTACTGGAGACGCGCTCTTCCGTGGCCTCGGACGACGCGTAAGCAACACGTGTTTTCGGTGATGTATATTTGATGACGGCCGGACCCAAAAAGCTGCCTGACGCTCGTGGGTACCTCAATTGCCTTTTTGCGAGCATTGTCGGCTGTCAAATTTGCGGCTGCGGCAACGCGCATTTAGGAAGTTAAGGAGGGGAAGAAGCGATGTCCTGGGAGCCGGTTTATAAACTAATTAAGAGAATCCCAAAAGGGCGCGTCACCACTTACGGCGAGTTGGCGCGAAAATTGCGACTGCGCGGCGGAGCGCGCGCCGTGGGTTACGCGATGGCTGCGTGCCCGAGCGGGCGAGGCATTCCCTGGCACCGCGTCGTAGGCGCTGGAGGCCGGCTCTTAATTCCTGAGCCGCACGGATCGTTGCAGCGGCGGCTATTGGAATCGGAAGGAGTGAAGGTGCAGTTCGGACGTCTCGACATGAGCCGTTACGCTTGGAACCCTCAAACGCAGCGGCGGTACTCTGTTCGGCGCAAAGCGGTGCGACTAGGTTAATTCGCGATGGCACTGAGATTATGATATAGATGGGTGTTCATCTTACGAAGGAATCGTGTCCGTGGGTCAGCCAATTATAGAAGTTGAAAATCTACATAAAAACTATGGGGCGGTACAGGCGGTTCGGGGCGTAAGTTTTTCGGTCGAAGCGGGCGAAGTATTCGGGCTATTGGGGCCGAACGGCGCTGGAAAAACGTCCACGGTCGAAATTCTAGAGGGTCTACGGTCGCCCGATAGCGGGTTGGTGCGCGTTTGCGGCCTCGATCCGGAGAAGAGCGGCAACGATTTCAAGCAGAACGTCGGTGCTGTCTTACAGTCTACTTCCCTGCCGGACAAGCTGCGCGTCAAAGAGGCAATAGAGCTTTTTGCCAACTTTTATAAGCGGCGCGCGGACACCGATAAGCTGCTCAAACAATTTCAGCTTGAGGAAAAGCAGTCCGCCTTCTACAGCCACCTTTCCGGGGGGCAAAAACAGCGTCTAGCGCTGGCAATGGCGCTGGTCAATGACCCGCAAGTGGTGTTTCTGGACGAGCCGACAGCGGGCCTCGATCCTCAGGTACGACGGGAAATTTACGATATCATCGAACATCTGCGCCGCGAAAACAAAACCGTACTGCTGACCACACATTACATCGAGGAAGCCGAACGCCTGTGCGATCGGGTGGCGATCGTGGATCACGGGTTAATTATCGCGATCGGCACGCCGCGAGAACTAAAACACGGCGCGGCGGGGACCACACGCATCGAAGTGCGGCTGGCGCATCCGATGATCGACGGCATTCTTTCGCGCCTGGAGGGAGTGGCCGACAGCCGGGAGTTTGACGGTACCTACGTGCTGCACTCCGCGCAGCCGCCGCAGACAATTGTCGCTTTAGTGAAACAGCTGCAACTGGAGAACAATGAGCTGCAAAGTTTGGAAATGTTTTCGCCATCGCTCGAGGATGTCTTCATCGAGCTGACCGGCCGCCGGCTTCGCGAATGACCGCCAACTTGAAATTGGGAGAGATCGCTTGAGCACCACTTGGACCCTCACGAAAATGCGCATGCGGCTGGCAGTGCGCAATCGCGCATTCTTTTTTTTCAGTTTTGTCATGCCGCTGCTGTTTCTATTCGGCGCGATCACGTTTTTTGCAAAAGGGGCCGGCGGCTGGGTCGCTTATGTACTTGGTGCGATTCTGACGCTCACAGTGATGGGCAGCTTCTGGGGGCTAAGCGTGCAGCTGGTCACTTTCCGCGAGCAAGGTGTGCTGCGCCGATTCCGGCTGGCGCCGGTAAGGGCGAGCGATATGCTGGCGTCGAGCATCATCTCGAATTATTTCCTGACACTCCCTATCGTGGTAATCGAAATCGTGCTGTGCCGCTACGCGTTTCATCTACGCTCGTGGGGCAACTTGTGGGCTATTTTCGTGCTGGTGACGCTTGGATCGGCCGCGTTCGCCGCTTTCGGACTGATCGTCGCGAGCGTGACGAACACGATGCAAGAAACGCAAATGATCAATAATCTTATCTGGATGGGCTTCCTTTTTCTTTCGGGCGCTACCATTCCGCTGGCGCTTTTCCCCAACTGGCTGCAACGATTCGCCCTATTCATTCCCGCCACGTATCTGGCGACCGGCCTTGAATTCGCTGCCACGAATCAAGCCGGATTGCGCGAGATCGTGACGGATGTAATCGCCCTGGCGATCAGCTTGTGGCTGGCTTTCGAGGTTTCCCGCCAACTGTTCCGCTGGGAACCAGAGGCGAAAGCTCCACGACGCGCCAAGCTTTGGGCTGTTGCCGCGCTGGTTCCGTTCATCGTATTCGGCGTTTGGGAAAATGTGACCGGTTCTCGACTGCAACAAATCAACCAAAACTATCGCGCTCTGAGCAGCCAAATGGCGGGATTCCTACCGGCCCAAAAGCAAAAGTAAAAACTAATGATCGCCAGGACCCAGGCCTATCGCGCCGTCTGAATCCAATCTGTCCTGTTAACATCCAAGGGGACAATGCGCCCCGCGCGGGTCTTGGCGCTGAGGCATAACATCCCGGCCTGTGGTGTAACCGGAGGCTTTCGATGAAAGCAATTCGCGTGAAGGAATTCGGCGGTCCGGAAAATCTCAGTCTCCAGGAAATCGAGGATCTAAAGCCAGGCCCCGATCAAGTGGTCGTGCGAATCCGTGCTGCCGGAGTGAACCCTGTCGACACCTACATTCGGGCCGGGGTCTATCCTAGAAAACCTTCGCTGCCCTATACACCAGGAACGGATGGCGCCGGCACGGTGGAAGCCATTGGCGCGGGTGTGAAGCGCGTCGCGATCGGCGATCGCGTGTACACGGCGGGTAGTCTGACGGGAACATATGCCGAGCAGTGCCTGTGCGACGAAAGCGGCCTATTTCCCCTTCCCTCCAACGCCTCCTTCTCGCAAGGCGCCGCCATGCACGTTCCCTACGCGACTGCGTACCGCGGCCTCTTTCATCGCGGTCAGGCGCGACCTGGTGAGACCGTTTTGGTTCACGGTGCTACTGGAGGCGTGGGCATTGCAGCTGTTCAGTTGGCGCGCGCGGCAGGCCTGCGGGTTATCGGCACGGCCGGCTCAGATCGCGGAAAGAAGCTTGCGCTGGCCGAAGGCGCCGGTGAAGTGCTCGATCACAAATCTCCCTCACATTTCGAACAAGCCCTCGCGCTGACCGGAGGCCGCGGTTTTGACGTGATCCTGGAAATGCTGGCCAACGTAAACCTGGCGCGCGACCTGACGATTTTGGCGCCGAAGGGAAGAGTGGTAGTGATTGGCAATCGCGGCACGATCGAAATCAATCCCCGCGATGCTATGATGCGCGACGGCTCGATCCTGGGAATGAGCTTGTGGAATGCCTCGCCCGAAGACCTCTTTAGCATTCACTCGGCTCTGGTAGCGGGTCTCGAAAACAAGACACTTCGTCCCGTTATTGCCCAGGAGATTCCGCTGGCTGATGCGACGCGTGCCCACGTAGCGGTAATGGAGCCGGGCGCTTGCGGCAAAATCGTGCTGATTCCCTGAAAAATCGCCGGAAGTTCCTTGTTGGGCTCGCCGAAAAAGAAAGAGGACCTTATGGAACGCTCGGCCACTGCAGTTTGGAACGGAACGTTGCGGACCGGCACGGGTTCGATATCCACGGATAGCGGAGCTTTAGCCAGCGCTCCGTATTCTTTCGTCACCCGCTTCGAACACGACACCGGCACAAATCCTGAAGAGCTAATTGCCGCTGCACATGCAGCGTGCTTCAGCATGGCGCTCTCGGCCCAGTTGAGCACGATGAACTTCAAGCCGGAAAGCATTCGCACGGCAGCGGCCGTGACTCTGGAAAAGCTTGACGCCGGTTGGACGATTTCGCGCGTGCACCTGAATGTGAGCGCGCGGATTCCTGAAATTTCCACGGCTGCGTTCGAATCGGCTGCGGCTAGCGCTAAAGCAAGTTGTCCTGTTTCGCGACTACTGAAGGCGGAAATCACCATGTCAGCCAGCTTGGAGCAAACCGCGTGATCTGGGCCGATGCGCTCGGCACATTGATCGTTGCGACCGTGTTCTGGGAGGCTTTCGAGACGGTTGTGCTGCCGCGGCGCGTCACGCGCCGCTTTCGGCTGACTGTGGTTTTCTATCGCTCCACGTGGACGCCATGGAGGTTCATCGCCCGGCGCATGCGCAAGGTCTCGCGCCGCGAAACTTTCCTAAGTTTCTACGGGCCGCTTTCTTTGCTGTTTCTTTTCGTTTTCTGGGCCATCGGACTGATCGTCGGCTTTGGGCTGCTGTTCTACAGCCAAGCGAAAGTGGATGCCGCTACTTCCACGCTGAGCAGCGCTTTCTATCTGAGCGGCACGACTCTCTTCACGCTGGGTATTGGCGACGTTGTGCCGCACTCAGAGCTCGGCAGATTCCTGGTAGTCGCGGAAAGCGGGCTTGGATTCGGTTTTCTTGCCCTCGTGCTCAGCTATTTGCCAGTCGTTTACCAGGCATTTTCGCGGCGAGAAGTGAACATCGTTCTGCTCGATGCTCGTGCCGGCTCGCCTCCGACAGCCGGAGAGATCTTGCGCCGCCACGCTGGACCGAAAGGCATCGAATTTCTCGCGCAGCTTCTCCACGATTGGGAGCGGTCCTCGGCCGAAATTCTGGAAAGCCACATTTCGTATCCGGCCGTAGCGTACTTCCGTTCACAGCACAATAACGAGTCCTGGCTAACCGCTCTTGCCGCTATGTTGGACGCGACTGCCCTACTGCTTTCATGCACGGAAGAAGTCGAGCTGCGCCAGACTCGTCTGACATTTGCAATGTGCCGCCACACGGTGGTCGATCTCGCACAACTTTTCCGCACCCCGCCCCACAACATGCCTTTCGAACGGTTGTCGGACGCGGATTTCGATCACCTGCGGGTGCAAATCGGGCAGGCTGGCTTCCAACTCCGAGAGCGCAACGCCGCCGCTACAAAGCTAGCTGAGTTGCGCCAAATGTATGAGCCTTACCTGGAGGGCCTCTCGCGATATCTCTACATGGATATACCGCCGTTCGTCCTGGCAAAGGAAATTACAGACAATTGGCGCACGAGCGCCTGGGGACGCATCTCCGGACTCGCGGTCGCTTCAGTTGTTGAGCCGGACGATCACTCTGATTAAAGCCAAAGCGCCGTTCTGGGGCCAAATTGGCCGAACTGCAGGTGCGGCTCTGAAGTTGGTCGCGTGCGAACGCCGAAAATCCGTATGCTATAATTTTCGTTGCGCTGAGCAAAAGGCGCGCTTGTGCGCGTTGGAGACACGATGACGATCCCCAAGACCGAGAAGATTTGGTGCAACGGTAAATTTATCCCATGGGACGACGCGAAAATTCACGTCCTTTCGCACGTGGTGAGCTATGGATCGGCGGTTTTTGAGGGCGTTCGTTGCTACGATACCGCGAACGGTCCCGCCGTCTTCCGGCTGACCGAGCACATGCAGCGGCTCGTAAACTCCGCCCACATTTATCGAATGGATGTGACGTTCAGTGTAGATGCCCTGTGCCAAGCCGTGCTCGATCTTGTCCGCATTAATAAACTGAATGCGTGCTACATCCGGCCAATCGTGCTGCGGGGATACGAAGATGTCGGGGTCGATCCGCGTACGTGTCCGGTGGACGTCTATCTCGCGTGCTGGGATTGGGGCAAGTATTTGGGCGCGGAAGCACTGCGCGAAGGCGTGGATGTTTGCGTCAGCTCGTGGAACCGCCCGGCGCCAAACACGCTGCCTCAAATGGCCAAGGCCGCCGCAAATTACATGAACTCACAGCTCATAAAGATGGAAGCCAAAATCAATGGCTACGCCGAGGGTATCGCTCTGGATGCGAATGGTCACGTGAGCGAAGGTTCCGGCGAGAATATCTTCGTGGTGATGAATGGCACGGTGACCACCCCGCCGCTCGCTAACTCCGCCCTGCCGGGAATCACGCGCAATTCGATCATGACGCTTTGTCGCGACCTCGCCATACCCTTCACTGAACAGATGATCCCGCGCGAGATGCTTTACATCGCGGATGAAGCATTCTTCAGCGGCACAGCGGCGGAAATCACTCCTCTTCGTTCCGTGGATCGCGTGAAAATTGGATCGGGAGTGCGGGGGCCAATCACGAAACGCATCCAGGACGAGTTTTTTGGCATTATCAGCGGGAATACCGAGGACCGCCATAGCTGGCTCACCGCGATTGGCGTGCCCAGCGGGGTAGCCGTTCGCTGACCGTATCTCGACCCGCCTCGCAACGGTGGCGGCTGGTGCGCGGCGTTTTGACTCACCCCTTCAATTCCAGTAAAATTCGCGCGTTCGTGCGCTCTTCTCGTTCGCGCACTACCAGCGAAATACATGGGAACGCGTGCATAATTTCGCACAGAAATTCGCCGCCGAATTCGTAGGAACGTTCGCTATCGTCTTTATCGCAGCGGGTTCCATCTGCTCGGACCAATACCTTGCCGCATCCAGCCGGGGCCGCTTAGGAACCTTCGGAATCGCGTTGGCATACGGGTTCGCGTACGCGGCGATGGTTTCGGCGATTGGGCATATCTCGGGCGGATATTTCAATCCGGCGGTCACCGTCGGACTGTGGGCGACGCGACGAGTTGGCACGCTGCAGGGGCTCAGCTATGTAATCGCTCAACTTGTGGGCGGTATTTCGGCCACCTATCTTCTGGTCGCTCTGATGCCAGACGCGGGCTGGCGAACGCGGGCGCTTGGCTCCATCACTCCGGATCTTTCGCCGGATATCACTCGTGGCCAGGGGATGGCAATCGAGGCGGTGCTTACGTTTTTCTTGGTTTTCGTGATCTTTGCTACCGCCATCGATGCGAAACGAGCGTTGCAAAAATTCACCGGGTTCGTATCAGGACTCGCCCTCTCGGCCGGCGTGCTTGTCGCCGTTCCATTTACCGGCGGATCGATGAATCCAGCTCGCACGTTCGGCCCCGCCGTTGTTACCCATCATTGGGAAAATCACGGAGTTTACTGGGTGGGTCCGCTGCTTGGCGGAATTCTCGCAAGTGTGGTGTACGAGCGATTCTTCCTTCGCGATCAACCGCCCGGCAACCCAGGAGCGTCCCTGAAATCCGGCGAAGTTGAAAGTCGTTCGCCGGCCGGCCTCGGCCGCTAGGTAACGCCGTTGCGCCCCTAGAAATTACTACGGCCAGACTCCTTGTAGGTCTTCTATGCCCATGTTAGTTTGGCTTGAATCCGTCTAAACCAAGCTGAGGGGCTTTCCGAAATGGCAATCGTGATCGACGATCTGCTGCGCCGCGCCGTCGAAAACAGGTCGTCCGACTTGCATCTCAAGGTCGGTAACCACCCCTACCTTCGCGTGGACGGCGTCCTTTCGCCGATTGCTGACGTACCGCGCATCACGCCGGAAGAAATGCTGTCAATGGCCTTCAGCATGATGACCAACCGGCAGAAGCAGAAGTTCAAGGAAACCGCGGAGCTCGATATGGCGTACGGCGTCGCTGGTTTGGGCCGCTTCCGCGTCAACGTATTTCAGCAACGCGGCAACGTAGGCATGGTCCTCCGCGTAATTCCCACGAAAATTCGCACTATCGAGGAGCTCGAGCTTCCTCGGGTAATAGCGCAGGTCTGTGAGGAGCAGCGCGGACTGATCCTCTGTACTGGGACAACCGGTTCTGGCAAATCCACCACGCTGGCGGCGATGATCGACCGCATTAATTCTCTACGCCCGGAGCACATTATCACCATTGAGGACCCGATCGAATATTTGCATCGCGACAAAAAAGGGTTCATCAACCAGCGCGAAGTGGAAGTCGATACGGCGTCCTTTTCCACCGCGCTTCGCGCTGCGCTGCGCCAGGACCCAGACGTCGTCCTCGTCGGCGAAATGCGCGATCTTGAGACCATATCCACTGCCCTGCTCGCGGCTGAAACTGGCCACTTAGTGGTTTCGACGTTACACACCCTCGACGCCACGGAAACGATTCAGCGCATCATCGCCGTATTCCCACCGCCGGAGCAGAAACAAATTCGATTGCAGCTAGCCTCCACGCTCAAAGCAGTGGTCAGCCAGCGCCTGGTGCGCAAAAGCGACGGACAGGGCCGCGTGCCGGCCGTCGAAGTGATGATCTCCACCGGATACATTCGAGACTGCATCATGAATCCGGACAAGACGCGCATGATTCGCGATGCCATCGCCGCCGGCACCAGCCAGTACGGCATGCAGACCTTCGACCAGTCTCTCTTCGATCTCTACTCCCGCAACCTCATTACCCTTGAAGAAGCTATTACGCGCGCGTCGAATCCAGACGATTTCCGCCTGCGCATTCAGGGCGTTCGCTCCTCCGCCGATGCCGCCCGCGAAGAGATGGAGCGCTCCATGAACGAGTTCGAGCGCCTCGGCGGCCGCCGCTAAAAACCTGAAAAACAAACGTGCGACGAATCCGGTGAGCGCTGCGGTGCCCTTGTGTGCATCGGTGAATAATGGTATAAAAAAATGTCGTTGCTGTACTGCTCGTTGCGATGCAACGCAAAATGCCTCGTCATACTTCAGGAGATTGTGAATGGCTTACGTAATTGCCGAGCCTTGCATTGGGACCAAGGACAGCGCGTGCGTTGATGTTTGCCCTGTCGATTGCATCCATCCGCGAAAGGACGAGGCCGATTTTGAGGGCGAAAAACAGTTGTACATCAATCCCGATGAATGCATCGACTGCGGCGCATGCGTTCCCGTGTGCCCGGTGACGGCGATTTTCGCGCTGGAAGACCTTCCCGAAAAATGGGCGAGCTACACCCAATTGAACGCCGACCATTTCAAGAAGTAGCCGCTGGATCATCGAACTTCGCTACCAGCACGGTTTCTAGCCTGGAACGATGTGCGGAAGTTTATCCGTGCCCGGGTCGTTCCCCTCTCCGAGGGTTCGCGCCCACCAGATTACATCCGCGAGTAGTGGTCCCACCGCAATGCCCTCATGACGCGCCGATACGCGCCTCAGCTTAGTCGCCGCCGACGCCAGCAGCGATTCTGCGCCGTTTAGGTTCCCTCTCTGGTAGTGATGAAACGCGGCAGCAGCCTGAATCATTCCCTGCAAGAACGTCTTCTCGGGCTCCGTTTCGTCCATCCATATCTCTTCCCACACCTCGTGTGCCAAAAAGAAATCGCCGGAGTTGAAGAGCGATACGCCGCGCTGGAATTTATCGGAGTTGGTCATTTCGTGCGCGTTTGCAACAATGTTTCGATGAACCCCCGGCTCGCTCCGTTCGGGAGCGAAATCTCGTGACGGGAATCATATCAGCCCCAGTTGGAGAAATAATGCCGAACGTACGCGTGCAATTGCGAGGCGTGGTCCTGGGCGTCCTGGAAGTTGAAGGCGTTCGAGTGGAGTCCTCCAGTTCAGGTCTCGCGATGCTTCTGGAGAAGGTCGCCGGCGAAGTTCAACGCGTCTTTTCGGTTGAAAGCCTGGCCGAAGCGGAATCGACTCAAGCCGTACGCGCCATGTTTCGGACCTGGGATGTTGATCCGTCGAAATATCGTCCGTCGTCGGAAGCGCTACGGCGGCGGGTGGTGCAGCGCAAGGGTCTCTATCGCGTTTCGAACGTGGTGGACATTGGCAATCTGGGCTCGATCGAGACCGGCTGGCCCTACGGCCTGTACGACCGAGCGCGGATCGTGGCGCCAATCTCTTTTCGACACGGCGCAAATGGCGAGGTCTACGAAAGCATTGGCAAACGCATGTGGCATCTTGCAGGGCGCCCGGTGCTCGCCGACGCCAATGGCCCGTTCGGCAGCCCAATCAGCGATTCCACTCGCACTATGATTACGGAATCCGCGAATCACCTATTGGCCGCAATTTACGCGCCACTCAGTACACCTCGATCATCCATCGAACGCGCACTCTCGCAGTTGGGCGAACGTCTGGTCCAATTCGCGGCAGCGCATGTGACCGGCTCCGGTCTTTGCTCGCTAAATTCCGAACCAGCTGGGTAGTTCGCTTCCCTAGGTGACCCGGATGTCCATTCACAGGGTCGCTGAGAGAGAACCTCCCTGCCATTCCTTCATGGGCATTAGGAGCCGCACAAAAAACTCGTAAGACGAAAATCGAGTGCGACACTCCCAGCTGTGCAGTTTTAGAATTCCGGGTTATTCTGGTTTCGTGGCATCGAGGCCCGACTGTGCGGAAATTTGAACTCGTTCTCCTGATCCACGCCCACCAGCCGGTCGGCAACTTCGACGACGTTTTCGAGCACGCCTACACAAAGTCGTACTTGCCGTTCGTCCAGCTTCTCGCGCGGCACCCGCAGATTCGCCTCGGGCTGCACTACTCCGGCCCACTGCTCGAGTGGATCGAGCAAAAGCATCCGGAGTATTTCGAAAGCCTACGAGAACTTTCAAAGCGCGGCCAAGTGGAGATAGTCGGCGGCGGATTTTACGAGCCCATTCTGATTTCCATCCCCCCCAAAGACCGTCACGCACAGATCACCAGGCTCCAGGAATACATCGAGCGGCATTTCGGAGTTCGACCGCGAGGCGCATGGCTCGCCGAACGCGTTTGGGAGCCGCAACTTCCCTCTTCGCTCGCAGCCGCTGGCGTCGAATACACCCTGGTGGACGATAATCACTTCGTTGGCGCAGGATTCGATCTCGAACAGCTTTACGGCTACTATATTTCCGAAGATCTTGGCCACACTGTGCGCGTTTTGCCCGGCCTCAAGGTTCTTCGTTATTACATTCCTTTTCGTGACGTAAACGAGACGATTGACTATCTGCACGGCGCGGCTCGGTCTCGTCCAGAAGGCTTCGCGGCCATGGGAGATGACGTAGAAAAATTCGGCGTTTGGCCCGGCACCTACGATCTTTGCTATCGCGACGGATGGCTGGAACGCTTCTTTACCGCCTTGGAGCAAAGCTCCGATTGGCTGGCGCTTAGCACCCCTGCAGAGGCAATTTCCACACACGCGCCGCTTGGCCGAGCCGATTTGCCGGTCGCTTCCTACAACGAAATGGCCGAGTGGTCTTTGCCCACCCCAGCGCGCACCCGCTACCACGAAGTCCTCCATGAGTTCTCCTTACGTGACGACGTGCTGCCATTTCTGCGAGGTGGAATTTGGCGCGGATTTTTCAGTAAGTATCGCGAAGCCAACCTTCTTCACAAAAAGATGCTGTACGTCTCCAACAAGATCACCGCCCTTTCGCAGAACCGCAGCCAACGTGGAAAATCCCATGCGGATCGTGCTTTGGCAGAGACGTCTTTGCTGCGGGGCCAATGCAACGACTCGTATTGGCACGGCGTTTTTGGCGGCCTGTATTCTCCGCATTTGCGAACTGCCGCCTGGCAGGCACTCGCTTCAGCGGAAACGATCGCCGACCGCCTCTCGCACCGGTCCCGTCAATTCGCGGACGCGCAAACGCTTGATTTTGATGACGATGGTCAGGACGAGATATATCTCACTTCGGATCAATACACCGCGCTGATTTGTCCTGATGACGGCGGGACCATCACTGCCATCGATTTTCGCCCGCGAAACGTTACCCTGATCAACTCCTTGCAACGACGGCCGGAGGCGTACCACGCAAAGCTTCGCGACGCGCCTGCGGGAGTCATGAAAGGAGTTCACTCGATCCACGAGCAGATGCGCACCAAGGAAGACGGCCTCGAACGCTGGCTCCATTATGACCGCTGGCCCCGCAACGCCTTTCGATTGCTCGTTTTTGGCCGCGAAAAAACTTTCGAGGATTGCATGGCCGTTCGCCTCGAGGAAGACGCCTCCCTCGCGGGAGGCGTCTACCGCATCACCGAGGTCTCACCCAAACGCGTGTCGCTGGCGTCTCCGGATTGTGGCAATTGGTCCGCGGAAAAGTCTCTCTCGTTTGAAACGGTAGCCGGCGGTTTCGCGATCGCCTGCGACGCCGCGGTGCGACGAAACGCGCAAGGCGCTGCATCCGTGAATATCGGGATAGAAGTCGTGGTTAACTTTCTCGCACCCTCCACTCCGGACCGCTATTTCGAATCTGATGGGCACCGCTTCCCTTTGCGTTGGGCTGCGGCTGTTCCTGGTGTGGAACTCCGTGTAGTTGACGAGTGGCAAAAAGCCAGCGTTGACCTCAGGGCGCAAGGTGCGCGAGAGTTCTGGGTCTCGCCGGTCGATACCGTCTCGGAGTCGGAAGACGGCTTCGAACGCATCTATCAAGGCTCGCAGTTGCTCGCCCTTTGGCCGGTAGAATTATCGAAGGACGAGGAATGGCGCGGCAGCCTCAGGCTAACTGTGGCGCAACTTGACTGACAATGTGACCCGAAGAGAGTGACGGATGGATCGTACCGCCAAGTGGCAGAGCGGCGGCAATGGAGAGACTAAATGGCGATCTCGAAGGAACTTCTGGACATCTTGGTTTGCCCGCTTTGTAAGACACCCGTAAAGCCAACCTCGACCGGAGACGGCTTGAAATGCCATACCTGCCGGCGCGTCTACCCGGTCCGCGGCGACATCCCCATCATGCTGATTGACGAAGCGAGCGTAGAGCACGAGGACCGCAGTTCGCCCGGTCCGGACTAAGAAAGCTATAAGCTGCGGGTGAGCAACTAGTAGCTTCACAAAGCAGGAGGAGGAAGACTCAACCCCTGGTCGCTCAAGCGAACACCGATGTCGACTTCCTGAGTCTTGCTCTGCTTAGCCGGATCGTCGGTGGGAAATGGCTTGTAGGGGCTTAATTCCACAATTACGTCGAGATAGTTAGAATCGCTTCGCCGCGTCGTACGCTCGACGCGATAGCTACCCACGGGACCGTAATATCCAGTCGGTCCCCAATCCTCCATGAAATCCTTGAAGGAATACGAGGCCGATGGCTTCCACGCCTCGTACGCCTGCTGCATTTGCCCTGCAGCCACTTCACCCAGGAACTCCCGGACGGTATCTTTTTCCTTGTAGTAGCGGAGAAGATACCAGGTTGTGCCGAACACAATCGCGAGAAACACCACGACGGTAACGATGTAACGCCTGATCTTGGACGAACGGTGTTCTGGCTGGGGAGTGTCAAAGAGCAACCGCACAACTCCTTGGTACTAAATTTGCCGCTTGAACAGCGCAATGCTGGTGCCGATCATCACAGCAGAAAGCCCAGCTAACAGTAGCACGTCCTTGTAAATCCCTTCAATCCCGGTATTCTTCACCGTCAAGTTGCGCAGCGCATGAACTGTGTACGTGAACGGATCGACTACGGATATCCATCGAAGCCACTTCGGGAATCCCTCGATCGGGGAGATCGCGCCGGATGGGAAAAAAAGCAGCATGTTCAGGACTCCGAAAATTGCTCGAGGCACGAGAGGATCGTTCACACGCACCATCGCAACGAACATCAAGCTGATCATCGCCACGGACGCGACCAGCGTCACTAAACACAAATAAAACAAGCGAACCGGATCCCATAGACCGGGTATCCCAACGATCATCCCACCAATGATGATCATCGACATGCCAGCCATCAGCCCTTTCAGTGCTCCCGCGCCGATCAAGCCAGTCACCAACTCCGATTTCTTGATCGGCGTTAGCAAATAGCCTTCGTGGAGCCCGCGGGATTTGTCGTCGATGAACGTAATGCCCCCGCCGATCATCGCCACGATAAAAATCGCCATCGCCGTGGAACCCGCGAGCAAGTACTTCGCATATTCGACGTACGGATAAACCTCCACCACGTCCAGCTCGACCTGACCGTCCAGCCGCGGCGAAGTGGCCGGCGCATTGAGCGCCGTCACGATGTCCTGAAGCTCCCCTTCGAGCGCGCTGGCCATCACCTGATCGGTGTTGTCCTCGCTGAACGCGATCTGTGGCCGGTCGTGATCGTAAAACTTTTGCGAAAAGTGCTGCGGAAGCTCCACAACACCTCGAACGAATCCCGTGCGGAGATCATCTACAGCCTGCGTTTCGGAATCGTAATCCACCACTTTAAAAGTGGCTGGGCCCGCCGCCACGCCATCGAACATTTCGCGTACCTGGCGCGACAAAACAGAATGGTCCTGATCGACGAACGCGATCTTCGCTCCTTTGATTTTTCCCCCAAACGCGTAGCCCAGCACAATCAGTTGCACCAGCGGAAAAATTAAAGAGCTCACCATTAGTGCCGGCGACCGGAAAAATTTGCGCATGTCGCGCTCAATCAGGGCCGATATTCGCTCAAAATTCATGTATTACGAATGCTCCTAAGTCGCAGCGACCCTGTCGCAAGGGGCGGCTACTTGTAGAACCGGCTGACGTCATAGGTTGCCGTATGCGTCGCATCGCGCAAATCGCTTCCCGTGTAATGGAGGAAAACGTCGTCCAGCGTAGTGCTCTGCACGGACACTTTCCGGACTGTTACATGCTCCAATCTCGCGGCATCCATAAGCGCTGCCACCGTCTTAGGGCCGTCCAGCGAAGCGATATGTGTCACGTTTTCACGCCTGGTGACAGTCTTTACCGAGGCCAGAGCGTTGAGCTGGGCATTCCAGTTGGGCGGCGCATTATCGAACTCCGCCTCCACCACGTCTGTGCCCGGGATGCTATCCTTCAGCCGCGCCGGCGTATCCAATGCCGCCAGTTTGCCGTGGTCGACGATCGCGATTCGGTCGCAAAGCTTATCCGCTTCGTCCATGTAGTGCGTCGTCAGCAGAATGGTCAGCGCGGATTTGTCCCGCAAATTGCGGATCATTTCCCAGACGTTTGACCGTGACACCGGATCGAGCCCAGAGGTGGGTTCGTCGAGAAACAAAATGTGCGGCGAATGCACCAGACCACGCGCAATTTCCAGTCGGCGCCTCATTCCGCCCGAAAATGTTCCCACCAACTTATCCTTGAACTTCATCAGGTCCACCGATTCGAGTAGTTGAATAATCAGCCGCCCGCGCGTGTCTGCTGGAACGCCGTACAGCTTGGCATGGATTAGCATGTTCTCCATCGCCGTTAGTTCGGGATCAGACGTAAACGCCTGCGGAATTACGCCCAGCGCGTGGCGCACGCCGTCCGCATCGGTTCGAATGTCGTGCCCGTCGATTCGCGCCGTGCCGGAGGTTGGGGGCGTGAGCGTCGTCATCATCCGAATCAGGGTTGTTTTCCCGGCTCCGTTTGGGCCCAACAGTCCGAAAATTTCCCGGCCGGCAACGGTAAAGCTGATGTCGTTGACCGCCACCAGATCGCCGAACTTTTTGACGAGATGCTCTACTTCGATGGCATTCATGCGCGATTTCCCCTGCTTACAAACGAGCAAACCAGCTTTTCGTATGCGGCTTCGGCAGCAGCACCGTCGCCGTCATTCCGGTAAAGAGCCGGCCATCGTCCTTCGGCAGCGAAACCTTGATCGCGAACGTCTTGATATCGCGCTTTGTGCGGCTCACGTCGCGCTGCGTCGCAAAATCGTTTTCCACTCCTTTGAAGAACACCCGTCCCTTCAGGACGTCGCCAGACGGCAACTTCACTCGCAGTGTCTGTCCAAATCCCACATCATCGATATAGCTTTCTTCTACATCCGCTCGCGCCCACAGATGGTCCACGTCCACGATCACCACGATCGGCGAGCCCTGCGACACGACCTCGCCCTGCTTCGCCACGCGTACCGAGACGATCCCCTCGATCGGCGCGTAAATTTTCGTATAGCCCAGCTGCGTTGCTGTCTCCGCTTGGGCGGCGCGCGCCTGCTCCACCTGCGCGATCGCGGTAGCGATTTCGCTCTGACGCACGCCCACCTGCTTTTGATTGGCAATCGCAACATCCAGGGCCGCCTTCTGAGCGCCGACGGACTCCTCCAGGGACTTTACGTTGGCTTTGGAAACTCGCAGCGTGGCTTCTGCGTGATCCCGGTCTTGCGCCGACTCGATCCCGCTCTTAAACAGTTCCTGCATCCGATCGAAATCGGTCTGGTCGCGCCAAAGGCCGGCCTGCGCCTGGGCCAACTGCGCGCGCATGGAGGTCATCGTCGCTTGAGCCTGCTCCACCGAGGCACTGGTTTGGTCCTTGGTCCAGATAAAGTTGTGATTGGCTTCTTGCACCTGCGCTTCCAGGCTCGCCACGTTCGCTTTCGCCGACGCCAGGCTTGCCTGCAACTCCTGCGAATCGAGTTCGGCGATCAGCTCGCCGGACTTCACTCGCGATCCTTCGTCCACCGTCAGCTTCACGAGCCGGCCCGTGATCTGCGGGCTGACGATCACTTCATTTCCGTCCACGATTCCCGTGAGCGGGATCGCATTTCCCGAAGGTGTGGAGTACCAGTAGATACCTGCAGCGATCAAAAAAATCACCGCCAGTAGAACCAGAAATTTGCGGCCGCTCATCGCGCGCTGCTCCTTTCCCGCACCAGTCCGTGATCCAAAAAGCCCAGTAACGCCCGCTTGCGCTTTTCGACGGCCTCAACGGCCAGCAAATCCTTCCCCATCACCCGGCTCATGATCGGAGCTCCGGCGAAATAGGATGTCACCATGCCCAACGTGATGAATGCGGTTTGATCCGCATCCACTTCTCGAAACTCACCGCTTTCAATGGCTTTTGCAATCGCGCCGGCCAGCTTGCGATGCAGAGGACGGAAATGTTCGCGCACCATCCAGTCGAATTTCACGCTTTCTTCCATCGCCTCGCGCTGCACCAGCCTCGGGTAATTAGGATGCGTAGCCAGAAAGTCGAAATAGCCAATCACGTAACCAAAAAACCGCTCGCTGGCAGAAAGATTATTTGGGGGCGGCGTCAACACCCGTATCCGCAACTGGCGAAACAGATTTTCTAGCACGGCGCGGTGCAGCCGGCGCTTGTTGCCGAAATAGTAGTAAAGCATCGCCTTGTTGGCGTGCGCCGCTGCAGCGATCTCCTCCGTACGCGCACCCGCCATGCCGCGCGCCGCAAAGTGCTGCTCCGCAGCGGCCAAAATTCTCCGCGCCGTCGCCGGATCTTCGGCTTTTCTACGTCCTCTCGGCATCGTTTATTTCACACACCCAATCGATTCATGTATTCGTCTGGATACCGCGCCCCCGCAGCCGCGCCGCGCGGAGCTACCTTGTCAATGCGCCTCAAATCCTCCGACGTGAGTTTCACGTCCAGAGCTTTCAAATTCTGTTCTAGATACGTTCTCCGCTTCGTTCCCGGAATCGGCACCACGTCTTGGCCCTGCGCCAGCACCCACGCCAGCGCAAGCTGGGCCGGGGTGCAATTCTTCTCCGCGGCGACTTGTTCGATCCGCTCCACCATGCCCAGATTTTTCACGAAGTTTTCGCCCTGGAATCGCGGAGAAATCCTCCGGAAATCCTTCGGTCCAAATTCCGCGCTCTTCACCTTGCCGGTCAGAATTCCCCGGCCTAATGGGCTATACGGCACGAACCCGATACCGAGTTCCCTGCATGCGCTAAGGATTTCTCCCTCTGGATCGCGCGTCCAAATCGAGTACTCGCTTTGCAGCGCGGTAATCGGATAGGTTGCGTGCGCCCGCCGGACTGTCTTCGCTCCGGCCTCTGAAAGTCCCAGATATCGAACTTTGCCCTGCTCGATCAGTCGCGCCATCGCACCCACCGTCTCCTCAATCGGCACGTTCGTGTCCACGCGATGCAAATAGAAAAGATCGATGGTCGAAATCTTCAGCCGCTTCAGGCTGGCCTCGCACGCCTCCTGCACGTACGCCGGCGTCCCGTTTACGCCTAAAAATCGCCCGTCCGGATTGCGCATGTTGCCGAATTTCGACGCCAGCGTCACTTCGTTGCGCCGCTTGGCCAGAACTTTTGCAAGTAACTCTTCGTTCGCTCCGCCGCCATACATATCCGCGGTGTCCAGCAGGGTGATCCCGCGATCGATCGCCAAGTTGATGGTGGCTAGTGACTCCTCTTCATCTGCTGGTCCATATGATTGCGACATGCCCATGCATCCAAGTCCCATTGCCGAAACCACGAGCGAACTCTTACCAAGGCGGCGATATTCCATAACCTTCCTCCAGAAGCGGGTGCATTATTTAACTAACCGGTTAGTTTATTCAGGGACGCCCGTGAAGTCAAGCGGCCCGATCCGCTGCGGCAGTTCAGATATCTAAGGTTCTGGAGCGCGCCGTGTCAGTTGCGTTAAACTTCGGGTCGTGACTGCGATGACTTTTCTAGTTCGCCTTGCCGTAGCAGCTGACAGCGACAGCATCGCGGAAGCACACGTCAATTCGATTCGATCACTCGGGGCAAAGTGCTACCAACAGAAGATCATCAACGAGTGGGGCAAACCTCGAAGCGGTGCCCCTTACAGACAAGCCATGCGAACAGGCGAAGTTTACTTCGTTGCTGTCGAGACCCAGCCGGGCGAGGCTGAACGCATTGCCGGGTTCTCTTCCTATCTATTTGAAGGAGGGAAGCACCGCACCGCGGTTTACGTTCGTGGAGATTGCAGTCGGTGCGGAATCGGCACGGCTCTTTTCTCTAAGGTTGAAACCTATGCTCGACAGCGTGGTGCGAGGGAAATCGACGTGGATGCGTCCCTAGCTGCCGTAGAGTTCTACATGGCGAATGGTTTTCAAGAACTGGGAACTGGAGAGCACGAACTCAAGAGCGGCACGCGAATGGCCTGCGTTTTCATGCGAAAACAACTGTAAATGGAAATCCAAACTGTTTCACTCCTGAGACGTATGCCTTAGCCTTCGAGAGCGCCGCCCGCCCCCGCGGGCAGTTCGATGGAATACTTCGTGCGGCCTTTTTCGGCGTGTAATTCCAGCGCCAGCTCGATCAACCGGTCGATCAGCTTCGGATAAGGCAGCCCCGACGCTTCCCACATCTTCGGGTACATGCTGATCGACGTGAATCCCGGGATCGTATTCAGCTCGTTGACGAAAATCTTTCCCGTCTTCCGCTCCAAAAAGAAATCGCAGCGCGCCATTCCCGTCCCGTCGATCGCCCGGAACGCCCGGACTGCGTAGTCCTGAATCGTAGTCACTTGCTTCTTGGTCAGCTTCGCCGGGATCACCAGCTGAGTGCCCTGCTCCAGATATTTCGCTTTGTAGTCGTAATATTCGCGATGAGGCATCACTTCGCCCGGAATCGACGCGCGAACGTCGTCATTGCCCAGTACCGAAACTTCGATCTCCCGCGCGTTCACTGCGCGCTCCACCAATATCTTCAGCGCGAATTCCCCCGCCAAGTCCATCGCCGCAGGCAGTTCATCTGCCGTCTTCACGCGTGTCATGCCGACCGACGATCCACCAGTCGCTGGTTTCACAAACACCGGGAATCTAAATTTCTTCTTGATCGCTTGCACCACCTTCGCCCGCTGCTTTTCCCACTCCCACCGATGCACCGCCAAAAACGGCACCACTGGAATCCCAGCGTTTTCAAAAAGCCGCTTCTGCACATCCTTATCTAGGCCGACGGCGGAGCCCAACACTCCCGCGCCCACATACGGCAATCCCGCCAGTTCCAGCAATCCTTGCACGGTTCCGTCTTCGCCAAATGTCCCATGCAACACCGGAAAAATCACGTCCACCGAGACGCTCGGCCGACCCGCGCCCGGCGACATCGGCACCAGCGTAGCGGCAGTTGGATCTGGCGGCAGCGATACCCGTTCGCCAGTCTTCAACACTTCCGGCAGCAGCTTCTGCGCTCCCGTTCCCACCAGCCATCGCCCATCCTTGGAAATCCCAATCGGCACGACTTCGTATTTTTCCGGGTCGAGCGCGCGCATTACCGACGTTGCCGACGCCAGGGACACTTCATGTTCGCCCGAGCGTCCTCCGAAAATCACCCCTACCCGTAACCGCTTCTGAGAATTCATCCCCTACCCTTTTCTCCGCCGCCCTGCCCCGAACCACGTGCTCACAAAATCTTTTTGCCCAGCCCGGAAAGCACCAACTCGACTCCCAGCGTCGCCGTTGTGTTGTGCAGATCGATCACCGGATTGATCTCCACCAGTTCGAACGACACCATCGACCGGCTATCAGCAATCATTTCCAGTGCCAGGTGCGCCTCGCGATACGTCACCCCGCCCCTCACCGGAGTTCCCACTCCCGGCGCGTCAGACGGATCGACAAAGTCCATGTCCAAGCTAACCGCCACTCCTGCCGTATCGTCCCCCGCAAAGCGCAGCGCCTCGGCCATCACCTCGCGCATCCCGCGCTCGTCGATATCCCGCATCGTAAACGCGTGCACTCCCGTCTCTTTCATCAACCGCCGTTCTTTTGAGTCCAGATCGCGCACGCCCACTAGTGCTACATTGCGCGGCTCTACCATCGGCTTTACGCCCGCCAGGTCTGTCAGCTCCGGCGGTCCATAGCCCATGATCGATGCCAGCGGCATGCCGTGTACGTTCCCCGATGGCGAACTGTCCGGCGTATTCATATCCCCGTGCGCGTCGAGCCAAATCATCCCTATGCGCTTCGACCCCTTGCTGAAATGCGATGCCACGCCAGCCACCGTCCCGGTGGCAATCGAATGGTCGCCGCCCAGCACCAGCGGCAAGAGGTCTGCTTCCAGCGTTTTGCGAACCGTTTCCGCCAGCCCCTTGCACGTCTCGGCGATCTCGTCGAGGTACTTCGCATTTTTCTCGCCGTAATGCTGCTCTTCGGGCTGCCGGACAGAGATGTTGCCGATATCCTCCACTTGCCTGCCAAGCTGCTTCAGCCGCGCCTGCAATCCGGCGACGCGCAGGGCGGACGGGCCCATATCCACGCCCCGGCGGCTGGCACCCAGGTCCATCGGCACACCGATGATGCGGATTTTATCGGCCATGTGGGTGTCGCTTGTCGCTTTCCCAAACTGCGGGTGGGACTCTTAAGGATAGACGCGATAGAGCATGCGTGGGAAGGGGATCACTTCGCGAATGTGCTCGGTTCCGCAAATCCATGCCACGGTTCGTTCCAGCCCCAGGCCAAAGCCCGCGTGCGGGACGCTTCCATAGCGACGCAGATCGAGGTACCACTGAAACGACTCTTCCGGCAGATTGCTCTCGCGAATCCTGCGGACCAGCGTCTCGTAATCCGATTGCCGTTCCCCACCCCCGATAATTTCGCCAAATCCTTCCGGCGCAATCATATCGAAGCTCAACGAAAGTTCCGGCCGCGCCGCGTCCGTGGCCATGTAGAAAGCCTTCATCGCCGACGGGTAGCGGTGGATAATCACCGGCTTATCGAACTCTTTCGAGAGTAGCGTCTCTTCGTCGCCGCCGAAATCGTCGCCCCATTTCGCGGAATTCCCGGCCTTTTGCAGCACGTTGATCGCATCGTCATAAGTAATCCGCGGGAATGGCGGCGCTATTTTTTCCAGTTTCGATACGTCGCGGCCGAGCGTGGCCAGCTCCCGCGACCGATTCTTCACTACAGATTGGACGACGGCGCTGACGAGGCCTTCGCCCAGATCCATCATGTCCGCTAGGTGCGCAAACGCTGCCTCCGGCTCCAGCATCCAGAACTCAGTCAAGTGCCGCCGCGTCTTGGACTTTTCCGCGCGGAACGTCGGCCCGAACGTGTACACCTTGCCCAACGCCGCTGCCGTCGCCTCCACGTACAGTTGCCCCGATTGCGTCAGGTAGGCTTTCTGATCGTCGATGTAATTCACTTCGAATAGCGTCGTAGTTCCTTCACAAGCCGCGGGAGTAAAAATCGGCGCATCGGTGAGCGTGTAGTCCTGGTCGTCCATGAAATTCCGCGCGGCGCGAATCGCTTCCGCGCGAATCCGCAAGATCGCCGCCTGCCGCGGCGTGCGAATCCACAAATGCCGCTGATCCAGCAGGAAATCGACGCCATGCTCCTTCAGTTGAATCGGATAGGGACTCGACTCCGGTACGCGCTGCACCACCTCGACCGCGTGGATGTGGATTTCGCATCCTCCCGGCGCTCGCGGCTCCGCTTGAATTTTCCCGGTGACGATCACGCTCGATTCCTGCGTCAAGCCCTTCATCTCGCCGAAAGCCTCCGGCCGCTCTTTCAACGACACCACGCCCTGCATCACTCCCGTGCCGTCGCGAAAAATCGGGAAAAGTAGCTTGCCGGACTCGCGCTGATTGTAAAGCCACCCGCGAATCGTCACCAATTGCCCCGCATATTCGCGGGCATGCTCAATGGCAACTATGGGCGATTTGGATTGCGCTTCTTGGCTCATTTCATGTCGATTTGGCCGGATGCCATCATCGCAATTGCGCGCGCGTCCCGCCCTTCTTGTCGGCGAATTCTTCCAGCCGGTCGAATGCTGCGCGGATTTCATCCAGCGTCGGCGTTGCCTGTGGCTTCTCTTTCAATTCCATCACCAGACCAGGCATTTCCGGCGCTCTCGCGAAAGCCGCGAACGCCGTGTCCCAATCGATCGTTCCCTCGCCAGGCGGCAAATGCTCGTCCTTCTCTCCATGATTGTCATGGACGTGCACCGTCGCCACACGTTCGCGCATTAGCTCAAATCCCGGCTCCACGCCCCCTTCGATGTGCGCGTGCCCTGTATCGAAGCAATATTTCACCTGCAGATGCGTTTCCTGAATGAACTGATGAAGCGAGGCTGGGCAGCTCAGATCGTCCGCCTTATTTTCAATCGCGATCGTCACTCCTCTGTGCTTCGCGAAACTCGACAGGCTCTCGAGCGACGCAAATGCCGCGTCTAGCTTCCTCGGATCGGCCGACTGCCGTCCGCTGCCAATATGTTGGATTAAATAGCGGAAAGGTATCCGTTCCGCCACTTCCAGAGCGCGCTTCACTTCGTCCACGGCATCGATGCGCCGGATTCGTTCCGGATCGGAGATGGAAATTGACATCCCGCTCTGATGTCCGGAAATGGAATCGCGCTCCGTCGGTGAATGCAGCGAGTGTAGTTCCAGGCTGTGCTCGGAAAGCGCGCTCGCCAAATCGCGCACCGCTTCTCCCGAGCGGTATTGGAAGTGCCCCGACGCGCAGAATACTTCCACCGCCGAAATCTCCGCCTTGGCAATTTCTCCCAACAGCATCGGCGTAAGAGGGTGGCCGACCCACCGGTACGTCGACAGAATGCGTCGCATCCTAATTCCTCGGAACGATACCCTAACTGCCTTTATGGTCGATGGAAACGCATCACGCGTCAATAGCTCGCGTCGAGTGATGCGGATGTACTCTGTGGTGTTTCCAAATCACGCCGCTTCCGGCAGGAATTCAACCTCGAAAGAAGGTGACACAAGCCCCGCGGCGGCCCCGCGCCCTAGCAGTTCACGCACCGCGCGCCGCCCCTGCTCGCCATATCCCAGAGTCCAGTTGTTTACGTACATGCCGATGAACTTGTCGGCCAGTGCCGGATCCATATCCCGGGCAAACTGCATCGCATAATCGAGTGCCGCCTCGCGATGATCGAGCGCGTAGCTCACGCTCTCGCGAATCACCTGCGCCACCGGCCGCCCCAGATTGGCAGCTAGGCTGCGTCGAATACCATTCGCTCCCAGCGGCAGCGGCAGTCCCGTGGTCTCGTGCCACCACTGCCCCAAGTCCACCACTTTATGCAATCCCACTTGCGAAAACAGCAATTGGCCTTCGTGAATCAGCAGTCCGGCTTCGACTTCCTTCGCATGTACGGCATCCAGAATCTTGTCGAACGGCATCGCCACCGTTTCCACGTTCGGCTCAAATAGCTTCAGCGCCAAATACGATGTTGTCCGAGTCCCGGCGACCGCAATCCTTCGTCCAGACAGTTCGTTCTTCTTGATCGGCTTGGATGCGACCACGATCGGCCCGTAGCCATCGCCGAAACTCGCGCCGCAATCGAGCAGCACGTATTTGTCGGCCACAAACGTATAGCCGTAGAAACTCAGCGCCGTCACATCGTACTTCTCGTGGTGCGCCACGTCGTTCAGTGACTCGATGTCGGACAGCACGTGCGTAAACTTTACTCCCGGAAGCCGCACCTTCCCAGTGGCCAGCGCGTAAAACATGAACGCGTCGTCGCTATCCGGCGAATGCGCCAGGCTGAGGGAGACCGTTTCCGTTGAAGCCACTGCCGTTGACATATTCGTGTCCGTCCTGAGGCTCGTCCAACCGCTATCGCCGACCCCATCCCGCGCACACCGCCCAACCAACGCTGTCATAGTCGGTATGCTTGGGAAATTGAGTTGTCTCGGGGCGTGCGCTTTCCTGCGTGAGCCTGTATGAAAGCGCGGCCAGCATATCACATCGCGTAATCGCGAGTACAGGTCGACCCTGTACCTCGCACCTGTACTTGCTGTCGACTGCAGCCGTGTGTTGCCAAAAAAGATCTTCACCGGAATCGCGCGGTGCTCCCCACAATGCGCGGAAACGTGTTCGGCTGCGACGCTTTGCTCGAATTTCGCGTCGTAAAACCATTGGATGGATTATCATAGCGGACCGGGCGGAAGTCCCTGCCTGCCGTTCAACCTTACATTTCGGGAGTTTGCGATGGAACGAGCACTCAGCTTGGAGTTCTTGCGCGTAGTCGAGCGCGCCGCAATATCTTCGGCTCGCACCATGGGATTAGGCGACGGACACAGGGCCGATCAAGCGGCCGTCGAAGCGATGCGCACCGAGATGGACTCCGTCGGTATGGACGGCACCATCGTAATCGGCGAAGGCGAACGCGACCAAGCTCCCATGCTATTCATCGGCGAAAAAGTCGGCACCGCCGTGCGCGACAAAAGCCAGTCGTACCCCGCCGTCGATATCGCAGTCGACCCTTTGGAAGGCACCAACCTGTGCGCCACAGGGTCGCCGGGCTCGATTACCGTCCTTGCAGCCAGCGATCATGGCGGACTTCTCCACGCTCCTGACCTTTACATGGAGAAAATCATCGTCGGTCCAAGCTCGCGAGGCTTCGTCGATCTCGATGCGCCTGTGGCCGTCAATCTGCGCGCCATCGCCCGCAGCCTCAATCGCAAAGTGGAAGATCTGGTTGTCATCGTTCTCGACCGGCCCCGCCATGAAAACCTGATCCGCGAAATTCGTAAGACCGGCGCCAGAATCCGGCTGATTTCCGACGGCGATCTCTCCGCCGGCATCAGCACCGCGCTTCTCGGCACCGGCGTTCACGCCGTGATGGGCATTGGGGGCGCTCCCGAGGGCGTACTAACCGCCGCGGCCTTGCGCTGCCTCAACGGCCAAATCCTCGCGCGACTCATTATTTCCAAGCCGGAGCACCACGAGCGCGTGGCGCAAATGGGAATAAAGGACGGGAAGAAAATTTACGAAGCGGCCGATTTGGCGCCCGGTAAAAAACTGATCTTCGCGGCCACAGGCGTAACGGACGGCAGCTTGCTTCGCGGTGTCAGATTCTTTGGCGGAGGAGTCCGCACCCAGTCCCTCATCATGAGCCTCGATGAACGCGATGTGCGCTTCATCGATTCCGTGCACACCGAGGGCGAAGACGTAAAAATCCGTTTCTACTGAGATTTAGGTGTAAGTGGTGGTTGCGAAGTTGTAGCTTTTCCAATAGCGCTTGCTCGCCCGGCCAGCGAGCCATATTCGTGCGGGAACGCAAGCATGCCGACGCTTTCCGCGTCACCAAGCTAAGCGCGCCGCGGGCCAGCCTTCGCCAGCCCGCGTCCCACTTAATATGATTCGCTGATCGTGCTAGCGGTGAAGAGCCGCAGCGGTATGCCCAGTCTGGTGATGCTGCTGCCTTCTGGGCAAATGCGCTGGAATTCTTTCCGGCGTGTGCGCACTCACCAACGGACGCAGCTGTTGATTACTGCTGACGTGCTCGCTGATGGCTTGCAAACGCTTCAGAATTCCCTGCCACTGGTTCCAATCGAGCTGCCGCAAAAACGGTCGAAGCCCCTGAATGAAGGGATCCTCGAGCACGGTCTCGCCGTTCGATTCTGGAACAAAGAAGCGGTTCAGCCCGACTCCCAGCGCCTCGGCGATCTTCTCAAGAGTGCCAAGGCTTGGCGTCATCTGTCCGCTTTCTATTCGGGACAAGTAGGAGCGCGAAACGCGAGATCGTGCCTGCAACTGACTCTGCGTCATTCCACGCGATTCCCGCAACTGTCGGATGCGCTGGCCTATATTTTCTACCGTTTCACGATTCGGCCAGTTCTCAAACAGTTGTCGGTCGTCTCCCGGCAGGTCCTGAGGCGACGGCGTCGGTATGACGAACGCCACCTTTGGTGGCATCAAGCGCAGGCAACGACGACAGTTGCCTGTGCGAGTGCGATACTGCACCAAACCGCATACTTGACAGCGTAAGACTTCTCGATCGAGTTCCATGCTCGTAGCTATTCCGTCTTTTTCCGCCACCGGTCTCCTCGCAGACTATTCCCGGCGATGCGAAGGGGAGGAACGTCACAATCTAGGGAAGGCAGGAACTGGCGCGCGAGACATTCTCCATAGGGTGCCATTTCTTGTCAAGCCCTAATTTGTAATTTCCTCGGCCAAAATTGTATCTCGCCTGCGGAGACTGTTCCAAACAAATTGGATGGGCGTGTGCGGAGTTCGCCATCTCTTCTCGGCCAATTGAAGTGACACCATTCGTCTACGCTTCAATCGTCCGACCCGACATTTTTTGCGCGGACTTCGCTGTGCTATGATGACTTTGCCTTCCACGGTGGACGATTTTTTCACGGAGGAAAATTCTTTGAGCTGGAAACGCGCGGGAATGGCGCTCGCCTTGTGGTTCGCGGTTTGCACGGCATCCGCCGCATTAGCCGCAGCGCGTCGCCAAGAGCACCCCGCGTGGACTTGGAGCACCGTCCGCGAACAGCTCGACCGCGAAGCTAAGAATTTCCACAGCCTGTCTGCCAGCATGGAGCGCACGAAAGTCACCGTGGTCGTCAATGATCGCTCCACTGAGCGCGGCGACATTTACGTTCGCGGTGACAAAATGCTCCTGCAATTCACGTCTCCGGACCAGCGCAGCATCTTGCGCATTGGTGACAGCCTGTACATCTACAATCCCGGCCTAAAGCGGGTCGAAGAGTATAACCTCGGCAAAAACCGCGCCTTGGTCGAGCAATTCTTGCAGCTGGGATTCGGCTCGCGCGGGTCGGAGCTTCAGAAGGACTACGACGTCAAGCTGTTGCCCGAGGAACACATAGGCGATCAGCCCGTCGTCGTGCTAACGCTCACTCCCAAATCCGACCAGGTTCGCCACGAAATCTCGAAAATTGAGATCTGGCTCAGTGAGGCGACTTGGCTGCCCGTACAGCAGGAATTTTTCGAAGCGGGCTCCGGCGACTACTCGATCGTGAAGTACTCAAACGTGGTCCGGAATCCCGGCATCCCGGAATCCAAGTTCCATGCCAGCTGGCCGAAGGGCACTCAAAAGGTCAAACTGCAAAGCTAGCTGCGACACACCCGGGCTCTCGTTTTGATGCGCCGGTTTCTTCACGATTTTCGCTTCGCCGTCGCCGCAGTCGCCGACTCCTTCTGTAATAGTTTCTGTTTGACGCCGATTCCCCATCGATATCCTGCCAAATCGCCGTCTTTTCGAACGACGCGATGGCATGGCACAACCACGGCGGTTGGATTTGTGGCGCAGGCGCGCGCCACAGCGCGAATCGCGGATGGCTTGCCAATCGCGCGAGCCACGTCGCTGTATGTCCGCGTCTCGCCGTAAGGTATCTTGCGAAGCTCTTCCCATACGCGCCGCGTAAAAGCGGTCGCTCGGACGTCCGTCGGTAAGTCGAGATGCGGTTCGCGTCCGCGCAGGTGCTCAAGAATATGACTCACCCAGTCCCTCAGCTTCCCCGACGAGCCTTGCCCATCGCGATCTGGCACCAGCTCTGCTCGCGGGTATTCCTTCCTTAACGCATCGCGAAGCGCATTGTCGGAATCGTTTAGGTACAGCGCGCTGACTCCCCGCTCCGTTGCGCCCACCAGCAGCCGTCCTAGCGGCGATTCGGCAATGGCGTACCGGATCGTCATTCCTGCCCCGCCGCGCCCATATTCCGCCGGAGTCATTCCCAGTTGCGAGGGCGCGCGTTCGTACAGCCTGCTCGAAGAGCCGAAACCTGCATCGTAAAGTGCCGTAGTCACGTCGTCCCCCTCCTTCAATCGTGATTTCAACCGGCGCATCCTCTGTGCGTCCGCGTATTGCCTCGGCGTGATAGCCAATGCTTTGCGAAAAGCTCGCTCCAACTGATGCGAGCTCATCCTGGCGGCAGCGGAGAGCGCGGAAAGCGTGATGCGCTCGCCTTCTCCGGCGCTGGTCGCATCAGCCAAAACGATCGAGTCGATTAACCGGCAGACTTGCGCCACAGCGTCCAGCTTTGGATCGCGAACCGGAACGTTCGAAGGCTTACATCGCCGGCACGGCCGATACCCCGCTTGCTCCGCAGCCGCAGGCAACGGAAAGAACCGCACATTCGCCTCACGCGGTCTGCGCGATGGGCACGACGGCCTGCAATACACACCCGTCGACTGCACTGCGTAAACAAATGCGCCATCAGCTCGTCGGTCCCGCGATTGCACCGCTTTCCAAAGCAAACGCTGATCGCGCGGGCTCGCAGTTCCCTCTCCGGTTTTGGTTCGCTTTCTCATCGGCTGTGAATTTCGCTCTTATTTCTCCTGCTCGGTCACTCTATCGAAACACCGGCGAAGCCCGCTATCCGAATCTCGCGGTCAAAGTGTACGCATCCTGTACTCGCAGGCAGTACTTAAAAGCGTTCGCAACTGGCTTGAATTCTGCTACTTGGCCCAATGTTGCATAATAGGACACCTCGCTAGTTTGATCCTTGACCATCCGAAGTACTACGCGCATATTCGGGGAACCTTTCCGCATGGGGTCACTGACGGATAGGGCTTGGGGGATGTGCCATGGGAGCTGCTCCAGATTGGGCTGGACAGCAGGCTGCACGCTCGCCGCTGCGTGAACGCGAAGTCGAACATCGCACGGAATCCGTTATAGCGCATTCGGGAAAGCCCGGCCCGCGAAGATTCACGCGCGTGCCCACCCACGCCATTGGTGTGGCCGCCGAACGGCGCCGCTCTCCCCGCGCTGCGCTGGCGCTGCCCATGCGCCTCACGCGCGTTGGCGAGATGATCGAGCCGATTCCCGTCACGCTGGTGACCCGCAACATCAGCTCCAGTGGCATCTACTTTCTCGCGCCGCGCGAAATCAAGCCGGGTACAGCCATCGAACTCGAAGTCGCGCTGGTCGAGCGGGCTGCCGGATTCGGAACCGTCCAGATGTGTACAGCGGCGCACATCGTCCGCGCCGAGGAATGTGACATGCCGGGCTGGCGCGGTTACGCAGCGAGTTTTGACGATTTCGCACTGCGTCGCGACGACGTGCTTCCGTTGCGCTTCACCGCTCACTAACGCAATCCAGCTTTTCGAGCCAAACCTGCATTCCGCAGCCGGTCGTCGTGCGACGACTTCTGTTACGATCCTTCCTCTGTGAACGATCCGCCTGAAAACGCTAGCCGTTCGCCTGCCAAAGGCCCGCAGATTGAAACTCGTGTGGTTCTGCTCGATTGGGACGGCACGCTGCTCGATTCCTACGCCGCGGACTCTCGCGCGTACATGGCCATGTTTCGCGCGCTCGGTATCGAATGGGGCGAACCTGAACTCAAGCGACATTACTGCCCCAATTGGTACGAAGTCTATCGCGCGGCGAAAGTTCCACGCGCAAGTTGGAGAAAAGCTGATCGTCTTTGGCGAGCGGCGTATGCTGCTGAGCGACCGAAGTTGCTGCCGGGCGCTCGATCCGTGGTGCGCTCGCTGGCGCGCAGATTTCGGCTCGGGTTGGTGACCGGCGGCAGCCGGGATCGCGTCCGCGAGCAGATCGCTGCTTTCGGTTTCGAGGAGTTTTTCTCCGCGTTTGTTTTCAGCGAGGACGCCTCGCGAAAGAAGCCTCATCCTGCACCGTTGAATCTGGCGTTGAAGCGACTTAGGGTGCGCCCCGAGGATTGCGTTTATGTAGGTGATGCAGCGCAGGATATCGAAATGGCTCGGCGCGCCGGTGTGCGCTCGGCTGGCGTGCTCGGCCCCTTCCCCACCGCCGAACGCATCCGCGCCGCGCGCCCCGAGCTGCTGCTCGACTCGATCCGCGATTTGCCTCGCCACCTCCGCACCGCGGATCGTGGATGAACTTTTTCGCAACAACCACGCGCGGTTGAGTTGTCCGCTCCGTCTCGGGTAGACAGGTGCGCTGTCGTTTGTTTTCTGCAACTTACACGCGATTCTACTCGTTCGGGAGTCTCGGGTAGCCGCCCCAATTAGGTCGCGGTGAGAGGTGCATGGTAAGGGTGACTGATGAGGGGCGGTTGGCCGTCGGCGCGAGTCGTCCACCGGGATGCTAGGAGGCACAGATGCAAGAAGGCAGGGCGAAGATCCGCCCCCCGCATAGGCGCGCCTAGCTTGTGCCGAGCGCTTCCCTATCACGTATGGCCCGAATTTTGGCGACTCCACCATATCCACGCGGCCCCTCGGGAGCCTCACTTCCACGGTAGCACTAGATGCAAGTCGACACAGCTGTCTCGGGTAGCGCAAAGCCTTTGCGCAGAGTTGGTTGCGGGGCAGGAAAGTTCAACTGTTACTTGCGATTTTTAGCGGTTGCCTAAGATCGCCGGTCTTTTGCATCCGCCACGCGGATGATTAGCCGTTTGCCTAGCGCCCTGGCCGCCCGAGCGATCGTATCGAGCGTCACGGAGATGTTCCGTGGGTCGAGCAGGCGATCCAATTGTGAGCGGCTGGTATGAAGCTGCTTTGCCATCGCTTGCTTGGTTTTTTGTTGTTGCCGCATAGCCTTTTCGAGTTGCCACGCCAATACTCGTTTGATGACAACGGCCTCGACCTCTTCCCGGATGCCCTCCTGATCGAGGAAGCCGTCGAAGGTTGATCCACTGTGGTCCATTTTCTTCCGCGTTCTCTTTGCGGTCATTGCAATCCCCTCTGATGTTTCGCTTTGTTGCTTTTAGCCAGTTCCAAATCCTCTCGCGGTGCCTTTTGCGTTTTCTTGATAAATCCGTGCAGAAGAACCATTCGTTCCCTTTTGTCGATGTAGAAGAGCACGCGAGCAATTCGGTTCGGCACGAGGCTCGTTCTCACTTCAAAGATGCCGCCAAGCGCCCTGCAAACAGGCATGCCCACCGGCCAACCAAACTCGACAGTCTTAACGTCCTCTCCGATGCGCTTACGATCCTCTGGCGAAAGCCTTTTCAGCCATTGGCGTACAGGCTCGCCGCCAGCTTCCGTACGATAGAAGATTGCCGGAACCCGTTTGCCCTCTGGTCCATGCCTTACTGACCTTACTTTTGGGCTTTGGGCGATTTAAGAATCTACTTGGATTCAGTGTACCATATAAGGTACATACGTTCAATCGATGTGAGGATCCGCACAGTCCCTATTCGTTGTGTCTGCTGGAGCTACAGATCGCGGCGGCCTTCCATGGCTTTTAGCATGGTGACTTCGTCGGCGTATTCGAGGTCGGAGCCGACGGGAATGCCCATGGCGATGCGGGTGACGCGGACGCCGAGCGGTTTGATCAGCTTGGAGAGATAGACGGCGGTGGCTTCGCCTTCGGCGGTGGGATTGGTGGCGATGATGATCTCCTCGACCGTGCCGCCCTTGAGGCGCTCGATCAGGCTCTTGATTTTGAGCTGGTCGGGTCCGATGCCCTGCAGCGGGGAAAGTGCGCCGCCGAGCACGTGATAGAGGCCGTTGAACTGGCGCGTCTTTTCCACGGACTGGATGTTGGTGGCTTCCTCGAGCACGCAGATCATGGAGCGGCTGCGCGTGGCGCTGGTGCAGAAGTGGCAAGGATCGGCGTCGGTAATATTGTTGCAGACGGAGCACTCGCGAACTTTTTCCTTGGCCTCGCGAATGGCGTCGGAAAGCGCGAAGGCCTGTTCGCGGTCCACGCGGAGAAGGAAAAAGGCGAGGCGCTGCGCGGTCTTTTGGCCGATGCCGGGCAGGCGGCGGAGTTCGTCGATCAGCCGGGAAACCGACGGAGCAAAATCAGGCATGCGGTGTCATCTCGTTTCGTGTGCGGATGCGAATAAGTGATTATGGCAGAAGTGCGCAGGACTTGGCCACAGAGACTCGGAGGCGCGGAGAGCAGGCAGTGGGGATCAGGAACCGCATCGCAACAGGCACAGGCATTTCCATAAGCGGGATTTGCAGCGCACGACCATATTGGCGGTGCGTGGGGATGCTTGGTTAACAACGGTGACGCGATTGCCCGTTTCCTTGCCAAGGTCTGCTCCCACGTAGCTGTGCCATTGTGCAGGACGAGCAGCGAGCGGTACGATAGTGCGTCGGAATTTATGCGCGGAGATCCGGCCAGCCCAGCCCGGAATGTGATTTCACGAACAAATTCTGCAGATGGGGGTTGGTGTGAAACGACATACGTCTCTATGGATCGCGGCTGTGCTTGCAATGCTTTTCGGACTTTTGTCTCCCGCGCCAAGTGCGGCGCAGAATAATCGCGTACTTGGCCAGGTGGAAATTCAGGGCAAGACGAAGGCGGACAAAACTTCGGGCGTCTGGGTGGACGGGCAGTACCTGGGCTTCGTGAAGGAACTGAAAGGCGACAAGAAAATTCTGCTGCTTCCGGGCGAGCACGAAATCGAGGTGCGGCAGGCCGGTTACATCGCGCAGACGGAAAAGGTGAACGTCGAGCCGGGAAAGAAAACCACGATTCAGATTCACTTACTGCGCGATCCGCGCGCGCAGTTGCCTCACGGAGCAACGTCGGAGATCAAGCTCGAAGTGACGCCGGACCGCGCCGCCGTGTTTGTCGATGGAGGATACGTGGGAACTCCGCAGGAGTTTGGCGGGCTGGGGCGCGCGATGGTGATCGCCCCCGGCAAGCACAAGATTCGCATCGCGCTGGCCGGATATCAGGATTTCACCACGGAAGTGAATTTGCGTCCCCATCAAAAAATCACGATCAAAACGGATTTGCTTCCGGGCACGCAGGCTGGGCCGACGATCACGAGCAAGTAGTTGGTGCGCAGGGCGCTGCGGGCATTCCCGCGAGGCCGCGCTCGATAGAGCACATTATAGCCAGTCGCCGGTTAGCGCCATTGCGGCAATGAAACCGACTCCGAACAAAAGCCAAAGCTGCATCAGCGCGAACGACACAGCAAACCAGCGCACGCCCTTCATTCGGTAGGTCCAGAAAATTGCCAGAAGCACCGAAGCTATCAACATAGCGTTGCATATCCAAAGGGCCGGCGTATTGGGGTGAAGGGGCTTGGTGGGGTCTACTGCAACCCCGCCGATCGCGCCGATCGCCGCAGTTGCTGGAACAAACAGCAGGCTGATAAAGACCAGCCAATATTCTGGCCGCCAACGATCCCGGCGAAAGGGCCACTTCAGCGCCGTTGCCGCTGCGAGATTTATGGCCAACACCAAATCGACCAGCAGAAACGGCCAGGTGTAGATAAGTTCGAAGCTCCACAGGAATAGTTTCCAAAACCAAACCAAGGGCGCGCTCAACGAAAGAATCGTTATGCAGTTCACGCTTTCAAGGATAGGCCCGGACGGCTTCTGCTGACTTTTATCCTCGAAATCGATTGGCTGGAAGGTAACGACTGTAACGAGATGAGGAACGGTGCCGTCCAAGAGGACAGGTTTGTTGCGCCAGTAATATGCCAGGGTTACAATACCAGGCGTATTGCGCGTTGATTGACGTTCGTGGAGCGTGAACCTTCGCTCATCCAGTTCGCCCGGCGGAGATGAGTTTGCGCCAGGTTCAACCCAAAGTTTTCGATAATCAACAAGGAATTCGCGGCTTCAAAAAGGGGAGAGATCGCATGCGAATGACAGCAGTTCGATGGTTTTCGGCTGTAGCGGTATTGGCAGCAGCGGGCGCGGTGCCCGTGCTCGCGCAAGGACCACCGCCGGGGCGACGCGGCGGTGGGATGATGATGGGACCGCCGCTGCAATTGAGTTCTTCGGCGTTTCAGGACCTGAGTACGTATCCGGCACAATATTCGTGCGCACCGAATGGACAGATGGACGTCGCTCACATGACTTCCCCACCGCTTTCGTGGAAGAACCCGCCGGCGGGCACCAAGAGCTTCGTGCTACTGCTGCACGATCCCGACGCGCACGCGGGGAAATCCGTGGACGACATCACGCACTGGATCATCTTCAATATTCCCGGCGATTCGACCTCGCTGCCGGAAGGCGTGAAGGCGGATGCACCGGCGAGCGTGGGAGTGCAGGGCATGAACATCGCGCACCAACCGGCATTCTTCGGTCCGTGCGCGCCTCCGGGACCTCCGCACCACTACACGTTTGAGCTCTACGCGCTGGACACCACGCTCGATCTGCAGAAGGGCGCCAGCCGCGACGACATCATGAAAGCCATGAACGGGCACGTCCTGGGCGGCACGGTGATGATCGGAATGTTCGCACGGAAACCGGGCGGACAGATGGGCGGACCGCCGCCGCAGCACTAAGTATTACGGCGTGGAATTTAGAATCCCTCTCCGCTCGCCAAGAGCGGAGAGGGATTTTTGTTTTTAGTCGAGGAAGGCGGAATTCGCGGCAATGCCGAGCCGTGGGATGGGCCTGTGAAGCTTCACAAGCCGCCATGGCGAGCGCAACCGGCGGCACTTGCCCGAACTCCAGGCTCGCCGACTCGTTGGCCGTAGCAGCTTCTGTGGGCTGGATACGCGGGCGGACATTTTTGCGTTTGCGGCGCGCAATGCAACCGCGTCAAGCAGCGCCAGGTTCCCGGGTGTTCTGCAACGAGCCTCGTTGGATGGCCTGCAAGCGACGAGCACTGGAAGTGGCGCGTCGCTGTTTTCAAATCGGAGCGAAATTAGAAGAGCCCGGGGATTTTCATTCCGGCCATGCCGGGCATACCGCCGGCGAGTTCCGTCACTTGCTTGGAGAGTTCTTCGTCCACTCGGCGCGCGGCTTCGTTCACCGCGGCGATCATCAGCTCCTGCAGCATTTCCTGATCTTTGCTCTTGAAAATTTCCGGATCGATGCGCACTTCGATCAGATGCTTCTGCCCGCTCATGCGCACGGTGACCATGCCGCCGCCGGCCGAAGCTTCCACGGAGATATCGCCAATGCGCTTTTCCAGCTTTTCCTGCGCCTGACGAAATTGCGAGAGCATTTGCTGCAGAGCTTTGACTTCCATGCGTTATTCCTCGCCGGGCCGCTTCACGTTAGAAATGCGCCCACCGAACTTTTGAAGCATCGCCCGAACAATCGGATCTTCCTCGAATCGAGCGCGAAGTTCAGCGCCGTGAGCCGTACCCACTCGGCTAGAGTCGAGTTTAACACAGACGCGAAGGGGCTGGCCCACCACTTGATGCAACACTGTGCGCAAACGTTCCATCGGGTCGCGCGCCTGCAACATTTCCGCGAGGGCGCGGCTTTCCGTCGGGAAAAAGAGGCGCAACTCGCTGGCATCGAGCTCCCACCGCGAGGCATGCTCGACCATCGACCACAAAAATCGTTGCCCTTGCAGCGCCGCTTTGATGGCGTCTACTTGCGCGCTGCCTATCCCGCTGCTCGAGCCCGAACCCGATTCTTCCCCGGCGCGCGCCACCACGCGCGGAGGCGATGCCGGGACGGGACGTTCTACAGCGATCGGCGCGGCTGCATTTCGCGAAGGCAGTTCAGGAGGCGCAGGTTTTGACGCGAGCGATTCCGCTGGCGACGTGCGCGCCCGTGCAACAGATGGCGCGCTTGCAGCAGACCCATCTGCGCTCACGCCCGCGACGGGCGGTTCGGTTACCGGCGCCATACGCACCGCCGCTCCGGAATTCGCAGACGCTGATTGCGCAGGCGGATGCGGAATCGCACGAGGCGCGGCGGACGATCCACCGGTTTGCGCCGGCGCCAGAGCCGGTGACGCGCTCGCAGTTCCCGCATGACGCACTGGATTCCCGGAGCGCGGCGATGAGGAACTTTCGCCGCGAAGCTCGGCAATGGCTTCCTCAAGCGGCGCCAGGCGCTGTGCGTTGATCAGCTTCAGCAAGCCCAACTCAAGATGCAGCCGCGGGTCGGGCCTGCGATACACGTCGTCTTCGGTGGCCAGCAGAATGTTGAAAAAGCGCGTGAGATCTTCTTCGCTGAATTGCGCCGATTGCGCGGCCAGGCGCGGACGCTCGTCCGCAGCCGCGGCGATGAGTTGTGAATCCGCGCCGCAAACGCGAGCGATCAGCAAATTGCGCATGTGCCGAATCGCTTCGCGGCAGAAATGCTGCAGGTTTTGACCGTCGGAGATCAGACGATGAACCAGCGAGAGAGAGCGCTCGGCGGATTGCGACGCAATCGCTTCGATCAGATCATCGAGGACGCTTTCAGCGACGACGCCAAGCAGTTCTCGCACCTGCGCGTCGGTAATCTCATCTCCGCCGTACGCAATGGCTTGCTCCAGCAGCGAAAGCCCGTCGCGCACGCTGCCTTCGGCCGCGCGCGCCAGCACGGCAATCGCGCCGGGATCAATGCGCAGATTTTCGGCCTTAGCGACACGTTCGATCTGCCCGGCAATTTCCTGAAAAGTGAGCGCGCGAAACTGAAAAAGCTGAGCGCGCGATTTGATGGTATCGACGAGATCTTCGGGCTGCGTGGTGGCCAATATAAAGACGACGCGGTCGGGCGGCTCTTCCAGTGTTTTCAGCAACGCGTTCGAAGCGTCGTCAGTTAGCTGATGCGCTTCGTCGAGAATCACCACTTTGTAGCGGCTGGCGGCGGGCGCATAGCGCACCATTTCGCGCAATTCGCGAATCTGATCGATGCCGCGGTTGGAAGCGGCGTCAATTTCCAGAACGTCGAGCGAAGTACCGGCGGAAATTTCGCGGCAGGAATCGCAGGTGTTGTCCGGCTCGGCGGTGGGGCCTTTCGCGCAATTCAGCGCTTTGGCGAGAATGCGCGCGGCGGTCGTCTTCCCTACTCCGCGCACGCCGGAAAAAATGTACGCGTGCGCCACGCGGTTGGACTGAATCGCGTTGGCCAGCGTGCGCGTCACGTGCTGCTGGCCCACGATCTCGCTGAACGTCTGCGGACGATATTTTCGCGCGATAACTTTGTAGCTCATGCGATGGGTTCGGCGAGGCTGCAATGCGCCGGGATCTTTTTCGGCGATGCCGCGATAAGAGGAACTTCGGGTATTCCGCGGCACACGAAATGGTCCCGCTACCGTTGCTCCCTTCCGGGCCTGGCGGGGTTCACGGGGAATCGTTGCACAGAGCCCGAAGTTCCACCGATCGGCAGTTCATGCCGAAATTTTTTGCAGCACAACCGCTAACGGAGTCTAGCACAGCACTTTCGGGCGCGGAAGCCAGCGCAAGCACCCGTACGATTGACGATGCGTTGGAATTCGAAATATTAGCTAACGCCACACTCAAGAATTAGCGCTGCCCAGCGAGTACGCCACGTCTGGTTCGCGTCCGCGCCCCAAGCGCCAAAGTTGCCGAAGTCACAGAGATGTGGACGCCAAGAACCTTGGCGTTATAACCTCGCGTGCCGGTTCCAGAGCGCAGCGTTCGGAAATCGAAGTGCTGCCTACTGCGTAGGTCGGGGAAATTGTCCCAGTGAGGAATAATCTCAGGTGTTTTCATCATCTCGCATTTCTTCCGTGATTTTCTTGGTTGTACTCGCTGGGCTTGGACTCAGGTACGGATACGCCAGCGAGAACCCAGCAACAACGAAGTTAACGTCAGCTGCGAAAAGCCCGGCAGCCGTGGACGCAGCGCGCCTATCCACAGCCGCCAAGGACGATGCAGCCGACTGGCTGAGCAACGGCCGCACCTACAGCGAGCAGCGTTTTAGCCCACTGAAGCAAATCACGGACAAAGATGTTGCGCGGTTGAATCCCGCCTGGCAATTCGTCCTGAACACCACGCGAGGGCAAGAAGGAACACCGCTCGTTGTCGATGGCGTGATGTATGTCTCGACCGCGTGGAGCGAGGTGTATGCGCTCGACGCGCGCACGGGGAGAAAGCTCTGGTATTTCGATCCCAAAGTTCCCAGGGACTGGAGTCTGAATAGCTGCTGCGGTCCAATCAACCGTGGTGTCGCAGTTTGGAAAGGAAAGATCTACGACCCAACGCTGAACGGACACCTCATCGCACTCGACGCTAGAACGGGCAAACCGGTCTGGGATACTTTCACGTTTCCGTCGGATGTGGAGTACACGCCCGAGGGTACGCCGCTGGCGCAATACGTCATGTCGGGCGCGCCGCGCGTGGTGAAAGGCAAAGTGATTGTTGGCACCGGTGGGGGCGACCAAGGGGTGCGCGGCTACATCTCCGCCTATAACGCCGAGACCGGCAAATTGGTGTGGCGCTTTTATACCGTCCCTGGCGACCCTTCGAAGCCAGTCGAAAATGCTGCCCTCAAATTAGCGGCGAAGACTTGGAACGGAGTGGCAGGCGGCGGTGGCGCCGTTTGGGACGGTATTTCTTACGATCCCCAGCTCGACCTTCTGTATTTCGGCACGGGGAACCCCGCCAAAGGCAAAGGCGGTGACCGGCTATTCAGCGATTGCATCGTGGCTGTGCGGCCGGAGACAGGACAATACGTTTGGCACTATCAGGAAGTGCCCGATGATGTTTGGGACTACGACTCGACCTCGCAGCTAATCCTTGCGGATATCAGAATCGGCGATCGAGTCCGCAAGGTGATCATCCATGCGCCGAAAGATGGATTTGTTTACGTGATCGACCGAGCCACCGGAAAGCTCATTTCGGCAATGCCGCTCTTTCCGAAAGTGAATTGGGCCACGCGAATCGATCTCGCGACCGGCCGTCCGATTGAAAATCCCGCAGCGCGCCGCGGAACTGAAAATGGCAAGCCGTTTATCGTTATGCCCGGGCCGCTAGGCGGACACAGTTGGCAAGCAATGTCTTACAGTCCGCTCACAGGGTTGGTTTATATCCCAGTGATGGAAATGCCCAACATCTTCGTAGCGGAGCCCATCGCAGAGAAAGAGGTCGCGCAAGGCTCGCCGCCCGGAGAGCCCGAATGGAAACTTCAGGATCAGGTGATCGCAAAGGTGAAGACGTATTACAGCGCGCATCTGGCCGCCTGGGATCCTGTCGCCCAACGCGAAGTGTGGCACGCGAATTTGAAGGGCTTATGGCATGGTGGCACCCTCGCCACAGCCGGAGACTTGGTTTTCCAAGGCACATCGACGGGGAAATTTTCAGCGTATCAAGCGAATACTGGAAAGAGGCTGTGGTCGATTCCGGTGCAGACCGCGATCATTGCTCCTCCTATCAGCTATCAGGTCGACGGAGAGCAGTACATAGCAGTGACAGTCGGATGGGGAGGGTCGCTGGGGCTGCTGAAGGGACCAATCGGCATGGCGAACCACGTGCCGAACAATCTCCCTCGGGTGATTGCCTTCAAGTTGAACGGCGACTACACGCTGCCGCCGGTTCCCCTTCCGGCGAAACGCGCCCTAAACCCGCCACCGGATACTGCCAGCGCCTCGCAGATCGCCTATGGCAGAACGCAGTACGGACGCTGCCTTCGCTGCCATGGTTTTTGGGGCATCAGTGCGGGAGATGTGCCAGACCTGCGATACTCGCCAATGGTCTACGATCGCGCGCTATTGCAACAAGTCGTGAAGGGAGGCTTGTTGCGCTCCGGTGGCATGCCGATGTTCGGCAAAGAATTATCTGAGAAGCAATTGGATGCCATTCGCGCGTACCTCATTCATCAGGCGAACCTACAGGTGGCCAAAAACAAGGCTGGGCAACACTGAAAGACGGGTGTTTGAGCTTAGTTGTTGCAGCGTCTTCTGCTCGTGTCTTCCGCCGTCCTCTGGATCGCATGGCAAAGCTTGCGCAACTCGCGCGCGCCATTTACTCTGTGCGCGCGCATGAATCCTCAATTGTTCAGTTCTCAATTCATTGTCGTCGGGCTGATCTGGTACATCGTATTTTTGCTTTCCACCACGTGCCATGAAGGCGCGCATGCGCTGGTGGCGCATCTGGGCGGCGATCCCACGGCGATGCGGGGTGGGCAGGTAAGCCTCAGTCCCCTGCCGCACATTCGACGCGAACCTTTCGGCACGGTCATCGTGCCATGGCTCACTTACTTTCTGCCGCCGCACTGGATGCTCGGCTGGGCTAGCGCACCGTTTGATCCGGCGTGGGCGCAGAGGCATCCGCATCGCGCCGCGTGGATGGCGCTCGCCGGGCCGGTCGCTAATTTCATCCTCGCCGGAGTAGCGGCGCTGGCGATTCATCTCGGGATCGCGTTCGGCTATTTCCGAGTGCCCGATCAAGCGAGCTTCACACACGTGACCACTGCCGCCATGCGGGGCACACCTGAGTTCGCGGCCACATTTCTAAGCATCCTGTTCGTGCTCAACGTGCTGCTGGGCACGTTCAATCTCCTTCCCGTGCCGCCACTCGACGGCCACACTGGCATCACCGCGTTGATGAGCGAAGTTACGGCGCGCCGGTTTCTGAATTGGTCGCACAACCAGGGCCTTGGATTCGCGGGATTGCTACTCGCCTGGGTTCTCTACGATCGCGTGTTCGACTACATCTTTCGCTTCAGCCTGTCGCTGCTATATCCCGGGGCGTTTTGAAGCAAGACGAAGGCTTGATTCGCTCGCTAGCCGCGGCGCGCTTTGCCCAGAAATGTTTCAGATACGCACACCTCGCGCGAAAGGAACAAGTGTGTGCGCCCGCAGTTATCCGATCGGCCCGCAACTGCTTTTCTTGGAATGCTCGCTCCAGAATATTGTGGCACGGCAGATGCATTCTGATCGCGGGAGGCCCGGACATGGATTTCAAAGGCAATCAACAGCAGAGCAGTTATGCGGTGGAAGTATCCGGCTGGGATGCGAATGAAGCGTTTTTCTTGGAGAACACGGTTCTCACGTGGACCGCGGACGGCATCAAAGAAATCATTGTGCACCACCCCGTGCGTGAAGGCAGCCTGCTTTTCGTCAGATTGATGCTGCCAGTGGCAAACACAGACAGCTGCCCGATCGCCTGCCAAGCTGTGAAGGTGATCGAGCATGCCGCAGGCCGCGTGGCGATTCAGTTGGCGCAATTGCGGCCGCGCGCATTTTTCAAGGACACAGTTCGCGACCTAAATTATTCCAAGGCCAAAGTGGCGTAGCTCAAATCTGCGTCGAATAACTTTTTTACCTTGCAACATCGTAAGGGGGCGCACAAGGATCGCCATTAGTTTCGCTTTGAGACTGACGTTCCACTTCGGGATTCGCGCGCACATCGAATTCGCGACGCATTCATCGGCTTCAGTTGCTGCGCGCATGTACCGCTCGCCTCGTTCCAACCTCTAAGTTCCACAATGCCTCAGCATTAGCGCGCCTAGGCTCACAGTTCTGGCCTTGCTCGCACTCGCCCGGAAGCCCGCACTTCACCGCCCCACTCTGGCATCCATCGTGCCCTTATGACGCGCATGGAAACCGTCATGGAACACGCCGTCACGCCAACTGCCCGAAAGAATCTAGCCATCTGCGTACTGGACGACGACGCTAATCAAGTTGAACTCGTCACATCACGCCTGGAGAAGGCCGGCTTCTCTGCCATGGGAACCACCAGCGCGGAAGAGGCGCTGCAAAACGTGCGCCTCGGCGCTTGCCGCGTGGTGCTCGCCGATCTGAAGATGCCGGAAATGGACGGGTTGCAATTCCTGGAAAAAGCGTTGCAGCACGATCCCGGCGTGTACATCGTTCTCATTACCGGATTCTACGCAGTCGAGTCCGCCATCGAGGCAATCAAGCGCGGAGCCCACGATTACTTAAGCAAGCCTATTGATTTTCACCGCCTGGAAAAAACGCTCGACGACATTAGCGAACTCGCCTCTCGCCGATCGGAAATCCGCGAACTGGAACACAGGCTTTTCGAAAATCACCAGTTTCAAGGCATCGTCGGCAAAAGCCCCGCGATGCTCGATATGCTCGACCTGGTAAAGAAGGTCTCGCGTCACTATTCCAACGTGCTGATCACCGGCCCTACCGGCGCTGGCAAGGAACTCGTCGCGCGCGCTCTGCATCAGCTCAGCCCGGTGGCCAAGGAACGCTTTGCTGTCTGCAATTGTTCGGCGCTCGTCGATACGCTCCTCGAAAGTCAGCTTTTCGGCCACGTGCGCGGCGCATTCACGGGAGCCACGGATACCCGTCCCGGGATTTTTGAGTTTGCCAATGGCGGCGCGGTTTTTCTGGACGAGATCGGCGAAACCTCTCTTGGCATGCAGGCCAAGCTTCTGCGCGTGATCGAAAATCGCGAAATCCAGCGCGTGGGCTCGCCCGAAGTTCGCCACGTCACCGTCCGTTTGATCGCCGCCACCAATCGCGATTTGCGCGCCGAGGTTCTCGCTGGGCGTTTCCGCGAAGATCTTTTCTACAGACTCAGCAGCATCGAAATTCGTGTGCCTGGACTTTCCGAACGCCGCGAAGATATCCCTCTGCTCGTTCAGCACTTCCTGAAGAAATACAGCGAGGCCTACAGCAAACCGTTTCAGGGCCTATCTCGCCGTGCGCAAATTGCTATGCTGCAGCACGACTGGCCCGGCAACGTCCGCGAGCTCGCTAACGTCGTTTCGAGCGCCGCCATCACTGCCAGCACCGATTTCATTGACGTGAGCGATTTACCAGAAAGCCTGCAACGCTCCGGCCGCCGCGGCGCCACGTCATCGACCGAGGCATGGCGTCCGCTGCCGCTGGACGAAATCCGTCGCATCCACATCCAACGCGTCCTGGAAATGTGCAAGGGCAACCGCGTGCGCGCCTCGCAAATGCTGGGCATCGGCCGCACCAGCCTCTACCGCTTCCTCAAGCGCTCCAATAAACAAGCCGCCGCGGCTCGCGGCGGCTCTTAATCGGCAAGACTTCATCTACCGGCCAAAGTCGTAGCAACGCCTCGGCTTCGCGGTTGTATTTCTGAAACCATCGGACAAGGAGCGTTGAAGAATCCTTCCGGAGGACGTCCCCGCTGGCCCGAAGCGCCAATCCCCACGTTTCATTTCTGCACACCGTTTCGTTGCGCTGCACCCTGCCGTCGGGCCAGGTGGCGCATGTGCCTCACCCTGAGCGGGTTGCGAACCTTCGAATTGGCGGCACGAATGCACTTCCAGTGGCATGGAAACGGACACAGACAAACTACTGAGCTTCGAGCTTCACGCGGTCATGCGGCCAGAACGCCGTGGTGAGTTCCGCGAGTCGCGGCGCGTAGCGGTGGAAATCTCCGGTTTTGACGCGCGCGGCCGCTTCTTCACCGAGCGCACCTTCACCACCGACGTCAGCGATTCGGGCTGCTCGTTTTTGCTGAACGCTGAAGTGGAAAAGCATCGCGCCGTTTCCGTGCGCGTAATTCGCCGCCGCAACGGAATGATGCAGGACGATCCGCCTGTGATTTTTCGCGTGGCGAGAGTCGAGCAGACTTATCCCGGCTGGCCGAAGTGGACGGTTGCCGCAGCGAAACTGCATCCCGTCAAGCTTTGGACCCTTTGCTATCCGATGGACGCGGACAAGGCAGCACGCGCGTCCTCCGATTCATTGGACCCGCTGGATTCGCCGAACGGCGAGCCGCCCGCCACCTAATTCGCAGCCAAACGGCACATTCCGCCTGAGATCCTCAGCCCACGCCACCTTCAAGGGCGCGTGGTTCGTCCGAGCGAGCCGCGCGCCACCCTCCTCGCGTTACCGCCGCGACCTACGGTCTGAGCGCGTCGCGAAGGTCGAGGGATAGGCCGGTGCCGCCCGCTATTGACCGGACGCATAGGACGTATTCCTCAGCAGCATCGCTGGCAGTGCAAGATTCGAGTCCATGCGCACGACCATGCCGGTTTTGGCCGGAAGCTCCACATCCTTACCTTTGCGCGCGGCTATGTAGGCGCCGCTGCCCACCAAGCCAAATATTGTTCCGCGCATCACGCGGCTGAAGACCAGACCCACCGTCGCGCCGCCGGCCGTGCCCATGGCCGCGTCCATCACATCACTTTTCACACTCTGGTGCTCCTGCACCACTTCGCCTTCGATGGTGGTCAGATCCTTGCGTCGACCGACGTCCGCGCCGCTGGTGTAGATATTGATGATGCTCATGCGCGCGGGGAATAGCCGGCTATCCACTTCCACCGAGTCAAATACCAGGTTCATCGAAGCGCCGCCGCGAAACGCCGAAAACCATCTCGGACGCTGCACGCTGGTGATTCTGCCGTGGACGATGGCTCCAGCAGGCAGCACCAGGTTCGTACCGGCAAACACCGGCTCGGTGACCACTGCGGTAAAGGGATCGCCTACCCGGGCCACCCGGCTGTCCAATTCATTGGTTAGGCTCAGGCGAACTTCAGTCCCTGGAATCACTTGCGGCGCCTGTGCCTGCGCGCGTACGGACGGCGAGGCCACCACTGAGCAGGCCAACGCCGCGCAAATCGCCATAAATCTCTTCATTCGATCCTCCTGTATCCTCGGGCGGACGCGCTGAGCGTCCGCAGATGCACCCTGGCGAAAGCAGATTTCGACTCGCGACGGGTGAAAGTTGGAAGCGCCGCCTGGGACATACTCGGCGTCACTTCGGATGTCCCCTCGTTTCGTGAGGGGTGCCGCTGGCGCAGCGGTACGGGTGCGGAGGATGCACCCAGGCGCTAAGATACACCATATTCTGCGCAATTGCGCAAGTATTGCTGCCCTATGGTTCGTTCGTACGCCAACCCGACACTAGCGCCCGGCTGGCCTGTGCGACGGGTAGCACGACCGCCCTATCCCCCGCGCGACGCGCTCCACCCGCGCGTGAACGGCCTGTTAGGAATTAATTATCTGTTGACATGTTAACCGATCAGGAATAGCTTCCACTGATGCAAAAATCTTTTCGCCGCTAGGATCATTGGGAGGGCCCATGCGAACTACACGCCGCGCCGGTGATGCTGACCGCGTTCTCTCTCCGCAGGGATTCGAGCGTCTACTTCAACGCGCCGAAGCATTCCAAAAGATTCAAAAGCCCCACGGACCACAACTGCTCGGCAAGCTGCGCCCTTCACCGAAACGTGCCGCTTCCGCCGCGTAGACCACGAAGCACTCTCGCAGTGTCATACATCCGCCCATTGGGACGTAATCTTTTGCCGCCCCGTGCGTATGGATATGCGAGAATCGCGGGCAATGCGCGGGCGGCGCTGCGGTCTAGGCGCTGGCCGCCGAATCCTGCAATTCGCGCAACACGATTCTCACTTGAGGTGCTTGCTTGGACGCCATTTCGCTCAGTAGCGTCACGAAGGCGTACGATTCGGTAACAGCTGTTGATTCCGTAAGCCTGCAGGTGCGCCAAGGCGCGATCCTCGGGCTGCTGGGACCTAACGGCGCCGGCAAGACCACCACCATCCGCATGGTGATGAACATCCTGGTGCCGGACTCCGGCTCGATCCGCGTGCTCGACCAGCCGGTGAGCGACAGCACGCGCAACTTGATCGGCTATCTGCCCGAAGAGCGCGGCCTTTACCCGCGTATGCAAGTGCGCGCCGTGATAATTTTCCTGGCCGCGCTTCATGGCATCTCGGAGGTAGAGGCTGGCCGCCGCACCGGCGAATGGCTGGAGCGCTTCGAGTTGACCGCCTGGGCGGACAAAAAAGTGGTCGATCTCTCGAAAGGCATGCAGCAGAAGGTGCAATTCATCACTTCGGTGATCCACCGGCCGCCGGTCATCATCCTTGACGAGCCGTTTTCCGGACTCGACCCCGTGAATGCCACGATTGTGAAGGACATTATGCTGGAGCTTCGCGAGCAAGGCTCGACGATCGTCCTTTCCACCCACCGCATGGAGCAGGTGGAAAAAATGTGCGATTCCATCTGCCTGATCAACCATGGCCGCTCGGTGCTCGATGGTGAGCTCCGAGCCATCAAGCAGTCGTACGGAAAAAACACCATGCACATCGAATTTTCGGGGCCAGACGGATTCCTGAGCCATCCAGCAATAGCGAACGTGAATCGCTTCGGCACCGGCGCGGAAGCCAAGCTTAAATCTGGTGCAGACCCGCAGCAGGTTTTGAAAGCGGCCGTGGATTGCGGAGCGCAGATCGTCCGCTTCGAACTGCTGGAACCTTCACTAAACGATATTTTCATCGAGAGGACCGCCAATGCATAAGATTTGGCTGGTGATCAAGCGCGAGTACATCACGCGCGTTAAGAGCAAAGGGTTTCTGATCGGCACAATTATCGTGCCGGTGCTGGGAATCGGATTCGCGCTGCTCACCGCCTTTCTCGCCACGCGCCAGCCGAATCACACGTTCCGGCTTGCCGTCCTCGATGAATCCGGCATTCTGGCGCCAACGATCCAGGCGAACCTTAATTCCAAATTGCCAGACGGAGAGCCCGAATTCTCGATCGTGCAGACGGTGCTCCGACCCACATCGCCAGGCACCGTCCAGGAAAATCTGCGCTCGCAGGTCAACGCCGGCACGCTGGACGGCTACCTGCAAATTCCCAGCGACTTGACCGCGCCGCTGGAGATGCACATGCGCAACCCCGACAATCTCCGGCTGATCGGCACGCTGACCGCGGCGGTGAATCAGGCGATCGTCCTGGCGCGACTGCAGCAGCGCGGAATCCACGTGGACGATCCCGGCGCCGTATTCCGCAGCACCGACCTGAAACTGATCAAAGTCACCCGGAACGGTGAAGCGGTGGAGCGCGGCCAAACGATAGGCATTTCGATCGCACTGGTAATGCTGCTTTACATGGCGCTGCTGATGTACGGCATCATAACCATGCGTTCCGTGCTGGAAGAAAAAACCACGCGCACGATGGAGTCGCTGATCTCCACCGTTCGGCCGTCCCAGCTTCTGGCCGGAAAAATCCTGGGTGTTGCCGGGGTCGCTTTCACGCAATTCCTGATCTGGCTGGCGACCTTTGCGCTGATCTTCAGTTACGGCGCGTTGATGAGCACCATGACGCCGGGCAGTCCGCTTGCGGGCGTGCACATTCCTATTTCGCTTTTGATCTACGCGCTGATTTTCTTCGTGTGCGGCTACTTTCTGTACGCTTCGCTTTATGCGGCCGTTGGCGCGGCTTGCTCGAACGAACAGGACGCGCAGCAGTTGCAATGGCCGGCGACGCTGCCACTGATCTTCAGCGTGGTCATGTTCAGCGCGGTGCTCTCGGATCCCGCGTCGAAAGTTTCTGTCATCCTGTCGGAGATTCCTCTGTTCGCGCCCATTCTGATGACGCTGCGCATCTCCGTGCAGACGCCGCCCTTCTGGCAAATTGCGCTCTCGATCGCCCTTCTGCTGCTGGGTATCGTTGGCGTCGTTTACGTATCCGCGCGCATCTACCGCGTCGGCATCCTGATGTACGGCAAGCGCCCCAATCTGCCGGAGTTGCTGCGCTGGCTGCGCTACTCGTAGACTGCCGCTCGTCAAAAAGCTGCCGGCCCGATAGAAGCCACGTTCCGGCCGACGAGGGACCTGGTTTTCGGGCCAGCACTCGAATGGTTCGCGATTAGAAAAATCGATACCATTGAATATTCGGGGCTTAGCTGACGTTCTACTCGACACGAGTTCGCTATTAGCCTTCGCTATTTGTTCGTTAATCGCTAGCAGAGCGGTCAGGGGATCTGCAACAAGACTGTAGCGACCTGAGCGTTCGCCCGCCCTTTGTTTACAATCGCTTGCGGCGTGTTCTACTCGAACGTGTACCGATCTGCGGAGCGCACGCGTGGAGGCGGAAGACTTTGGCCGGGTGAGGCAGCGCGAGCGACAGCGGCGGCGGATAGACTTCTCCCTCCGGCTGGTGAGAGCTGTTTCGTCGACGAGCTTTTCGTCAGCACGCATGACTACAGATAGACGGTAGCAAGTGAGTGGTACAGGTTTCTACTGGTCGAAGGTACGGGAAAGGTACAGGGGACTAAAACTGGTTCCCTTCGACTCGCTCACGTGGATTCGACGGAAGCATAGGTAGAAAAAGTCCAGGTATTACGTCCTTCTCGTCGTGACCTGGAGACAGGCGGCGTACCTCCGTCACAATTTCATGTAGAGGGAATTTGTTGGTTTCCCGGTTCCTGATGTAGGGATTTCGGAGGGCGACAAGCGCCAGGTTAGTCATCGCGTACCCGATGTCCCGAAAATCCGGAGCGACCTCAGCGATGAGCTTCAAAGTGGGCAGATACTCCCCGCGATCATTTTTCAGGTATCCGCGTTCGGCGAGTTCGTCAAGCGCCCGCCTTTTTCCCAGCAGCTTCGTGCGGACCTCTCGTGCCGGTGTCCCCGCACACTTGTTGAGGAAACGGGACATGATTCGCAGCAGGACTTCGGCCACTTCGGGCTAAGTTTCGAGATTTAGGGCTCACATATCGCAGCTATTTTAAACCCGGCAGGGCATATTCGCGCAGGTGTCGGCGTTAAGCCACGGGAATGCTGCGCTGAAGGCCGCGGCGCTACGTACAAATCTCACTGCAGAGATCGAAACACGGCAGCGCCAGGCCTTTCTCACGGTTCATGACAAGCTGGCGCTGCAAGGCACGAGAAACCGTCAAATCAAGACGCCGGCGAGACGCCGGCGCTACAAGCAGACGGCGGCTGGTTCGAGGTGACAGCCGGTGAGAGTGAATCGTGAATTGAGTAACCGTAGACGCGGAATTGGTGCCGACTGAAAGTGGCGGCGCACGTTCAATTGCGGGGCGAGGCGGAGGCTTTGTAGCGCCGGCGTCTCGCCGGCGTCTTCGCCTCACGAATTGGCTGAGGCGTGGACCCAGGGCCAGTTGCGAAGGCCAGCTTTCTGCGGATTGGCGAGAATGTACCGAGTAATCCGATCGAGCTCCGCGTTGCTCCGTACGAGATGATCGAAGTACTCGCGGCCCCAGAATTCTCCCGAGCGCTGTAAGGCGCGGTTCGACGCCTTAGCGGAGTAGGATTTCCAGGCGTGAACGATGCTTGCCAAATGGTAGCCGTCGAAGGGCCGGAAGAGGACGTGCATGTGATTCGGCATCACACACCACGCAAGGAGGCGGTATCGGATCCCGTCGAAATGCGTGAGCGAATCCGATGAGATCCTTGCGATTTCGGGCTGAGCCAGCCAGCAATTGCCCGCGCCCGCGTCCAGCCGAATTTCGATTTTGCCTCGAAACAGACGAGAGAGGCGAATTCGTTCCTGGCGCGATAACGGACGGCGTGCGGCACGGGCGGTGCGGACGATGTCTTGCCGCTCGAATTCGATTCTGCAGCGGGCTGATTCGGGAAATGAGTCAGCGAGACGAAAAGTCACGAAGTAGGTGGCGGGGTCATCTTCCCAATGCGGCAAGCGACCTCGGCTTCGAATCGTCAGCACGGGGCTGATTGTAACGCAGGCAGGACGACGACACGAAGCAGGCGCAAAAGCTAAAAGTGGGTCTACCGGGCGCGGGAAACGTCAAATCAAGACGCCGGCGGGACGCCAGCGCTACAGGCAGAAGCGAGACCGCGCTATCCGCAGCGAATCGAGAGAGAGCGATGAGCAATGCAACTGGGGCGGTGAGCGGGATGGCAAGTCTGTGGCGATCGCGCTCGGGCGCGAAGGCTACGAGACCGGCGGCGAACGCGAGGAAAAATCAAACACAAGATTCCCACGCTCACAAAACGAGCATGGGGCGCCCGCAAAACCAACATCCGCGCCCTTCGCAGAAAGCGCTGAGAGTGCGGAACCTGGCACCCTGAACACGGAAACGTGGAGCGCAGGTTACGCGGAGGGGCACCCGCGCCGATCGGGAGATTGGCGCTCCCAGAGACGGATTAAGCGGGATCTAGCGATTGGTGGGGTGGCGCGCCGGAGGAGGGCACGAGTTTGCGGATCTCTTCGATGAGCTTACGAAAATCGGCCTTTTCGATGACGGAATGAATGCCGGCTTCCTTGGCGGCATTTTCGATGCGCGCGGAAGCGATGAAAGTGTAGAGAAGGACAGGGACGTGCGGCAGCATGGAGCGGATTTGGCGGCCAGCGCTGATGCCGTCGAGCACGGGCATGGAAAAGTCCAAAATGACGAGGTCGGGTTTGAGTTCGGCGGCCCTTTCGACGGCTAACTGGCCGTTGGCAACTTCGGAGCACACTTCCCAACCGGGGTCTGCCTGCGAAATGATGCTGGAGAGCATGGGACGAACGCGATCGTTGTCGTCGGCGAGCAGGATGCGAAGCACGGGAGCTTTCGGGCTTGGGTCGAATTGTGCAATCAAGTTGTCCTCGTAGCTTGAGCGGCAGTCGGCACAGATAGGACTCCGCGCATCACTGGAATCAGTGCTGTTCTGGTACCTGCTTGAAGCCGGATGGCCGCCTAAGACCAAGACGCGCGCCATTCTCTTCGCAGTCGAGGAAAGCCTGGAGCTTCGTGAATCCTACGCTGCGCGCAGACAGGCGCAATCCGGTGAACGCCCGGTTAACTAGAACAAAACAATGAGATAGCGGCAGCGGACCAGCCGCGCCAGAAAATTGGCCGGCGCGCCAAGTTTCTTTCATCTGGCTGGCGTGCTCGTCCCAAAGAAGCGCCTCGCGAATGGAGGCGTCCAAGCCATCCGTGGTTAGGAGCGTGGGCGCGGCGGTATCATCGCGGCCATTGCTCGACCGTTACGTACAACTTTAACAACTGAGGAACCTAAAGTTGTATATAATGCGCGGCCATGGCGAGGAAACTCTCCCTTGCGCAGATCGCTGGAATTTTCGTGCTCGCGGCGTTCACGGTGTTCATCACTTGGCGGGCGAAGAAGCTAGAGACGTCACTGACCGGGCAGGCGGAGACGGCGGTGATGGTCAACAAGCAAGCGCCGACGTTTTCTCTGCCATCGCTTTCCGGAAACCAGGTTTCTCTGGCGGACTACCGCGGCAAAAAAGTAGTGGTGAGTTTCTGGGCCAGTTGGTGCGGACCGTGCCGGATGGAAATGCCCGAACTCCGCTCGTTTTATGACAAGTACCACACCGGCGACACGAAATTCGAAATCCTGGCCATCAGTACGGACGATAATCGCGAGGACCCGGCGAAATTCGTGGCCTCCGAAAAGCTTCCCTTCCCCGTCCTTCTCGACCTAACCCAGCAGACGGCCGACGCTTACAGCGCCCACGCACTTCCGACGCTCTACGTCGTCAACGAGCAAGGAAAAGTGATTTTTGGACGCGTGGGGTACGACCCGACGATGATGCAATTCCAACTGGCGCGGGCGTTGGGCATCAATATCGCGCCGACGGCCGCAGGAACGGTTCATGCCAACCCCGGCAATTGAGTTCGTAAACGTCACCAAGGTGTATCGCCGGCGGCTGGCCGGCCAGGAAATTCCCGCGCTGTCGGACGTGTCGTTCGAAGTGATGTCCGGCGAAGTCTGCGCGTTCCTCGGCCCCAACGGCGCGGGCAAAACCACCAGCATCAGCATTCTGATGGGATTTCTGTATCCGGACGCGGGCGGGATTCGCGTGCTCGGACGCGAGCCGGGCGACGTTCGCGCCAAGCAGCAGATCGGATTTCTGCCTGAAAACTTCGCGTTCTACAAGTTTCTGAATGCCGAGCAATTGCTGCGCTTGCATTGCACGCTCGCTGGCCGGCAGCCGCAGGGGCAGGATTTGATTCGCGGCCTGCTGCACAAAGTGCATCTCGATGAATACCCCAAACTGAAGATCGGGAAATATTCCCGCGGCATGATGCAGCGCCTGGGTATTGCCCAGGCGCTGGCGGGCGATCCGCATCTGCTGGTGCTTGACGAGCCCACCTCTGGCCTCGATCCCGCTGGACGCAAGGAAGTGCGCGATTTGATTCTGTCGTTGAAGGCGGCAGGCAATACGATCTTCCTCAGCTCGCATATTCTGTCCGAGGTGGAACATATCTGCGACCGCGCCATCATCATCGACCACGGAAAGCTGGTGCGCGCGGGAACGCTGGACGAACTGCTCGCTTCCGGCGACCGCGTCGAGCTGGTGGCGAACCAACTGACGCCCGAACTCCAAGCCGCCGTCGTCGAACGGGGCGGCTCCGTCGAGCGCGGAGGGTACGGCGTGAGAATCACCCTCCCTCTGGAGCACAAGCGCGAACTGGCCGAAAAGCTTTGGGCGGCCGGGTGCGACGTCATCAGCCTCACCCCGCTGCGCAGCTCGCTTGAGGAGTTTTTCCTGAAGCTCGTCAGCCACGATGGAGACGCATCGTGAAAATCTGGGCTTTGGCGGTGAACACCTTTCGCGCGTTTCTGCGCGACAAGCTGATCATCATATCTTTAATTATCTTCGCCGGCGCGCTCCTGCTGATGATCTCTCCCCTTCTGATGATCAGCGCCGTTCGCGCCGTCAACTCTCAAAGTGCCAGCACTCTGGCGTTTGAAGACGTCGCGGGAATGATCTATCTGGTGAGCGCCGCCGGCAGCTTGCTCGCCGCCTGGGCAGGCGCTGATTCCGTCGGGACGGAGCTCAAATCCGGCACCATTCTCGCCGTCATGGCCAGGCCCGTCGAACGCTGGCGATTTCTCGTCGGAAAATTTTGCGGCGTGATGCTGCTGATGGCCGCGTGGACCGTCACGATGACTGGGCTGGCGTACTTTTTGCTCTGGCTCGGCGGGCTGCACGCAACGATCGGCGTCTGGGAACTTCTGGCTTATGCCTTAGTTCGATACGCCGTCTACGCGGCAATCGCCATGATGCTGGTGACGTTTCTGCAGCCCGTGATCGCTTGGGTCATTACGATCGGCATTGCCATAATGGCCGCTATCGTCGGTCCGTCAGCCGCGGCCGCCACCTATTGGAAGCCCTGGATACGCCTTCCGCTCTACGCGATTCTGCCTTCCACCGGTTTGCTCTCCGAAAGCAGGTTCATGTCGCTTACGCAAGCGTCGCTAAAGCCAATGACCTGGCTCCAGCACGCGACCGCGCTCAGCTACGGGCTGGACTATGCGCTGATCTGCCTCCTGCTGGCCATGTGGTCGTTCCACTACCGCAGCTTGCGGCGCGATTAAGCCCCCCATTTGCCAGGAGCGGCAAAAGCGACAATCTTCCACCTCCGCTTGCAGATGGAACCAGACAGAAGCCCGCCCTGAAACTAAAGCATTTGCGTCTTGCGACCGATTAGCCATGCAGGACTGGACCGTTTCGGGGACGAAGTCGACCGTGTCCGACTCTCTTCCGCAGCCGCACCGCGGCAGCAATTCGTAAACGGCGGAGGTGCCTTTGCCCGCGCACAAAAAACATGAAACGCGTGTTGCTCTAATGCATGGCTTCGAAATACGTCCGAAATCATTCATCTTTTTCGATCGCGCCACGGGCACGCAAGGCTTCGAACTGAAGGCTACGGCCGATGGGGAGCTTCCCATCGATATGGCCGTCAGCCAGCTCGCGATGCAGTGCGTGGCCAGGGGACGCAACCCCGGCGATTTTCAACTGACCATCACCACCGACGCCGATCTATTGAGCGAGATTACTGCGCGAGTAAAACGACTGGTGCAGATATATCTTGGAAGAGAAGCGCCGGTTCAGATCAGCCCACGCCAGGAGGAAGTGCTACGGGCTGTCGCGCAAAATCTGAGCAACAAGGAGATTGCCGGCAAGTTTCACATCTCCGTGAGCACCGCAAAATTCCATGTGTCGGCGCTGCTGGAAAAGTTCCATGTTCCAAATCGGGCCAGCCTGATGCTGCTGGCCAGAGACTCCTTCGCCCAGGCGACCGAGAAGCCCTCGGTTGTGGGAGCGTCTGTTAAGCTGGCGGCCGCCCGGGACCGCGATTCCGCGGCTTTGCAGGGCGATTCGCTCCTGCGCATGATGAAATAGGCCCGCTGCCGTCTGCATCGGCCGCCAATGCACGAAGCGGACGCACGCCCGTTGCAAGCGCGGCGCGCCTGCTACCTTGCGGAGAGAACCTCTCCCAATTTTCCGCCGGACGGCTCCTCCTGAATCAGGGGCAGCAGAAATTCTTGCAGCCTCCGCCTTTCGGCTTGCACCAACTCGTTCAACTGAATGCCCATTCGATTTTCGCTCAGAAGGCGCCTCACCAGCCCGGAGCCGTTGATCGGCTGTGGGCCGGGAGGCGCAAAGAGGCTGACGTGCACGGCCGAGCCTGCTGGGATGCTGGAGCGGCCCTGGACCATCATACCGTTGAGGCTGACGTCGATCGTTTCGCCCTCCCACTCCATCCGGTCCACAATCAGGCGCACTCGCGAACGGAGCGGAATTCTCCGAAAGCGTCGCCGCTCGTGCTCTACCGCACCCTGGGTTGCAGTGATTAACTTGAGCAGGCGGCTGCGGTCAAGCGGCTTGTAGAGAAAAAAGCTTGCTCCTGCCTGAAACGCCTGCGATACCGCGGAAGGGCTCTGATCTTCGCTCAGTAGGATTACCGGCGTCATACGGTTGAGCCCGGACGCGCGCAATTGGCGCACCAGCGTGATTCCGTCCGGCGCAGGCATTCGCAAATCGAGCAGCACCATCGCAAACTTTTCTTCCTGGAGGCTTTTCGCAGCTTTGGCGCTGTCGGTCAGCACCAATGACTCCACGCCCGTCTCTGACAGCAGTTCGCCGGCCAGATCGCCGACGGCGCGGTCGTCATCCACCACTAGTGCGCGCTCCCTCATAGGATGTCTCCTTCCACGTTATCTCATCGGTCGCTTGTCACACGCTCGTCGGAATGTTCGCGCGTACGCTGTGACTCAACAGGCTCAATTTGAGGGAACCTGCGCTGGACTCATAATTTCCAAGTAATCAAAGCGCACACCCACACCGAATGCGCCCTGGCCAGGAGTGAATTCGTGCGCATGTGCCACGTGTCCGATGCACACCCAATCGCAGCAAGGTTCGCCAGTCACCTCTAAGGGCATCTTGAGGACGACTTGCACGGCGGCACCTCTTCCGAATGGTGAGTCGGTGAGGAAATACACTCCTCGCTCGGATATGTTGGCTGATTCGACCACTTTTTCTGGTTCGTTCGATTTTAAGGCACGGATGCGGAGTGGAACACTCACGTGATATCGGCGAGCAGAACGACGATCGGCTGGCTTCATAGGATCCCTCATGCCGAAGCGCGGACACTTCGGCGGAAATTTCCTTCTGAAGGGGCACCTACGCTATCGGCCGTTTGCGGCTAAACCTTGCGTGATTTAGCGGACTCTCTCAACCTAGTCGAGGAATGGCTAGTTTTAGTCCTAGTCCTCTATTAGTTGCCGACGGATAGAGTTTTAGAGGAGATATACTGTCGCCCGAAATCTCGGAGGCAACGATGGCGGCGGAGAAGGCAGCCAAGGTGGCGACGGTGACAGGCGCGGGGAGCGGGATCGGCAAAGCTGTGGCGTTGGCGCTGTCGCGCGAAGGCTATGCGATGGTGCTGGCGGGGCGGCGTCGCGAACCGCTCGAAGCGGTGGCGGCGGAAATCGCACGGGGCGGCGCGCAGGCAGTCGCCGTGCCAACGGATGTTACCGATCCGGCGTCGGTACGCGCGCTTTTCGCTCAAGCCAAGGACGCGTTTGCAAGGCTCGACGTGCTGTTCAACAACGCCGGAATTTCCGGCGGTGCGGTGGCCATCGAGGAGCAGAGCTTCGAGCAGTGGCGCGCAGTGGTCGATACGAATTTGACCGGCACATTTTTGTGCACGCAGGAAGCGATGAAGATCATGAAGGCGCAGGAGCCGCGCGGAGGACGCATCATTAACAACGGCTCCATTTCGGCGCACGCGCCGCGGCCAGGCTCGGCGCCGTACACGGCGTCGAAACACGGCGTGACTGGGCTGACGAAAGTGACGTCGCTCGACGGGCGCAAGTACGACATCGCGTGCGGGCAGATCGACATCGGCAACGCCGCGACGCACATGGCCGAGCGCATGAAGCGCGGAGTGCCGCAAGCGAACGGAACTATCGCTCCCGAACCGACCATGGATCCGGCGGACGTGGCGCGCGCAGTGGTGTACATGGCGTCGCTGCCGCTCGACGCTAACGTGCAGTTCATGACGGTGATGGCCACGAAGATGCCGTTTATTGGGAGAGGATGAGGAATGTTTCCTGCCTGAACTGGAACGAAGCGCGTACCGGGCTGGCAACGGCGAATTTGGCTGGACTCGCGAGCAGACACCGCAAGTGATCGGGATATTGCGCGCTCACGCAATGGCCATTCTCGGCGGCGAATTATGGTATGTGAAAGACGGTCGGATCACACCGAGCGTTCCGCAGCGAGAGGGGCCTTCCGCCTTGTATTGCTGGTCCACGGAGCGCGATGGAGGAGAGTCGTGGCCGAGCTTTGTTGAGCACGGAGCCACGGACGCACTGGCTGCTGCGGAGCGATGGCCGGAACCGGGAGAGTTGCCGCCGAGCCTGCCAGGACAAATTTTGTGCAACTTGAGTTTGGCTTCTGAGGCGGAGTTCGAGGATCTCAGGCGCCAACACGACGCGCTGTAATGAGCGCTGGCTACTCGTAGCGGAGGGCGATCATGGGATCGACGCGCATGGCGCGGCGCGCGGGAATATAACAGGCGGCGAGCGCGACGACGATCAGTAGGGCGGCTACACCTAGGAATGTGAGCGGGTCATAGGCGCTGATGCCGAAAAGCATTTTGGCCATCAATCGCGTGAGCGCGAGCGAAGCAGCGAGACCAACAGCGATACCGATGAGCGCCATCTTCGCGCCCTGGCCGAGGATCAGCCGCAGCACCTGGCTCGGTTGCGCTCCCAGCGCCATGCGCACGCCGATTTCATGGGCGCGCTGGCCGGCGAGATAGGAAAGCACTCCGTAGATGCCGATGCACGAGAGCGCCAGCGCGAGCGCGGCGAAAATCGCCAAAAGGATCATCGAAAAGCGGCGCGCCGCGAGCGAATCCGAAATGATGCTGTTCATGGTTTTCACTTCGTAGACCACGATTTGACTGTTGACCTCGTGCAGCGCGCTGCGAATCGTCTTCATTTCGGCATCCGGCGAGCCTTGCGTTCGCGCGACGAACCCCCCGCCCCGAGCCAGCAACGGGAAAAACTGATCGGGAATCTGCGAAATCGGAAAATAAAATTGCGCGCGGACGGGCGCGTTGGCGCCTTCGTCGAGGCCCCACTGCTTCACGTGGCCGACGATGCCGACAATTTCGCCGGAGGTATTCAGGATCGAGAAATTCACGCGGCGGCCGATGGGATCCTGGCCGGGGAAATAGAGCTTGGCGAATTCCTGGTCAATGACAATGACAAAGGGCGAGTGCCCAGTGTCCTGCGCATTGATAAAACGACCGCGGATCAGGGGGATGCCCATCGCTTTCAGGTAATCAGGCTGGACTCCGTAGAACAACGCCACTTTCATCTGCGATTCGGTGGCGGGCTTGGGCTCGTTATCGAGCCAGAGCGGAAGCTCGGAATCGCCAGCCATGGGAGTGCCGCCGACGTTGAGCGATGCTGCCACGACGCCGGGCGCGTTTTCGACGGCGCTGGTGACTTGGCGCATGGATGCGCGGATGGCGTCCGGCGTGCCACCGAGAGTGGTGGGATAGGAAAAGTTGAAGTTGACCAGATGGCGCGGATTGAAGCCGGGATTCACGTCCCAAAGATTGGCGAGGCTGCGGATCATCAGGCCCGCGCCGATCAGCAGCACCAGCGCCATGGCCATTTCCACGACAACGAAGAGGCCCTGCAGGCGGTGGCGCGCTCCGCTCGAACCACGGCCACCTTCCTTCAGCGTTTCTTGCAGATCGCCGCGCGAGGTTTTGATCGCTGGCGCGAGTCCGAAGAAGACTCCCGCAAGCATGGTGACAGCGAAAGTGAAAAGCAGCACGCGCCAATCGATATGCACGGATTGCGCGCGCGGCAAGGCTTCTGGCGAAACTTTGATCGCGGCTTGCGTGCCCCACGCGGCGAGCAAAAGACCGAAAGCTCCGCCGAGGCAGGAGAGCAGCAGGCTTTCTGTGAGCAGCTGGCGGATCACGCGTTGTTGCGTGGCGCCGAGCGCGGCGCGAACGGCGAATTCGCGTGTGCGCGCCGTAGAGCGCGCCAGAAGCAGATTCGCCACGTTGACGCAAGCGATCAGCAGAACAAACGCAACGGCGGCGAGAAGAACGAGTAGAAACGGGCGGATGTGGCCGACGACGTCTTGCTTCAGGGGAAAGAGAGCGACGCCGGCATCCTTATCGGCGTCCGGATAAGCTTCGGCGAGATGCTGCGCGACGCCATTCATATCGGCTTGAGCTTGTTGGAGCGTGACGCCCGGATTGAGGCGGCCGACAGCGTCCATGCCCATGCCAGCGCGGCGGTCGCGAAAGGTGGAGTCGTTCCACTGGCCGATGGGGACGAAGATGTCCGGATTATCCTGAAAATTTCCGCTTTGATAGTGGAAATTCGAGGGAATCACGCCGACGACGGTGTAGCCGACGCCGTTGAGGTCGAGCGTCTTGCCGACGGCGCTGGGCGATGAGCCGAAGTCGCGCTTCCACAACCCGCCGCTGATCAGCGCGACAGGCTGCGCTCCGATTTGATCTTCTTCAGGACGGAATTGACGGCCGACAACGGGATTGACGCCGAGCAGAGGGAAGAAGCTCGCGGAAACCATTTCCGCGCTAAGGCGCTGCGGCTCGCCCATGCCGATGAGGTTGTAATCATCGCCGCGGTAAGCAGCGAGCGAGGAGAACGAATGCTGGTCGCGGACCCAGTCCAAAAAATTGGGATAGGAAATCGATGAACGCGTGAACTGCCTGGACTTCGCATAGACGGCGATGAGGTGATCGGGCTGGGAGTACGGGAGCGGGTTGAGCAGCACGCCGTTGACAACCGAAAACACGGCCGTATTCGCGCCAATGCCGAGGGCCAAAGTGAGAATCGCGATGGCGGCGAAACCGGGCGATTTGGCGATCAAACGAATACCGTAACGAATATCTTGCAGCAGCGTCTCCATCCGACCGACCTCCATCGACGAACCGTACTCGCAAGTTGATACGGAGATGCGCGTGGAAATGTTCCATACCGTATGGGACGCGCAGTTGACCGCAGCCAACTCAGCTCTTCCCCGCCAGTCAAGTACGACTTCGCTAACAGACATGTACCGAATCGGAATAAGACCGTTTCAAAATAAGCAATGGACAGGCGAACGCCAACCGGTGTGTAGTGCTGGCAGAATTTGGGTGGCTTCGGGGGTGGGCGTCTCTGGAATTCAAGTACATGCCCAAGTACATGCCAATGATGCTGGACCGCGGAGCGGTCGCGCGCTCTGGTGTGAGTTGCCTGGGACGACATCTTCGTGATTCGCTCAGGATGGAACGATCGGCAATTGTTGAATCATCGAGGGATACACATGAAGCGACATGGAATTGAAGGCCGTGTTTCGACTTGGTTGGTGGCCTGCTTGGCTGCGGTGCTGCTGTGCGTATCGCTGGCACACGCGCAATCCGCAGGAACCGGCGCGATTGCCGGCACGGTAACTGATCCTTCGGGCGCGGCGGTGGTAAACGCGAAAGTGACGCTCACTAGCTTGGCGACAGGCCAAGCTCGCACGGCGACGACGGGACAGAACGGTGATTACAGATTCTCGCTATTGCCACCGGGCGACTACAAGATCGATTTCAGCGCGTCGGGATTCAAAACGGCGAGCGTCGCGTCTCTCGCTGTTACCGTGACTGAGACGTCGACGGTGAACCAGGCGCTGCAGGTAGGAGCGGTGACGCAGACGGTGACGGTGGAGAGCAACGCGCAGGTGTTGCAAACGGAGAGCGCAACGCTGGGGTCGACCGTGAGCGGCGCGAGAATCAACGCGCTGCCGATGGCGAATGGAAATTACACCGAGATTTTGAGCCTGTCGCCTGGAACCTCCGCGAGCGTCGACAACGCGGACCAGCTCGGCAAAGGGACGCAAGACATCAGCGCGAACGGAGTCAATGCCGGGTCCAACAACTTTCAAATGGACGGCGTGGCGATCAACAATATCGCCAACTCGGGAAGCGCGAACGACGGAACAATCTACACGGGCATTCCCATTCCGAGCACAGATGCTATTCAGGAGTTCAAGGTACAGACTTCGACGTACGATGCGAGCTACGGCCGCAACCCCGGAGCGAACGTCGTGGTAAACACCAAGTCAGGAACCAACGAGTTTCACGGCTCGGCTTTTGAGTTCTTGCGAAATTCAGTCCTCAATGCCGATGATTTCTTTTACGACAAGACGCCGGCTGAGCCCCATCAAGTGCTGGACCAAAACCAGTTCGGCGGCACGCTGGGCGGACCGATCAAGAAAGACAAGCTGTTTTTCTTTTTCAGTTACCGTGGAACGCGCGGCAAGAACGGTGTGGCTCCTCAAGGAGAAACCTTCAACGCAATACTGCCAACGGCGCTAGACCCGTACGCAGCGATTGGCTCGCGCGGCACGTGTATTACGCCAGCCGCAGTGCCGGATTACAGCAGTATCGCGAGTTCGTGCGATGCAACGGCTCAGGCTTTCGCTAATGGTGTAGGAATCACCAATGTCGTGGGGCTCAGACTCTTCCAACTTCAGACGGGAAGCAAAGCCGGGGTGCCGAACAACTATTATCTTCCCGCCCCGATATCAGATCCCCGGTTCTGCAACGACAGCACAGGCGTCTGCAATTTCGACGTTCCGGCGCTCTACACCGAAAATCAATACGTCGCGAACGGCGATTACGTGATCAGCAGCAAACACACGCTCACTACTAAATACTTTTACACTGCGAACCCTCAAACGTTGTATTTGGGCCAGGCGGGCGGCGATTTGCCGGGTACGCCCGAATATACGCCTTGGGGCAACCAAGCCGCGCAAGCGAGATTGACATCGCTAGTTACCAGCAATTTCGTGAACGTAGCGAGGGTTTCGTACCAGCGCAACAATGCAGGCGCCGACGTGGACGTGCCGCCAGGCGGGTGTCCGAACGCAGGGAAGCTGAGCGGGCTCGAGGGATGCGGGTCGCCCGACCAACTGGGTATGCAGCCGCTGGTTCCCGGCTTCTACGAGCCTCCGAGCATCATCGATATCTTGGACAACTTCACTTTGTTTGGCGGCCTGCTTCCCTTCCACGGGCCGACGAACCAAGTCCAATTGTCGGACGAGATCTCGTGGCAACACGGGAAGCACAGCATCCGAGCCGGATTCGAGTACGAATGGACGAATTGGCCACTTTCGGATCAGGGCCTGCAACAAGGGCTGTTGTTGACGGCGGGCACACTCAGTGCCCCTCCTCCATTTTCGCCGGGATTGGCCACGGGCGGAAACGCCGGTCCGCTGTGGGATGTGGGTTGCCTCTTCTGCGTGAAAGGCATCACCGGGCAGAACGGCATCATCCACTTCTACCACTTGAACAACCAGAGCGCTTACGTATTGGACGACTGGAAAGTGAATTCGCGGCTGACGTTCAATTTGGGACTTCGCTGGGAGTACGACGGATTACTGACTGATAGTCTCGGCCGGTTGACGCAGGTTTGGCTCAACCGGATGGTCGCTAATTCAGCCCTGCCGACTTCCGAGGCGGCGGCGATCAACAGCCCCCTCGGCGTGCAGCAGTACGTGGTGCCCAGCAACTATGCCAAGTTCTTCGGGCCACCTCCCGCAGGTGTGGGAACTGCCACGAACAAGAATTCCATCCAAGGTCATGCGCCGTACAGCAACTTTGCTCCCCGATTTGGGTTCGCATGGCAGCCGTTTAGCAGCAACCTCGTCGTTCGCGGCGGGTTCGGGATATTTTACGATCGCGTCGGACTCGATAGCGTGGTTCACGCGTACCAGCAAGGATATCCTTACGCCGCTACATACGACTATTCAACCGGCAGCAGCCGGTGGGCGGCGGCCACGCTGGCACAGCCGTACCCACAGATATCTCTGGTCTGCTTGCCTTCCGACCCAAATTGCAATTCGGACTTTGGACTAGGATTCGCGCCGAGGTTTGCCGATCCTTCAACTGCTAACAGTCCAGCTCCGATCAACTCGAGTCTGAGTACACCATTCGATCCGAACAGTGTCCATACGCCCTTGGTCCAGGAATACAGCATGGGTGTGCAGTATCAATTTCAGCCGGGATGGGTCCTCGATGTGGGCTACGTAGGATCGAGCGGAATCAACCTGCTCGATTACAACCATAACCACAACCAGGCGACGCTGGCTACACCGACGAACGCCTACAGCTATCTCTGCACTGGAACGCCGCCGATCTGCAACACGGCCGCCAACGCGCAATTCCGCGTGCCGTATCTTGGGTATGCGGCAGATGGTCTAGCCGCTTCGGACGATAATGGCCGGTCTAACTACAACAGTTTGCAGATTTCCGTGCAGCACCAGTTTTCGCACGGGCTGTCGTTTCAAGCGGCCTACACTTGGGACAAGGACTTGACAGACGTTTTCTTTGGCCCCAGCGCAAACATCAACAATGCTCTCTGCATGATGTGCCAGAATGGCCGGGCGTCGTTCGACCGGCCCCAGCGGCTGGTCGTGAACTACAGCTACGATCTGCCGTTCGGCAAAAACATGACGGGCGTTAAAGGTAGATTGCTGGGCGGTTGGAACGTTTCCGGGATAACGATTGCGCAATCCGGCGACCCACTGACGTTTATTTCCGCGGATAATGCCGGCGGAGCGTATGGCACGAGTACAACGAGTTATTTGACCGGGGTTACGACGGCGCAATACTGTTCGGGATTCGGCAACGGCAATATCAAGTCATCCGGGTCAATCGAGTCGATGGTGGGGACTTCTCCAGTTAACGGCACGGGTTACTTTAACCGCGCGGGGTTCTGCGCCGCGCCTCTCGTACCGTACGGCGACCCGGGGAACGCCGCTCTTGGAATCTCGGCAGCCACAGGGTTTGGCAACAGCGGCGTCGGAGCTGTGCTCGGCCCTGGTCAGTTCAACTGGGATATTTCGCTGGTAAAGAACAACAAGATCACCGAGAAGGTGAACATGCAGTTCCGGGCCGATTTCTACAATGCATTTAACCATCCGCAGTTCTCCGACCCTGCCGGCGGCGGTTTTGCGACCGTGGGATTTGAGGACATTGACTCCATCACGACCTCTGCGATCACAACCACGAGCGTGAATCCGAGGCTGATTCAGTTTGGGTTGCATTTCATCTTTTAGGCCCATTGGTTCCGGGCGCAGGCGATCGCTTGCGCCCGGGATTCTCGCGTAAGTGCCACACGTTTGCTTCGCTAGGCAACACCGTAACTCTCCTTGTAGCGCGCGCTCACCGATACATTTCGACGCCGTCTAAAACTGCGAAGAGGCCGCGGCGCGCGAAGGCTGCGGGCCAGAGAGGTGCGTTTGCATGAGCACATCGATGGATGAACGTCAGGAGTTGATGGAGCGAGTAGGTAGGCTGGAACGGCAAAATCGCTTTTGGAGAATCGGCGGGATCGCGGCGATTGCCGCGCTGGCGGTTTCGTTGACGGCGACCCTGTGGGCACAGGAACGCGTGCTCCCGCGCGGAGCGGAGCGGCCGCTACGTGCGCAAACTGTGGAATCCGAGCACTTCGTCCTAAAAGATACCGATGGAGTGACGCGCGGTGAATTTACGGTCACGCCGACGGGGCCGGTGCTTGAACTGCTTGGACCCGATGGCAAGGTGATTTGGTCCACCAAGGGCGGCTGGCGGCCGGCCGGAGATTGAGCAGGCCGGTCGAAACTGCAAGCCGGAAATAATCCAGCTTGAGTTAAGGCGCGTTGACAGGCGCGTGACACACTGGCTCGAAAGAAAAAAGGCGCGAACCTTGCGATTCGCGCCCTGAAGAGAAACCAAATGTATTCGAGATTAATTCGAATCCAGGATCGGAGCGGCCTCAGGCATTTGCAACTTGGCCTTTGCCAGCGCGCGGACGATATTAGTTTCCACAGTCTGCTCGGTGGTGTTGCGCACGGTGGCCAGTTCGCTGACGAGAAGGAATTTTGCCCGTTCGAGCATTTTCTTTTCGCGGAACGAAAGAGGCTTCGTGCGGCTGAGCGATACCAGGCCCTTCAGAACGGCGGCAACTTCCATGAGCGAGCCGGTTCGCATGCGGTCTGAATTTTCCTTGAAACGATGTTTCCAATCGGGATGTGAACTGGAGCGGCCCTTCTCGAGGTAGGAGATTACTGCACCGGCTTGAGTGGCGCGGATAATTGGCCGCAACCCTACGCTTTCGATGTTGGTCTGAGGCACCATCACCTTCAAACCACTGGAAAGTATTCGAAGCATGTAAAACTTTTCCGACTTACCGTTGACGTAACCGAAGCTGATTTGTTCGATGAGCCCAACACCGTGGTTCGGATAAACGACTCTTTCGCCTAGCTTAAATTCCATAAGTCGAATTTCCCCTCCCCCGTGAATTACCCAAGAAAAATTGTAGGCCTATGGGGTGAGCCACGTCAAGGAATTCCCCCTGAATTCGGGGGCGAAAAATCGCGGAAAAGCCGCCGGGTTTTCAGGGGTTTGGCAGCGGAATTGCCCTATAATTGGGCACGTGCTGACCTTGGCCCTCGATACTTCTTCGGCTTCTGGAAGTCTGGCATTCCTTCGCGATGAGACCGTAATTGGAGCTATGGGAACATCCTCCGGCGAAATCCACTCTTCGCGTATCTTTCGCCACCTGGAGTTTATGCTAAGGGAACTTTCGCTACGGATGGAGGATTTCGATCTGTTTGCGGTGGCTGCGGGGCCGGGTTCGTTTACCGGATTGCGGGTGGGGCTAACGGCGGTGAAGGGCTGGGCCGAAGTTTTCGGCAAGCCGATCGCGGCGGTGAGCGCGCTGGAAGCAGTGGCGGCGCAATCGAGAGCGAGTGCGGTGCGAATCGCGTCCGTGATGGACGCGCGGCGCAACGAGCTGTACTGGGGTTTTTACAGGCGGCGCGATACGGACGATGGCACGCGTCTCGTGCAGGAAAACCACGAAATGGTTGGGTCGCGCGAGGAATTCGTTCGAGCGATCACCAGCCGCGAAGGCGCCGAAGAGGTAGCGATTGCCACTCCGACCGCGGATGCGCTTAGCGGTATTCTTCCTCAACTTGAGAATCGCGATGTTGTGCGGCGAACAATTTCGCTCGACCGCGTATCGCCGTTTCTGGCATCAGAGATCGGCCGGCTAGGATGGCTTCGCGCGCGGGAAGACCAGGTGGTCGACGCATTGACGCTCGACGCAAACTATATCCGGCGTTCGGACGCCGAGCTGCACTGGAAAGGTTCCTCCGGATCTTGAACACTCGCCCGATAGAGTCGCGCGACGTGGAGGCAATCCTCGAAATCCAGACGGCCAGTCCGGAAGTGGCACAGTGGACCATGTGGGACTACAACCGCGTGGCGCATGGCGAAATGGCCGGATGGGTGGGTACCGAAGAAAACGAGATACTCGGCTTTCTGGTAGCGCGGCGCGTGAGCAGTGATATCGAAATTCTGAATTTCGCCGTACGGCCGGAGGCGCGGCAATGCGGCCTTGGAGGAAAGCTGTTGACCGCTGCGATGGAATGGGGCGTCGCAATAAAGGCAGAGAGCGCGCTGCTTGAAGTGCGCGCGTCAAATTTCGCAGCACTGCAATTCTACGAACGGCGGGGATTCGCGGTGGTTGGGCGGCGCCCGCGCTACTATATGTCGCCGATCGAGGACGCCTTGTTGCTGAGCGCTCCTGTGAAGTGAGCGCTGCATCACTGGGCGCGATCGGACTGTAACGGAGGTTTGCTGTTAAAATTGCGCCGTGCGCACATACGACGTAGCCATTATCGGCGGTGGGATTATCGGCGCATCGATCGCGTTCGAACTGGCCGCTGAACAACAGCGCGTGATCGTGCTCGACCGCCAGGACCCAGGGCGGGAAGCTTCCTGGGCCGCTGCAGGAATGCTTTCGCCGGCGCCTGATTCTCCACGTGATCTGCCGCTCGTGCCATTCGCGCGCGAAAGCCTCCGGCTGTACCCGCACTTCGTGCAAGCGATCGAAGAGGCATCCGGAAAATCCGCCGCTTATGTGCGCGAAGGCGCTTTGGAGATTTTCGTTTCGGCGGGCGCGGAAAGCGAATGCGAAGACCGCTTGCGCGAACTGCTGCCTCTCGGAATTGCAGCCGAAGCGATTGCAGTGGATGAGGCGCGGCGGGCAGAGGTCTCCATCAACTCATCCGCTCGCGCCGCTTTGCATCTGCCTGAGGAAGGAACCGTTGAACCGCGCGTACTGATGGGAGCACTGATCGTGGCGACCCGGAATCGCGGGGTGGAATTGCGGGCTGGGTCTGAGGTGAGCGGATTACTGCGCGATGGCGAGCGATGCGTGGGCGTAATAGCGGGTGGAGAGAAAATTATTTCGCGACACGTGGTTCTAGCGGCAGGATGTTTTTCGGGCCAAATTGCGGGCGAGCCGTGGCTTAAGCAGCTCGCACCCACACGCCCCGTGCGCGGACAAATGCTCGCATTGCGTCCCCATGCGGGCCTTGTAAAGCCGCGGCGCGTGGTGCGCTTGGAAGGCGGATATTTGGTGCCGCGCGGCGACGGAAGAGTCGTCGTGGGCAGCACGATCGAGGAAGCGGGATTTGAGAAGCAAGTGACGGCCGCGGGTTTACGCAAAATTCTAAGTGCTGCCATCGAAATGTGCCCTGACTTGGGCGGCGCTGAAGTGGTCGAGACGTGGGCCGGACTGCGTCCCGGCACGCCCGATGATTTGCCCATCTTGGGACCGACCGATATCGACGGGTTGTGGATCGCCACGGGTCACTATCGCAACGGAATTTTGCTGGCGGCCGCAACAGCCCGGCTCTTCCACGAGCTCATTTCGGGCTCGGAACCATCGATCGATGTGGACCGGTTTTCGCCGATGCGCTTCGGGTCGCGCCAGATGCGGGCGCAAACGGCGGTGTAGTGCGGGCGAAGGAAGGCCCATTGCCCAGAGGAGGGACGCTTTCGTGCGTGCGCTGGGCTGGCGGTACGCGAGCCTTTCAGAATGGCCCCTGATAGCGCTGCGGCTCGCGATTCGGCGGCCCAGGTATAGCGGAAGATTCGCCAGGGCTCTTGAATTGAACTTTGTCCGCGTCGAGATAAATCGGGCGGTCAAGGACTGCGTCCAGAGTAGTGCCGCGCGGCAGCTCGGCCTCGGGTCCGCGAGTCAAAAGGATTTCGGCCAGGCCGGCAATAGCTCCAATGCCCGCCCCCATTCCCGCACCACGGGCGATATTGCCGGAGGCAGCTCCGACCGCAGTGCCCACGCCAGTGGCCTCGGCGGTGGTATTGATCACTGTTCCCACGTCGGCGGACTTATTGCTGTCACCGGTGATTTTTCCTTCGCTGTCCACACTTTCGTTGCCGCCGGTGCCGGCAGAGCCTCCAGGGATGGCATTCAGCTTCACCATGTAAGTGTTCGGCAGAATCATGGTCGTGAGGCGAATCATTAGCTGCCCGCGGCCATGGATGCGTCCGGGCCGCTTCGCCTCGGTGACTTCCCCGCTGACGTAAGACCCCGCAGGAATCACCACATGCCCGTTGACCATTACCGGAAACGACGTTTCGAAGTAGACGGGATCGCCGCGACGAGCCGTACGCGTCGAAATCGCGTTGTGCAGAATCAGCGGTATGTGTGTGCCGATGGGCACTTCAATTTTCGCGTCCTCCGCCCGGGCGTTAGCGGGCGCTTTGGCGCCCTCCAGCGGCTGCCTCGATGCATGCGCGCTGGAAGATGCGGATTTAGGCTGGACCGCAGTCCCGTTGGCATTTGCGGGTGGCGGGAGCGGGCCAGCGTCTTGAGGGCGCGCGGAAGCCACAAGCGAGGTTGAGAACGTCATCGCCAGGATTGCGAACAGCAAGGAAGCCCATTTGCTCATAATCCCGCCTCTGGAATCGTGGTGTGCACCACCATTAATTGTTAATGATGGCGACCCCGCCGCGCGGGATGCATTGAGGGTATTCCCAATCGGAGCGCGACGCCAGCGTTGGGCTAGCGCAGGTTTACGCGTAATACCTGCTCACGACTGTGGGCTAGCTTAACGCTGCAGGAGTGCACGACTAGGCACGCGCCGAAGCGCGAAGCTCCGCGCTAACCTATACTTAAGGCTCGCATCTTGGGACCGTCCTGAATGCCATTGCGACTGCACACATCTCTCCGCGGCAAGACTTTGCTGATCGTATTCGCCACACTGGTTGGTCTAGTAGCCGGACTGTACATGCTCTCCCGCGTCGCGCTGCTGCGGCAATTTTCCACCCTCGGAGACGAATTTGCTCGCCAGAACTTACAGCAGGCGTCCGGCGGCCTAACCAACGAACTTTCTACCCTAAGCGAGACAACCGATCAGTACGCGGATCTATCGCAAACGTACGGAAACCTGAAGAACCAGAACGTTCGCGGTCTCGCCGCCGAGTTTTCGGGACAGGTGTTTGAACAAACGCGAGTCAATTTTGCGGTTGTTCTGGACGGCGAAAACCGTCCCATGCTGCAAAAAGGCTTTGATCTCGTCACGATGGAGCCGGTGGCGGTGCCGCCCGGTCTAGATGCTCAATTCCGGCCCGGATCGCCGCTGATCCCACATGGCGGTTCGCCGAAGGATGGCATGGGAATTCTGCATCTGCCTGACGACGTCGTTATGGTTAGTTCCAGCCCAGTCGTGAATGGCGTGGGCAACGAAGAGCGTGCCGGGACGCTGATCATGGGCCGGCTGCTCGACAGCGAGGAAGTCAATCGGCTTTCAGACGTCACGCGTCTGCCCATACAGATCCAGCCGTTTGACCTTGCTTCCACGAACGACGGCTTTCGCGCTGCCGCTCGAGCGATCGCCGCCGGAGAGCCGGATATGATCGATCCGTATGGGCGCGATGAAATGGCAGCCTATCAGCCGGTGCTGGATATCTACGGAAAGCCCGCGGCGATCATGCGCGTAGACCTGCCGCGAAAGATTTACCAGCAGGGACAAACGAGCATCGTGCAATTTTTGCTGTTGCTGGTGGCCGCCGGATTCGTCTTCGGAGCGGTGATGTTGTATCTGCTGGAGCGCTTCGTCCTTTCGCGTGTGGCGGCTCTGAGCGAGCACGTGGTGAAGATCGGAGCCGGCGGCGATATGCGCGCGAGGCTCGAAACTACCGGCCAGGACGAATTGGCGTTCCTGGGAAATTCCATCAACACCATGCTGGACGATCTTGAAAGAGGCGAGAACGAGCGCGATCGCGAACGTGCGCGGCTGGCGGTGATGCTCGAAAATGTGCCGGCCGTGCTGTGGACTACCAACGCGCAATTGGAGATTACCTCTGCGATGGGCGCGGGACTCGATGGCGTGGGCCTGCCGTCGCGGGAAGCTCCGGGCTTGCCGCTGCTCGATTTTTTCCGTACGCGCGATCCGGAATTCCCTGCCATTGCGGCGCACCGCAAAGCGCTGGCCGGGGAAGCAACATCGTTTGAGACGCCGTGGCAGACGCGGCAGTTCGAAGCCCACGTGCGTCCTCTGAAAGGCGCCGACGGGGCGATGGAAGGCGTGATTGGCGTGGCGCTCGATATCACGGACCGTGAACGATTGATCGATCAGTTACGGCAGTCGCAGAAAATGCAGGCGGTGGGAGAGTTAGCCGGAGGCGTAGCTCACGATTTCAACAATCTGCTGATGGTCGTAAAAGGCCACGCGCAGCTTCTTTACGACCGGCTGGAGGACTCGCCTTCACTGAGGCACAGCGTGGAGCAAGTGGAAAAGGCGGCGGACCGGGCTGCGTCACTCACGCGGCAACTGCTGGCCTTCAGCCGAAAACAGGTGTTGCAGCCGCGGGTGCTGGACATGAACGAGGTGGTCGGCGGCATGATCAAGATGTTTTCGCGCGTGATCGGCGAAAATATCGAAATGACGTTTGTCCCAGGCGCAAACCTGGGGCGCGTGAAAGCCGATCCCGGACAGGTCGAACAGGTTTTGCTCAATCTCGTGGTGAACGCGCGAGACGCCATGCCCACTGGCGGCCGGTTAACCATCGAGACGGCCAATGCGGACCTGGACCGGAGTTACGCTACGAAACATATCAACATCCAGCCCGGTTCTTACGTCATGTTGACGGTAACAGACACCGGCTGCGGAATGGACCCCGAGACGCAGACCAGAATTTTCGAGCCGTTTTTTACCACCAAAGGCCCGGGAAAAGGCACTGGGCTGGGACTCGCAACCGTCTACGGCGTGGTGAAGCAAAGCGGCGGGTACATCTGGGTGTACAGCGAAGTGAGCCGTGGCACGACGTTTAAGATTTACCTGCCGCGAGTGCTCGAAGAGATCGAGCGGGTAGCCGCCGACGGTGGGGACAAGGGCACGGAGCGCGGCTCGGAGACGGTCTTGTTCGTAGAGGACGAGCAGAGCGTGCGGGAACTGGTGGGCGATTATCTGCGTGGCGCCGGTTATCAGGTGCTGGAGGCCGACGATGGCGAGCAAGCAATGAAAGCAGCCGCCGCGCATCAAGGTCCGATTCACATTCTGGTGACCGACGTGGTGATGCCGCACATGAGCGGTTCGGAGTTGGCGGCAAAGTTGAGCGCGCTGCGTCCAGAGATGAAAGTGTTGTTCATTTCCGGATACACGGACGACACAGTGTTTCGCCACGGAGTGCTCGAAGGCGGCGTAGCCTATCTGCAAAAACCCTTCAATTTGAAAAGTGTCTCGCAGAAAATCCGCGACGTGATAAGCGGGCGCGTGCCGGTGGAAGTAACTCCAGGCGTTGCGAAAGAAAATTGACGTTGCGGCAACCTCTCGCTTTAGACTGGGATCTCAGAGCATTCGTGGATAGGCGTGTGGGTCTCTAAGAGCGCTCGCATGGGAATGCACCAGTCCGACCGAGTCGATTTCAAGCGCATCGATGAGCATCGAGCAGCTGCCCGAACTTGCGGGCACTTGCTGGTGTTGATGTTTGCCGCGCTGGCATGCGCGCTCTTGCCGGTCGCGCGCGCCGCAACTCGCGTTTCTGGCGTACGTGCCCTCCAGAAGTCCCAAACTCTCCCTAAAATACCTGCCAGCTTAACCAGCCCGCGCCGTGGTCTCGCGCCGGAGCAAGCGGCGGTGCGGCTGGCGGCGATGCGTTCGACAGCGATGCCCGAGCGGCACGTGTTGCGGCGGCAGCGCGAAGTAGCCGTGACGTTCGACGATTTGCCGGCGCCGTCTGATTCCGTAGTGTCGTACAACCCAGAAGCGTTGCAAGCCATGACCTCGCGACTGCTGGCTGAGTTGAAGGAATATCGCATCCCGGCGATTGGATTCGTGAACGAAGACAAGCTGGATCGCGGTCAGTTCAACCAGCGCGTTGACATCTTGAAGATGTGGCTGAATGCCGGGTATCCCCTTGGAAATCACACCTATTCGCACGTCGATATAGACAGCACGCCGCTGGCGGCCTACGAGCTGAATTTTTTGCGCGGCGAAGAGGTTACCCAGCCGCTGATGCTCGCGAGGGGAATGCACGAGCGCTATTTCCGCTACCCGTTCTTAGACGTAGGCAAAACGCACGAGACGCAGCGCGCTTTCCGCCGATTCCTCGTGCGTCAGGGATACGCGATTGCACCGGTGACGATCGATAACCAGGAATACATGTTCGCGGCTGTTTACGCGCACGCCCTTGCTGCAGGAGATACGGAGACAGCCGATCGCGTGTCGGCGGCGTTTCTGACTTACATGGATGATGTTTTCGGGTATTTCGAGAAGTTTTCCGCCGAAACGCTCGGCTACGAGCCGAGACAGGTTTTACTGCTGCACGCCGATGAATTGGACACCGACGATATGCGTGATCTAGCGACAATGATGCGCGCACGCGGCTATCGATTTATCACCTTGCGGGAAGCGTTGCGCGATCCCGCCTATCGGATACCGGACGGGTACGACGATGGTATGGATGGAGGCGTCTCATGGATCGAACATTGGGCGCAAACGATGAAGAAAAACATCCCGGATGGTCCGGACGTGCCGGAATACGTGCAGAAAGCCTACGCGCGCCTTCAGTAGCCAGTCCTGGAAAAAACGCACCTTCGTTGCCGGCACATTCAACAAGCGACGAGTCAGAGCCAGTATCCGATTTCTACCTCGGCGCCTTTTCCGGCAATTTTCCGTCAGGCGGGACGGGCACAAGCGTTAGCACCACGCCGGTCACGTGGCCGTCAGCAACGGGATACGGAAAGACGTGCAGCGAATAGCGGATGCCATTCTGATCGAGCACCTCGGAATCGACCTCGTTGGAGGTGGAAAGGACTTTCGCAATCAGTTGCTGAAGGTTCGGGATTTCGATATTCGGATTGATATTTTTCAAAGGGCGGCCGACGTCGGCGGGAATAAGTCCGAAGATTTTCTGCGCCTGCGGCGTGAACCGCCGGATTTCCATCTCATCGCCGATCATCAGAATAGCCATTCCGATGCCTGCGAAAAGATTCGAGAGGTCCTTCTGGCCACGAAAGAGATCGCTGTTGCGCTCGCGCAGTTCGTCGTTTACGGTCGCTAACTCCTCATTGGCGGACTGCAGCTCTTCCTTGGCGGTCTCGAGTTCTTCGTTCATGCTTTGTAGTTCTTCATTGCGAGAGAGCGATTCCTCGCTCGCGGACTGCAGTTCTTCATTAGTAGCTTCCTGGGTCTCGATCAGGGACTGCAGATATTCCTTCGTCGCGCCAAGCTCCTGTTCGAGCTTTACCGCGCGGCGTTCAGCCGATTCCGATCCTCTGCTTACCCTCGATGCGCCTCTGGGCTTGCGCGTGGTTGTCGGCTCCTGTGCTTCCGTAAAGACGATCATGTAATAGCGTTCCCGGAGCCCGCCAACGTTGATGGGCACAACTTCAAAATTGACCGACACGATCGATTCCTTTGTTGCGGAGCCACGGCCGCCATTGTCGCTACCGTTTCCGTTGCCGACCTTCACCTCAACTGAATACTTGCGAAGGCTGCGATGATCCTTTTTGGCGCGGGCGAGGGCGTTGCGTAATTCGATCACCAACCCTTCACGAGCCATCTTGAGGATGTTCAGGCTGGCGCGCCCCGGTGCGAGCTTCAGATAGCGGCCGACATTGCCACGAGTGTGGATGATATCCATGTCGTCGTTGACGAAGACCGCTGCGGGACTGAATTGTGTCAGAAGTCTGCGATCGAAATCCTTCTGCGCTTCCAGATAGTTCCAGCTCGGATCGGGCACCTTCGCGATGCCGTGCGGCGAATCCAACTCTGAGTGCTCCATTTGCCGGCCCATGGGGAAAGCCGGAGGCTGGCGCAGGGCCGTGGACTTCTTCGAGAAAACCCGCAAGCCACGATCTTCGGTGGAGAAGAGATTGCCGGAAGAGCCGATGCCTTCGGAATTGCCAAGGACGAGAAACCCATGCGGACGAATCGCGTAGTGAAATATGGAGACCGCACGGCTCTGCAGATGCGGCTCCAAATAGATTAGCAAGTTCCGGCAGCAGATCAGATCCATCTGCGAGAATGGCGGATCGCTCAGCAGATTGTGCTGCGCGAAGATGCACATGTCGCGAATAGCTCTGCTGATGCGATAGCCGCCGTCCGCCTTGGTGAAAAATCGGCGCAGGCGTTCGGAAGAGATGTCTCCCTGAATATTTTCCGGGTACCATCCGGAGCGCGCCTTGCTGATGCTCGGTTCACTTACGTCCGTTCCGAATATTTGGACGGGAACTTCCTGGACTCGTTCGCCGAGACTTTCGAGCATCGCAATGGCTACCGAATAGGTCTCCTCGCCGGAGGAACATGCAGGCGTCCAGACGCGGAACGTGGAGTGTGGATGCCGTCGCTTCAGGACGGCCGAAAACACATTCGACTTCAGCTCTTCAAACACTTTCGGGTTGCGAAAGAAGCTGGTCACGTTGATCAGCATGTCCTGATAGAGCGCTTTCACTTCCGCGGGATTTGTCAGGACGAATTTCACGTAGTCCGGAAGCTGGTCGATCTTGTGAACGACCATCCGGCGATGAATACGCCTTCGAATCGTGGACTGGCGATAATGAGTGAAATCCACGCCAGTGGCCCGTCGCAGCAATTGAAAAATGCTTCCGATCCCCTCTTCTTGGCCGCCAGCTAACTCCGCTTCCTGCCTGTGATTTATGGCCACATAGGGATGACGAGCGATTCGCGCAAGCTCCTGTGCGATTCCCTCCGGAGGCAGTATGAAATCCACTGCACCGGCGACGATGGCGCTGCGAGGCATGCCGTCGTAACGCGCCGTTGTTTCGTCTTGAGCGAGCGTGACGCCGCCTTGCGCTTGGATTTCGGCCAAGCCAAGGGTGCCGTCCGTTCCCGTGCCCGACAAAATCACTCCGATCGACTGATTCCCGTGAGCGTCAGCGAGCGAGCGCATAAAATGATCGATGGACATGCGGCCTACGCGCGATTCCTCGCGCGGCGACAGCCGGAGTACCCGGTCAGAAATCGACATGGCCGTGTCGGGAGGAATTACATAGACGTGATTCGGTTCAACTCTCACTCCATCTTTCACCTCGCGGACCGGCATCTTGGTTTCCTTGGCCAACAACTCGGACAGAATGCTGGGATGTTTGGGATCGAGGTGCTGGACAACCACGTACGCGATTCCGGTGTCTGGCGGCAAGTGATGCAAGAGCGCACCCGTAGCCTCAATACCTCCCGCGGACGCTCCAACTGCCGCGATCAGAAAATCGTCGGTGGCGCCAATGGGAATCACGTTCGATCGAGCAGAGTGGCGACGGCCGCTCGGCTTGGATGATTTCGAGTTCATCAGTTCTCCAGACCCTCGAATTGGGCCCGCCGACCGGAACCACGGAGCCCATTCAGATCGGGCATTGTCAGCGTGCCGCCACGAAAATCGCTCGTTCGCGCGGCCGCGCGCTTAGAACCCCGCGCTATCGCCGATTTTAATCCTTCGAAAGTAGGCGGGCAACAACGGCCGAGCGGGACAGGATTGCGTGCCTCTCCGTTTACCACGTCAGAGGACGAATCTCCCATAAAAGCTTAAAAGTCTATCAGTCCGAAGATTTTGCGAGCCAAGGTACAATAGATCCATGCCGATAAAATTAATTGCCATGGACTTGGACGGGACGCTGCTCGATTCGCGCGGGCACTTGCCCGATGAGAACGTCCAGGCAATCGCGGAGGCGGCGGATCGTGAAATCGAAATTCTCATCGTCACTGGACGCCGCTTCCAATCCGCGCGATTGAGCGCGGCAGCCCTTACATGCAACGTTGATTTTATTTCCAGCAACGGCGCACTAATCAAATCGCGATCCGGCGAGACGCACTATCGCAGGCTGCTTGCCGCGGACGTCGCTCGCCAGGTTCTGCAAGCGACTCCCGAATTTCGCGCTTGCGCGGGCGTTATCTTTGACCGTCCGCACGAGCGGCAAGTAGTCTTCGAGAAGATCGATTGGAACGGAGCGTACGTAGGGCCGTATCTTTCGCGGCATCGAGAACAGGTTGCCGAAGTGCAGCCGCTCACCGATTGCCTGGATGGCGAGGACCCCGTCGAAATCCTGTACCTGGGCGAGTGCGCGGCAATTCAGCGCATCGCGCAAATCCTCCGCGAATTTCCGCTATCGTCCCAGTACACTCTGGCCATGACCGAGTATCAGGCGCGCAATTTGTCGATGCTCGACGTCCTGCAGCGCGGAGTTTCCAAGGGCGCGGCGCTCGCCGAATGGGCTGCCCGGCGCGGAATCGCTCGCGGCGAGGTGATGGCGATCGGCGACAACTGGAACGACCGCGAAATGCTACAATACGCCGGTTTGCCGATCGTCATGGGCAATAGCGTGGCGGCGCTGAAGGACATGGGCTGGGAAACCACGCTCTCCAACGAGGATTGCGGTGTGGCTCACGCCATTCGAAAGTACGCACTTGAAATCCCGGTGGTTAACGGCAAGCGATGAAGCCAATTTGCGAAGAGGAGGACGGCCATGAAAACCGCGCTCGGAACGGCGGCGATATTTTTGATGAGCATGTTGGGTGCGATGCCCGCGGCGGCGCAGCAGCGCCAGGGTATGCGAATGCAAAAAGGTCCGGCGACGATCCAATCCACGCTGGATATGCAACTCACGATCCAGGAACGCGAGTTCGAGGGCGCGGCCGACGCCATGCCCGCTGACAAATACGATTTCGCGCCGACGAACGGCAATTTCAAAGGCGTGCGCACGTTCGCCCAAGAGGTTAAGCACGTGGCCACCGCCAACGACCGCTTCTTTGGAGCAATTCTGGGCCATCCACCCGCCACCGCGTCCGATCGCTTCGAGCAGGAAAACGGGCCGGATAATATCAAAACCAAGGCGCAGATCATGCAGTATCTGCGTGAATCGTTCGCGGAGGGCCATAAGGCCATTGCGAGCATCAACAACGAAAACGCGTTCGAGCCCTTGAGCAACGCGCCCGTCCCGTTTTTAAGAACGCGCGCCCAGATCGCGATCTTCGCGTGTGTCCACATGAACGATCACTACGGCCAGATGGTGGAATACCTGCGGGACAATGGCATTGTTCCGCCAGCCAGCCGAAACCGGCCGCCGGCGAATCCCGCCACTCCGCCTTCGGGAAGGTAGCCCGGAAATTTGCCTGCGGTCCCGCCGTGCACGTGGACCGCTGGCGCTTCTGTCGCGTCTGCGCTGTTAAAGATTATCCAGGTAGGCGGCCGCGCGCAAGAATTCCAATTTTGTTATCTGCGAGGATTGCTTATTGTGCAGTCGTGGCGGACCGTTCTCCCAGCCGCCGCATGCGCTCCTGCAATTTCTTGCGTAGCGGACCTGGCGCATTGGGATTGAACGCCACCAGATACCACAGTGGCTGCGTGCGGTCGCGGCTCAAGCGCGAAAGCGTCGCCGCGTCGCTATTCGGATGCCGCGCAATGTTTTCGCGAATCGCCGAATAGGGATGATGCGAAAGCCGGTTGAGCGTCTTAGCCGGAACTTTCGGATGTTCGCTGATCAAACGCAGCAAGTAAAAGTCTTCCCTGGGGGCCTGTCGCGAAAGCTGGTCGAGTACCTCGGGTTTCACTTCCGCGCTCAGCACCTGGCCTACTTTTTCGTCCCATCCAGGATTGATGCGGTTTAGCTCCTGCGTGCGAGCGTGAATCAATTGCTCGATAATGCGGCGCTCTTGTTCGAGCCGTGCCGCTGGCAGCGCGCTGCGCTCCACTGAATCGAGCACGCGGAGCAGGTGCTGCCTTTCGCCAAACACGATCTGCGAAGTGCGTGCGCTCTTACCTCTAGAGGAATTGCGCACTAAATCTGAACGTCTCATGTTTCTATCTCCCAAACGCTTTTCCCGGTTGCAAGCTCGGGGGAGGTCCACGGGCGCTGGTCGCGCTCCTCGTCGCAAAGCAATCCAGGACGGAATCGTCGCCTAGTTTTTTGGCAGGCCCGACGCCCTACCCGAAAGTTCATCCCAGCCAAGACTGTGCAGGTTCGGCTCCGTCGAGTCCGCCGCAGGCTCTTGTACTGGCGTGGACCCGACGGAATTTCCCAACCGCACCGCGCTGAATACGTCAGTAATTATCTTGTGGTGCTGTGTAGCAAGTAAAGGAAGCCCGCGCCCGGCTGTTCCTAGTGCGGCAATAGATAGTCCTAGGACTAGACGCGGTCGCTCGCGAAGACCCATCGCTAGGGCGTCCCTACCGCAAAAAGGGATTATGAGCTCGCTCGACGCCGATGGTCGTTTTGCCGCCGTGCCCCGGAATTACGACCGTCTGATCGGGCAAGGCCAGCAGCTTTTCTCGAATCGACTCAATAATTTGCGGATACGAGCCGCCGGGCAGATCGGTGCGGCCAATACTGCCCTGAAAAAGTGTATCGCCGGCGATCAGCCGCCCAGCCTCGGAGACTTCGCCACCGGCAGTCAGTTGATTCACACCTGCAGCGTCACGACGAGCCGCCGTGGCCGAACTCACCACCAAACTGATGCTTCCGGGAGTGTGCCCCGGCGTATGGAGCACCTGCGCGGCGAAATCGCCCCAGCGAAGCGTATCGCCCTCTTTCAAAAATTCCGGCAAGCGGATGACCTCCGGCGTGGGAACTCCCAACCATTCCGCCTGCACATCGAGCGCGCGATAAAGCGCCAGATCGTCTTCGTGGATCAGCACCGGCGCGCTGGTGGCGCGATGCAGCGCCGCGAGTCCGCCCACGTGATCTATGTGCGTATGCGTACTCACGATTGTGCGTACTTTCAGGCCATGCCTGCGAATGATTTCCAAGATGCGGTCCACTTCGTCGCCGGGATCGATCACGATCGCTTCGCGCGATTCCGGATCGCCCAGAATCGAGCAATTGCACTGCAATAGTCCTACGGGAATTATTTCGTGAATAAGTTTCGCAGGCATTGACATCAAGTATAGCAGCCGCCAGAGGGGACCTGTGCCGGTCCGGGCCGCTCCCGTAAATTCACGAGGCCGATGAGTCCGTAGACCCAACGAGCGGCCGTTGATCGGGAGGGAGCGCACCGGCAATGGCCGACTGCACGCGCTCGGTCAGCTCCGGTCGCTCCCCCATGCTGTACTCGGACGCATCGATTGCAGGGCAAAACCGAACGCTCACTTCTCCTGGATGTAGACGCCAATCCCCCTTGGGCATGATCCGCGGCGTCCCGGCGATAGCCACCGGCACGACAGGCGCGCCCGCATGAATGGCCATCAGGGCAGCGCCTCTCTTGAATCTCCGCATCCGCCCGTCCGGACTGCGCGTTCCTTCCGCGAACACAAGCAGAGATAGGCCGTCCTGCAAATGTCTCGCTACCTCGTCCAGATCCACCGATCCTTCTTTCACGCCGCGATCCACCGGAACGAACCCAGCTTGACGCATGCCGATGGAAAGTATCGGAATCCGAAGCAATTCCCTCTTAATCAGAATGCTCAGGCGCCGTGGGATGGCCAGCACCAGCACCGGAGGGTCAGCGTTCGACGCGTGATTGCACGCGAACACGCACGCCTTCGCCGGAATGTTCTCCATGCCCTCAACGCGAAATCGAATCCCGGCCGTACGTACGCAGATGTGCACGAATTTCATCGCGGTTGAATACATGAATTCCGGATTCCCAACGATGGCCGTCCACAAGATCAGCCAGGGAAGGAAAAACACGATCGAAATCGCAGAGAAAAGTACGACGGCAATGGTGCGAATCATTCCGTGATGCCGCGAAGCAGTCCTGCGCGGATGCGGCGCTGCCGTGCGCTGGGATGCGGCACTTCTTCAATCGTCGCCATCGGGTCGCCGTCGCTCGCGGTCCTCAGGTTCACCCGCAATCCGGCCACGGAAAGAAATTGGTCGTAAGGAATCTCGTCGGTTCCGGAAACGTAGCGCCGGAAGAAATCGCTAAAGTCTTTTCCGGACACTTCGTTGACCACGCGGAGCACACCCTCGCTATCGTTGTAATACCGGCCAGCCTTCGCGTATTCATCGTTCATGCGTCGCATCACATCGTCGAGAGACTTATGGTCGTCCGTTGCGTCCCGAATCTCCAGATCGAGCATCACGCCCAGAATCTGTCCTTTTTCGTAATACGAGATGCTGCGGCTCGGCAGATTGTAGTCGTCATACTTCTCAAACCACGCATCCAGGCTCGATTCCTCGGCGCTTTGCCACTTGCGCGCCGGCCGTGACTGCAAGTCCGCGATCTGCGCTGCCAGGTCCGCGTAGAACTGGCTCTTCGACCACAGCTTTGTGCGCTCCAACGTGTACGACGCGTACGCGCTGGTCACTCCTTCCGCGAACCACAACGCGCGCGTGTACTGTTCCTTTGAATAGTCAACCGGTTGCAGCGTCTGCGGGCGGATGCGTTTCACGTTCCACACATGAAAAAATTCGTGAGCGGCAGTTGCCGCCGCACTGCCGGTCGAAGGCGCGGCAATCGCCGTCGAATTCATGTGCTCCATGCCCCCGCCGCCCACGTCCGCGTATGGCCCAATGTGAAAGATGAACGTATATTCGGGAAACGGCGGCCCATCCATGAGCTTCAATTCGTAGCTGGTGATGCGGTGAAGCGCCTCGCGCAAATGCCCCTTGTCCCAGTCGCGCGAGTCAACCACCACGCGAAAATGCGCGCCATCGTTATCGAACTGAAACTCTTCGAAGTTTCCTGCCTCCACCGGCGCATCCACCAGCGCATCGTAGCTCGGAGCCGTAAACGAATAGGGGCTGGGCCCGGCCGCCAGTTGTGCAATTACTTTCCACCCCGAAGGCACATTCTGAAAATCGACTTCCGCGCTTTCATCGCGCCGGTCAGGTACGTACATCAGAATTTCCGCAAGGTTGATGAATGCGTGGTGATCGGAGAGTTGGGTATCAAACGGCCCGGGATCATTCCACGCGATCGAGTAAGACACGATGTCGTCTGTCGGCCTAACCGCCGGATCTCCATGGCCGGGCATCTCGCCAAGCGACCAGTCCTGCTTATCCAACTCCCACGCAACGCTGAAGCGCGGCGTCGCTTCGCCTGTCGAAATGCGCTCCACCTCAACGTCGCGCACGCGATAAGCAAAATCTCGAATTTGGTAGAGCGCATTCCAGGCGGGCATTGCGACCATCTCGCCGGCGGCCGCGTGTGGAATTTCCATTTGCACGTGAAAGATATGCTGCTCCGGCTCGCTAAGCGAAACCTGATAGCGAATCGCGGCCGCTGCTGGAGGAACGTACGCAAGCGCGACCGCGCCGAGGACCGCCGCACAAAGCGCTATGCGCCCTAGCTGGCTGTGCGCCGCCGCGCGCAATCCTCCGCCCCAGGCATTCATCAGGCGCGAACACCGGTGCGGGATTTCAACTTGTCCAGCAGCTTTGCTGTGAGCCCGTCGAATCCGCCGTTGGACATCACCAGCACTAGGTCTCCGGAAGCGGCGCTGGACGCAAGGTGCTCCGCAATTTGTTCGGCGGATTCAAACGCGCGGCTTTCTCGTCCCAGCGCGCGAAGCGATGTGGCAATCGACTCCGGAGAAAGCCGCTCGTCCTCGCCAAGCATTTGCGCGCGATTCACCGGACCGAAGAAAATTGCATCCGCGAGCGCCAGCGATTCCGGCAGCGCGTCCTGAAAAACTTTGCGGCGCATCGAGTTCGATCGCGGCTCCACGGCCGCCCAGATTTTCCGGCCCGGCCAGCGCGTTCGCGCTGCTTCCAGGGTCAGCCGGATCGCCGTGGGATGATGCGCGAAATCCTCCACCACCACTACGCCGTCCACGTCGCCCTTGATCTCCATACGCTTGCGCACCGATTCGAACGTCGCCAGCGCGCGCTGAATCGCTTCGCTCTCAATTCCGCGCCCGTGCGCCAGTGCAATCGACGCGAGCGCGTCCATCACGTTGTGCCGCCCCGCTATGGGAATTTGAAATTTGCCGATTTCCCGGCCGCGATGCACTACGCGAAACACTGTCGCGGAATCCTGCCATGCGATGTCGCCTGCGAACCAATCACAATCCGCGCTCAAACCGAACGTCTCCACTTGGCAGAACGCTTTCGACACTACTTCCTTCAGCTCGTGGCTTTCGCCCCAAATTAAAATCCGACCGCCTCGCGGCACCAGATTCACCAATCGCCGAAATTGCAGTGCAATCGACGCCAGGTCCGGGTAAATATCCGCGTGGTCGTATTCAAGCGAGGTAAGAATTAGCTCGTCGGGATGGTAGTGCAGAAATTTCGGGGCCTTGTCGAAGAAAGCCGTGTCGTACTCGTCGCCCTCGATGATGAACTCATCGCCGCCGCCGAGCCCGTAGCTCCGGTCTCCAAAATTCGGCGCCACACCTCCAACCAAAAAATCCGGACGGCGCGCCGCTGTGTGAAAAATCCATGCGATCATCGCCGTGGTGGTCGTCTTCCCGTGCGTTCCGGCGATCACCACCGAAATGTGCCCGGGAAGAAAATAGTCCTCTAATATCTGGGGCATCGAGCAGTAGGGAATTTTCTCGTCCAGAATCCGCTCGAGTTCCGGATTCCCGCGCGATATCGCGTTGCCGATCACCGCCAGGTCCGGAGTGGGCGCCAGATTCTCTTCCTGATAGCCTTCGTTCCAAGTAATTCCGAGCGACCGGAGCAAAGTAGATGCTGGCGGGTACACGTTCACATCCGTGCCGGTTACATGAAACCCGCGCTCCTTCAGCATTCCCGCCACTGGCGCCATCGCCGCTCCGCCAATGCCAAGCAAGTGAACGTGATGCACAGCCGTCTTTTGCGCGGAGAGTTTCACCGGGTGCACGCCGGTTCCAGAATCTGCAATTTCGCTGCCGCGTCTGCGCCAGCCGGAACCGAAAGCCGCGCCCGCACGCCCAGAGGCAAGGTCAGAGCCGCGCGCTCGGTGTGGCCAACCGGCGCGCCCCACACCAGCGGCACAGCCATCGGCTCCAAAATCCGTCGCGCTACGTCTCTCACCGTTTCTCCGCCTTCCGCCGCACATTCCGGAAAATCTCCAAGGACCACTCCCGCCAGTCCCTCAAACTTCCCCGCCTGCCTCAAATGCATCAGCGCGCGATCCACCTGATACGGCTTCATCCCGCGATCTTCTAAAACCAAAATCGAGCCGCCCTTTTCCTCATCAAATGTGTCCAGTTCCCACGGCGTGCCCAGCGACGTCTCAATCAACGTCAGGCACCCGCCCAGCAGGACGCCTTCCGCATCGCCTGCAATCAGCGATTCGCCTTCCAAGTCGAGTTCCCACCCGCGCTCCGTTTCGGTGAGCGCGCGCAGCAAGCTCTCTCGATCGTACCCATGCGCCGCTCCCGCACCATGGTGAAAATTCGACGCCACCATCGGCCCGTAAAATGTCACCCAGCCGAATTTCTGCCACAGATAAGTCTGCAGCGAAGTAATGTCGCTCGATCCCAGCAAAATCTTCGCGCGATCCTTTGCGACGCTCAAATCTTCAACCAGATAATTCGACCCGTATCCCCCGCGCGAACAAAATATAGCGCGCGTCTCCGTCTCGGCCAGAGCGCGCTCTAACGCCGCTCGTCGGCACCGCGCCGAACCCGCGAAATAGCTTTCGCGTGCGAGCACTGTAGCCTCGTCCGTCTCGGCCACATACCCCAACCGTGCGATTTCGTCGCATCCTTTTCGCAGCAACTCCGGTTTCACGGGACTCGCCAACGAAAGCACGCGAACGGCATCGTGAGGACGCAGCGCGGCGGGCTTAATCGGTCGCGGGATTCGATTCATCATGGGCTGAATTTGAGGATAAGGAATTTGCCGCAGCGAGTCCAGAAGCCGCAGCAACCGCTTTGCGCCCGTTGCAACAATCGACGCAACCGCCGGCGCTGCGGCAGAACGGCTCGGCTCTCAGCTCGCGCGCCCTGGACTGCCTCTATTGCGCGTTAATCGTAAACGTGGAGTTTCCGGACGTGCCTCCGCCCGGCGCAGGAGTCATCACAGAGACATCCGCGGTGCCCTGAATAGCGAGGTCCGCGGCCGGGACCAGAGCGATCACGGCCGAGTCGCTCAAATACGCGGTCGCCACCGGCACCGAGTTCCACAACACTGTGGAATTCGGCTCGTATCCTGAGCCTTTCACCAGCACCTGCAAATCAGCCGCTCCAGCCGCGGCGCTCGACGGCGAAAGCGAGCTAACCGCAGGACTCGGCGCGTTCGCCGAGGTGATCGCGAATTCCGCCGAGGGCGACATCAAAACAAGCCCGGAGTCGCCCACCGCGATGCTAGCGCTCCCAATCGACGTCATGTCCGTCTGCGAAAGCTGTAAAGTCATCTGGCCCTGATCCACATACATCGCTGCCGGGGTCGGGCGCAGTTGCCCGTTGAACGTCACCACGTCGCCAGATACGAAGTTCGAGCCATTAATCGTAACCTGGGGAGGCTTCGCATTCAGCTGCGCGCTCGCGGGCAATACCGACGAGATCGTGGGGCCATTGGCCTGCGCAGGCTCGATCTGAAAAGTGGCTGCCGCCTGCGCTTGCCCTCCTCCAGGAGGCGGATTAATCACCGTGACCTGCACCGAGCCGGGGCTCGTCACATCCGACGCGGGAATCGTCACCTGCAGCTGTCCCGTGGTAACGTTGTAATTCGTCGAGCGCGCCGACCCGTTCCAGTAGGCGAACGAAGTCCCCTTGTTGGTGGAAATAAATCCCGTCCCGGAAATGATCAGCGTGAAGTCCTGGCTGCCGGCAGTGACGTTGGACGGAAAAATCAGCGAAATGGCCGGAGTCTGGTTGTAAGGCGGAGCGCTATTGCCTCCGCAACCCGCCAACGCCAGCAACAGCCCGGCAATCGACGCCGCCAGTACCCACCGCCCCAAACGCGCGCGTCCTCGGTGCTGTCTACCGCTCCGCGCTGAACGCACCGAACACAAAGATATCAAACCGTTTCTCCCGTAACTTTCAGCGGCTCGCCTTTTGCATCCCCGTGCGCTAGGCAGGGAAACCCGCCGCCCCATCCGCATTTTCGTCGGATTATATAGCCCCTGCCAATGTGCACTTAGAGCCGTACCGGCAATTCGAGGATGCCTGCCCCACCGGCTCCTTAGCGAAAAAGTTGAACAGAATTGATAGCATTCTATCGCGCGCCAGGTCAACTCCCCCGCTGACTCCGTTCTTTTGCAAGAGTGTACGAGCGACCGCCCTGCTCCTGTCCCGCTCCCCGTAGAGCGGGTCCAGCATCCGATGCAGCAAAAACATCGGATCGCTGGCGCGCGGGTCCCGCAGCGCCGCCTGAAACGATGGCTTCGCCATATTCTCCTCCAATAGCCGCAGGATTCGCAGGTGCATTCCGGTAGGACCGGCGCGACCGCCTTCCCAGCGATTTAGCGTGGTGTACGTCACCGAGAGGGTGCGCGCAAACTCCTCCTGCGTGAATCCCAGAGCTTTGCGAATCCTTCGCACCCGTGCCGGAGTCATGCTGGCCATGATTTGCTCCTTTCACGAGCCGCAAATTTTGATCGAATGGAAAGGGCGCGTCCGCAAAATGCGAGCCGCGCCCGTCCGCCGCCTTAGAAGTGAAAGCCAATCTGGGCTGTAAACGTCCGAGGCGTCACGTAATGCGTGCCGCTGAACGTCGATAGGAAGTTATAGAGCACGTAGGCGTTGGCCATATTGATCACCGTCACCTGCGCGCTCCAGCGGTAGCGATCGGCGTGGAACAAATTGTCGTCGCCGATGGAAAGGTCGAACAGATTTTTCGGCTGGACTCGCGGCGGATTCCTGTCGTCCTGCTCGGAGTTCGGCGACGGCACTTTGATCAGCTTCGATCCGAACTCCGAATCCGGGCAAACGTCCGCAACTCCGTTGTACGAGAGTGGCACTCCAAACGGATTTGCAGCGGTTGGCGCCGTGGCGCCCAACCCGTTGCAGGTGAACCCGGCCTGGAATTCCTGGTCGGGCGAAAGCGGTACGGCTCCGTAATTCGCAGCCACCAAGCTAATCGTGTCTAATCCACCCACGCCGCCCATATTGCCTGGGATCGAACCGGGGCAGGTGTTAAACGTCTCCACTCCGTAGCACGGAGCGGCACCGGCTACCATCCCGCTGTCATACCGCCAGTTAAATCCCAGCCACGGCCCGCGCGACCACGGCTGATACTGCATGTGCGTCGTTTCGTTGTACGCCTCGTCGTGGTCGATGCGGAAAACGCCGCTCGGCCCCGTGGGCGTCGCGCCTGCGCCACCGACTTGCGGCAGAAAGAAACGTGCCGCTACGCTGGACATCACCACGTAGGCGGTCACCCCGTGATAGTTCGTGAGGTTCACACGCGCCGTGAATCCCGGAACTTTCGATTTCACCCACTCGATGGGAAACGTGATTGGCGTGTTGCCCAGCACGCTGAAGTCGTACGCGCCGGTGGTGTACTTCCAGATGTACTCGCCATCGAAAACCACGTATCGCCCAAATGCCTGCTGCAGCCCAACGTGATATTCGTTGCGGCGTCCGGGCGCGATGGGCGTGAATGCGGTAGAGCTGCACGCAAGCAGCGGGCCGAGCACGGCATTGCCGCAACCGATGCTCGATAGCACCAAGTTCTCGTTAAATGGCGTCTCCATCGTGCGCGCATAGGAAAATCGCAGCACGGTGTTGCTCTGCTTGATGTTGTACGCTGCGCCCAGCCGAGGCTCCGCTTCGCGCGCCACGCTTAGCCCGTTGTACACGTCACCGCGAACGCCCAGGTTGAAAACCCAGTTTTTCCAAGTGATCGCGTCTTCCACATACATCGCCAACTCCTTCACGTCCGTGTGGCCGTTGAACGTGTAGGGACTCCCGCCGCGCGTCAGGTCGTAAGGCGCCAGCACCGGGTCGTACAGCGGATAAAGCGACGTGCTCAGGAATCCGTTCGCCGGATTGCCCGGGACGTTCGGATCCGGGTCGGTTGCTGTATTTGGCTGGAGTCCGGCGCCCGCGCACTGGCTCGGATCCGTCAAACCCTGCACGGGAGCAAGCGGATAAAACGCGTCTGTCAGCGGATTGGTATTCGTGCCCAGGCAGGGCGCGTTCAGCGTGGGATCGACAATTCCAATCTTGTCATTTTCGCTCAGCTCGGTTTGCTCGTAGCTGGTTCCCGCCTTGATGTTGTGAATGCCTTTCACATAAGAGACGATGGCGCGCCCTCCCGCATTCAAAAGCGTTCGATCCTGCCCGACACTTTCTCTCTGCAGGCTGAATGGGCCAAGATCCGAAAATGGATTAGCGCTTGGGTAGTAGTTGTAGGCGTCGCGCCGCGTCCACAGGCCGAGCGTAAAAATCGTGTTCTGGTTGATGATGTGATTCCATGTCGGCGCGATGTCGAAAGTCCCAATCTGCGAACGCTGGTCCGCCGGTCCCACCGGCAGGCCGTTCGGACCAATCCCGCCGTCATTCACGGTCACGCCATACCACGGCGAGGCGTACTCCGAATCAAACGAATTCGGCGTTTGGAACCACGATCGTGAATATTGAAAATCCAGATGCCCCGTATCGTTCGTATCGAACTGGTAATCCAGCCGGTTGAATACGTTTTCCTCATTGCCTTTGTCGTGTATTACGCTGTATTCCGGCGGATCGAGGAAGCGCCCGGTGTTCAGGCCGTTGGCGGCGATAAATTCGCCCCACTTCATTCCGCCATAACCCAGATTGAAGCCGGCAGTGGATGAACCGAACGTTCCGTACGATGTGTTTATGCTTCCGTGCGGAGTGGTTTCTCCCTGCCCGGAACGCGTGGTCACGTCGATCACCAGGCTGGTCTTGTCACCATATTGCGCGGGCGGCGCGCCCTCGATCACTTCCAGCGATTGCACCGCATCGGTCGGAATTTGGTTCGAGAAAACCTTGCTCTGCTGATCGGTGATCGGCTGGCCGTCCATCGAAAAGGAATTATCGGCGTGGTCGCCCAATCCGTGGAACAGGCCATTCGAATCCGCTGCCACGCCCGGCGATGCAGCCGTCACAAGAGAACTGAGTGACGACGATTGGCTTTCCAGCGGAACCTCTTGGAACAATTGCCGCGAAATGTCCGTGTGCGCGGTCGGGGTGGTTTCGATCAAGTCCTCGCCACCCTCTACCGTCACCGTGGTGCTCACTCCCGCCAGTTGCAGCTTAATGTCCAAGCTGACCGGCAGCACGGACCGCACCTCTACATCTTGAACGAACGAAGAAAATCCCTTCGCCATCACCGTCGTGTGATACGGATTGAATGGCACATTCGACAGCGTGAACTGTCCCATGCTGTCGGTCGTGGTGCTGGCCTCATATCCGCTCACTGGATTGTGAATTTTCACCGCCGCGCCGGGAATCGCCGCGCCCGCCGGATCGGTCACCGTGCCCGTGATCGTGCCGGAATTGCCCATTTGCGCGAATACAACGGCGCTAGGCCCAAACAAAAACACTGCGAACGTCAACCATTGCAGTATCGAACGTCCCACTTTCATGATTTCTCCCCAATAGGTGCAACCCACGCGTTGCCTATGCAAGCGTGGTGGATAGGTGGAATACCGCGCACGCCGTCACATGGACAGCGAACGCTGGGAGGGCATGCTTTTAGGATTCGAAGCTAGGCTGGAGGCCCTCGGGGAACGCGGTGAATGAAAGTGGAAATTACGATTACTGGGTGCTGCTCTTCGGAAATGCAGCGCACCACATGAAGCGCCACTACCACGTGCACGGGCGCGCTTGGCTGCGGAACCCCCGTATGCTGCAGGTGGCACAGCTCGCAATCGGTGTGTTCTTTGCCGTCGGCGTGCGAGTGGGCCACCATCACGGTGCTGAACGTGCACACCGCGAATACCAGCAGAATCGCTATCGCTGCCGTTCGCCGTTTGGCCAACCGCCGGAGCATCTCGGAATGATACTCGCGCGAAACTTGCTCGTCCATCATAGGAACCGGGGACGTTCGGCTGCTTTTGCCCCCCAGTCAACTCCCCTGCGGACTTGCCGCGTTTGGCGGTCCATCCGGGGCCGCCGGTCAGCACAATCGAAACCAGCCCTGCCCGCTGTACCCCGGCTGCAAGGAGGTACAGGCTGCGGTCACCTGTACCTAAACTGGACCCACGACCAGTAGGATTTCTGCGCAGATTTGCTATGTTCGATCTGTAGTTATGTGTACCGACGAAAAACTCGCCGCCGATACGGCTGTTGTCAGCCGAAGGGACAGCCCTGTCCCGCCTCGCGTCGATCCGCCGTTGTTCATTCGGGTGATGTCTACTTGTTCGCTTTATTTCCGCCCCAGACAGCCCGATTTTCACTACTCTAAGGGCGGAACAGTCAATCGGCCTCAAACACACGTAAGTTATAGAAAATAAACAGCCGGCGACATGCAAGGGCGGAACGTCGCGGTGCAAACGATCGACGCTATTTCGCGCGCTAAATTCGTGCCCGATCGCGCGCCCTCGCGATCAAGAAAACAACCTTCGCACCTTTCGCGCCTCGCGCCTCACCCCAAAACGCAACGGCGTTTCTTGGACCCGGCAGACCAAGCCCAAAGCCCCCTTCGGCTTCGCTCCCCTCGCATTCGCTGGGGACAGCCGGGACAACCGGCGCTCGAAAGAGCTTCGCCCGAATCTCCAGCGTGGCATAATTCGCGGGATGCCGCACAGCGACGCCTTCAGCAAACAAAAGTCCAAGATGGCGGTCGCTCTAGTCCTCACCTTCAGCTCGGGAATCGTGGACATCGCCGGCTTCCTCGGAGTTTTCCAGCTGTTCACCGCTCATCTGACGGGCACCACCGTACATTTGGGCCAGAGCATCGTGCTCGGACACGAGACCGAGAGCATCGCCGCATTTGCCATCGTGCTGGCGTTCTTTTTGGGTTCAGTCTTTGGCCGCGCGATTATCGAGGCGGGCGGGCGGCGGTGCCGGCTTCGCAGGGTGGCCACCATCACGCTGGCGATCCAAGCCGCCATACTCGCTTTTGTCGCGGTAGCCAAAACCGCTTCCGGGCAGTCCCACGCAGCGGCGAACGGCTCGCCCGCGCACATCTATTTCTATCTCGCGCTTTTAGCCTTCGCGATGGGAATGCAAACAGCTACCCTGACCGGCATCGGCGCGCTCACCGTGCACACCACGTTTGTTACCGGGATGATCAACAAACTCGCCCAACTGATTTCTCACATTTTGTTCCGGGCTTACGATTTTCTACGCGGACGCGCAAACACTCCGGAAAGGCGCGCCGAACAGAGCGCCGAGTCAGCGCAAGCGGTTTTTATTTTTTCGGTTTGGGTGTGCTACGTGCTAGGTGCGGCCAGCGGGACTGCGTCGTATATGCGATGGGGGATCCGCGCGCTGTTCGTGGCCATTACCGGACTGCTGGTTGGCATCGTCACCGATCTTTTCAACCCGCTATCCATCCAGGAAGAGCACGAACAATCCGAGCGCTAGAGACTGAACGCCGTGAGCTTCGCGAATTTGCGGACGCGGACGTTGATCTCCTTGGGAGTCACTTTGGCGAGCCGTTCGACGCCGAATTTCTCCACGGTGAAGCTGGCCAGCACGGAACCATACACCATGGCGCGGCGAAGACTCTGTTCGCTCGTGTTTCCGGCTTTGGCGAGATAGCCCATGAACCCTCCCGCAAAGGTATCTCCGGCGCCGGTGGGATCGTGCACTTCTTCGAGAGGAAACGCGGGAACGGAAAAAATGAATTTAGGATGGACCATGAGCGCGCCGTGTTCGCCGCGCTTGATGATCAGAATCTTGGGGCCGAGCTTGAAGACCTGGCGCGAGGCGCGAAAAAGATTGTGTTCGCCGGTCAACTGGCGGGTCTCGTCGTCGTTGATCGTGAGAATGTCGACGTGTTTCAGAGTTTCGCGAAGCTGCGCGTTCGAGCCTTCGATCCAGTAGTTCATGGTGTCGAGGCCGACGATGCGCGGCTTGCCGTTCAGTTGCTTCAGCACGGACCGCTGAAGGTCAGGCTGGATATTGCCGAGAAAAACGTATTTGGTATCAAGATAGGTGTCCGGAAGAGTGGGTTTGAAATCAGCGAATACGTTGAGCTCGGTGGCCAGCGTGGTGCGTTCGTTCATGTTCTGGCTGTAGCGCCCCGACCAGAAGAAACTTTTTCCGGCGGCGTGTTCGACGCCGGAGAGGTCGATTTTGCGGCCTTTGAAGACGGCGCGCTCCTTGTCACCAAAGTCTTCTCCGACGATGGCCACGATGCGCACCGGAACGAAGTGGCTAGCCGCCAGCGCGAAATAACTGGCCGCGCCGCCCAGCGTGCGATCCACTTTGCCGAAAGGCGTTTCGATAGCGTCAAATGCCACGGAACCGACCACGAGTAGCGACATGTTTTCTCCCGACAACGAAATTCAAAATCCTTTGGACCCATTGCAACGCACAAGAAACTGCCCGCACCTATCCACGACGTGCAGACGATTACGAAACATATTTTCCGATGATGGGCGCGAGCCGCTTTTTGGCGGCCGCGGGAATCACTTTGCGGTCGGTCAAAATGGCGTGCGCCAGCGCCGCGCCGCATTTGCACGGGCGCGATTCGTCGAGCGCGCGGACCGCTTCGCGAATGGCGCGCTGCACGTTTTCAGTGTTTTTGGTGAGCACCGAGATGATCTGGTCCACGGTCACCGCATCGTGCGACGGATGCCAGCAATCGTAATCCGTAACCATCGCGAAAGTGGCGTAGCACATTTCTGCTTCGCGCGCCAGCTTGGCTTCGGTCAGGTTGGTCATGCCGATGATGTCGAAACGCATCTGCCGGTAAGCGTTCGATTCGGCCAGCGTGGAGAATTGCGGGCCCTCCATGCAAACGTAGGTGCCGCCGCGATGCACTTTCACTCCCGCGCGCTCGGACGCCGCCGCGAGCTGCCCGGAAAGGTGCGGGCAGGTGGGCTTATCGAAGCTGATGTGCGCGACGATGCCTTCGCCGAAGAAAGTGGAAATGCGCGTGCGGGTGCGGTCGAAAAATTGGTCGGGAACGACGAAATCGAGCGGGGCGACGTCTTCGCGCAGCGAACCCACCGCGCTAACGGAGATGATCCGTTCCACGCCCAGCGTTTTCAACGCGTAGATATTGGCGCGAAAGTTGATTTCGCTCGGCGAGATGCGATGGCCGCGTCCATGGCGCGCGAGGAACCCGACGCGACGGCCTTCGAGCGTGCCGGTGACGATTGCGTCCGAGGGATCGCCGAAGGGAGTCTTCACGCGAATCTCGCGAGTGTCGGTGAGCCCAGCCATACTATAAAGGCCGCTGCCACCGATGATGCCGATCGCGATCCGCTCGGTTCCCTTCCCCTTCGCGTTTTTCCCGTTCGGATTTTTCCCTCGCGAGCCTTTAGCCTTGGGCATTCACGCTCCTCGTCCCTGATCGAAATACCGAAGCTGGTTGTGCCAATAATCCTCGCCGAGCTAGTCGATCTGCACGGGCTCGGCTTCCCACTTGCCGTCGCGCTCGCGGAGATACGCAGCTGGGACGCGCGGATCGTGCGCAAACAGCGCCAGCCAGCCTTCCTGGACCACTTGCGGAATCCAGCGCTTCTTGTTCTCCAGTGTGGTGACGGGATAGAGATCGTAACCCATGATCCACGGCAGAGGAAGGTGCGCGGTGGTGGGAACCAGATCGGCGAAGAAAAAGGCGGTCTTGCCGCCACCGCTGAGTTTGACGCACTGCATGTTGGCGTTGTGCCCTGGAACGACGACGACTTCGACTCCCGGCGCAATCTTCGCCTCCCCCTCCGCGAGCGACAGGACGCCGGCTCCTTCGAGCGGCTCGAAATTCTCGCGGAAGTAGCTGGCTTGGTCGCGTTCGTTAGGATTCATAGCATGAACGAATTCTTCGCGCTGGACGAAATAGCGCGCGTCCGGAAATGCGGGAATGATTTCGCCGCTTTCGACGCGGGTGTTGCCGCCGCAATGATCGAAGTGAAGGTGGGTGTTGATGACGATGTCGATGTCTTCAGGTCGGAGACCGTATCTCTGCAAGCCTGCGGCAAGATTTGGACCGTCCAGGCCGTAAATGTCGCGGAGCTTGGGCTCCATTTTCGCGCCGGCGCCGGTTTCGACCAGGATGCGCTTGCCGCCCGCGTGAATCAGCAGGCAATTCATCGCCAGGGTGATGCGATTCCGCGCGTCGGGCGTGGACTTCTTCTCCCACAGCGGACGGGGGACGACGCCAAACATAGCCCCGCCATCAAGCAGTACGTGGCCGTCAGAAATGACGTGGAATTCGAGATCGCCGAGTTTCAAATGCCCGCCCTTAGAGCACCGCTGAGAATTTCGCCCGACACACTGATGATTGCAGCTCGTACAAAATACGGAGTCGGCGGCACCCAGTCAAGTTTGCTGCGACCTTTCGCCGAGAATGCATCCCCAGAAATCACGACAGTCCCGCGCGAGACAAAATTTCGTTTACGGCCGAATACGGGTCGATCTTCCGCGCGGCCACATCCGAAGCCAAGCGATCAAATTCGGCTTCGCCGAGGCCTTTGGCAAGCGCGCGCTCGGCGAAACGCGCCTGAAGAAGACGCAGCAACCATTCGCGCCAATAGCTTTGCTGGCGAGAGCGGCAAGCCGGATCGCTTTCGCGGTGCTGGCGAAATTGTGCGATTTGCCGAACCAATTCGTCGGTGCCCTGATCTTGCGTGGCAACGGTGCGAGCGACAGGAGGCGGCCGGTGATCGTGGTCGGATACTAGACTCACAATCGCGAGCAATTGCTGCTCGAACTGATCAGCGCCTTCGCGATCAGATTTGTTGATGACGAAAATATCTCCAATTTCCATCAGCCCGGCTTTGAGGTTCTGCACGTCGTCGCCCATTCCCGGAGTAAGAACGACGAGACTGCAATCCGCCAAACGAACCACTTCAATTTCGCCCTGGCCCACGCCAACGGTCTCGATGAGGATCACGTCTTTGCCAGCAGCATCAAGCAATAGGCATACGTCGCCGGTCGCCTGCGCGAGGCCGCCGAGAAACCCGCGAGTGGCCATCGAGCGGATGAACGTGCCTTCGTCCTGAGCGTGGCGCAACATGCGAATGCGGTCCCCGAGAATCGCGCCGCCGGTGAACGGGCTGGACGGATCGACGGCGATGATGCCGATGGTTTTTCCCGCCGCGCGGTAGTGCGCAGCGAGACGATCGACGAGAGTGCTTTTGCCGGTCCCCGGTGAGCCGGTGACGCCGATGCGAAACGCGCGACCGGTGTGCGGAAAGAGCAATTTCAAAAGTTCTTCAGAGCCGCTGGCGCGATTTTCAATCAGAGTGACTGCGCGGGAGAGGGCGCGCGCGTCACCCGCGAGGATTTGCGCGACCCAGTTATCCAGATCACCTGAATCAGAGACCATGTAAAGGTGAAGATACCACGGCGGGACGGAGAAACGTCGGCCTCGTCCGTTCGGCGACGGTTACTACGGCGATGGCACAATCTTCGTGTCGTAGCCGAAGGTCAGAATCGACTCAACCTGGACTGGTTCGCTATCGTTGGACGCTGGCTTGAATTGCCATTTCATCACTTGTTGGCGCGCTGCGTCCGTCATGAAGGGGTTGTCGGAGTTCAATCCCAGGGTCTCACGCACGTGCCCCTGGCGATCAAGAGCGACGTAAATGCTGAGGGTGCCGGACGCGCGTCCGTTGGTTATAGTCGGCCACTTGATATCCGGAGCGCTCACCATAAGACTTCGGACAGTCGCCTCACTGACCACCACGGTTCTCAACGGCCGGCTGACGTGGTCGATCGCGAAAAGCGATTCGTCCGCAGGCATTGGCAATTCGCGGAGCTCGGTAATATCGGCCTCAAGTTCCGTTCCCGGCTCGATGTACTCGTCGAGTTTGCGGGCGACCTTCTTGTCTCCGAATTTCTTGTAATCCTTGTAGCTGATGTTGTAACCAGGCTTGCCGACAGATTCCAGCAATCCGCCGTTAAAACAGTACGTCGAAAATACTCTGTTCGTTACGGGCGGGTTTGAAGCTAAAGACGCGAAGCGACGGCAAACCTCCGAGCCGATATCCGCAATGTGGAGATTCCCGTCTCGCGTAAAGTATCCCGTAGGAATGTCAGTCGATTTTGATATATCCACTCCTTGTAGCGGCGCGCCGGGATCGACGATGCCATTCACAAACTGCCGCAGCCAGTTCGGGTAATAATCGCCCATTAGAGTCTCACTTGTCTTATCGTCGTTTACGATTAGCACTTCGGAGAAATCGGCGGTCTTTACAATGCGGCGCCATTTGTCTGGAGCGACCCAATATTCTTCGATCGTAGCGTCGTGGCTGTCGTTATCGCGATCGGTACTCTCGAACGTCTTTGCAACAAGGTGGAAGGGCTTGGAGCCAGGCAGGGTAATCTGCGACTGCTGAATAGCACGCTCGGGAAGTGACGGAAGATTCCCCTCACCCGCCTGCACCGGCGGCTCCACGACCTTCGCGCTCTGCGGCGCGGGCGCAGGCTGCGGCGGACTCACTTTGCACCCAGCCAGCAGGGCCAGCGCGGTGATCAGCAGGATGGCTTTCTTCATGTTTTTTTCCCTCCCACCCCAGCGCGAGCAATGTCATTGAGATAATTCGGATGGTGAGCTTATTGCACCTGCATTTGCGTTTGACAACATCGATGTCGCTCGCGGGCGCAGAGCTTAACTGCGGGAAGCGGAACCGCCAGATCCGTTTGACGGGCCGTGGCTGCCGGAGTATTCGTCGTAAGCTTTGATGATGCGCTGCACCAGGCTGTGGCGGACCACATCGTGCTCATCGAAATACACGAGAGCGATGCCGTCGATTTTGCCGACCACATCGATAGCCTCAATTAGTCCCGAGCGGCGCGTGTCGGGAAGATCGATTTGAGTGATGTCACCAGTGATGACGGCTTTCGAATCGAAGCCCAGGCGAGTGAGAAACATCTTCATTTGCTCGCTAGTGGTGTTCTGCGCCTCGTCCAGAATAACAAAGGAATCGTTCAGCGTGCGGCCGCGCATGAACGCCAGCGGAGCAACTTCGATAATGTCTTTCTCGAGGAAGCGCTCGAGTTTGTCGGCTTCGAGCAGGTCGTGAAGCGCGTCGTAAAGCGGGCGCATGTAGGGATCGACTTTTTCCTGAAGTGTGCCGGGAAGGAAGCCGAGGCGCTCGCCTGCTTCGACGGCGGGGCGAGCGAGAATAATGCGATTCACTTGCTTCGAGAGAAGTGCGGCGACGGCCATCGCGACGGCGATATACGTCTTGCCCGTGCCGCCGGGACCAATGGCAAACACCATGTCGTAATTCTCAAGGGCTTCGATGTAGCGCTTCTGATTGGCGCTCTTGGGCGAAACGGTGCGCTTGCCAAGCGAACGAGAACGCGTCGGAGAAAATGCGCTGTGGAGCGTCGAGATGGGTTCGTCGGCGGCAGTTTGCAGCAGCGCCTTCACTTCCTGGCTATTGGGAATGTTTCCTTCGCGGATGCGGTCGTTGTAGGCGCCGATAATGCGGGCGGCGCGTTCGACCTGCAGAGGCTCGCCCTCGATTTCCAGATCGCGGTCGCTCAGGTGCGTGGCGACGCGCAGAGTGGACTCAAAGAGTTTTAGATTTTCATCGAGTGTGCCGAAGAACTCGTTGATGCCTCCGGCGATTCGGACGGTTTGCTTCATCAATGATCTGGATGAAGAATAGCGCGGGCGGAAAGGCAGGGTCAAGCCGGCGGGACCGTGTCTCGTTTATGCATTACGATGGCCGAAGATTCCAGTCTCAGTGGAGTTGAGCGAAGTGGCGCGTGGCATCGTTAGCAGCGAGGGTAACGAAGTCGACGTACGAATGAAGGGCAGCTTCGAGATCGATTTGGCGTGGCTTGCGCTTCCCTTCCCGGTAATCGAGGATGGCTTCGAAGCCGGAGGGGTCGGCACCAGTCCACGCAGCCATGGCGGCGATGGATTCGCGTTTGGTTTGCGGCGGCGGCTCACCAGCAGCCATGACGGCGTGACGAAACAGCGTGCAGAAGCGGCTGACGGACGACAGCATGATTTCGAAATAGACCTTGGGTTTTTGGGGCGCGGCGAGAATTGCCTGTCGAAGGTTGAGGCGCTCCCGGTGCAATTGACGCTCCACCTGCAAGCGATGAAGCTGTAATGGGGGCTGGAACTTTTCCAGCCAATCAGGGCCGAAGAGAATGCGGTGATAAGTTTTGATGTCGAACATTTCAATGGCCGAAAGATGCGCCGAACGGGTGAGTTCGGCATAGGTGAAAACGAGCGGGGCTGGATTACCCTCGCCCAGCCACCAGGCGATTGCGGGATGGAGCTGCCCGAGGTCGACTGAACTGGTGCGATCAACCAAGCAGAGGATGTTCAAATCTGAGTGCTCGGCGTAGAACTCGCCCACGACGGCCGATCCAAAGAGCACTACGGACTGGAGATTTTCTCCGGCGGCTTCCTGGAGGCGATTCACGAGTTCAGCGAGTTTGGATTCCATTTTCGATTGCAGCGCGAGCGCCATAACAACGATAGCAAAGCCTGGAACCCCTTAGAAAAATGATCCCCGTAGAGTCGCCCAATTGCTCACCGCTTCCCTAGAACCAGGCGGCTCGAAAACGTGCGGGGCAAGCCTAACCTCCAGCGCGGACCTGACAGCAAGCGTGAAGGTGGGCCGGAAGCAAGCAGCCGTCGTAGAATGTGAACAGATGAGGCTAAGAGTCATTTGCTCCGCCGTGATTCCGAGCGCGCTGGCGCTTTTGATTTTGTCAGCCGCCGCGCGGGGCCAAACGACAACCGCCCAAACAGAGCAAACCGCAGAGGCGCGCGCGGCCGTGGAAGATCTTGTTCGACAAAGCGGCGCGCGAGCGGCGGTAGCGTTCCGGTCGCTGGATGGAAGCCAAGAGCTTTTCATGGAGGCTAACGAAGAGTTTCCGGCAAAGAGCCAATGGCTGGAAATTCCGGTGATGGTGGAGTTACAGGCGGAAGTGGAGGCTCGCACGCTAAAGTTCGAGGACACGCTAGTGGTGGAGAATCAGTTTCGCAGTGTGGCCGACGGAAGCGCCTATCAGCTCGACCCGGGTCTCGATCCCGATGCAGAGCTTTATAGGCGGATCGGGCAGCGGATAACTTTACACGAGCTGGAAACACGGATGATGAAGAGAGATAGCCAGCTGGCGACGAATCTACTGCTTCAATTGCTTGGAATTTCGCGCGTTGACGGGAGGCTTGCCGATCTGCACGCGAACGGCATCCAATTGCGCCATGGCTTTCAGGATTTGAAGGCCGACAAAGCCGGTGAGCGGAACACGGCTTCGGCGCGGGGAATGATGCAAGTGTTGTGGTCTCTGGCTACGAATAACGCGGTGAGCGCGGATGCCAGCAAAGAGATGGTCGGATTGATAGCGAATTCGAGGACGGCGACGAGCGGGCCGTTTGCGGACAGGCAGACGACCGGGGCGTACAGCGGCGAAGAGCAGGAATCAGTAATCGTGTATGGTGCGCGTTCATTTGCGCTGGCGGTGGTCGTGCGGGGACTGAAATCGCCGGGCGCGGGTGCCGCGCTGATGGCGAGGATTTCATACGAGCTTGCAGCTGCCAACTAGCCTGGATCGCCTGTGCGCTTGGGCGGCGCTCACTTTTTCCAAGTGATATCAGCCGCGTCACATGCGGCGCATATCGCTGGAGGTGCCTCCTGCGGCGGGCAGGTAACAGCGCTGGGTGTAGTCCATCACCATGCGGTCGGCGTTGAAACGCCAGCCGAGAGTGCGAATGGCGCGCTTCATGCGTTTGATCCAGCCGCGAGGCAAGCCATCGCGATCCCGCTGATAGAAGAGCGGAATCACTTCGTCGTGGAGAACGCGATAGAGATTTTCCGCGTCGCGCGCGTCGTGGACGTGCAAATCGGAGTGGGTGCGGCCGTTGCCGATGGCGAAACCGTTCAAACCGTCGTAAGCCTCCGCCCACCAACCATCCAAAATGGAAAGATTCAGGCCGCCGTTCAGTACGACTTTCTGGCCGCTAGTACCGGAAGCTTCGAAGGGGCGACGCGGGTTGTTGAGCCACACGTCCACACCCTGCACGAACTGGCGCCCTACGTTGATGTCGTAATCTTCCAGAAAAATAAACTTATCCGTGAACTGAGGGTTGTGCATGAAGCGCATAATGTCCTGCAACATGCTTTTACCGGGCTCATCGCCGGGATGCGACTTGCCAGCGAACACGAATTGCACCGGCCGCTTTGGATCATTGACCAGTGAAGCCAGATTCTGAAGATCGGATAGGATTAGATTGGCACGCTTGTAAGTGGCGAAGCGGCGCGCAAATCCTATTGTGAGAGCATCGGGGCTGAGCGCGCGAGGGAGCAGTTGGCAAAAATCTTGCGACTCGCCGCGGCGCATCGCTTGTTCGACGGCGCTATGACGGACGTATTCGAGCAGGCGCGCTCGCAAGTTAAGGTGTGCTTCCCAAAGCTCTCCATCGTCAACGGCCTCGATGCGCTCCCAGATATGCGCTTCGCTGCTGCGTTCGTGCCAGCCAACCCCGAGATGCCGATCGTATAGACGGGACATTTGCGGCGCGAGCCATGAAAGCACGTGCACACCATTGGTGATATGGCCGATCGGTACAGCTTCTTCTGACCGGCCCGGATAGAGGTCCGCCCACATGGCGCGCGAAACCTCTCCGTGAAGCGCGGAAACGGCATTGGCGCGCCGCGAAAGCTTCAGGCACAGCACCGTCATGCAAAATTCTTCCTGCGGATTGGCGATGTCCTCGCGGCCGAGGCCCATTAAGGTTTCATGCGAGATGCCGAGCCGTTCGCGCAGCGGGCCGAGGTGCTCTTCGACGAGCTCAGAACTGAAACGGTCGTGGCCTGCGGGAACGGGAGTGTGAGTGGTGAACACTACTTCGCGAAATACGCGTGGCACGGCCTCGCCGAACGAAAGGCCTTCGTCCTGCATTCGATCGCGGACGGCTTCGAGCGCGACGAAGGCACTATGACCTTCATTCAGGTGAATCACGCCGGGAGTGATGCCCATGGCCGTCAGTGCGCGAAAGCCGCCCACGCCAAGAATCAGTTCCTGCCGGATTCGCAAGCGGCGGTCGCCGCCGTATAGGCGCGATGTAAGCTCCCGATCTTCCGGAGCGTTGCCTTCGACATCGGAATCGAGGAGCAAAAGATCGCAGCGCCCCACATTGACGCGCCAAACTCGCGCACGCAGAGAGCCGCGGCGGGTTTCGATTTGCACCATCACCGGCTGGCCGGACTTGCCAATTGCGGGCTGCATCGGGAGCGAATTGACGTCCGACGCTATGTACTCTTCCTGCTGCCAGCCGGTCAGGTCGATGCGCTGGCGGAAGTAGCCCTGTCCATAAAAGAGGCCCACGCCGATGAGGGGAATGCCCAAATCGGACGCGCTCTTGATGTGATCGCCCGCGAGGACTCCGAGGCCGCCGGAATAGATGGGAATCGATTCGTGCAGCCCGAATTCGGCAGAAAAGTACGCGACCGGCCTCGGCCGCAGAACGCCCGCGTGCCTGGCGCCCCAGGTATGGTCGGCATCCACATATTCGCGAAGACGCCGGTACGCGTAGTTGACTCGGCTGTGCAGAGAGAGTTCGCGGGCGCGCCGCTCAAGCTGCTCCAGCGGAATTTCAGCAAGCAGCAGAATCGGATTGTGACGAAGCTCGGCCCATCGGACTGGGTCCAAATCCCTGAAAATCGCAGCACAATCTTGATCCCAGGTCCACCAGAGATTGCGAGCGAGCGTCCAGAGACGTTCCTGCAAGGGAGCAATGAACCGGCCAAGAGTACGCGCCTCGCTGACGATGGGCGCAACCTGCGCCGCCGCTTCGGACAGCATGCGGATTTCAGCGTCACTAAACTCGCGCTGCTCGATCGTTTGCACGTCCAACACGCCGAGCAGCACGCCGCGATCGATCAGCGGCACGCCCAGGAAAGAGTGATAGCCTTCTTCGCCTACCTCCGGAAAATATTTAAAGCGCGGATGGCTTGTCACTTCTTCGACGGCGATGGGGCGGACCAACTCGGCTACCGAACCGACGAGTCCTTCAGAAACAGCGAGACGAAGATTGCCAATGCTTTGGGGGCGCAGACCAACGGTGGCGGCGAGAACGAGATGGCTGCGATCCGGCTCCAGGAGGTATACGGAGCAAACGTCCGTCTGCGAGCGGCGGGCGATCAGCGCGACAACTTTCATCAACGTTTCCGCGGGTTTGCCGCTTTCCTTGGCTACTTCGCGAATCTCTTCTATGGTGAGGACGTGGCTGGGGTGGTTGACAGACGGCGACGTGGCAGCATCAAGGGGCTCGTGCTCAGCGGATTTGACTGAAAAATCCTGAACGCTCATTTCAAGTCGCCTTCATTCCTCGATGTTCGGCGCGAATGTTTCGCGCCGCGCGCGCCGCCGCAGTTGGTCGTTCGCGCCAAATCGCATACCGCAACTGCACCAACCTGTTCCCAGTGTGCCTGAGTCGCGCGCCATTTGCGACTGAGCCTGTGGGGCAAACAGAAAAGCTTGAATCGATTTGCTGCCGGGAACTTCGAGAGTCCCCGCACCGCTCACGTAAAACTGTAAGCGGGTGGGATTCGCGAAGTCCAATCAATCTTCGTTATGACGGGCATTCGCGCCTCCTCCCAAGTATAAACGGGCGCGCGCGATAGCGAAGCAAGCGCTGGCAGCATGGCGCCAAAGCGGCATCTCGCGAACTTCATGCGAACCCGCCACTGTCGTATAATAAATCCTTGAGGGCTAATGAAAGCAGGCGAGGTTCGCAAATGGGCTCACTAATCATCCGAAACTTCATGAAACAACAGGGCTTCAGCGAAGAACCCGAAAGCGTCTGCAACATGCATTTTTCGGGGCTCTACTTTCAGCCTAGAATTGTGGGCTCCCTGGTCGTGGTGGGCATCATTCTGCAATTCTTCGCTCCGCTGGCGGCTGCGGCGCTCTATTTCGCGCTTTCTGCGATCCTTTGGTGGAACGTCGTCGCGCCGAGATCAAATCCCTTCGAGGTCTTTTATAACCGCGAAATTGCTGCGCCGAAAGGCCAAGCATTGTTGCACCCAGCGCCCGGCCCTCGACGATTCGCGCAGGCAATGGCCGCTGCGTTTACGCTGATCGTGGGGCTTGCGCTGCTGCAAGGCTGGATGGTGACGGCGTGGGTGTTCGAGGCCTTCCTAGTTGTGGCTTTCTCTGCTCTGCTGTTCGGGAAATTTTGCATGGGCGCTTACATCTACCACCTTTTGCGCGGCCACGTTGCATTCGCCAACAGCACGCTGCCATGGGCGGGACCGCAGGGCCAAGCTCGTAGCTTGCCCAAGCAACCGATTTAAGGCAGGCTTGGCGTGCCGACGACGCGCCAGCACGCGTTTACCACTTGCCGATCGATATTCGAATCACCAGCGCCATGCCGCCGATCAACGTAATCAGCGAGCCCAAGAGCGCAAGGTTCACCGTCAGTTCCCGTTTCCAGTCGATTTTCAATCCAACCTCCGTTTACGTGGTACCAAGCTCGCTAGTTTAATATAAGCGCTCAAATTCTTTGCCAGAAATTTAAACTTTTGGGTCCGCAAATGAAGTTTTCAGGCGGTGCTCACGGCTGGTAGCCTCCGATGGGCCGCAGGTCGCAAACCCTCGGCCGGCGACAATTCCATTACTTGAGACCCGGCGCATGTTGCTGCCTGAGAATGCCGGTGCGATAATGAGCCGGTTGTTGTGAAGCGTCCTGCTGCAAATAGCGATTGGGGGTTGTCATGGCTCTGCGAGATGAGTGGATCGAGAAGCGTTCGTCAACGATGAACGGCCACGGACGAAATTTTTCGCAAATGCATTTCGCGCGCCAAGGCGTGGTAACGGAAGAAATGACGTATGTTGCGCTGCGCGAAAAAATTGCTCCCGAGCGGGTGCGCGACGAAGTTGCTCGTGGCCGGGCCATTATTCCCGCCAATATTCATCACCGCAATCTGGAGCCGATGGGCATCGGAGTTGCGTTCAATTGCAAGATCAACGCGAATATCGGGAATTCCGCGACAACGTCGAAAACATCGGAAGAACTTGAAAAACTTCATCGCGCGGTGCACTACGGCGCGGACACGGTAATGGATCTTTCGACCGGCGGCGACATCCCCTCGATCCGCAAGGCGATCATCGGTGCGTCGCCAGTGCCCATCGGCACGGTTCCGATTTACGAGGCGATTTCGCGGGTGCGGCGGGCGGAGGATTTGAATATCCAGGTGATGCTCGAAGTGATCGAGGAACAAGCCGAGCAGGGCGTGGACTACATGACCATCCACGCAGGCGTGCTGCGCGAGTTTCTGCCGCTGGTGCGGAACCGCATCACGGGCATCGTGAGCCGCGGAGGCGCGTTGCTGGCGCAGTGGATGAGCTTCCACAAACAGCAGAATTTCCTGTACGAGAACTTCGACGCGATCTGCAAGATTTTCAAGAAGCACGATGTGAGCTTTTCGCTCGGAGACGGTTTGCGTCCCGGCTGCCTGGCCGATGCAAGCGACGAGGCGCAGTTTGCCGAATTGAAAGTGCTTGGCGAGCTGACGAAAATCGCGTGGGAACACGATGTGCAGGTGATGATCGAGGGGCCAGGACACATTCCGCTCGATCAGATCGAGCTACAGGTGAAAAAAGAGAACGAGCTGTGCCACGAGGCGCCGTTCTACACGCTGGGGCCGCTGGTCACGGATATCGCTCCCGGATACGACCACATTACCAGCGCAATTGGAGCGGCGATGATTGGCTGGCACGGCGCATCGATGCTTTGTTACGTCACGCCCAAAGAACACCTGGGCCTACCCAATGCGGATGACGTCCGGCAAGGCGTGATCGCCTATAAGATTGCTGCGCATGCGGCCGACGTGGCGCGCCACCGGCCAGGCGCGCGCGATCGTGACGACGCCCTGAGCTACGCGCGTTTCCTCTTCGACTGGAAGAAGCAGTTCGCGCTGTCACTCGACCCTGCAACAGCGCAGGCCATGCACGACGAGACTTTGCCAGATGATTTTTACAAAGAGGCGAAGTTCTGTTCGATGTGTGGACCGAAGTTCTGTTCGATGAACGCGACGCAGATTGCGGAGATTTACCAGGGGCTCGACCAAAAAGACCGCGAAGCAAGGTTCGCGGAACTCTTAGCCAAAGTCGAAGTCGCGCCGGAAGCAAAGAGCACGGCCGCGGGATCGTAGTCGCCTGCTTACAGACAACAAAAAACATATGAGAGGGAGACGGTAGATGGCCTTTGTGCGCGCAGCGAAAGTTGCATCGGTGGCCCTTGGTTCCGTTGCCGAGTTAGAAGTGGCAGGGAAAACCGTGGCGGTCGCGAATGTTGCAGGTAAGCTGTTCGCGATCAATGGCATATGTATGCACGAAGGTGGCCCCTTGGGCGAGGGCGCGCTCAACGGAAACGTGCTCATATGTCCGTGGCATGCGTGGGAGTACGATGTGACCACCGGGAAGATCGTTGGCAGCCCTGCCGACGCGGAGGGCGCTTCCTGCTACCCCGTAGAAATCCGCGGAGACGACATTTACGTGGACGTCGGATGATTTAAACCAGCCTTCCCACGCTTAAGAAATCAAAATTCTTCACAATTCTGCATGGAAGGCGTTCCCTTCGGCATATCTTCCGTGTATAGTTCGCGCGACACTTTCGACGGATGACGCTGACTCCCTCAAAACCCAGGCGATGGCTGCTGGCAGTGGACCCGCGCGTGTACCACTGGGATACTCTTTTCGTAAAGGGAAAGGAGATGTGGCGGCAGGCGGGCGACAAGCCCGACGCGCTGCGGCAGCTCAAGCAGGTTCACAAGGGCGACCGTGCGTTGTGTTATCACGGCAAGCCCGAACATTCGGTGTATGCGCTGGCGGAGATGACGCGCGATCCGTATCCCGACCCGCACGACCGCGACGGCAAGAAGCTGGTGACGGATTTGCGCGCCATCGAGCGGCTTCCGAGGCAGGTGAGTCTGGCCGAAATGCGCGAGGACAAGCTTCTGCGGAAGATCAAATTTTTAAAGAACACGCGCCTGACGATTTGCCCTCTAACCGAAGAAGAGTACGCGGAAATCCTTCGACTCGCCGGCATCGTTGCATCTCCCGGCATTCCCCTTCCTTAGCAACTTCGTTCCTCCGTGCGCTCTTCTTAAAATCACGTCGGAACAGCTACAATCAATAATAGATTCGCGAAACCCGCGCGTCCCCAAACATGCCCGAACTCCCTGAAGTTGAAACCGTTGCGCGCGGGCTGCAATCCGCCTTGCCGGGGAGGCGCATTCTGAACGTACGGCTGGGCAAGACTGATTTCATCGAGGACCCCGCCGCGCTTGAACGCGATCTGCCCGGGAGCCGCGTGGAATCCGTCCGGCGCCACGGGAAATTCATGCTGATCGAGCTCCAGCCGAGCGACGCGCGGGCGCGGAAGCTTTCGCTGCAGGTACATCTGGGCATGACCGGCCGGATGGTGGTGTCCGCGCCGCAGGAGCCGGTGGCGCCGCACACGCACGTTTTCATGGCCCTCGATGATGGACGCGAGGTCCGATACACGGATCCGCGCCGGTTCGGTCTGATGCGAATGCTAGAGCACGATGCGCGCGAGGCGGTCCTTGCAAAGGTCGGGCTCGAACCGCTCAATGCCAGCGAATCCGAATTCCGAGCCCAGATAGGCGCTCGGCGGGCTCGCATCAAAGCGCTGTTGCTTGATCAGCACGTGCTGGGAGGAATGGGCAACATCTACACGGACGAGAGTCTATGGCGCGCGCGGATCAACCCCAGGCGATTGGGCGCAAATCTGAGCCGCGCGGAAATTCATCGCCTGTATGGCGCTATGCGCAAGGTCCTCACGGAAGCGATCGGGTTGCGCGGCTCGTCCATATCGGACTTCGTGGATTCGTACGGGCTGCCGGGAGATTTTCAGCGGCGGCACCGCGTATACGACCGCGAGGGACTGAAGTGCTTCCGATGCAAAACCCTCATACGTCGAGCCATCGTGGCAGGCCGCAGCAGCTACTTCTGTCCGCGGTGTCAGCCGGAGCCCCGCGTTCGAAAAAGGAGAATTCGCAGATAACTCTCAAGGAGCTGACCGCCGGGCTGGCGCGGGCATGTACGGGCCGGACTGGGCCGGCAGTCCCGCCCGCTCAAATTGAACCGTGATGTGCGTGATCTGGAAATCGCGCTCTAACAGATTTCGGATATTAAACAGCAGCTTTTCGCTGTCCTCCATGTGCATGTCCGGAATGCGCACGTGACAAGACAGCGCGTTCAATCCGGTGCCGAGCGTCCAGATGTGCATGTCGTGCACTTCCTGAACCGGCGGAATTTTCAGAATCGCGGCTGCCACCTCCTGCAGCTGCATGTTTCGCGGCAGACCTTCGAGAAGAATGTGCCCGCTTTCGCGGAGAATTCCGGCGCTCGACCAAAGCACCATCAGTCCGATTACGATGCCAAGGGCGGCATCTACCCAAATGGCGCCCGTGTAACGGATTGCCAGGGCACCTGCGAAAATCGCGACATCGAAGAGCGCATCGCCCAGATTGTGGACCCACACCGCACGGACGTTCAGGTCCCGGCGGCCTCGTTGCACGGCCAGCGTGATCCCACCATTGATTAACAACGCGATCACCGCCACCCACATCATCAATCCTGTTTTCACCGGCTCGGGATGACGCAAATGCAGACCTGATTCCGCGATCAGCGCCACCGCCGCGAGTCCGAGCACCAGCGCATTGGTGAACGCCGCCACGATACCCGCGCGATGGTATCCGAAAGTTTTTTCGTCAGTCGGCGGACGCAAAGCCCAGCGCGCCGCCAGCCAGGAAATCGCCATGCCCGGAATGTCCGTGAGATTGTGGATGCCGTCGCTCACCAGAGCCATCGAGTTTCCCGCAAAACCAGCGAAAAATTCGACGACTACCAGAATGACCGTGGCGGCAACCGCGGCGCCCAGAATTCCCGTAACAGCCTGCCCTAATCCATGTGCATGGTGAGAATGGTCGTGGCTGTGGGAGTGCATGGCCAAATTTTACTCGCAGTTGTGTTCACGCGCATGGCGGGACTGCGTTCGTCTCGCCTGTCTGCAAACGGAATGTAACTCCCTCGCGTTCAGGGGCTGAAACTCAATTGACTTGCTCGCTGGCGCGCACCTACCATTGCAATCAGACGCGTTGGGGGCACTCGGGGAGAGGCGTTAGGGGCTGATCGCATTCGGCCCACGCCACCATGCAGAAAAATGCCAAGTTGGTTTTCTGGGGGGTACGCGGATCGACTCCCACGATCGAGCGCGATTCCTGGCGCTACGGCGGAAATACGCCCTGCCTTGAGCTAACAGCACCCGACGGAGTTCGTTTCATCCTCGATTGCGGAACCGGGCTGCGTATGCTCGGCAACCGTCTACGTGCCGCCAATAGCCGCTGGGGCGAAGGCCAGACTGAAGCTGGTGTTGATGCGCACGTACTGGTGACGCATTACCACTGGGACCACATCCAAGGCATTCCCTTTTTTCAGCCCTTCTTCGAGTCTCAGAATCGGTTCCATTTCTATAGTTTTCAGTCGAAATTCCTTGGCCGGAATAGCCTTCGACAGGTCCTCGAAGCGCAATTCGCCAGTCCTTACTTTCCGGTGGACGTGAGCAACATGCACGCTTCGCGCTCGTTTCGAGAGGTCGCTGGCGGCGATACGTGGAACATCGAGAGCACGCACGTGACTGCAGCATGGCTGAATCATCCGCAAGGTTGTTTGGGGTACCGGCTGGACATGTCCGCGGGATCGATGGTTTACGCCACAGACACGGAGCCAGGCGTGCCGGAGATCGATCACGGTCTTCGAGAGTTGGCGCACGGCGCCGACGTGCTGATCTACGATGCGCAGTACTCTCCAGAGCAGCTTGCCTCGACCCGCAAGGGATGGGGGCACTCAAGCTGGCTAGAGGGAGTCAAAATTGCGCGAGAGTCAAAGGTACGAAACCTAGTGCTCTTTCACCACGATCCCGATTCCACCAGCCGAATCATCGATGGTTTTCTCTCCGCGGCCCGCCAGGAATTTCCTGCCACGTGGGCGGCAACGGAGGGCATGACTATGACCTTCAGCGACCGCGGAGTGGGCGTGAGCCTGCCCAAATCACGCCTCGGGCAGCGTCGCCGGTTGCGATTCACGGCTGTTGTGAAGGGAGAAACCGAAGACGGGCGCACATTCGAAGAACGCGCCACTGTGCGTGACCTGAGCTTACAAGGCGCGTATCTGTGCTTGACCAGCCGGCCCCGGCTGCAGTCCGAGCTGACAGTCGCAATTGACGCGGCTAGCGATCACGACCGATCAAGCCTGCTTTCCTTGCGCGCAGCAGTCGTCCACTGTGAGCCAGGGCGCGAAGAAAATCAAAACGGCGTTGGCGTTGTATTTATCGAGGACGCCGATGCGGAGATGCCCCGCGACTGATTAGGTCCGATCCGGCTGAATATATTAATGTGCACGGGCGCGTTCGGAAACCAGACGTACTTCTATTATCCGGTCCACGGAACCGGCACCGATGGTCGGAACTAGCTATTGCTCTCGTCTAATGCGGAAAGCTGCGCGTTCAGATCTGCCAGCGCCCGATTCAGTTGTTCGGTATGGCGCTGGTGCTGGCTGATCTCTAGATCGCGCTGCACCCGAGTTCGGGCGAGCAATAACACTTGCTTACGCCGCCGAGCTTCGATCTGCGCCGGCGTCAACTGCAACGGGGACTTCCCTGGGAGTTTCGTTTTCGATTCCTCAACCTGAGCTTCGACTGCCTTGCTTTCCCACCCTTTCGCCATACCAAAATTTTACGCCAACGGCAGCGATTTGAAACAAGATTTTGGAAAGTTTTTCCCGGCTGCAACGCACACATTCACGGCAGATTAAACGCCACGTATGCGTTACCAGCGGTGACGAACACGTATTGCTTTCCATTCACTTCATACGTCACCGGGTTCGATCGCAGTCCGTGGCCCATATAAAGCTGCCAGAGGGGTTTGCCGGTGGTCGCATCGAGAGCGAAGAAGTTGCCTTCGTCGCTCCCGGAAAAGACGAGATTGCCGGCAGTCGCCAGGGTACCAACCCAAGCCGTCGTAAACAGTTTGTACTGCCAGCGAAGCTTGCCGGTGGTGGCCTCAAGCGCGCGAATCGCGCCGTACGATTGTTCGCCGGCCAGGGCGCGAACGCCGCCTCCGCCAACGATTCCCTTCGGCGAGCCTGGCTCGATCTTCCCGGTGCCCTTGATGTAATAGGCGCCGGTTTCATGCGCGCTCACATAGAAGAGCCCAGTGTCCGGACTGTAAGACGGGCTCGGCCAATCTACCGCGCCGGTTATGCTGGGGTAGACAAGGGTCCCGGCGCCGAGCGTAGGCTGCTGGTTCGGATTCAGGATCGGCCGGCCTTTTGCGTTCAAACCTTTAGCCCAGGTTTCCTTCGCAAACGGCCTTCCCGTGATGAATTGTCCGGTATCACGGTCGAGGACGTAGTAAAACGCATTTCGATTCGCTAGCGCGACGAGACGTCGCACTTTACCGTTGATTTTCGCGTCGAACAGAATTGGCGGCTCAGCGGAGTCCCAATCGTGGTTCTCATGCGGCGAAAACTGAAAATACCATTTGAGCTTACCGGTGTCGGCGTCCAGCGCGATCAGCGAACAAGTATAAAGGTTGTCGCCGGGCCGGTCGTCGTCATTGAAATCCGGCGCAGGATTGCCGGTGCCCCAATAGACCGTGTTCGTCTCGGGATCGTAAGATCCGTTATTCCACGTCGTACCGCCGGCGCTCTGCGCCGCGCCCGCGCCCCATGTATCGGCTCCGGCTTCGCCAACGCGGGGCACCGTCCAGAAACGCCACAAGCGCTTGCCGGTTTTGGCGTCGTAGCAATCGAGAAGCCCGCGAACCGCCGCTTCGCTTCCACCCGTCCCTACGATCACCTTTCCGTTGATCGCAAGAGGAGGCCCGGACATGGAATAGCCGAACCGGTTGTCCGCAACGTGGACATCCCACTTCACTCCTCCGGTCTTGGCGTCGAGCGCAACCAAATGCGCATCGGCTGTGCCCACGTATACCGTCTTATCGAGAATTGCCACGCCACGGCTATTGCCGTACAGGCCGATCAGGACGAGATGCTCGGGCATCTTCGGCGACCAGCTCCAGAGCCGCAGGCCCGTGCGCGCGTCGATGGCCGTAACTGTGCTTGGAGGCTCGGTGACGTACATGATGCCGTCGACTACGATAGGTGAAGTCTCGACGTTGGTAACCGCACGGCTCGGCTGGTAGATCCACGCGACCTTCAGTTGCGAGACATTTTTAGCATTAATCTGCGTGAGCCGGGAAAAACGCTGCGATTGATAGTTGCCGCCATAAGTAAGCCAGTTCTGCGGCTCGCGATCGGAATGTAAAATCCGCTTATACGGCACGTCCTGCGCAAGCGTGCGTATTGAACCGCCAAGGACGAGCGTAGAAAGGGACAGCGCGAGCAGTGCCAGCGCGCCTTTGGCGAGTTTCATTGTGCCTCCTTCAAACTCGCGAGGTACGCCACAAGGTCGTTCACCTGCGCGCCAGAAAGCTTGCCCTTGTAGCTCGGCATCATGCTCTTGCCGGGTTGCTCCTTCAATTCGCGAAGTTCTGTTTTATCGAACGAATGGAAGTTGCCTTTGGCGCCCTCGATCACAATGCGAAATGAATCCTCGGCCACGCGCGTTCCGTCGAGCGCATGGCCGTCTTTCGTGACCAGGTGGACGAAAAGATAGTCGAGCTTGCCGCCAGTTTCGAGAAACAGATGTTGTTGCGGCAAATCGCTTCCGGGATAGAGCACGGTGGTATGCAGATAACCGGCATCGCGCAGCGCGCCAATATTCGAAAGATCGGGAGCTGAATCTCCGCCTTGCCCGCCGATCATGTGGCAAGCGGCGCAGCCGCTGGACGTGTATACCTCTTTGCCGTTTTGAGGATCGCCCGTCACTTTGTAAGCGTCCTGATGCTTCAGCGTGAGCAAATACTGCACCACCTGGCGAATTTGCGTGGCGCTCAGCTGGCCACTGAACGCGGGCATGCCACCGCTCATTCCGTTGTTAATCACGCTCGTCGTCGCTTCCATTCCCAAGCTGAACGGTATGCCTTGAATATTTGGCCCCATACCGCCGGCGCCATCGAGACCATGGCACGCGGAACAAGCGCTCTCAAACGTGGCTTTGCCCTGCTGCAAATCTTCAGGTGTGGGATTGACAACCGCTGCTTCCTGCCGAGGTCGAGGAGAGGCAAATGTAGGTATTGCCAAAAACGTTGCCGCGATCCCCACCCCAGCCGCACAAAACCACCGAATCGCAATCATGTTGATGTTCCTTAGCGCTCAGCAGCTCGGTAGCCGCAGACGCGCACCCTCATTGATTCAAAAGCGGAATGTCTTTCTCCTTCGGCGGCGCAGGCAACGATTTAAGGTAAGCGTAAATATCGGCCAGATCCTTATCCGACACAGTCTTTTCCGTATAAGGCGGCATCGAGCCGGTCGGATTCCGCACATATTTTTCGATAAATGCTAGCGGAAGTGGGTTGGGGCCAAGCCGTGGGCCAATCCCGCCTTGAGCCGCACGTCCGTGGCATTCGTAGCAACCATAGCTGACAAAGAGCTTCTTGCCGCGCGCAGCGGTCGCCGACTCCGCCGCTTTCGGCTTGCTTGCGGGCGCCGTGGCCTGAGCCGCGTCACTCGGGCGAGCAAAAATCGTCAGCGCCAAACCTATTGCAATTACCGCCGCAAGCGCGATGATCGCCGCAACAGCAAAGGCGTAGGCGCGCAGCGGTTCGGGCGGCCTCGTATGATCGAGAAATCCGCTCAGTTGTGCGTTGGCCGGTTTGCTCATCGCTCTTCCTTCCTTAGCGCGGCTGTGTCAGCACATTCACTAGGGCCGGCTCGCCATTCTTCACCACGGCGATGGCTTCGCGAAGCGCGGGCGCAAGATCCTTGGGATCGCTAATTGGCGCCGATCCATGCATCCCCATGCTCTGCGCGAGCTTTCCGTAATCAATGGGCGGGTCGACGAGAGTAGTCCCAATTCCGGCCCGAGTGATCCCGCGCTCATGCACGTCCGCCATGCGCTGCACTTCCATCACCTCCTGGTGATAGGCGCGGTTGTTATGCATTACGATCAGAATTGGAATCCGATGATGTGCGGCAGTCCAAAGCACGCCGGGCCCGAACATCAAATCACCGTCGTTCTGAATGCTGACGGTTAAACGACCATGCTTTCGATTGGCCAGCGCGGCGCCAACCGACGCTGGCGCGCCGTAACCGACTCCGTACCCACCTTCGCCGCCGATATAGTGGTAATACTTGTTGAAATCCCACAAACGCAGCGGCCAGCGGCTGACGAACTGGCAATTCGACACAAACGACCAATCCTCGTTCCGAATCTGGTTCCAAATCTCGGCGGAAAGGCGAGCGGTACTGATCGGACTCGCGTCCCAGCCGTTCGCGGCAAGATCGCGATTTGCCGCTAATGTGCGTTGATGGGCCCTGGTCAGATTTGCACCGCGATCCTGATACATCCGCCTTTGATCGGCGGTAATCAATTTCCTCACCGCTTCGATCAGCGATGGCAGAGTGGCCTCGGCATCGGCGGCCATCGCCAGATCCTCCGCCTGGTAACGCTGGAAATCCTGATAATTGCTTTTCAAATAGAGATCGTTTGAATTGATGCTGATGAGCTTTGCGCCAGGCTTGGTCAACGATCGAGTGCGCGGATACACGTCGCCGTAGTACGCATTCACGATGCCGTAAAAATCGGTGAGTTCCAGGCCGAGAATCACATCGGCGTCGCCGACGGCTGCCCCGCCGCGCTCCGTCTGATTCAACGGATGGCGCGTGGGAAAATTCATCCGGCCGTTGCGATCGACCACCGCGGCTTGCAGCGTCTCTGCCAGCTCGACCATCAGCGCGAGCCCTGCTGGAGTTCGCGCGGCGCGATCGGCCACGATCACCGGATTCTGCGCGGCCACCAGCCACTTCGCCGCTTCCTGCACCGATCCAGAATCGCCTTGCGGCGGCGCATCGACCGTAACCGGTGGGACACGCAGCGCGGGATCATTGGGAATCGGGAATTCCTGCAAATCTGTGTCACATACGAGCGCCACCGGCATATACGGAGGCGTCATGGCCACTCTGTAGGCGCGCATCACAGATTCGGCAAAGCCCTGCAGCGTAACTGGCTGATCGTCCCATTTCACGAAGTCGCGAATCAGCGCGGCGGGATCCTGCGCGCTGTGCGTCCAGTTGACGAAGCTCGCGCGCGTCTGCGCGTCGCCAAAATTGCCGAGTACAACGACCACCGGCACGCGATCGCAAAATGCGTCGTAGATGGCCATGGATGCGTGCTGCACGCCCACCGTGCCGTGAACGCAGACCATCAGCGGCTTGCCTTCGATCTTGAAATATCCATGCGCCATGCCCACGGCGGATTCCTCATGGCAGCACGTGATGAACTCGGGGTTCTTGTCTCCGCCGTAATTGATGAAAGACTCGTGCAAACTGCGGAACGAATTGCCGGGGTTCGAGCAGAGGTACTCGAAGCCAACCGCTTTGAACGCATCAACCATGAAGTCCGAACCAGGATGATCGACGGTAATCGGCTCGACGCTTGGATCGGGTGTAGCGGGAATCGTACCCAGTTGCGCTTCAGCCCGCCGCGGAATGGGAGGCATCGGCGCGGCGGCATTGCGTGGCGTTGGCCGAGTAAGTGTAGCTGCATGCGCTGCAGCAACGGGAACCGCTGCCAAAGCCGCGGCTCCCACTGTGGCGCTTTTAATAAAACTGCGACGATCGACCGAATCCTTCTTCGATTTAGCCATGGCCACCCCGCCTCAAGCACTTTTCGCGCAATTGATACCACATAATGCAACGATTGGCACGCGGTGAAAGCGCTCCGGCGCGCATTACGGCGACTATCGCTAAAACTGCACCAGAGCCTTTGTTCACGCTGCGCCGGTCTTGTAGTATGTTCACAGCGCGGGGCCCGTAGCTCAACGGTTAGAGCAGCGGACTCATAATCCGTTGGTTCAAGGTTCAAATCCTTGCGGGCCCACTAGCGTACATCGCAGGCCGCAATGTATACACTGACGTAACCGGGATGCTCTTTCGAGAGTCTCATCACCGGATCAGACGTAGTTCCGCCCAACATGGAGGTGCACCAAGCATGATATCCCAACAGATGACGCGAGTCGGTATGCTGGTCGCCGCCGCCATGGCGTTTCTGTTCGTTGCAACTGTAGTTCGAGCGCAGGCCGGAGTCTCGGTTCCATCGACGGGTCTAAACAATTCGTCGACGCAAACGCAGGCCACCCGCAATATCGAAGAGCTACAGCAGAAGCAGCTTGGCGACCCCAGGGCGGCAAAGGCCTACGATTCGTTTATGAAACAAAAAAATGCAGACAAGCGAATCAAGCAGGGCAAAGACTTTATCAACCGCTACCCCTCCGATTTCCGCGCTCAAGCGGTGTATGAACAACTCGCGCAGCTGTACTACTCGAAGAACGACTTGACGGATTTTTATTCCTGCACCGACAGAGGAATCGCCCTCTATCCCGACGATGCCACGCTGCTTTCTTTGGCTGGCTGGGTGATACCGCACGAGTACAAACCGACCGACCCGGACGGGGCCAAAAACTTGCAAAAGGCCGAGATGTACGAAAAGCGCGCGCTCAACGCAATCTCCATAATGAAAGCGCCGACGAGTATGTCGAACGAACAATTCGCCGCGTACAAGAAGCAGGTCTTGGCGCTTGCGCATGGCGCTCTCGGACTAATTTACTTTCGCCAATCAAAATTCCAGGATTCGATGACGGAAATGCAAGCCGCCACCGAAGCAACAGCCAGTCCGGAAGCGACCGATTTCCTCGTTCTCGGAGCCGACTATGAGAATCTCAGCCGGTACAAGGACGCCGCGGCCGCATTCAACCACTGCGCTCAAATTGGCGGCCCGCTGCAATCCAGCTGCAAGCAATACGCCATTCAAGACTCGAAACAGGCCGGGCTGACAAAATAAATTCGCCAGCGATGCAGGTACGCGATTGTTGTGCGTCCCTGTCCCCGAGCGGCGGTCGACGACTGGCCCAGATTCCGCGCCGCGCTAAGGTACCGTAACCCAAGCAATGCAGCCAATCGCGTTCGACTCGACCCCATTCGGCGTTCGGGCAACGACGGAAAGCAAATGCTTACCGGGCTCAAAGAGAAGTGGAATAGTGGTGGCGCTGATGCTTTTCACGAGACCCGTATGATTCGCTGGTACGGAAATATCCATCAACTTGGTGCGATTCGACACGCCAGCGGAAATGTCGTAGAGCACAAACTCCTGGACGCATACTTTTTCGACCTTTGAAGAGCATGCCGGAGTTTGTATAAAATCGTAACTGAAGGTGACCTTGATCGTGTGCTTTTGGTTTTCGGCGCCAGCCGATATCAACGCGACCGCAAAAGCGACTGCGAGCGGCAACGCCAGATGGATCAGTGACAACCTCCGATTCACACGCGAGCCCCGAAATTTCATCTTCCTGCCTTCAATCGCAGAATAAGCGCACTCGAATGCGCCGGCAATTTTTGCCGCGAATCGCCACCCCACCCCAAACGCCTTTTGGTTCGCCGTCTCTTTATTAGATGATGGCGTCCCCTCGGCAACTGACTAGCCAGGTTGATTCTGACCGACTAGACTCGTTTTGAACACACAGTCTACGGAGAAGTTCCTAAGTGGGTTTGCCATCTTGATCGAGATTCTTAAAGAACTTTTTCAGCGACGTTTTCACACGCAGGTAGATCGCGTACAGCCGCTGCAAGGGCAACTAGGCGGCTCAGGTCGCAAGATTTTGCGCCTTACAAGCGGGGATCGCTCCGCTATCGGCGTGGTCTACGACGTCCGCGAGGAAAACGTCGCATTTCTCGAGTTTTCGCGGCATTTTCGCAAGCATGGATTGCCGGTACCTGAAATCTACGGCGAGGCCCTGGACCGCGGCGCTTACCTCGAAGAAGATCTCGGCGATGTAACGTTGTTCGAATATCTCTCCAAAAATCGCGCTGGCGAGCAACTCCACGCCGAAACCATCGACGTGTATCGTAAGGTCATTGACGTGCTGCCGCGCTTTCAAATTGAAGCAGGACGCGGTTTGAACTACGAAGTTTGCTACCCACGCGCCGTTTTCGACGCGCAGTCCATCGCCTGGGACCTGAACTACTTCAAATATTATTTCTTGAAGCTTGCCGGCATCCCGTTCAACGAGCAGGCGCTCGAAGACGACTTCGCCCGTCTCACAACATTCCTGCTCAGTGCCAAGCTAGGCTTTTTTCTTTATCGCGACTTCCAATCGCGCAATATTCTGCTGCGCGGCAACGAGCCTTGGTTCGTCGATTACCAGGGCGGCCGCAAAGGCGCGCTGCAATACGACATCGCTTCCCTGCTCTACGACGCCAAGGCCGACCTGCCTCCCGCACTACGCCAGCAACTACTTGATCGCTATATCAGCAGACTTGCTAGCTTCAGCGACATCGGGCGCGACGAATTCATGCGCCATTACTACGGCTACGTGTACGTGCGCATCATGCAGGCGCTCGGCGCGTACGGCTTCCGCGGATTTTACGAGCGCAAATCGCATTTTCTGCAGAGCGTCCCGTTCGCGATGAACAACGTGCGCTGGCTTCTGAAAAATGTTGAACTGCCGGTTGAGCTGCCCGCGCTCATGGATGCATTTCGCAGCATGGTCGCCTCCGAAAAATTGCAAAGCCTGACTGTCAAGGAAGGATTGCTCGTCGTCCGAGTTTTTAGCTTTTCATACAAAGGCGGCGTACCCCGCGACGAAACCGGCCACGGCGGCGGATTTGTTTTTGACGCGCGCGGCATTCCGAATCCCGGGCGCCAGGAAAGATTCAAGCTGCTCACCGGTAAAGACGCGCCAGTTATCGAGTTTCTTGACCAGCAGCCCAGTACGCATGCGTTTCTCGCAAGCGCGATGTCGCTCGTCGAGGCGAGCCTCGATGCCTATCAACGTCGCGGGTTCACCAGCTTGAGCGTGTCGTTCGGCTGTACGGGCGGGCAGCACCGGTCGGTCTATTTTGCCGAGCAACTCGCAAAGCGTTTGCGTGGCAAGCAAGGTGTGGAAGTGGAGTTGCGGCATCTCGAGCTGGAGAACATGAATAAATGAAGGCGATGGTTTTAGCCGCCGGCCTCGGTACGCGTTTGCGGCCGCTCACGGATAGCCGCCCAAAGGCCCTCGTCGAAGTCGCGGGCCGAACGCTGCTGGAAATCACGCTGGAACGACTACGCGCATTCGACATTCGCGATGTAATCATCAACGCGTACCATTTTGCCGATCAGATTCTCGATTACCTCAAAGAAAATCAGAATTTTGGGATGAGGATCGAGGTGTCCTGCGAAGACGTGTTGCTAGATACCGGCGGCGGCCTCAAAAATACCGCGCATTTCTTTCTCGCCGATCCAGGCAGCGCGAGCGAACCGTTTATCTTGCACAATGTAGATGTAATCAGCACGGTCGACCTCAACCGCATGATCCAAACTCATCGCGCCAGCGGGGCGCTAGCAACCCTGGCGGTGCAGAATCGCCAGACGTCCCGCTACCTTTTATTCGATCAGCGGATGCGCCTTTGCAGCCGCAGATCCGTTGGCGATGGCAAAGAGAACTTGGTCCGCGCATCGCAAGCTACGCAAGCGCTCGCCTTTTGCGGCATCCACGTGATCTCGCCGCGCATTTTTTCGTTGATGACCGAGGAAGGCGCCTTCTCCATCATCGATGCTTATCTGCGCCTGACATCCGCCGGCGAAAAAATTGCCGCCTTTTGCGCGGATCAATATTACTGGCGTGATTTAGGCAGGCCCGAGCTGGTCCAGCAAGCCTCGGAGGACCTCAAGAGCGGAACACTTCACTAAAAGTACGCGCGATGGAGCATCGCCGTGGAAAGCTCCATTTCCAGGCATCGCCACGCAGGATCAGTTCAAGCCCCAGCTACCGACGGCGCGATTTGATTCAGAATTAGCCAGTAGAGCCCCAGTTGCTTGACTGCTTCAATAAATTCTCCAAATTCAACAGGTTTGCGAACGTAGCTATTGGCGCCCAAGCCGTATCCGTTTATGCGGTCCTTCTCCTCATTCGACGAAGTGAGGATCACGACCGGCAGAAGTTTGGTGCGCTCGTCGCCGCGCATCGCCCGCAGGACGTCGAATCCGTCCACCTTGGGAAGCTTCAGATCGAGCAGAATGACTTGGGGAGCGACGTGCGTGTCCCGCCCCGCGTAGATTCCCTCTCCAAATAGGTAATCCAGCGCCTCGCGCCCATCGCGCGCCACGATCACCTGGTTTTTGATGTTATTTTTCTTCAACGCCCGCAGCGTAAGAGCCTCATCATCGGGATTATCCTCCACTAGCAAAATCACTGAGTCCTGCATCCTGGCCTCCTCTAAACAGCTATAAAGTAAAATAGAATGACGCGCCCTGACCCACCGCGCTTTCCGCCCAGACTTCGCCTCCATGGCGGCTGATGATCCGCTGCACCGTGGCCAATCCGACACCCGTACCGGGAAAATCGTTCATCGCGTGCAGCCGCTGAAACGCTCCAAAAAGGCGGTCGGCATACTTCGGGTCAAAACCAGCGCCGTTGTCGCTCACGAAGTAAGAAGGTTTGCCGTTGTCACGCTTGTACCCGAATTCGATCGACGCATGATCGCGCTTGGAGGTAAATTTCCACGCGTTGTTCAACAGATTCTCAAGAACAACTCGCAACAGGCCTGGATCGGCCCACACCTCCACGCCTTCCTCAATGCGAATTTCAACTTCGCGGCCCAGCTGGGTCCTGCGCAGGTCGTTGACAATGGAAACGGCCAAAGCAGTCACATCCACTTTCTGTTTTTGAATCTTCGCTCGCGAAACACGAGCCAGGTTGAGCAGATCGTCGATCAGCAGGCCCATGCGCTGCGCGGAACCGCGGATGCGCCGCAGATAGTCCCTGCCCGCTTCGTCAAGCTGGGGTTCGCAATCTTCGAGCAATGCCTGGCTGAATCCGTCGATGCTGCGCAGAGGGGCGCGGAGGTCGTGGGAAACGGAATAGGAAAATGACTCGAGCTCTTTGTTTGCGTGCGTGAGTTGAGCGGTACGCTCCTCCACGCGCCGCTCCAGTTCGTCGTGAGCGTCCTGCAAGGCCGAGTCACGCTTCTGAATTTGATCGAGCATTTCGTTAAGCGCATCGATGAGCAAGGCGACTTCATCATGCCTACCAGTGGGCTGGGCGCGCGCAAAATAATTTCCGTTTTGCGTAACTTCGCGCGCCACGGCGGCCAAGCTTACGATGGGGTCGGCAACGGCTTTGCGGAATATCGAGGAAACGATGAACGCCGCACCGAGCGAAGCAAGCAGAATCGCCAGAGCGATGGCCGCATACTCCTTCAGGCGGAGATTCGTCTCCCTCAGGTCCGAATCCAGATAGACAGTGCCCAGAAGCCTTTTGTGAAAAACGATCGACCGAGCCAGCACGACATCACCACCGCCAAAACGGTAGGACTCGGTAGCTCCCTCTCGAATTACCGGCAAGGAAGGCCTCTGCGTCGTGCCGGCGCGCTGGTAGGAGGCGAAACGGCGTCCCTCGGACGAGTAAATACCTGCCGACAACACGTGAGGAGCGGCATCGAGGGCGGAGAGTGTGGTTTTGGCGGAGAATGGATCGTTGAAGAGTAGAGCCGAGATGCTATTCGAGCCGATGATTTGCGCTTGAATCGAAAGCTCGCTCAACATGCTTTTGCGGAATGCAATTTGATCGTAACCGACGAAAGCGCTGCAGGCGATGAGAAGCGCTGCGGTGCTGACCAGCAGGTTCAGCAATGTAAGGTCCGTTGAGAGCCGGCGGCGTGGCAAGCTTAGTTTCATAATCACAGTCCTGAGGGCGTGTTCCTTCTCACGGAAGTCGCCACTTTGAGGAGGTTGGAACTGAGCGTAAGGCCCGCTGCATCGGCCGCAGTGAGGTTCACTTCGAAGCGCACGTTGTCGCCGTCCCAAACGAACTCGATCATTCCGCCGCGCTGGGAGAAGTCAGGAATGTCGCTTACCGTTAAAATCGCGGCCTTTCCAACGGCGGAAAGGATGGCGTCCAGCTTCTTGGCTTCGGATCGGCTGATAAACAAGATGCCGCACGAATGCGCGTCGTGCGCGTCGGCGAGCCTTCGAACAGCGATGGCACGGCCGTCAAGCATCTCACCCGCGAACGTGGAATCGAGAATTGGCCCGAAAGGATCCTTCCCGAGAACACAGACACCAAAGGGCTCTGGTGAAGACTTCGCGCCGGCCGGCCATGACACGAATAGTCCGAAATTATAGAGATAGGCGGCCTTCACTTGGTATTCCGTCGTCTTAGCTTGCTGAGCGCGGAGAGTTGGGGCAAACAAGAGCGCAACGAGCAGGGCGAATGAACTCCACACGGCGGCGCGACAGACGCACGCACGAAAAGCAGCGATGGCGCCGGCCGATCCGGTGACGTGAGAACCGCTCATGCAACGCATTCTCGTCAGCGTTTCCACGTAACGCTTGTGTACACGGAGCGCTTAATTCCGACGTTCGGTGCGCCAGGCACGCCCAGTCCAAACTCGAAGTGGTCCGGACTGAACAAATCTTCTCCCACCAGCGATATGGTGAATTGATTCCGGTAAGTCCACCCTACGTGTAGGTCCATCGTAGAGTAACTGCTCACCAATTGGGCGGGCAGGGCGCCAAAATATCGGTACGTGGGATCGAATTCGAAATGCCACGGCAAATCGAATAGCGCCTGCACCACAACTTCGTGATGTGGGCTCGATCCCATGTCTGTCGCAGCCGTAGAGCTGTCCGTGATGCCAGCCTTGTCTTTCAGGTGCATCTCCAAATACGAGTAGGAACCCTTCAGTTGCCACCAGCTTGTTGGCTTCCAGTCCGGACTGATTTCGATACCGTCGGTGTTGCCGACCAGGCCATTTGCCCAGGGATAGGTCAGCACGATGTTGATCGGATCGGCCGGCGGCGGTTCGGTTCGCAGGCTGATCGACGGAGTGCCGAGACTTTCGACATCGTTGTAGTTGTTGAAGAACGTGTCGAGATCAAGGTAGAAACGAGGCGTAATCAGCGTGCGATACCCCGCCTCATAGCCAAACAGGCGCTCGGCGGCGAAATTCGGGTCGCCGACGATCTCGAGATAGATGGGGTAGGGCGGCGCTGCTGACACCAAGCCGGTGAGCTGCAAATCCTGGTCAAGCCGCGAGGGAGTGCGGACCGCGCGCGATACGGCGGCCCAGAATGTCTGGTGCCCGCTCGGAGTCCACAACAGCCGGACGTTAGGCTGGTATTCGAAACCGCTGAAGTTGTTATGTCCCAGCTTCGATCCCAACGTCAGCGACAGGCGATGGCGCACGATCGGGATCTCGTCCTGCACGAAACCGCTGTAGACGCTATCGGTCTGCTGGTGGGGCAGGAAATTGACCGTGGCCTGTGTCTGTATGAAATAGCTGGGGCTCTGCCGGATTCCGAGGCCCCAAATAAAATCCTGGCTTCCGGGCAGCTTGAAATGATCGACGAAATCGACATCGAACGTGTCGCGCGTCTCTCCGAGCTGAAGGCCTTGACGATTGGTGCGGTCGAAGTAAGCCTCCACGTGAAAATCCGAGTCGCGACCAAGCTGCCGGTGCCAGGTCCAAACAAGGCTCCCGCCCGAGACCAACGCCTCATTGTCGATATCGGCTTGCGACGGAGGCCCGTAGAAGGCTATGTTATTCAACTGGCCGCTTTGTCCGCGATAAACGTCTCCCTCCACCATGAATGAATCGCTTCGGCCACGAATCCAGTCCACGCGGAATCCGACTTGGCCCAATCTCGACCCGTCAAATTCATTGCCGTCCGGGTGAAACTCCGGCCCGCGAGTGAACCCCATCCCATAAATGCGGTAGTTGAAATTCTGGCGCAACGATCCGCCGTAACGGAACATGCCCGTGCCTTGATCGACGTTGCCACCTCCCACCGAAGCGAGCGATCCATGTGTGTCCTTGGAATTCTTCGTAATGATGTTGATCACGCCATTGACGGCGTTCGCGCCCCACACCGTTCCGCCTGGACCGCGGATGACTTCGATGCGCTCGATATCCTGTAACGGCAGGTTCTGCACGTCCCAATAGATTCCTTCGAAAAGCGGTGTGTAGACGCTGCGTCCGTCGATGAGTACCAAAACCGATTTCGAGAAGATGTTGCCGAAGCCTCGAATGCCGACGGACCACCCATTCGAACTAACTCTCGCTACCTCCACGCCTGGAACAAGCCGCAGAACCTCCGGAATCGTGGTGGCTCCGGAGCGCCGTATATCGTCCTGGGTAAGGACGTAAATCGCCGCCGGTGTATTCCACACCTCTTCCGGTTCTTTCGAAACGCTGGTGACTTCGACGTTTCCCAACTGTTCCAGGCTCAAATGCTTCAGCGGAGCCTGCGCTTCTGTGGCCGCTTCCGAAGAATCCGCAAGTGCCGGCGATATCCCTGCCAGCCCAAATAGGCCCGTCAATAAAATCGGAAGTGCGAAAAGCAACCAGGAATTGCATGTGCCGGAACGACCGCCAGCAGCGCTACGTATGTTGATCGGGAATCTTCTGTTCCGATTCCTTTCTCGCAAGTGAAACGGAATGGACTTCTTACCCTGAGACTGTTTCCTCTTCACTCAATCCCCCATGCGCTCTTCGCACACAACTTGACGCTGGCGCTCTACGCGCGCGGCTGTGACGAATCCGCGTGACGCAGATGCAACCACACAATAAGTTTTGGAAGGGGGTACCCACATTCTACGAAAGACAAATATGTTGTCAAATTACTTTTGGACAGACGTTTCCACGCTGGGCAACGCCTTATGCGCGAAGAGAGGGCTCATCGACTACAGAGAAATTCCAAAAGAAACGAACCTTCAGAACCAAAGCCGCGGGATTTGAGGGCTGGCGAACGAGTGCACTCAAGCGTAGCGGAAAAGAGCTTTGAAACCGTAATCCATGTGCTGCTGAATGTGGCAGTGAAACAGCGTGAGCCCCGGGTGATTGGCGACCAAATCCACCGCCGCGCGACCGTAAAGAGGAACGATCACTGTGTCCTTCATTATCCCTGACGTCTTCTTCCCGTTCATGTCGACCAGCTCGAAAGTGTGACGGTGAAAATGCAGCGGATGCGCGTCGTCGGTGCGATTGTGAAAGACGATGCGATAGCGAGCGCCCTCTTGTAGCACGAATTCGCGGTCGTGCGGGTACTGTTTGCCGTTGACCAGCCAGGCATTGAACTGCCCCACCCCGCTGGGGATCTTCTCGAACACCATGTCGATCGTGTGATCCGGCGCAGGTTGGCTTCCGCCCGCGCGTCCGAATACGGTGTAATCCCACGGGACTAGCGGCGGAGGCACCCATTGCGGTTCGCGATGTTGATTCGCGTATTCGATCACCACGCCCAGGCCAGAATTGCGAATCATGTCCACCGTACCGCCCAAAATCCACACGCCCGGTTGATTCATTTCGATGATGGCGTCCACGCGCTCGCCGGGACCTAGCATCAGCGTCTCCACAGATGCAGGCGTGGGCACCGGATTGCCATCCAGCGCCAGCACGTGAAATTTGTGGCCCGGCAACGCGATGCTGCGATTCTCAATGCCACTCGCGTTCAGAATGTGCGCCAGCACTCGTTGTCCCACCCGAACGCGAATCGGTTCGCCCGCACCGAGCACCTTGTCATTGATCGAAAAAATCAGCGAATCCACTTCCAGGCCGTTTGGACGCGTATCGAGCACCGCGGGCCGCTCCGGCTGTGGACCGCTTTGCCCCTGCTCATCCGTATCCATTGGCTGATTGGTGAAAAACGGCTCCCAATCGCGCAGCGCCAGAAAAATCTCCTGGTCGTAATGTCCCGGATCCTTGCCGGAATCGATCATCAGAAATCCGAACTGCCCGGTGTACGTGCTGCGATGCAGATCGGCCATGGCCATCGTGTGCGAGTGATACCAGCGCGTTCCAGCCGGGCGAGGAGTGAACTGATATCGTCGGCTCCCGTGCGGCGGTACAGCCGGAGTTCCCTCTTCTTCCACGCCATCCACATCCGGAGGAATATGCAGCCCGTGCCAATGCACGTACTCCGGAACGTCCGTCTCATTAAACACGTCTACGGTAACCGGCACACCCTCACGCATTCGGAGGATCGGGCCAGGTGACGTGCCGTTGTACCCCATCGTACTGATAATGTGATTTGGTGTCAGCGGAACAGTTACCGGCGCAATGCGCAGCGTAATGTCTGCTTTTGGGCCACCGGGAGTCTCGGCGACCACTGAGTTCGGCATCGCGCCCGGCCCATCGTTTTGCGCGCGTGCGGGCAGCAGTCCTGCCGCGGCGGATTCCACGGCCACAGCGCCCGCCAGCTTCATCAAGTCTCTTCTCTTCACAATGTCCTCACTTTATTTAGCATGCGAAGAGTGAAGGTGGCGCAAACGAGCGGCAATTTTGCGGCGAAGTTCCTGATTGGAGATGAGTGCGGCAATCTGTTACGCTCTCCGGCGTATCAGAGTATCTCATGAAGCCCGTGCCCCGCATTGCGGTGCTGATCGCCCTGGTGATGGTTGCCATTGGTCTGTTGGCGCTGCGATCCCGCGGATTCCAATGGTTTGGGTCCAGCCCCTACGCCCCCGTTACTCCCGAGCAAAACAACGTAAAAGCTGAGTTTTATTGGTCGCGCTTGCGCTATACCTCCGCACGAGGCAGCTTCGGCGGCTTCGGATACCGCTACGGGTTTGGCGGCGGCAGTTGGTCGCAGGACTACCCGAAAGCCGACCGCCAGTTCCTGATGGCCCTTCGTCGTCTGACGCGCGTGGACGCGCGTCCCACCGAGCAAGTCGTCGACCTCGATAGCGACGCCATCTACAACTATCCGTGGGTTTACGCCGTCCAAGTGGAGAACTGGACTTTCAGTCCAGCGGAAGCTGCGCGGCTACGCCAATACCTGCTGCGCGGAGGCTTTCTGATGGTCGACGACTTCCACGGCACCGAAGACTGGGAAAGCTTTCTCCGCGGCATGCGCATGGTCTTCCCCAACCGCCCCATCGAGGACATCAGCAACAACGACGAGATTTTCCATGTGCTTTACGACCTCGGCCAGCGCTTTCAGGTGCCCGGCGAGCAGTATGTCGTCACCGGCCGCACGTACGAGAAGGACGGCTACGTGCCGAAATGGCGAGCCATTCGCGACGATAAGGGACGCATCATGGTGGCCATCTGCCACAACATGCATCTGGGCGACGCATGGGAGTGGGCGGATAGTCCCGAGTATCCTGAGAAGTTCGCGTCGCTTGCCTTTCGCGTGGGCATCAATTACGTAATTTATGGAATGACGCACTAATCGGCGAAAGCGAGCTGGTCTCGAGGGCCCCGGAAGATGTTCGAGTGGTTCTTCAAGTATCCTGCGGCAATGTTTGCGAAGGGCCAGTTTGTCCTGCTGGGAACCTGGCCGAGGTGGGTTCTCGTCGCACTGATACTCTTAGCCGCGGCGGGTTTCGCGTTTCTGATCTGGTCGCGCCGCTCGCAACTGACCCCCAGAATGCGCGGCTGGCGTGCGGGAATTATCTGGCTGCTGCAATTTTGCCTTGCGGCTCTTTTGCTTGTTGTGCTTTGGCAACCGGCGGTCACCGTCGCCGAACTGAAACCGCAGCAAAACATCGTCGCCGTGCTGGTGGACGATTCGCGCAGCATGGCCATCGCCGACAGCGGATCAACACGCGAGGCAGACGCCGTCAAGGCTCTGCAAAACGGCGTTATCGCCGACCTGCAGAAAAACTTTCAAACGCGCGTCTATAGCTTCGATACGCAGATTGCACGCGTATCGAATCTCCAACAGCTCCAACCTACTGCCGCAGCCACCCACATCGGCGATAGCCTGCAGCAACTCGTGAGCGAAACGTCCGATCTGCCCGTCGGAGCGATCCTGCTGCTGAGCGATGGCGCGGACAACAGCGGCGGGATCGACCGCGCGACGATCGCTGCTCTTCGCAGCCGCCACATTCCCGTGCATACCGTCGGATTCGGCGCCGAGCACATGGAACACGACGTTGAAATTGACGACGCGGCGCTCGCGCCCCGCGCGCTGGCCAAGTCGCGCATGTCCGCCACCGTCACCTTTCACCAAGACGGCTTCGCGGGCCAAAAGGCGACGCTCTCCGTTCGTGATGGCGACAAGCTATTAGCGTCGCGCGACGTGACGCTGGCGGGCAACGGCAAGTCCCAATCCGAAACTCTGCTCCTGAACGCCGGCGATGCGGGCGCAAAGGCGCTGACGTTCTCGATCGCTCCGCTTCCCGGCGAATCGAACACCGCAAACAATTCAATCACTCGGCTTGTAAACGTGCAGTCCGAGAAGCGCCGCATTCTTTACGTCGAAGGCGAGCCTCGCTGGGAATATAAATTCATCCGCCGCGCCGAAGATGACGATCCAATCGTCGAAATCGCGTCGATGCTGCGCACCACCGAGAATAAAATTTATCGCCAGGGCATCGAAAACCCGCAAGAGCTCGCCGAAGGCTTCCCTACCGACGCCAAGGAACTCTTCCAATATCAGGGGCTCATTATCGGATCGGTCGAAGCCGGTTACTTCACTTCGGCGCAGCAGGATCTGATCCGCCAGTTCGTCGATCGCCGTGGAGGCGGCTTGCTGATGCTGGGAGGACGCTTTGCTTTGGCGGATGGAGGCTGGGGCGGATCCCCTCTCGCGAATCTGCTGCCGGTTGTTTTGCCCGACCACAACAAAACTTTTCATCGCCTCCCGGCGACGGTCGAACTCACCGCCGCGGGCAAGGACAGCTTAATTTGCCGGCTCACCGACGATCCCGATCAAAATGCCGAACGATGGAAAAAGCTGCCCTATCTCATGGATTACCAGGAGGCAGGCACGCCAAAGCCTGGCGCCGCCGTCCTAGCCGACCTGAAAGCCGGTGGCCGCGAATTACCTCTGTTGACCACCGAAAACTACGGGCGCGGCCGCACCGCCGTAATGGCCACGTCCGGCACCTGGCGATGGCAGATGAGCCTGCCGGCCGGCGATCCGACCCACACAATGTTCTGGCAGCAGCTATTGCGCTGGCTAGTAGCCGATACGCCGGGACACGTTGTCGCTTCGGTTCCCAACCAAATGCTCTACGACAACGGCCGCACTAAACTCACAGCACAAGTGCGCGACGTTGACTATTTGCCCGCCCCGGACGCCAGCGTGCAAGCTCACGTCATGGGCCCCGACGGCCTCGCCGCCACGGTCGAAATGACTCCAGTGCCCGATTCGCCCGGCTCGTTCCAAGCCGATTGGAGCGCCGCGAAACCCGGCTCGTATTTAGCCGAAATTGTGGCGCAGCGCGGCGGCCAGGATATCGGCCGCGACGTGGTCACCTTTGAGCGCATGGACGGAGTTGCGGAAAATTTTCACACCGCGCAGAATCGTCCGCTCCTCGAACAGTTGGCCGCCGAAACTGGTGGAAGCTACTGGCGCCCCCAAGATCTCTCAAAGCTGGCAAGCCAAATCCCCTACTCCGAAGCAGGCATCACGGTTCGCAACACCAAGCCACTCTGGAACATGCCTGTCGTATTCCTGGTAATTTTGTTTCTGCTGCTCTGCGAGTGGACCTTGCGGCGAAAGTGGGGCGTCGTATGAGGGCCTGCTTCCTTTCTTTTGTCTTGGTGGCGTTGCTGCTCGTCGCGATTCCCGCCCGCGCCGGGATTTATTACGTCACCGTTGCGGGTCTCGGCGGCGAACCAGACTACGAACAGGAGTTCACGCAGTTAGCGTCCGATCTAAATAAGCTTCTGAAATCCACCGGTCCAGACTCCCACGTTTACACGCTGACCGACGCCACGCGCGCGCAGCTCACGCAAACCCTCTCGCGAGTTGCGGCCCAGGCAAAGCCCGATGACGACTTTGTCCTCATTCTCATCGGCCACGGCACTTTCGACGGCTTTCAATACAAATTCAATCTCGTCGGCCCAGACATCACCGCTCAAGATCTCGCCAAGCTTTGCGATCAAATCCGTTCCAAGCGCCAGCTCATCGTTAACACTACGGAAGCCAGCGGCGGCTCCGTCGTGGCGTTGCAGCGCCACGGGCGCGCCGTGATTGCCGCCACCAAAGACGGCAACGAGAAAAATGCCACCGTCTTCGCTCGTTATTTCGTCCAGGCGTTGCACGATCCTCAAGCCGATCTCGACAAAAATAACGCCATCTCCGCTCTCGAAGCCTTCGATTACGCGCAGCGCCACACCGCCGATTTTTACGATTCGCAAAAGCGCCTGGCCACCGAGCACGCCGTCTTCGAGGACACCGGCGAACACGAACCCGTGCGTGCTTCTTCCACCGATACCGGCGAAGGACTGTTCCTCTCGAATTTCACCTTAATCCGCATCGGCGCGGAGCAAAAAGCCTACAACGATCCCGCCAAGCGCGCTCTGCTGGCCCAAAAAGAGGATCTCGAACGCAAGATCGACACGCTGAAGTACCACAAAGCGGCTATGTCGCAGGATGATTACAAGCAGCAGCTCACTCAAGCGCTGCTCGATCTCGCAAAAGTACAGGAGCAGCTCAATAAATGAAGTGCGCGCTCCAATTCGCGGCCCTCTCTGCGGTGTTGATCCTTGTCGCAGGCGCCGTGCGCGCCGCCACACCGGACGATTGCCAAAAGCTCCAGCTGCATGGCCAGTCCGCACAAGCGCAGTCCTGTTACGAATCGCTTGCGCGCAGCTCTAGCCCTTATCTACGCGCCGAGGGTGATTGGGGCCTTCGCATGTATCAACAGGCGAACGAAGAATTTCGCCAGGCCGTCGCACAAAATGACGCCAGCGCGCTCTATCGTGTCCGCTGGGGCATGCTGCTGCACCAGCGATTCAACAACACAGACGCCGAGCAGCTTTTCATGGAAGCGCTCCAGCGCGATCCCAAAAATGCGCAAGCCTACTTGGGTCTCGCGCTCGTTAGTGCCGACGGTTTCGACAGCAAAGCCCTCGAATGGACTGCCAAGGCGATCGAACTCGATCCCAAGCTCGTCGCCGCGCACGAACTCGCCGCCAATCTCGCGCTCGAGGATTCGGACACGTCCGATGCCATCCAGCAAGCCGACATTGCCATTCAGATCGCTCCGGACGCTCTTGACGCCATGGCCATTCACGCGGCCATCGAACTTCTCGCCGATCGCTCGCCTGAGGCGTGGTTCGCAAAAATTAGCGCCATTAATCCGCACTACGGTCAGGCGTATGCGATCGTCGCGCACCACCTGGTCCTCAATTATCGCTACGAAGACGCCATCGCCTACTATCGCAAAGCCGTTGCCGCCGATCCGCAGCTCTGGTCCGCGCGGTCAGATCTCGGCGTAAATCTGATGCGCCTGGGCGAAGACGACGAGGCCCGCAAGCAACTGGAGATGTGCTACGACAACGATTACCGCGACGCAGCCACAGTCAACAGTTTGCGTCTTCTCGACAGCGAAAAAAACTACGACGTATTTCGCGACGGCAACGCCATCATTAAGCTGAACAAGAGCGAAGCCGCGTTGCTTTATCCCTACTTCGACGAAATCATGCAGCGCGCCATGGCCACTTACAGCAAAAAATATCAGATGACGCTGCCCGGCCCCGTTCAAGTGGAAGCCTATCCCGACCACGAGGACTTTGCCGTTCGCACCCTCGGCATGCCCGGTCTCGGCGCGCTCGGCGTCACCTTCGGATTAGTCGTCGTCATGGACAGTCCTTCCGCGCGCAAGCCCGGCGAATTCAATTGGGCCAGCACCCTGTGGCACGAAATGAGCCACGTCTATATCCTGACCGCCACGAATCATCGCGTCCCGCGCTGGTTCACCGAAGGCCTCGCGGTGCACGAGGAAACCCAGGCGGATCCGGAATGGGGCGATCCCATCACGCCCGATATCGTCGTCGCGCTCCGCGACAAGAAGTTGCTGCCCGTCGCCCAGCTCGATCGCGGTTTCGTGCGCCCGGATTATGATGCGCAAGTGATCGTCTCCTACTATCAGGCCGGGCGGATCTGCGACTACATTCAAAGCCGCTGGGGTAATCAGAAGTTGCTCGACATGGTTCATTCCTTCGCGCGTCACACAACCACCGCCGCAGTCATCCAGCAGGATTTGGGCATGACGCCCGCCGAATTCGACAAGGAATTTCAGGACTGGCTCTACAAGGGCCTCGGTCAGGTGCCGCAAAATTTCGACAAGTGGCATACCGCCCTGAAGCAGTTGGCCGCGGACTCAGAAGCTCACAATTACGACGCGGTGCTTAAAGAAGGCCCTGAAGTGGTCCAGCTCTACCCGCAATATATTTACGACGCGAACGCCTACGAATTCACCGCTGAAGCCGACGTGGCCAAGGGAAACAAATCCGCCGCGGCCGTCGAACTCACCGACTACGAGCATCATGGAGGCCGCGATCCGGACACGCTGAAAGAACTCGCTACTCTCGACCAGGATCTCGGCCAACCCAAGGACGCCGCGGCCACCCTCGACCGCATCAACTACATTTACCCGCTTGATGCAGATTTGCACCGTCGCCTCGGCACGCTTTGGCTCGCCCAGAAGAATTACGCGGGCGCAATCCGCGAGTTCAACGCCGTGGTCGATCTGCACCCGCTCGACAAAGCCTCTGCCGAATACGATCTCGCCGAGGCATATTACGATTCCGGCCAGCGCGATAAAGCTGAAAATTTCGTTCTTGAGTCGCTCGAGGCCGCGCCCGATTATCAGCCCGCTCAAAAATTGCTCTTGCAGCTCCACGGTTCCCAATAGGAGAGAATCGATGGCCACAACCGCCGAAACGAATTTGAATTCCGCAGACCTTCAGAAGCGCGTCGAGCGTTTCCATGCCGCTCGTGAAAGTATCCTTACTCAAGTTCGCAATGTAATCGTCGGCCAGGATGAGGTGCTCGATCAGGTTCTAACCGCGCTATTCGTCGGCGGCCATTGCCTGATCACCGGATTGCCGGGAACCGCCAAGACGCTGATGGTGCGCACCATCGCGCAAACTCTTGGCCTCATCTTCAAGCGCATTCAATTCACTCCCGATCTGATGCCCTCGGACATCACCGGCACCGATATCATCGAAGAAGATCCCACCACCGGCCACCGTCGCTGGACCTTCGTCCACGGCCCGATCTTCGCCAATATCCTGCTTGCCGATGAAATCAACCGTACCCCGCCCAAAACGCAATCAGCGCTGCTCGAAGCCATGCAGGAGATTTCCTGCACCGTGCGCGGCAACAACTACATTCTGCCGTCGCCCTTCTTCGTGCTCGCCACGCAGAACCCCATCGAACTCGAAGGCACCTATCCACTGCCCGAAGCACAGCTCGATCGCTTCCTCTTCAACATAGTTCTCGATTACCTCAGTGCGGCGGACGAATTAAAGGTCGTCGATCTCACCACCACCACGCATGTGGCGCAGGTTGCCGCGGTCACTTCCGCTCAAGAGATTCTCGATTTTCAGCAGCTCGTACGTATGGTTCCGATCGCGGAATCGCTCGCCACCTACGTGATCAATCTCGTTCGCGCCACGCGCCACAATAGCGGTATCGCGCCCGACTTCGTAAAAAAGTACGTCAACTATGGTGCCAGCGTCCGCGCTGCTCAATACATCGTGCTCGCAGCCAAGGCGCGCGCCCTGGCGCACCATCGCTATCACGTCGCTTACGAAGACATCACGTCGCTGGCGATTCCCGTCCTTCGCCATCGCGTCCTGCTCAATTTCCATGCGGAATCCGATCGCATCGATTCGGACGAAATCTTGCGGCGCTTGCTCTCGGCCATGCCGCCGCCCGCGGGAGCCTGACCGTGCAACGCTTTCTCGATCCCGCGGTTCTGGCCCGCATTTCGAGCCTCGACCTGATCGCCAAGACGGTCGTCGATGGCTTCGTCGCGGGCTTGCACCGCTCGCCCGATTTCGGCTTCAGCCAGGAATTCGCCGAATATCGCGCCTATTCGCCCGGTGACGACCTCCGCCACGTCGATTGGAACGTCTTCGCGCGCACCGAGCGTGCCTATCTGAAGCGCTATCGCGGCGAAACCAATTCCCTGCTCACCGTTCTTCTGGACGCCAGCAGCTCCATGAACTACTCCTCGCATTCCGTCAGCAAAATAGACTACGCGCGATTTATCGCTGCTTCGCTCTTCTATCTCGCCATTCAAAACCAGCGCGACGCGGCCGGTCTGATCGTTTTCGACGATGAAGTGCGCAGTTATATTCGCCCATCCACCCGCTTCGGCCAGCTCCATCGCCTCCTCGCCGGACTCGAACAAGCCGAGCCTCGCGCGCGCACGGATTTCGCCAAGCCGCTCCATCATTTCCAGCAATTCCTCCGGCGTCGCGGCTTGGTCCTGATCCTCTCGGACTTTTTCGAATCTCCCGACAATATCGTTCGCACCATCGAGCCGCTGCGCTTCCATGGCAACGAAGTCGTGCTCTTTCACGTCCTCGACCCGCGCGAAATCGAGCCTCAATTGGGCGAGCCGGTTATCCTCGTCGACTCCGAAACCAGCCAGCGCATGGAAGTCACGCCCGAATACGCGCAAAACGAGTATCGTCAAAAAATTGGCGCGCATATCGAAGAGCTACAAACGCGCGCTCGCGCCGCCGGAATGGACTACTTCCTGCTCCGCACCGATCGCCCGCTCGATACCGCCCTCGCCGAATACCTCACCATTCGTCAGGAGCGTAACTGATGGGCTTCCTCGCACCATGGTTCTTCGCCGGCGCCGCGGCCCTCGCCGTTCCGCTGTATTTGCATCTGCTTCGCCGCCACACATCGACCCCCAAACCATTTAGCTCGCTGATGTTCTTCGAACCGCGCACCCAAAGCTCGATTCGCCATCGCCGCCTTCGCTACCTAATTCTTCTGGCCCTGCGCCTCGCGCTGCTCGCGCTGCTGGTGCTGGCCTTTGCCGATCCATTTATCAATCGTCCGGCTGCCAGCGTCGCCACCAACAAGCTTCTCGCCATCGTGATCGACAACTCATTCAGCATGCGCGCCGGATCCCGCCTCGCGGACGCCAAGCGCGAGGCCCTCTCCGTCCTGGCGTCGCGCCCGCCCACCGAACGCGCGCAAATCTTCGCTCTCGGCTCCGGCCTCGAAGCCATGTCGCAGCCCATCAACGATCCTCGCGCGCTGCAAGCCGCGATCTCCGCCATCCAGCCCACGGATTCACGCGGCAGCTTCGGCGAACTCGCGCGCGGCCTGCGTTCCTTCAGCGACAGCGTCCAGGGCCCCATCGATCTGCATTTCTTCAGCGACATGCAGAAATCGGAAATGCCCGCAGATTTCGCGGACCTGGCGCTTCCCGCAAAGGTTTCGCTGGTCCTGCATCCGGTAGTGAATTCCACGGTCGACAATTGGGCGGTCGAAAGCGTCAGCGCCCCCGGCCAGGTCTGGGACGTGAAGAAAGCGCGCGTGCAAGCCATCGTCGCCGGTTACGAAACTCCCGCCGCCACGCGCACCGTGTCTCTCGTCGTCAACGGCAAAACCATCGCCACGCAAAAAATCGCAGTCCCGGCCAATGGTCGCGCCACCGTCGAATTCAATTCTCTCGAAGTGCCTTACGGCTTCAGCCGCTGCGCCGTGCGCATCGATTCCGCCGATGCTCTGCCCGCCGACGACATCAGTTATTTCGCCGTCGAGCGCTCCGACCCTCAGCAGGTCCTCTTCCTCCACCAGGCCTCCGACAAGCGCTCGCCTCTTTACTTCGGCGCCGCGCTTGCTGCTTCAGCGCAATCTGCCTTCACCATGGAAAGCGTCTCCGCGGACCAAGCCTCGAGCGTTCAGCCTTCGAAATACGCCTTCGTCGTCCTCTCGGACGTCGCCTCGCTACCTTCGGCATTCGAAAATAATCTCGCCCGTTACGTCCGCGGCGGAGGCGGCGTCCTGATCGCCGCCGGCACTGGAATCGGCCGCGCCTCGCGCATCCCGCTCTTCGGCGCAAATGTTCAGGGTGCGCACTACTACTCGAACGGCCCAGGCGGCTATCTCACCGTCGGCGATACAGATCCCTCGCACCCGTCCATCGCCAAAGCCAATCGCTGGTCGGATGTGAAGTTTTATTACGCCGTGAAAGTGGATGATTCCGGCTCGCAAGTCGCCGCCCGCCTCACGGACGGCACTCCCCTGCTGCTCGACAAGAAAATTGGCGAAGGCCGCGTCCTTCTTCTCGCCTCCGGTCTCGACAATCTCACCAACGATTTCCCGCTGCATCCGGATTTCGTCCCCTTCGTCGAACAGACCGCGTTCTATCTCTCCGGCTCCGAGCGTCCTGCCGGCTCGCAACTTGTCGGCTCATATCTGCAATTGCGCACCGCCAAGGAGCGGGCAGTCAGCGTCGAGGTGGTCGATCCCCAGGGCCGTCGTCCCCTATCGCTGCAAGAAGCCACCACCGCGCAGACGTATCAGCTCAATGACGCCGGCTTTTACCAGCTACGGTTGGCCAACGGCCGCCAAGACGTCGTGGGCGTGAACGCCGATCGCCGCGAATCCGATCTCGCCGTCATGTCTCCGGACGCTCTTTCGCTCTGGTCCGGAAAACCCAAAACAGCACACGCAACTGCCAGCGCCGCAACTATCGCATCTACATCCGCTTCGGCGCCGCAAAAATTCGATGCCCATTCTCTCTGGTGGTACGTTATGCTGTTGGTGCTGTTGACGGCGATCGTCGAATCCTGGGTCGCAAATCTGCACCTGGGGGTCCGGCGGGAGGAATCATGAGCGCGCGCGACCAGCTCAACTCCTATATCGGCCAAATCGAACGCCGTCTGCGAATCGGTGCCGCCGTTCGTGGCGCAGCGATCCTTGCCTTCGCGGCCCTCGCCGCCACCTTAGTTCTCGTCCTGATTGCCAACGCTTTCGCATTCGCTGGCTGGAGCATCACCGGCGCGCGATTCGTGCTGATTTGCCTCCTCGTCTATGCCGCCGCGTTCGGATTGGTGCTTCCGCTCTGGCGCCTCAATCGCCGCCGCGCCGCCGCAAAAGCGGAAGTAACTTTCCCCGATTTCAAGCAGCGCCTGGTCACCTTCGCCGACCGCGATGCCGCACGCGAGCCTTTCATCGAGCTTCTTGCCGCCGATACCTTGAACCTAACTCGCTCGTCCCAGCCTAAGCGGCTCTTCACGAATGGCGCGCTGCTTGGTTCGGCGGTTTTGGGGCTAAGCATGCTCGCGGTGCTCGTCTGGATGATCGCTGCTGCTCCGGGATTCATGGGCTATGGCGCTGCGCTTCTCTGGCGCGGTTCCGGGGCAAATCTTGTTCCCTTCTACAACATCAAGGTTTCTCCCGGCGATGCCTCCGTCCGTCGCAACACCGACGAGCTTGTTACCGCGCAAACAATCGGCTTCGAACCGTCCCAGGTCCACCTTTTCGCCCGCTACAACAGCGCCTCGAAATGGAACGAGCTTGCGATGCTTCCGCAGCCTGGCGGCTCTGGTTTTCAGTTCATGTTTGCGGGATTGCCCGAAGGCGTCGAATACTACGTCGAGGCGGGCTCAGTTCACTCGCGCCACTTCACCATTCGCGTCGTCGATCTTCCGGCGGTCAAGCAAATCCACGTCACTTATAACTATCCTTCGTGGACCGGCATGAAATCCGTCACCGACGCGCACGGCGGCGATCTCCGCGCCATCGAAGGCACTACCGCCAATCTCGAAATCCGCACCGATCGCCCGCTGGCTAATGGCGTCCTGGTCCTCGACAACGGCCAGCAAATCCAACTTTCCGGCGGCGAAGATAATGTCTACCGCGGCGCTATCAACATGCAAAAAGACGGCGCCTATCACATCGCTGCCATTGACCAGGGTCGTCCCGTCCGCCTCACCGAAGACTTTTTTATCGAGGCGAATAAAGCCAATCCTCCCGACGTCGCCATCGTCCGCCCGCCGCACGATTACCGCGCCAGCCCCATCGAGGAAGTCACCATCGGTGTGCAGGCTAGCGATCAATTCGGCCTAAACAATATGGCCCTGCATTACTCCGTCAACGGCGGCGCTGAACAAACTGTCGACCTGCTCAATAAAAAGATCGTCAAGCAAGCCGATGGTTCTACCGTGATCGCTCTCGAAAATCTCAAACTCGTTCCCGGCGACATCATCAGCTATTACGCCACCGCTAAAGATGCCCGCACCGACGCTCACACGGATATCTACTTTGTACAGGTGGATCCGTTCGAGCGGGAATTCTCGCAATCCCAGCAAGGTGGGGGCGGCGGGGGCGGCGGGATGGGCAATCAGAACGACATCTCCGAGCGGGAGAAGGAAATCATCGCGGAGACCTGGAAACAGCAGGGTGCGAAAGGTGGTTCGGCGCAGGCCGCTGCCGAGACAGGCAAGTTCCTATCTGAAGTTCAATCGAAGCTGCGCGATCAGGCCATCGCGCTCGCAGGACGCCTGGGCCTGCGCGATCTGAACCAGCAGAATCAAACCTTCAGCAGCTTCCAGAACGATATGTCCGCCGCGGCGCAAGCGATGAATCCCGCTGCCCAAAATCTGCACAAGCTCGAATGGCAGAAAGCGCTGCCCAACGAACAAAAAGCATTGCAGCATCTTCTCCAGGCCGAGGCCACCTTCCGGCAAATTCAAGTCGCCTTTGGCAACCAGGCTGGCGGCGCTAGCGGAGGCGGCGCTGGCCGCGATCTCGCGAGCCTCTTCGATCTCGAGCTCGACACGCAGAAAAATCAGTACGAAACCGCGCAGACCGCGAATTCCTCCGCAAGCGATCGCGCGAAGGCCATCGACGACGCTCTTCGCAAGCTCGACGCTCTCGCTCGCCGCCAGCAGGATCTGGTGAATCAGCAGCGCACCAACGGCCAATCCTTCGAACAGCGCTGGCAGGAAGAAATGCTGCGCCGCAACGCGCAGCAGATTCAGCAGCAGCTTCAGCAATTGGCGCAGAACCAACAGCAAGGCCAGAGCGGGTCATCTGGCCAATCGTCGAGCGGTCAATCGGCGAGCGGCCAGTCTCAGGGACAGTCCGCGCAGGGGAAACAAGGCCAATCGCAAAGTTCCGGCGATCCGCGCGTCCAGCGCGCCATCGATTCGCTCCGTGAAGCCACGGACGCGCTCAACCGCGCCTCGACTCAGCAAAGCGCAGCTGACGCGCGCCGCGCCGCCGATCGACTTCGCGACGCCACCGAAGCCCTCGGCGCGATGCAGAGCCAGCAGGACTCCGGCCGCATCAGCCAAATGGCCAATCAAGCCGATCAGCTGGCGCAGCAGCAGGGGGCCCAAGCCGATAGCCTCCGCCGGATCCTGCAGCAAAGCGGCGCCAGCCAGGGCAATTCCCAGGAGGGCGAACAGAGCCTGTTTCAGCAAGCTCAGCGGCTCGCGGAGAATCGCCAGAAGCTAGCCGACGGCGTCGCGCAGCTCGAACAGCAAATGCGCAGCGCCGCCCGCGAAATGGCTCCCACGCAGCACGCCGCCGCTTCCAAGCTTCGCGACGCGCTCGGCGACCTCGACCAATCCGATCTGCAGACGCGCCTGCAGCGCACCGCCGATTGGCTGCGGCGCGGTTACGCTCCCGATCCCAACGCCGAGCCGGGAATAGCCACCGATCTCCGCCAGCTATCCGATAATCTCAAAGCCGCCCAGCAGGCACTCGGCCCAGAACAGTCTCCGAATCAGGGCTCCCAGACCGCTCTCGACAACGTCGAGCGGCTGCGCGATCAAATGCAATCGCTGACGCGCGCGCTCGGCTC